>CAZOGU010000008.1:0-65311 GCA_964579625.1 uncultured Pseudobdellovibrionaceae bacterium
TAATGTGATTCACATTCATAAACTGGGGAGGGACTGAATGGAATTTGAAACACATGTCGATCCATCAATTGCCATAGATGCATCAAAAGACAGGGTTCAGAGCAGTTTACGCATGAAGTACTCTGCAGAAGTCCAATTGATCACCCATAAATGGGGGAGATTGGAAGACATGCGAAAAACCCTAGGTTTGAGTCAAAGAAAGATCTGCCAACTTTTACTCGTCGATCCATCGGCATGGACACGCTGGACGCGAAACCCAGAGTTTGACGAAGCTCCACCCCATATTTTTCGCGCACTCAGCTGGTATTTGTTGCTGCTGGATAAAAGTCCTGAGCTGAGCCCTTATGTTTTCTTGCAAACGGTGGCTCGTCCTATGCTCCCTGAGACGGAGATTCGTAAGGTGACCGAACGCATTTCCGGGGATCTTAAAAGGGCCATGGGGGATTCGAGCGACCCGAGATATGAAAAACTCTACCAGGAGATGTCTAGCCTTCGTAAAGTGAATCAAACTCAGCGTCATTGGCTGATTTTAATTACAGCCTCATTGGCTCTTTTGACTGCGGGTCTTTTCGTAAGCTGGCTTATTTAGAAGGTCGTGAGAGTGAGACTGGAAACCCCAATCTCAATGCTCACTGTAAACGTTAAAAATACAAACTAGTAAAACATTGCGATGTAAGAACTTCGCGCTTCCGAGTCGACCTTTGCACTTCCATGCACATTCCCCTATGAAAGAGTCATATCTTGATTGGGGGCCTCATGATTCACTTATTACTTTTAAACTTTTTGTTCTCAAATGCGTGGGGTGCTGATTTCCGCACGCGTTTTAGCTGTGCGACAGACCACCCAACAACGAGCTACGCGCTGATTGAATTTCGTGATTCTTTTGAACTGCAAATCATGCATCATAACGGGACAGAGTTTATGCCCATTCATCAGGGACTGATTACTGGATATGATCTTGCTCTCCTCAAAGAAAAAGCAGATTTCTTTAAACTGATGGGCACGCGGCAGGTTGTTACTTTTAAAAAAGAAGAATGTACGAACAAAAACGAAGAATGGTCTTGTGTTAAAAAAGAAGAAGTCACTCTAGGACAACTTAAAAGCAAAAGTCTTAGTTTTTCTATCACGGATAAAGTTACGCAAACTTCTAAATACACTGCTGAACAAAAGATCGCCCAGATCTCAGTTGTCGTCGGCTACCATGGTTACTCTTCCCCCATGGAATACGACAAAAAGAATTGCGTTTTCTATCCTTAGAGGAAGGTTTCTCAATATCGTCGATCTCTTAAACACCTTTGAACCCCTTTCTCAGATTGAATGGATGGGGAGGGTTTTAAGCAAAGTGTCGACATCCTAGTCAGTCATTCCTGGACGAAGGTTTGATAGTTTGACGGTTTATGCCGTTAAACTATCATGCGCTTAAAAATATCGAACATTACATATTGGGCTTTCGCAATGTTGTTCTTAGAAGGTTGCTCCACACTCAAGGATTCGTCTCAAAAAAATACATCAACTCACAAACAGATGATGTGTCTTGCTGAGGCTATTCATGGTGAGGCCCGTGGGGAAACTGAAGAAGGAAAGATCTTTGTCGGACGGGTGATCATTACCCGAGTCAAAAAGGGCTATGGTAAAAACTATTGTGATGTTGTTTATTCTAAAAGACAGTTCGCTCCTAAAAAACGACCTAAGCAGGCTTCTATATTAGCCGCTCAAAAATCGCAAAAATTAGGTCCTAACGGAGTCACGCATTTTCATTCTTACAAAGTGCAACGGACGCCAGCTGCAATATTTTCAACGGCTCCCCATTGCGAATCCAAAGGGAAAGTGGGCGGCCATTGGGGCTTTACTTGCTTTGAACATGGCATGCGAAAAACCGCGAGCAGTGAAGACTGATCAAACAATAATTGTCTATCTCTTTTAGCCAAATCGAATATTCCATTGCAAACTCTTGGCATAGATGTTGAATACTGAGCCTTGCAACACTAACCAAGAGGTTAAATGCATCTATTTTATAAATTAATTCAAACGGCTCTGTTTGTTTGTTTTTGCTCGAGCGCAGTTGCTGCAAATGTGATTATTGATGAAAAACCAGCTGCTCAACCTAACGCATTACAATTTTATGGCGAAACTGCGCCTATCGTTTCTGAAGAGCAGCTTCAATCTGACATAAACAGCATTAAACAAGCCCTTATAAATAAAAATAAGAACGCAACAATTTATATTCGCTATGCATTCGCTGAAGTAGCAAACTCGGATACTGACATCTATGTGAGTTTAGGAAATTGCTTCGAGAATAAGGATCGACAAGCTATTGTCAGCTACACAAAATGTTCAGAATCAATTAAATACAAATTTGTTGGCATTACAGTAGATCCAAAAGGATTTGGAGCTCTAAATAGTAGCTACCTCTACTATCGAGTCGTAACTCAAAGCGAAGTCAAAATTTTAGCCGAGACCAAATCAAAAGATATGACGAAAGATTTTCTTGCTGCGGCCATGAAAGATAAAAAATTATTTGATACAGTTAAAACCAATCCTTATCCAAGTGTATTTTGTTCTTCACTTGAAAAGATGGGCTATAATCCATCTTTTAACGATGAAGAAAAAGCGATCATCAAACAGTGTTTAAAATTAAATTAAATTGTCAAATTGATATAATTAACTAGATCAGAAAGCCTCTTGATAAAGAGGCTTTTTATTTAAAAAATCACATCTAGGCAGCAGCTCCGCAGCACTTTTTATACTTCTTACCACTTCCACAAACACAAGGATCATTGCGACCAACTTTAGGCTCCTCACGCACGATCGGCGCCTGTGGCGCATGGTGGTGGTGATGCCCTTGTCCTTCTTCGTGAACATGAGAATCTCCATCCACAAAATACCACTTTTCACCAATTTTTCGAAACGTCGAGTACTCATGATGTTCGTAGACTTTGCCTTTTGATTTGTACTTAGCAATAAATTCGACCTTGTTTGCTTTGGCTTCAACGATTTCAAGCCCCAGCCATTCAGACTGCGCCCAGGCTAAAACATCTTTTTCGATAAACGAAGATCTTTGCTCTGGCGCCAAAGTGTTTCGAATATAGCTGATCTCTTTTTTAACGTGCGCTGTGTAGCGCGAGCGCATCAGCTCCTCGGGGTTTTTAGCGAGCTGTTTTCCTTGTATTAAAGGCTCACAGCAGCTGCTGTAGTCCTTGCCGCTTCCGCAATCGCAATTCATGTTGTATTTCCTTTCTGAAAATCACTCCATTGTTGACGAGTGAGTAGAGTCACTGACTTCGAATTTGGATCAAAGGTAATTAAAAATTCTTTGCTTTCGATTTTTTTTTGAACTTGCGAAAACTTTTTCTCAAAATCCATTTCGTGGACTCCGTAGTCTGTACCTTCACGTAAAATAAAGTTTTCGATAATCCCTTTCAACGCCTCTGCACTCAAGTCATGAGGTTGAATCAGAACTGGAGGCTGAACCTGATCGGAGGAGGGCTGAGAGAACTCGTCTTTTTGCATAGGAGAAATGATCCCACAAAACGAACCCAGAGTGTAGCTGAAATCATTCGCTTAGGACGATGGCATCGAAAAAGAGGTTAAATCGTGCTTTCTTTTAAGAAGATCTGGCACTGGCCCCTCGCGAAAGGTTTGACGAGGCGTCCCTCCACCCAACTGAATGATCGAATTGAAAACCGAGATTTCTTCTTCGTATCCAAGGCCCATCACAAATATTTTTCCCTCGAGATCACAAAATTGAATAGGCCCTTCACGACGGATTCCGTAAAAATCAAAAAGACCTGTCGTGAGGAACGTCATCTGAATTCCATCCTCTGTGGTTTGTAGAAAAAAATAGGACCCTTGTGTGCCATTTACAAAACCTTTTAAACCCAAAGGGGGAACAACGGCTTGCAATTGTTTAAGCTGGGGAGACTTGTCAAAATCCGCAAAGCGGGAGGCACACACCGGCGAAGCGGCTTGGGCTTCTAAAGCAAATATCAAACTCAACGTCCAACAACGAATCATCTCCTAATAGTTTAACATATTTCACCCAAAGGCTCGCTCTGATGTTTCATTTTGAGACAGGGCTCATTTTTGTCACTTCGAACTGTTGACTGTTCAAAAAGTGTCTAGTTTTGAGACTCAAGTGGAATATAGAGGCCATTGACAGTGGTCCCGGCCTTGCTCTTTAGGACATCGGAGAAGTCTACAAAATATTGGAGGATATATGATTACTCAATTAGGAACATTTTTTATGGCAGGCGGATTTTGGATGTACCCCATCCTGGCCGTTCAAATCGTTAGCATGGCATTAATCTTCGAAAGATATTATGCCCTTTACCTTAAGCGTTCTTTAAACGCACGCGACATCGTTGATCATATGGAAAAAGACATTAAATCAGCACAGTTTGATCATATTGTTTCAAAAACAAGCCGCTCAGGCAACGAAGCTTTAACAGCTCTCACAAAAGTAGGCGTTCAATCGACTCTCGATCATAGCGGACGCGAAGAATTACAACATAAAATGGACGAAATTCTGATCGAAGAATCAGGACGTGTGGATTCAAGACTTGGTTTTATATCAATGCTTGCCAATGTTGCAACTCTTCTTGGACTTCTTGGAACCATCGTCGGTCTTATTAAATCATTCTCAGGGATTGCCAATGCGACTGCTGCTGAAAAAGCACGAATCCTTGCAGAAGGTGTGGGCGAGGCGATGAGTGCCACAGCTTACGGATTGATCGTTGCTGTTCCTGCTTTGATTGCTTTTGCGATCTTACAAAACAGAGCCAACACATTGGTTGAAGATCTTCATAAAGCCGCTTTAAGAATGTACATCTGGTTGGGCTTTAACATTGATTCGGTTTCTTCAAAAAAACAACGCGCGAAGTAATTGACGTAACGTTATTTAATTATTTACCAGAGGACTGTTTATGAGCTCGTTTAGAAAAGAAATTGAATTCGAACTGAACCTGATACCGTTTATTGATATGTTATCAGCTTGTTTAAGTTTTCTCCTTCTGACAGCCGTATGGTCTTACATCGGTTCGATTGACACCCACCAGGCGATTGGCGCAGAAAGTACGAATGGCGCTAATAATCCTCCATCACTGGTGGTTCAGGTTGCAGGAGACCGCAGCTTCCAATTTGACCTTAAAGATGTAAAAACCAAAAATAAACAGTTCACAATTAAATCACGAAATGGCGAACCCAATTGGGAAAAGATCGATAACTTCCTTGTTTCTGTTCGCAAAAGTATCCCTGATCTCAATACATCTGTGGTGATTTCAAAACCAGGTGTTTCTTATGGATTGACGATGAAAACCGTTGATTCTTTACGCAAAGCCGAAATTAAAAACGTTGGAATCTCTCCAATCTAAAAAGGAATAATTATGAGAACAATGATCAACACCCATCATATTCCTCAGCCAACGACAAGAGGTCTGCTTTTAAGAAAAAATCAAAGCAAACTTCGTAAAAACATTCAAGCGACAATCACCCTCACTTCGTTGATTGACGCTTTTGTGATTATTGTTCTTTATCTCGTGGTTTGTAACTCTCCCAGCGAAAGCATGAACCTCGAAGATCAAATCGTTTTACCACAAGCCAAAATTTCCAATCAACTGGATGGGTCTCCGGTCATCACGTTTAAAAACAATCAGTTTATGATTGACGGACAGATCGTAAGAGAAGCTGACCTAAGCAAACATTTGTCGCGCATTACAGGCAATCTAAAAAATAAAATTGCGAACAAAGAACCCTCTATTATCTTACAAGCCGACGAAAAAGTGGATTTTCATAAACTCCAACCGTTCTTAACAGCCTCGGCCCATGCGGGCATTAAGAATGTTAAATTTGCAGTCTATCAACAGGAGTAATCGATGCGTACGCAGATCCGTCTTCTCAGCATCATGGTTTCCATCGGTCTAATGACAGCCGTGTCGTTGGCTGATAAAATGGATCTTAATACTCATACGGTCGTTATTGATCGTCTTCGTCAAATTATAAAAACTCTAGACCCCTCAGATGTTTCCAAAGTCCCTTCGACTCTCAGACTTGCTGATCTTCTTGCCGAACGATCACGTCTTAAAGCTCTTGCCGAGGTTGAACAAAACTGCACAAATTGCCTAAAAGCTAAAGAAGACCGCATCGAGGCTGTTCAGCATTATGAAGATGTCATCGCACAACTCAAAGACGATCAACGTGGACATGCGATGAGCCAAAAAGCTCATCTTCACTTAAGCTTAAATCAGATTTCACAGGCCGAAAAGCTACAGCTTCAAATCACCAAAGAGGGACGCAAGCGTCACCGCGGAGAAATTCTTGGGCAAGCTCATGCCGCTCTCGGCGATATTTACTTCCAGAAGTCCGAATTTAAAAAAGCCAAAGCCGAGTACGAAAAATCTCTCAATATCGAAGAAACACAGCAAAAAGGTCTTGTTCATTACCGCTTGGCTTGGTGTTTGTTTAACTTAGACAAAGTTTCGCAAGCAATTTCAAAACTTGAAATGGTTTTGCAAAATCCAAAATTAACTGAGTATAAAGGCGCCGAAGGAATCAGCCAGGACGAATCGTTTAAAATCGATGTTTCAAAAGACCTTGCCTCTTTTTACGCTCGCACCACCATCACTCATAAAACTTTGAACAAAGTGATTAACCTTAGCCCTGCAAGCCACCGCATGGAAAACATCCGTTATCTTGCGACCGAAGCCGATCGCCTCGGTAAAAAGAAGGAAGCCGCTTTGGCTTGGGTCTTTTACCTTTCAAATACAGATCAAAAGAAAGACGCTCTCGAAGCTCAAGTACGTATTATGAAATTAAAGCGCGACACGGGCGATCTCAATGGCGCGCTTCAGTTATTTGCACAGATCAAAGAAACATGGAAAAAGCAAGGCTGTGGAGATCGTTGTGATGAACTCCAAGGCGAAATCCGCCAGTGGATTATTAACTGGAACCGCGAAGAGAAAAAGATTCAATCCACCCAGCTGACTTTGGCTTATGGTACTTACAGCGAGCTTTTCCCTCAGGACGAAGAAATGCTTCTTCTTGGTGCAACCGCTGCCCAACAGAGAAAACAGTATAAAAATGCTTACGAGTTCTTTAGACAAGCTGCCACCGTCAGCCATTACAATTTGAACAAATCAAAAAACACAGACGAAGAAAAGAAGAAACGCACTGAGGTCTTAAACAACTCTCTGGTTGGCGAAATGGACATGGCCGAAACTCTTAAAAATTCAGAATTGCGCATGGCTGCTTACCAACATTACCTCACCCTTAACGAAAACGGGGAGCGCGCCTACGAAGTTCGATACCAAATCGCAAAACTTCATTTCGAATTGAAAAACTTTGAAAAAGCGGCAAACGACTTCCGTTTGTTAGCCATCGATGAAAAAGACAAGTCTCATCAAAAAGAAAAAGTCGAAGCCGCTCATTTGGCTTTGAACTCTTTGATCCAAATAAAAAAAGACGAAATCATCGAAGTGTGGAGTCTTGATTTTGCCAATCGTTTTAAAGCTGAGCGAAACGAATTCTATAAAATTCATCGCAAATCAGTTTTAAATACAGTCGCAGTTAAAATCAACCAGAAGAAGGCCACGGCATCGGATCTCACTAAACTGAAGTCTGTATCCATGGTCGATAGCACTCCGCAAGAGAAGAAAAACCTCTACAAGAACATGTATCTTTTGTCCTTACATCTTAAAAACTTTAAGGAAGCTCTTCATGCCAACTTAAACACTTTGGCTCTTAAAGATCTTTCTCAACAAGAACGCCAACAAGCTTTACAAGATCGTATTTGGCTCGCGGAAATGGAACTGGACTACAAAGAAGCTTATCAAGTCACGAAACAACTTGCTGGCTCCATGACTGCTGAAAAATCATTAAAATTGATTTGGTTAGCCGAAATGGCTCATCTAAAACAAGACTCTCATGAACAGGATTTCTTAAAGTTGAGTCGCAATAAAAATCTTCGCGCCACGGTGATCGCTCGCCGTATTCTACGCCAAATGCTTCCACAAAAAGAACTTAAAAAACATCTCAATGAACTTTCACAGTCTCCGGATGTATTAGCTAAATTGGGTCTAGAGATTTATTCAAAAACCAATAATAAACAGATTTTAGAAGATATCTTTAAATTCACTTCTGTACGTAAGAGCCAATACGCTGGACTTATTTCGAGACTCTTAAGTTATTCTTTAATTCAAAAAGATATTGCGCAAATTTCTTCGGCGCGATTAAAGCCACAAAGTCAGACAGCACTTAAGAAATCACTTGAAGATCGCATTCAAAAACTGTCTCACTTTGAGACAGCTCTTAAAAACTCGGTCAAAAGTCGAGACCTGATCCTGCAAGCTATTTTCCTCAACGTGCTCAAGTATGAATATGCGCGTCTCCACAAAGACCTTATAAGCCTCCCATTACCTCGTGGCTTAAACAAAGAACAAACAGAGCAATACAAAGGGCTCTTAGCACAGCAGGCTCAACCTTACCTCGCCAAGTCTGATAAAATCGAAGAGAAACTTCAGGTTCTGTGGGGACAAGGGGAGTGGACTGATGCTTTAGCCAATAACTACAAAGCGGCTCGCGTCGAATACAAAGCAGCTCTTAAAGAAGACATCAATCATCTCATTCGTCATGCGCCACCTTCTAAAGCACGAGCTCTTCAACAAGCTCTCAATGACAAATTCAACTACCCAAGCTCTCTGTCCGTACAACAAGCACAAAGCAATGTACGTAAGAATCCGTTCGACGAGAGCCCCGTTTTAAAACTCAAAGATCTCGAGCAACAACGTGGGAATGACTTTACAGTCACTCATTTAGAGGCTCGCCTCAATCAAATGAAAGGGTTATTCCGATGAACCGACTTTTTCTTCTTATCCAAATCCTCGTTTTAACTCTCGGACTCAATACTCTCGCGCAAGCCAAGAGTTCGAAGTCCAAAAAACAACAAAACCAACAGGTGACAAAAAAAGTCACCCAAAAGGCCCAAGACAGTCAACTGGGCACCAACTTCTCGTTCGAAGCGGCCTCAGTTCGCGGTAAATACCAAACGGCGGGTCAGGGAATTGCAATGGTAGAGGACGAAAAGGTTCTTGATGACCTTCTCGGCTTAAGACGATCGTTTAAAGATAGAGAAGCTCAAGAGAATTCAAGACGGTAATGAGAAAGCTAATGTAGGGATCAATTATGGGATGTTTTGTACTTCAAAATAAAAATAAGCAGACCGTGAGAACTTTCCTTTGGGAAAGCCCTTCTCTTATCCTTATTCATCGCCAGGATAACGGTCGCGTCGAAGCCGTTCACTCAACCACAGAACTTGATAAAGACGAAGTTCCGTATGCATTACTTCTCACCACAACTAAAAAAGAAGTTCAAGCCAAAGATATTTCTATCAGTGGTATCGGCTATTTAAGTTACAAAGAACAAATCAATCACTTTACTCCGACATATAATCTTCAAAAAGAAGAATCGAATCTTAAAAAAACCTTCCAATACTCAACCATCACACATGTCAGCATTATCGCGTTTTTCGTTTTATTAAGCTTTATTACAAATTACTTCTTTAAAGATGAAAAAATTGAGCCTGTTGTTGTAACAATCAATACCGAGCAGCAGCCCATTGAACAGTTTGTTGAACCTAAGAAAAAAGAAACTGTTAAAATGGCCGAAAAAATCATCAACAAACAACCAAAAATGATGGATGTTAAAAAATCCAACGTTACTAAAAAGATTCAACCTAAAAAAGTCACTGTTGTTAAAAATATTCCAATTCGTAAAGATGTTCCAGCCAATCGCAAAGGTCCCAATGTTCATCAGATGGGTGTTCTTGGTGCTCTCTCTTCGATGAAGAAAAGCAATGCTTCAAGTCTCGATTTAAATGGCGTGGGTGAAGGTGGTCGCGGTTCGGGCGGTCGTGGATACGGTGGCTTTGGAAATGGCGGCGGCGGACTTGGTGAAGGTCTTAAAGGCGGAGCCAGTGGTGCTCTTCCTGGAAAAGGTCTTTTGGCTTCAAGCCCAGGTGCAGGTTCGCAAGCAATGGGTGCTGGTGGTTATGGATCTTCTGGATCCGGTGGCGGACGACATGGTTTAGGTGGCGGGATTTCTTTCCGCGGTCAGTCGGGTGCTTTTATGGCGCCTCTCACAGAAGAAGCTTCGGTTGAAAGCGGTTTGGATCGCGATCAAATTGCGGCCGTCGTACAAAAAAACATGGGTCAAATTATTTACTGTTACGAAATGGGTCTTCAGGGTCGTCCAGAACTTCGCGGTCGTTTGACAGCGCATTGGATGATCAATAGTCAGGGACGCGTGAACACATCACAGATTGCCCACTCAAGCGTGGGTGATAGCAAAGTCGAAAGCTGTATTGCAGGTAAAATTAAAGGTTGGAAGTTTCCAAAACCAATCGGTGGAGTGAATGTGGATGTTGATTATCCATTTGAACTTCGTCGTGTGAGTCAAAGGTAGGGGTGTTGTATGAAGTTATTTACAAATCTTTTCATTTTAACAAGTTTGTTGGCGGTGGCCTGCGGACCGACAAAGAATGATCCACTCCAAAAGTACAAACACTTGAATCTTTCGAAGGATACTCCTTCAACAACACAAAAGGTTCAATTTAAATATCAAGATAAATATATCAAAGGTGACACCATCACAAAGTACGTTGCTGTCCCAGTGACAACCGCCGTGAGCAATCAAGTTCTTGTCTATGTCAATAACTGCCCTCCAGAAATTATAAATGATGGGGAAACACCTGCTGACTGTGCAAAACGACTCACTGAATATGTGCCACAAATTTCTCTAGATGGACCGGTCTTTGAAGTGAAAGCCTATTCCGACGAACAAATGCTTCAAGAGGCTTCTGTGATTTTTAAAGAAGGCCAGGAAACAACTTATTATGTTGTTGGCAAAGTTCTTTATAAATCGATAGTAAACTTTGAATTAACCTTCGACAATCTTCCCGTTGGTTCAAAAGTTGAAGAGATCGAAACAACAGATGACGACAATATCGCTAAATATAAAATCACTTGGAAACCAGGACTCGATCTTATTAAAGGTGATAAAATTTCTGAGCAGTCTTCTCTTGCTACGACGCTCACAAACTTCGAATACAAAGATTCAGCTCAAAACAACTACTTAGTGGAAACAACTTTAGCTTACGTTTCAAAGAGTACTGAAGTGCCAATGCTTCTTTTATCTTCGGAAACCTCAGAGCTTACAACAGAAGACAGTGTAAGCGCTGAGGTTCAAAATTCAACCACAGATACAACAGTTCCAAAAACAACTTCATCAGATAGCGGGGGGCGCCGATGAAAACTCTTTTAACTTTAACACTCACACTTCTTTTGGTTTCGCCAGCATTTGCGAAATCCAAAAAGACAAAAAGCACGCAACAAACTGCGAAAACGATTCAAGTCGATCAGCAATTGGATGGTCTTGGATCAAACGACGAGATCATAAAAAAAGCCCGCGCTTTACAACCCAATAACAGTATGCGCATCGTGCAAAAACGAGAAGTGGATCGCAATCTTCGCCCGGAGCTTGGACTTTCTTATGGATATGTGAGCGGCGGCGATACTTATCTCGAAACTCGCAACTGGGGAGCCAATCTTGATTTTCACATCACACCTCGCTGGTCTTTAGGACTTCGATACAATGATAATAAAAACGCCCTCACTGATGAAGGTCAAAGAGTTTGGGATGCCGCTGCCGTAAAATTAGCCAATGGAGATGCCGATGTTGCAGCTCCCAATGTTGCTTTTCCAATCCGTTCTTACATGGCTATGATCAACTGGTATCCTATCTACGGTAAAGTGAGCTGGTTTGAGTCCGCAGTTAGTCAATTTGATTTTTACCTCACCGCTGGTGGTGGACAAGTGGAATGGCGTAACTTTTTCGAAGATGGCACATCTCCTATTTTTACCGGGGGAGCTGGCGTTGGCGTATGGATCAACTCTTGGCTTACAAGTCGACTTGAAGTTCGTTATCAAAACTACAAAGACCGCGTTGGCAATACCGACAGAACAATCGATGGCGTTGTGATGCAATTTGGAATTGGGATTATGTTATGAAAAAGGTTTTGTTAAGTCTTTTTTTGATCCTATTTGCTTCACTTTCTTGGGCTGCCCAAGGCGAACAGAAGATTTTATCCACGGCTCGAAAACTTTTTGAACAAAAAAAGTTTAACGAAGCATTGAATGAATATCAAAAAATTCCTAACAAATCGGACCGTTATCTTATCGTCCTCGAAGAAAAAGCCTGGACCTATATTCACTTAAACCAATATGATAAAGCACTAGCTGCATCACGCACGTTAACATCTCCCGCTTTAAGCGGACTTACAACAACAGAGCCCTTTCTCTTAAAAGCTCTTGTGCAACTTAAAATTTGCGACTACGTGGGTGTTTTTCAAACACTTAAAGACTTTAAAACGCAAAAGCGTGAGCAAATTGTCGCTATTCAAGAGATTGCAAAAACTCGTCAAAATTCTGTTTCTCGTCCCACTCTCGAAAAGTGGATGACAAACACCGAGGACTGGAAAAGTTTAGGCCCAGCGCTTGCGAAAATGCCACAACTTTTTTACCACGACAAAGGAATGCTTGCGGCTGCTAAAAACAAAAGCATCGCGCAAATGGAACGACGTCTTCAGGAACTTGCTGTTTTTGAAAACAATGAAAATCATCGCATTTTACAAAAGCTCAATCTGATCGAAGTGGAAGGCGTGCAACGAGTGCACATCGCTTCTCAGTTTAATCAAAAACAGGGTGAAACTTTAGAAAAATCAGACGACGACCTTGTGTTTAAAGATTCGAAAGATGATGTATGGCTTGACGAACTTGATAGCTATCAAGCAACGATTGATCGCTGTCAAAAGAAGTCGGGGAGGACAATGTGATGAGTGTGAAGAATGTTTCTCTTATTGTTTTAAGCGCCACTTTGCTCTTGGGTTGTAAACCCAAGAATCCGAATCTCTACGGCCAGTACGAAGCGCCAAAACCGCTTCCAGAAAGCCCTATGCCCGAAGTTAAGAATACAGCTGGTCCAAAACCCACGCCTCAAGCAGCGCCTGAAGGCAAAAAGGTTCAGATCCCTGCTCCAATTCCTACGGCTCCAGAACCAGCTCGTTATACACAGGTGGATGATGAGATTTATAAACCCAAAGTTGATATTCTCTTCTTTATGGATCAGTCTGACAGCATGAAAGACGACCAAGCCAATTTGCAAAAAAACATTCGCAAATTTGCCGATAATTTTTCAAATAAAATTCAATTTCTTGATCTTCATATCGGCGTGGTCACTGCCTGGGACTCTATATCATATGCTGATTTAACTAATGATTGTACACTTGGGCAACTTCGCCCTCTCGGCGGACTCAAAAAACGTATTTCTGATATCAATAAACAAAAATACAAAGGACGATGTGAGCTTCAAGAAAACCAAGTTCCTTATATTACCAATGAAACAGATCCTTCTCTTTGGGGTCCAACATTGAGTTTCGGTGTGGAAGCCTTTAAAAGAGAGACTTCAGGAAATGTGGCACTCAACTCGGGACCGCAACACGAAGAAATTTTTTCATCGGTCATTGCCGCTTTAAGTCCGTCAAATCAAACGATGAATAAAAACTTTCGTCGCTCTGAAGCTCATTTGGCCGTGGTCTTTTTTACAGACACAGATGATTTTGATTACATTAACATCGATAAAGATGCGCTCAATCAAGATGCAACAACTAAAGCCTCTTTACAAAAAGAAGCCGCTAAGTTGAGCGTTAAAGATCGAGAAAATCTTGAAGTTCTTCCAAGTGAAATCGCCCAATTTCTTAAATCCCAAGAAAAAGAAAACGCCACCGTTTCTGTTTACGGAGCCCTCGGTCGTTACAACGACTGGATCAGCACGAATGGTCAAACACAAGGGGTTTATAAAAATGCTGACTTTTATATTCAGCAGCCCGGTCGCGGTCCGCGCAAAATAGTTGAATTCTTAGATCTCGTTAATGGAAAAGGTTTTGACTTACGCGACTCGAACTATGGGTCAAAACTAGCTGAAATCGGAAATGACATCGTAAAAAAGAGCTTAAGACGTGTCATTTCTCTTGATTACACACCTGAAATCGGAAATCCAAAACGTCCGATCATTGTCAAATACGGAGCCACACAAGAGATTCCGAAAGACGATAATGCGGGCTGGAGCTATCGCGTTGAAAAAGATCAAAATGGGAACAATGTTCACAAAATCATAATTAGCGAAAACTCAAATCTAACCCCAGAAACAGGCGCTAAATTCAGCGTCGAGTATACGCCAGTAAATGCGCAGACCAACGTCCAGTAGTTGGTCTTTTCTCAACAAAAAATATTTAGAAATCAGCCAAAAAACCGATAGATAAATGAATATCTATCGGGAGAGTTTGATGTCTGCGATTCGCAAATCCACCGTTATTATCAAAGAACAAAAACCTGTTACCAAAAAAAAGCTAGATGTTGCCTTTTTAAATCCCTTTATCAATGCCACAATCAATACAATGAAGGTTCAAGCGTCTGTCGACGTGACGAGCCTGCCTCTCGTCCTTAAAAATGATTTTAAACAGACTGTAGACATCATCGGTGTTATCAGCTTGGTGAGCAATATTTACGAAGGAAGTATTTCACTCTGTTTCCCAAAAGAAACATTTGTAGCTATTTGTAATAATCTTTTTGGTGAATCTCATACAGAAATCAATAGCGAAATCGAAGACGCGGCGGGAGAACTCCTTAATATGATTTTTGGCGCCGCCAAGGGGCAGCTCAATACTCAATTTGATTATCAAATTTTAAAAGCCTTACCTGCAGTTATATCTGGACAAAGACTTAAGTTAAAACAATCCAAAGGACCAACAATTGTTTTACCTTTCACATCCTCAGTTGGTTCATTTCACCTCGAAATCGAAGTGGTAGATAAGTAAGGATTATATGTTTAACACGGCATCGCGAATTCTTGTTGTTGATGACATGCTGACGATCCGCAAGATTGCTAAAAAAATCTTGGGCGAATTGCATTTTAAACATATCTTTGAAGCGGCTGATGGCAATGAAGCCTGGCAGGTGATTAATAGAGAAAAAAATCTAGATCTTATTCTTTCTGATTGGAATATGCCAAAGATGTCTGGACTCGAATTGCTTTCGAAAATCCGGTCAACTCCCGAGTACGCACATTTGCCTTTTATTATGCTCACCGCCGAGTCAGATATGCTGCAAGTGAAGCAGGCGATTTTGGCCGGAGTGGACGACTATGTCTTAAAACCTTTCACGTCCGAAACACTCAAAGCACGCCTCGAAAACACTCATCAAAAAGTGTTAAGTAAAAAAGCTGCTTAATTTTAAATATTCTGTTTTCTAATTTTCAACTTCATCAAGTTCGACAGACTCAATCAATTCGCCTTGGTCGTCTTTGACTTTGGACGCAGGCTTGCGCGAAGACTCTTTACTCGCTATGATTTTTGGCTTTTTAACCTCTTCATCGCCGTAAACTTTAAAGAGTTCTTCTTTGAGAAGCGCCATTTCAGAATCGATGGGCTTTTTCTCTTTAGCCCAACAACGCATTTTTTGCTTACGGATCCGAGAATCAAGTTCCGCCACTTCTTCTTTGAGAGGCGGGGAGAGCTTTAATGCAAGATCATAATTGATGTTTTGATAGGAGATGAGGACTTGTTTGAGTTCTTCCACTCGGATTTCACTGTCAGCATGCAATCGCTCACAATTCAGGGCCGATTTCGAACTTGTCGAACAAGCATTCAACACAAAGAGGGTAGAGAGAAGTAGGATTTTTTTCATAAGAAACTCTTCGGATTGATTTTTTAAAAAATAAGTCAGTTCTCAAATTAGGTCAAAAATGACCATGAATATTGAGCCTTGCCTCAAAATAAAACATCGGGCACAATCTGCTAGAATGAAAAAAATAGGACGCGATCTCCTTTTTCAAACGGCCACCAAAGAACTCTACCGTGAATATCAGCGGCGAAACATCGAGCGCAAAATAGGGCTTGCCCCGTGCTTGATCCAAATCGTAGATAGCCGCTCGTTTTGGGGAAAATGGAATCCGCAAGTTCGCACGATTTCTATCGCAGCTCCATTGATCGAAATTTACCCATGGCACGATGTGATTGGTGTTTTAAGACACGAAATGGCACACCAGTACGTGGATGAGCAGATGGATTCAAATCCTCAAAAAGAAATCCACGGTGATCTGTTTAAAAAGGCTTGCGACAAAGTAGGGGTTCCTTCGTTTTATGTTTCCGCCGCAGTTCATCTTCAGCAAAATACCTTGGATTGGCGACAGACGCAGGCTTCAAGCCAGGAAGAGACTCTGATTGAAAAGGTTCGTAAGCTTTTAAACCTGGCACAGTCCACAAACGAACACGAAGCGGCCTTAGCGATGAATCGCGTGCAAGAGATCTATGCTCGCTACAACTTGGAAAAATGGGAGAGCGGAAAGACGTCCCCTGAATTTTATCACCATTTTATTCGCCCTGGGCGAAAGCGACTTCATACCTTTGAGCAGAAGATGATGAGCATCTTGGTCAATCACTACTTTGTGGAAGTGATTGTCGGAAATGAGTTTGATTTGTCATCGCAAAGCGATCATCGCGTGGTTGAGTTGATCGGCACAAAAGAAAATGTTCTTATGGCTGACTATGTTTACGAATATCTTGATCGAATTTGCCATGATCTTGCTGCCCATAAACGAAAGGATTCCAGCATTTCATTATCATCCAAGTCCATTAATGATTTTAAAATGGGTCTTCTTGTGGGTTTTGATGAAAAACTGAACTCTTTTAAAACAGCGCAAAAAAGTGGGGAGATCGACAAATCTCTTTTGCTCTTTAAAAAGAATCCTTTTCTAAAGAGTTACATTTCGAAAATTCATCCACGCTTAGTGAGTGTGACCTCGAAATCCTCTTTACGAGATCGACAGTTTTTTGAAGAGGGGAGAGCCGAGGGGAGAAAACTCAATATTCAAAGACCCATGGAAAATAAAAAAAACCAAAAGAACATCTTCTTTTTAAAATGAAACATAATTATAAATTACAAAAGAATTAGCGAATAAATTCCACATAAACTTGCGGTTTATCGCCATCGAGCAAAAATCCATCCTCAATAAAACGAACTAGATTAAATCCAAAACGTGTTGCTTGTCGACCGACCCAAGTCTGAAGGGCCGCTTCTTCCTGAGAAAGTCCTTTCTGTATTGCGCGATGATAGGAATCAAAATTTGTTCCTTGGACCCAGCGAACAATAATCACATCGATATTTTCGACACCAAAATATTCCATCATCTCTTTGTAGAGACGTTCTTCTTGAAGGCCGCTACGAACTTTGAGATCTTGATCAACCAATAAAAAATCGAGCTCGAGAACGCGATTTTCCAGCTCACCTTCGAAGTAAAATTTGTTTTTGACATCAAAAAGTTTGAACTTTTTTTGATTGCGTTTTGATTCAACCAAAATCCCAGGAAGAATGCGAGTGTTCGATGTCCGCTTGGGAAAAACCATCTGGCAATGCATCTCCAAGGGACTGACTGCTTGAACGGGAGCCATGAAAATCAAAAAACTCAATAAAATAAGCATTCGGGGCTTATACAAGCATTAAAAACGATTTAAAAGCGTTTATATCGTCTTTTAAATATTTTATAGGGTGCCCCAAAACTGGAACCATTTCTTTTTTGTTATATTGTGCTACTACAGTGTAACAGGAGAAAATAATGTCTGCTCAATCTGCCGATAAAAAACGTCTCAAATCCCTCATCGAAGTGCTTGTGATGTTGAAAGACCCCCAAGATCTTCGCGATTTTTTATACGACCTTTGCACTCCCGCAGAACTGGAGTCCTTATCCGATCGCTGGGAGGTTGCACAATGGGTCGACTCTAGCGAAAACTATCGCGACATTGCTGCTAAAACAAAAATCTCCACGACCACAATCACTCGTGTTGGCCGCACCCTCAAATATGGGGCGGGTGGTTACAAAAATGCAATTAACAGGATGAAATCGCTTTAACAAATGCTTCGCAAGATAGCTCTTCTCCACTTACTACTTATTCCACAGATCACACGGGGAGAATCCCCAGTGTATCGCCAGCTTTTTATACTCCAAAGCTCGGAACCCGTAAAAACTGAGATCAGGGTCGAATACCAAGATCCAAAAGTTTTAAAATTATTCAGAAAGATCAATATGGTGTTCTTGGAAGATCCTCGGGGATATATAGAAAACACGCAAACTGTGGCAAAAATCACCGTACCGGAATCCCGCTGGGACGAAATTTTTGGCCAGGATTTTGAATCGGTGATCAACGAGCTTTCAAAAGTTAAGATTTACAAAATTGAAACCTACGAAGATGGCACCCAGACACGAGTGTTTGATGCGCCTTTTTTAGTTTCGTATCGCAATGATGAATTAAAAACGTTTCCCAACGAATGGGTCACGACACAACGGTCACAGACCTTTGAATTCGATCGACGCGTTTTAAGGATCATTGAAACCTACTTAGAACCCGCGCATGTCGCCTACATTTTAGAAGTTGGAGTGATAGAGCGAAGGGTTAAGAATAAAAAGGAAATTTATTATTAACCATAATAATAAATTTTCTTAGTAATTTCAGATAGATATGCGTTTCTTATAAGTTCTATTATGTTACATGGCATGAGCTTTTGAAAATCTCTTTTCATAAAGTATATACCAATATATACTTTAACTATGTTTATCCATCAGCTTATAACAGCTCTCCAAAGCCATAACGTTCAATTCGCTATTGTTGGTGGTTATGCTGTGGCCCTTCATGGGGCTGTTCGTGGAACCGTGGACATCGATATTGTCATAACCTTGAGTGAATCAGCTTTTATTAAAACTGAGTCGGCCCTACGCTCTCTGGGACTTCACTGCCGACTTCCTGTGACAGCACAAGAAATCTTTCAGTTTCGTAAAGAGTATATTGAAAAACGAAACCTCATCGCCTGGACCTTTTCGAATCCTAAAAATCCAACCGAAATGGTTGATATCATCCTCACCCATGAACTTCATAAAAAAGAAATTGAGTTTAAAAATGTGGGTAAATTTCGTATTCCTGTCCTCAAAATTCCCGCCCTGATTCAGATGAAATCGCAATCAGGGCGCCCTCAAGACATTGAAGATATTAAAGCATTGGAGAAATTGGTATGAAGCCTGTTCAGTACTTTTCCGACGAATATCTTGAACACTGTAAAAAAATGACCCCTCTTCAGATTGTAGGTTTTTTAGAAAACTATCGAAATCTCTTAGAAAAAAAAGAGCCTAGTATTTTGATTAGTATTAAAATTCCAAAAACTGTTCTTGATGATTTTAAATTTCGTTGCAAGAAGAACCAAGTTAAATATCAAACACAAATAAAACAACTTATGCGGGATTGGCTGAACTCAGGTAAAAAGTAAACTCATCTCATTCTCTATTATGTTACAATGAGGTGGCGGGAAATGATTCCGATGAGTTGTCTTCGGTCGATGGGCTTGACGACATGGTCGCTGAATCCATGCTCAAGACATTTTATGCGGTCTTCTTTCATCGCATAGGCCGTTAACGCGACAACAGGTCGATTGTATCCGATTGATCTTAATTTTTTTACCGCTTCGAAGCCATCCATTTCTGGCATTTGGATATCCATGAGAACAATCGCATAATCGTGAGTCATGGCGGCTGTGACACCGTCTTTTCCATTTTCTTGGGTGTCGACATGTGCGCCTGTGATTTTTAAGTAATGCGATACAATGGTTCTATTTTCGGGGCTATCGTCGACCAAAAGGACTTTTTTACCCTCAAAAATTCCCTTCCAATTTTCGTCTTTTTTGACATCACCCGAATGGAGTCGCCAATTTTGATTGATGACTTGCGGTGGGTTTCCAGGATCAATGGTTACAATAAAAGTACTACCTACGCCGAATTCGCTTTCGAGTAGCTCGATGTCGCCACCCAGCGCATTGGCGAGCTTCTTCGACAAGATCAGTCCTAAACCAGTGCCGCCGAATTTTCTGCTAATGCTCGAGTTAGCTTGAGTGAATGGTGTAAAAAGTTTTTTAATATGATCTGGCGAGAGACCTTGCCCCGTATCCTTGATGATAAAAGCAATCTTTCTTTGACCTCGCGAATCGGTATGCAACTCTACGCTGACTTTCACTGATCCATGATCTGTAAATTTAATCGCATTGCCAATCAAATTGACTAAGATCTGTCGAAGCCGCAAGGAGTCTGTTGAAATAATTTGCGGAATGGATTCATCGATATCAAACGTGCACGTTAGATTTTTTTCTTTCGCCATAGGAATAAACATGGACTGAACTTCTTCGACAATCTCTTTTAAAGGAACATTCTGCTTTTCGACCTCGATCTTCCCCGCCTCTACTTTTGAGAGATCGAGAATGTCGTTGATGAGATTGGATAGCATAATCCCGCTTCGCTGAATCACTTGAAGACTGTCTTCCTTTTTTTCTTTTCCTATTGTTGAATCCTGTAGAATTTCTGAAAAGCCCAATATGGCAGTCAGTGGCGTTCGAATCTCGTGACTCATATTTGCCAAAAATGCACTCTTTGTTGCATTGGCCACTTCCGCCTCAGCCTTCGCATTTGTTAGCTCTGCTTCCACCTCTTTGTATTTTGTAACATCGTTTCCGACGACAATAAATCCAGTGACGCTTTCGTTCTCGGCATATTCGGGAATAAATTTAAATTCGTAGTTTCTATCAGAAAAACCAAACTCGAGTTTGATTTCGAGAGCTGCAACCTTACCTTTTAAAGCTGAAAGGACCGCAGGTTTCTGCTCAAGATATGTATCCTCGTCCACCAAGTCCTTTAAGGCTCGGCCAATCACTTGCTCCTTACTGATTTTAAAAAGTTTAACAAATGAATCGTTGGCAAAAAGGATCACTTCGTTTTTATCAAACTGTGCAATAGCCACCGGGACCGAATTGGCAACCAAATGGAGTTGCAATTCTCGACTATGAAGTTCTTGAGTGCGCGCGGCCACACGCGACTCCAGATCTTCGTTGAGTTTGAGTAATTTTTGCTCTGCTAATTTTCTGTCTGTAATATCATGGGTGATTTTTAAAAAACCAGTTGGCTTACCGGCGTTATCGTAAAGCGCTCGCATTACCACTTCGGCCCAGAAGGTCGTTCCATCTCGGCGCAGCCTCAAACCTTCCGTTGATGATTTTCCATAGAGTCTGGCCCGCTGGAGAGATTCTGAAGGCACTTTGTTTCGTCGATCTTCTGGGGTATAAAAAATGGAAAAGTGCTGACCAATGGCTTCTTCAGACGTGTATCCCTTGATCTTTTCTCCCCCTTTATTCCAACTCGTAATGAACCCATCAATACTTAACGTAAAAATCGCATAATCCTCAACGGCTTCAATAATGATATGAAGAGTTTCATCTTTTTTGAGGTTCGAACTTTCCAATTTCTTTTGCTGATGTGTACTATCTCTTAAATCGATAATCATTTTATTGAGCGACACTGCCAATTGACCCAATTCATCTCGAGAATAGACTGGCGCCAATACAGAAAAGTTTCCTCTCCCCACTTCGGCCGTGGTGTTCATTAACTCATTTAAGTTTTTCGTCAGATTGCTACTAAACTGATATGTGAGAAAAATCCCCGTACTCTCGATCGTAAAGACCACGAGAACGAGCACAGTGAGCAGCAACCACTCTAACCACCGAGAGCCTTCACTCAAAGCTGAGGAGAATGCATTTTCAACAACTGTAAGCTCCGCATTGATCTTTGCAACTCGTTTTAAGATCTCACGAACTTCTGGAGCGCCTTTGCCTTTTGTACGAATCACTCGATCCATAAAATCGGCATTGATTCTTAATTCATCCAGCAAACCATCCGCCTGAATCCAAGCTTTCACCGCGTCTTGAATATAACTGATTTTGTTAAATCGTATGAGCAAATTGATCATTCGATCAATATCGACGGGATCATTTTTACCTTGAATAAAGCCTTTACGCACGATTTCGCGATCAAATTGCGGTTTTTCTAACTCGATTCGAGCAAGATGGTCGCCCTGTGTGACGCTCAGAGAATCCATAAAATCCTGATACGATTTTTGATTCCCGTCGAGAGCATATTGATACAAACTGTGCACAGCGTCTTTTTGTGCCTTGGACCAGAGTCCCTCACCCACAACGAATGCGCGAACAGAAGACAGTGTGGTCATGGCAAAATGTAAAATAAGCAGTTCGGCAGCAATCAACATCGCCATCAAGCCGACAACAGCATAGAGCTTCTTTGAAACTGCTAGGTTGGACCACATTTTTCTCATATTTAATACTTTCTATTCATACACATAGTTTATCATGCGAACTAGTAATATTATGTGATGAATTCTTAACATTTGCTCTTCTTAAAGAGATGATTCGGTGTCAACTTGAGACCGTATTTATCATTATCTTTTTAAGACATTTTGTAAAAACGCGACCCCGACTTTGCTATGTAATTCATCAAAAACTTGTTATTTTTTTGCGGCTCTAAAATTCCTGTGCTCCAATGATCAAATGCTGCTTCAGTTGTTGGTATTGACCTTCTTATCCCTCGCAGAACAAACAAAAACACCCACCCCTTATTTACTCTCAAATCCCAAAAATAAACAAAACCAAGCCTTTAAAAGTCATTCTCTGGGACACCTTCTTTCGAGCAATAATAACGTTTTGCCAGACAGAAAATGGAGTGCAGGCTCCATGTATCTCGGCTATGGCCTCTCGAACAACTGGACAATCGCCACAAGTCCCTTTGTCACTTATTCCTTCAGCATGATAAATCTGACTACAAGAGCGGCGTATGATCTCGACAAAAAGCGACGCATTGGTTTTGATCTGGGTTATTTTAAAACATATGGAAATTCAGAGAGCGAATTTGCAGGTGAGTGCGCAGCGCTGAACGGGGGAATCGCCAATGATGCTTGTGCCTATCAGCTCGAGCAGATCAAAGGATTTAAAACTTTTAAAATGGAAGCCTGGTCTTTTAAATTCACTTACAACAAACTCGTCCTCCCCCGCTATCGTTTTAACACCACCGTCAGCTATTTTTATTATCTAGATTCACGAAGACCTTTTTCTCTGCGCATGGATCCGCAAAATAATGACAAGTACGCACTCAACCTCACAACACTTCATGAATTTCGCCTTAAGCCAAACAAGTTTCTTCATGCAGAAGTCGGCTTATGGGGATTGAATTACGAATACCTTTATTACCACACCGGTCTGAGCTACAGCTACCAACGTGGAAACTGGCTATGGAACGGTGGCCTCACTTCCACCTTCAGTCCCAGCTTCCCGCACGAAAGAGAACGCCGCTTCAACTACTACAAAAGCCGCCTCGCCATCCACCCAGAAGTCCAAATCCAATACTTTTTTTAAACGGATTCTAAAATGGCCGCCACACCCATGCCGCCGGCTGTGCAAATGGAAATCAATCCGCGCTTCTTCCCACCTGCTTGGGAAAGAATTTTGGCAAGGCTTGCTACAATTCGACCGCCCGTCGCCGCAAAGGGATGACCCAGCGCAAGGCTTCCACCTTTGATGTTCATTTTGCTTCGATCGATGGAACCTAAGGCTTTGTCTTTACCTAGGTACTTTTTGGCGTAACTATCCGTTTCCCATGCTTTGAGGGTGCAGAGCACTTGTCCAGCGAAGGCTTCGTGGATTTCATAAAAATCAAAATCTTGCAGTTTGAGATTGTTTCGATCTAGGAGTTTCGAGACCGCCACCGTCGGTGCCATCAGTAATCCATCTCCGCCCACAAAATCGATCGCCGCCACTTGTGCATCCACAAAGCGAGCGAGGGGCTTGAGATTTTTTTTCTGAGCTTGTTCTTCACTTGCAAAAAGCACAACCGATGAGCCATCCGTGAGGGGTGTGCTATTTCCCGCAGTTAAAGTTCCACTTGAGGTTTTATCAAAGGCAGGCTTTAACGTTTTTAATTTTTCTATTTTTGTATCAGCTCGTAAAATCCCATCTCTTTTTAACCCACCCACATCGCAAATAAGATCTTCATAAAAGCCCTCGTCGTAGGCCTTGGCACCCCGCTGGTGACTGACAAAGGCCAACTCATCCTGATCCTCACGCGAAATTTTCCATTCTTTCACCATCAGCTCGCAATGCTCTCCCATAGAGAACCCCGTTCGTTTTTCGGCCACCATGGGTGCCACAGGCGCTAAAAATTGGGGCCGAAAACTAGCAAGGATTCCCATTTTTTCGGTAAAACTTCGCGCGCTGTTTAAACGCAGGAACATTTTTTTGAGTCCCTCGGACGCCATCAGCGGCAGATCACTATTGGTGTCCACTCCGCCGGCGATGCCCCAGTCGATTTGCCCTGCTGAGATTTTAAGAGCAATCTGTAAAGCAGCCTCGAGGCCCGTTCCGCAAGCACGTTGAACAAAATAAGCGGGAGTGTACGGATGGAGTCCCGAAGAAAGCACTGCTTCGCGCGGCATCGGCCACTCTTTAGAACTGTTCATCACCGCACCGAGTGCCACATCTCCCAGCACTTGATTTTGCAATTGATACTTTTGCACAAGCGCCATCAAACTCAGTTCTTGGAGTTTTTGCGTTGGTATTTCTTTGAAGTTCGTAAAAGATTTGACGAAAGGTGTGCGCACTCCACCGACGACGTAAACTGGTTTTGCCATTTTGAGCTCCTATTTTGAAAACAGCCTGAGATATCCTGTCATCTTGAGCAAAGCGAAAGATCTCGTCAAGATCCTTCCCTTCGGTCAGGATGACGGAGCGTCTAGATAAAGGTCTAGCTCTCTGATGTTTAAACCTAGACCTTCCCTTCATTCCTGCTAACCTAGTGGGGAATCAAAAAGGAGAGTTTCATCATGAAGTTACAACATATTTTCACATTAGCAACGATGGCTATTTTCGTAAACGCTTGCAGCTCTAAACCGGCGGTAGTCGAAGAGCCTGCTTCACCACAACCTTCAGCATCCGCTGATCCAATTCCATCTCCTGCATTCGCATGGGGTTATGAGGGAGAAAAGGCTGCCGAAAATTGGGCCATGCTCAATCCCGGAAATGCTCTTTGCGCCACTGGCAAAAAACAATCCCCAATCAACCTCGCATGGAGAAAACCTTCCAAAAAAGCACCTCGCATGGATTTTAGCTACACAGCTGTTCCTGCTGTGGCCGACTTAACGTCTCCCGTGCCACATCTTAAAATCACTGGCGGCAATCAGCTTTTACTCAATGGCAAAGTTTTTAATTTAGAGCGCATCGAGTTCCATTCTCCGAGTGAACACCAATTGAGCAAAAATGCGATGAGCATGGAGATTCAATTTATCCATAAAGCAGTCAGTGGCGAAACCATGGCGGCGCTTTCTATTTTTGCGATCGAAGGTCGTGAAAACAGCCTCCTCAACGACGTTTGGGCTCAGTTTATAAACCCCACTCCTGCGGGCATGACGTTTGACGCTAACCTCCTTATTCCTCCGCAAAAAACTCATTACAGCTACAAAGGATCGCTCACTTCGCCTCCTTGCACCGAAGGCGTGGATTGGATTGTTTTCAATACACCGACTGAGCTTTCCAAAGAACAAATCTTGGCCTTCCGTTCTAAATTTGCAGCTAACAGTCGACCCACCCAACCTCTCAATGGTAGAAAGATTTCGAACCATTAATCTCTGAGGTGCCCATGACTGTTTCGACGCTTTTTGAAAAAATGTGGGTGGATTACACCACCCTCAATCCCAGTGTTCTTAAGGTGTTTGATGTTTTTAAAAAGCGAAACGAAACAGTCATTAACGATCACGTTGCTTTTCGAACCTATAACGATCCACGCATTGGTTTAAAAGCTCTTTCACAATTTTTTGTCAAAAACGGCTATAGTAAAAAAGGTGAGTATCATTTTAAAGTGAAAAAGCTTTACGCCGAACACTTTGAACATGCTGATGCAAAAATGCCAAAAGTTTTTATCAGCGAACTCCTCACCGAACAAATGACCGAGCCCACGCAAAAAATCATTCGTTCGCTCATCGAACAAATGGATTTTTCCCTTGCTCAGAAAGACGACTTTTGCATCAGCGGCCGTCCGTGGAAGGTGACTTATACCGATTATCAATCTCTCCTTCAGGAGAGCGAATACGCCGCGTGGATGTCGGCCTTCGGCTTTCGGGTGAATCATTTTACTGTTTTAGTGAATGAGCTCAAATCTCTTCACAATCTCACCGAGGTCAATACCGCCCTTAAACAAGCCGGCTTTCGGCTGAATACCAGTGGCGGGGAAATTAAGGGGACTCAGGCCATTGGCCTTGAGCAGTCTTCGATTTTAGCAGAGGCAGTGAAAGTGCCCTTCGCCGATGGAACTTTTGAGATACCCGCTTGTTATTATGAATTTGCTCATCGTTTCCCGGTGGGTGGGAAACTTTACAACGGTTTTGTTGAGCAGTCGGCTGATAAAATCTTTGAAAGCACGAATGTGAGAAACTAATGTTGTCACGCCCCCGTCGCAATCGCCAAACAGTTGCTGTGAGAAATCTTGTACGAGAAACTCTTCTCTCTCCTTTTGATTTTATTTATCCAGTTTTTATTGTCGAAGGACAAAAACAAAAACAACCCATCTCTGCTCTTCCGGGACAGTTTCGTTATTCGATCGACGAGCTTTTAAAGGTTTGCGAAGAACTTGAAAAATTACAAATCCCAGGACTTGTGCTTTTTCCAAAAATTGAGGACTCACTCAAAAACGAATCCGCCAGCGAAGCGCTCAATCCAAAAGGTTTGGTGCCCAAAACAATTCGCGAGATCAAAAAGCATTTTCCTGATTTGGTCGTGTTTACGGATATTGCGCTTGATCCATTTTCAAGTGATGGTCACGATGGCATTTTGAAAAATGGAGAAATCCTCAATGACGAAACCGTACAAGTGCTTGCAAAAATGTCTTTGGTTCATGCCGAAGCGGGTGCTGATTTTGTAGCTCCTTCGGATATGATGGACGGACGAGTTAAAAATATTCGTTTTGCACTTGATCAAAAAGATTTTAAGAACGTAGGAATTCTTTCCTATACCGCCAAATACGCTTCGAGCTTTTACGGCCCCTTTCGCTCGGCTTTGGATTCGGCTCCTCGCTCGGGTGACAAAAAAACATATCAAATGGACCCAGCTAACACCCGTGAAGCCTTGCGAGAATTAAAGCTTGATATTGCCGAGGGCGCCGACATCGTGATGGTCAAACCCGCACTCCCGTACCTCGATATCATCCGATTATTTAAACAGCACAGCACACTCCCCATCGCCGCCTACAATGTCAGTGGCGAATATGCAATGGTTAAAGCCGCGGGAGAAAAGGGCTGGATCAACGAAAAGGCTGTTCGCGACGAAGCCCTGTTAAGTATTAAGCGCGCCGGTGCAGATATTATTTTTAGCTATTTTGCGATCGAATACGCCAGAGACTATTGGGCTGCGACAAAAAAATAAATTATTTTGTTTTAGCACCGTTTCCAAATAAATTTTGGAAACGAAAAAACCATTCGTTGAGTTGATTTTTTAGACCTGATGGGCCTGCGACAAAAAGCATGTGCTCCTCGCGCTTACAGAAGCTTTTCTGGTCATCACAAACAAATAATTCAATCTTCTGCTGCCCAGAAACAGTCATCTCACACTCAGCTCGTTGCTCAGTGATTTGCGATAAACGTCCCTGACCGCATTGATTGGGGCTCTTGAGATTGAACTGATGCCCGGCTACGGGCTCAAATAACACTGTTTGATTGAGCTGCACTTGCTGAAAAAAAGGCTTAATCAGAGTTTCCGGCCCCAGCTCACAAAATGAAAATACAGAAATAAAAAGTAAGTTTAAAATCATGTCTTTAGTTAAATAGCACGACTTCGTAGCTGGCGATAGCCTTTTCGTCCTTAATCTGTCGGATCAAGAGTCGCATTCCTTTTTTCATTTTACCAGGGCGACGTGTGGCGAAGGAAAAACCTGTCTCACTACAGGGCGTGCTGTCCTCTTCGAGACTCACACCTCGAGCGTCGTCAAAGACTTCGAGTTCCACAGTGCTCCCCTCGGAGCATTGCCCGTGCGCCAGGAGATCCGAAAATGTGCCATCCATGTTTTTCATCGATGTCATCCCCTGATGCACTTCGAGCTTTGCTTGATAGTCTTTGTAACTGACCACCACTAACACCTGAGTGAGGGTTTTATCTTTTTTCTCTTCATGAAAAAATCGAGCGCGCAAAACATAGTTTGATTTTTTTGCTCGACGCTCCTTCATCTCCTCTTTGGGAAAGGAATGCATGTACTCAAAACTTTGAGTTTCTCCGCACGGAAATGTTTTTGTAAGCTCGCCGATTTGCAATGTGGTGGTTTTTGCACCCTCGACGCACTTGACGTTCATTGGGATCTGAATCATCGTACCATCCACTTGCACGTCACCCACGTCCACAATGATTTTTAACTCATCTGAATCTACTTTTTTTGAAGTCGAACAGTTTACAACAAGACTACAAATACAAAAAAGAGCAAAATATTTTTTCATAGAATTCAGATTAGCACCGCAGATCCTTGGCGTGTAGGTGGCAACGTCAAACATCGACTATCGTCCAGAGTGTAGCTCCGCTTCGCTCGGGATGACGGCATGACTACTGACGGTGGGCTATTTAATCAACAGGCTCTGAACGGGGGCTTTGAGTTTATTTCGGCCCTTTAAAAAATCGATTTCGATAAAAAAGCAAAACCCAAAAATTTTGGCGTTTAGTTTTTCGCAGAGCTGATACGTTGCTGCGGCCGTGCCGCCGGTGGCTAAAACATCGTCGACAATCAGTACAGACTCTCCGCTGGAAATACTTTGTGGTAAAATTTCAAGCTGATCTGTTCCATACTCCAAGGCGTAACTCACCGACAGTGTGGGCCCAGGCAGTTTTCCTTTTTTTCGAACCATCACAAAACCGCAATCCATTTGCTGAGCCATCGCCGCGCCTAAAACAAATCCACGGGATTCCATGGCAATGATTTTATCAATCTTCTGGTCCTGGTAGGGTTTGCAAAGGTGGGAGATGAGACTTTTAAAAATGCCCTTTTCGGCCAGCACAGGACTCATGTCCAAAAATTGAATTCCTGGCTTTGGAAAGTCAGCCACCTTACGAAGTTTTTGATCGATCATTTCTACAGAATGCATCTTAGCCTTTCATGGATCTTTTGGCGATCTGGCGCGCTTTTTCACGAATTTGATTAAAATCATCACTCGTAATCATTCCTTGCTTGGGATTGGCTTGTGCCAACTCTCGCATTTGCTGCACGCGCTCTTTGCTCGGTGGATGAGTGCTCATGGCATCGGCCAAACTAGCCATCACTGGGTTGGCTCCCGATTTTCCTTTTTCTTCCATCTTTAAAAGTTTTTCGTAAAACAAACCCACATGCACAGGATCATATCCCGCACGAACCGAAGTGCGAAAACCAATACGATCGGCTTCCATTTCGTCTTCTCGGGAGTTGGCCATAAAGCGATACTTTTGAATCAACAAAGCGCCACCGGCTCCAGCTCCTGCACCTACGAGCGCCGCATTTTGAAGGCATTTTTTATCTTTCGGTTTGCAAAGCATTTTTCCGGCTCCGTAACCAAGCACGCCCCCAAGCAAACCACCGCCCACGGCATACCATGTATTGTTGGTTCTTTGCGTTTCATAAATTCGCTCGGCTGTGTGGCGGGCTTGTATATGGCCTATTTCGTGACCGATAACTCCCGCGAGTTCTGCCTCACTGTCGGCCATTGCTATTAATGGCGCCGTTACAAACACCGTTCCTGCCGGTAAGGCAAAGGCATTCACCATCCCCACATCCACGACCGTAAAGTTATAGGCGTAAGGATTTCCTTCCAACTGGCTTGAGGTCGAAATTTTTCGCCCCAATTGTGAAACATAAGATTGCATCTGAGAATCTTGCAACTTTGGATAATCTTTTTTCATCTCCGGAAGAACTTGCAAAGTCATCTTTCGTTCTTCTTCGACTGTTAAGGCTGCGGCCTGCCCTGCATTGCTACCCTCGCGAAATCGTGATTTTTCGGTTGTTGCACAACTGGCCATCAATAACGGAATCAAAGCGAGAAAAACTCTTCGACCCGACGGCGTTTCCGTCAATTGTTTGAGAATCTCTTCAAAATCAGATAAATGAGTTTTGTTTTTCATGACTAAGAATCCGTGGCGTGCAAAGAAAAATCGTAATCATTAAAAATTTCGATGGTGCCAGTAATTTCTGTTGTGATTTCGCCATCGGTGTTTTCCAAAAACTCGGGCCAAAGCTGCGCCTTGGCTTGTGTGCGCTGAGCAATCTCTCTTTCGATCTCTAAGGCGAGCACAAAGTTACTTGCCAGAAGACCAATAAAATTTCTCTCAGACAGGACCAAAAAAGTGCAATCCGTTTCAGTGACAACCGAGGCTGTTCGCGTTTGTTTTTGCAAAACACCCACTTCGCCAAAATAACTGCCCACGGTCAGGCGGGCTTCGGGCATTTTATCTTTAACGATTTGCACGGCACCCGAAAGGATAAAATAAAAGTTTTTTCCTTTTTCACCTTGCTGCAAAATCGTTTTATGCGCCTCTGCTTTTTCTACTTTGCAGGAACCCAGTAACATTTGAATCACATCTCCTGGAAAACTGCGAAAAATAGGATGGGTCTTCATCAATTGACTAAAAACCAAGCGGACGCGGATGTTTTTATTGAGATCCGAACCGTCAAGAGGCTCAATGATTTTTTTAAGATTCACAATCAGAATCTGACAATCGCCCATGGCGACAACATCAGCTGTTCTTTTTTTATTATTGACGGCGGCGCTTTCTCCAAAAACACTCAGTGCCGGTAAAGTCGCAATCAACTCGCCCTTTTCGAAATCCGAATAAACACCCACAGAGCCACCGAGGACCACGTATGAGTCTTCTCCGATGGAGTCTCTCTTAATAATGACATCGCCTGCTTTGTAGCTTTTTTGTGATGAAGCCACAACAATCGAGTGGATAAGTGCCGGTGGAAGATTCGAAAACAAACTCACTTTGCGAAGATGCATGTTGAGCTCTTCGGCACTGAGGGGTTTTAAAAAAACAGGGGCTTTGGTGCTTTCTTTTTTGTAATGAATGGCATCGCTGATTTCTTCGGAGTTTTTAAAAACCCCCTGCGCCGCCCAACTGTCGATCTGCAAGTAGAGATCGGTAAAGCTAAAGTCTTTATAGCGGTCGTAAATAAACATGCAGATTTCTTTGATGGAATATGAGCCTTTACTTAATTCCAAAAATTGTTGATGAATTGGTTTTAAATGAAGTTCCTTCATCATTTTATTATCAAAGGTGTACACGTTATGAACACCTTCTTTTTTAAATTTTCCTGGCAATACTGACGGTTGTAAATTTTCGAGTCTACCCATAACTCTTATTGTTCATGAATCACTTCGTGCTGTCCAATACTTTATAGCCCATCTTGACCGCCTTTTTGACGTCTTTACGGTAGATGGAATAGACATTCATCATCCCTGTAGGGGCTCCGCAGCTCTGAATACGCATGAGGCCGTCATGGCGCTTCTCGGTCTTGATAATTCGGATATCAACTAACTCTTTGCCCATTTGCTCGATTGTCATTCCCACATTGTAGCCGCACTGCAGACTCTGATCCGATTTGCCAATCAAAATGATTTCATTGGCCAGTTCCTGTTCAGAAATGGTTTTAATTTCGTCGTTTGTCAGCACGGGAGTTCCATCTCTTTTACACTGGCCTGTGGTGCAGGCTGATATCCAGATAAAACAACAGAGAAGTGCCAATAATTTTCGCATTTTTTAGAAAAATCCTTTTTTGCGCGGCCTTTGAACTTGAACATTCAGCTTATAAATATTGGCCTGATTGGAAATAATAAAAACGTCCCCGGAATTGGCCAAAACAGAGGGCGCAATCGAAATCCCACGCCCTGGATAAAAGGTGTCCACCCATTGTCCTGTTTCCTGATCCATCAAAACCAATGGCCCTTCGGAAAGACCAAAAAGAAGCCAGTTTTTGTAAGGCACCCCGCCGCTTGCGATGCCCCATTTTTTATCAATATCAAAACGTTTTTTAATTTTTCCGGATTTGAGATCAATCTTTAATATCCCATGCTCAAGCGAGTAAAAAACAGTCTCCCCGACAACCGCGGTGGAGTGAGAAGATCCTCCCTCGTCCAAGCGCCAGAGAATATTCCCCGAGGCTTTGTCTAAACAAAAGAGGGCTTCACTCACGTTCGATACTAGCAAACAAAAATCGGAGACTGTTGGGTTTGCATCCACATCATTAAATTTTTTGCTATCACCCAGTTGCTTTTCCCACGCCACGGCTCCGTCCACTGCGGTGTAGGCAACAAAGTAGCCATCGCTGTAACCGACAGCAACCTTGCCGTCAAAAAACGTCGGCTGCGTGGTTCCGCGCACGGTGACTGTGTCTTTGGGTGTGCGCGACTTCACCCAGATCACGCGACCTGTTTCTTTTTCTAAACAGTAAAGAGTTCCGTTGATTGCCATGTGGTAAATAAAGTTTCCTTGAATCAAGGGCGCCGAAACAGACTCGGCTCCCATCGGAAAACTCCATACAACACGACCTGTTTCGCCATTGATATGGTAAAACTGACCGTTATTGGCGCCAAAATAGACGCCCATTTTGTCATCGATCGATACAGCTTCGGTGCCGTTTCTGACAGCAAAATTCCATTTTTCATGCCCCAACTTCGGATCAAAAGCCTTGATGCCGTCCACCGAATTCCCAGTGATCACAAGATCTTTTTTAACAAGTGGGCTTATCACCGCAGGATGACGATAGCCAATGTAAGCATCGTCAACGGTCGTGCGTGACCAGGAGCGGGTCAGCTCGGCGGGCTTCCAGCGCGATAATTTATTATTTTTGGCCGTCGAACAACCCAATAAACCTAAGAATAAGACGACACCAAAAATTTTAACCATTCGCAGGACTTGGCGTCGCTCCGGTCGCCATGGATTTTGATTTTAAATATTTAAGATGGAGAAGAAATTTTTTGGCTGTGCGTCCTGCAAAAGACGTGGGCTCTTTGTCCACCACTTCTTGATACAGCTTTTCGGCCTTATCGAGTTGGGTTTGCTTTTCGTAGCAGATCCCCGCTTTTAAACGTAAATTGCCGGCAAGGTAGCTATGGTTTTTTTCGGCAATTACTTTTTCCCAAGCCTGAGCCGCTTCGAGACATTTGTTTACTTTCGCGTAAATGTTGCCAAGCTCCGTTTGGCCAACGCCAAAAAGAAATAAATCGGAAGGAAGACCTTTAAGAGACGTATTCAGAGCATCGATGGCCATATCGGTTTTGTTATACTCTTGGGTGAGTTCAGCCACAAGCAAAGCAGCTTCAACGGCAGGTTGTGTCCCCTGATTGGCTTTGATATAGGCCTGCAACTTTTCAACCACGGCTGAGTATGATTTCTCGAGCACTTCTGGGCTTTGTTTTGGCTTTTCTTTAGCAGCCTCTGGCTTCGCTGCTTTTTTGGGATCTTCTTTTGGCTCTAGCTCGGCGGCAATTTTTTCGACGTCTTTACGAATTACAAAAAGCTCATCTTGAGCTTTACTGATTTTTTTAAAGTCCTGACCTTTTTTGTAATTTAAAACAAAGCTCACGACAATCGCCACAACAGCGAGACCCACGAGCGGCCAAAAGATTTTTTGAATCCAATAAACTAATTTTTCGGTCAATGTATCACTCACTGTGGCTCCTTAGCGCTGATAAACTTCTTTAAGAGTTGTAAACGGTCGGTATGATTTTCCTTGGTGCTTGGTTTTAAGACGACCAATTTTTTCAACGCGCGCTTTCGCATGGCGAATGGCTGCTTCGTTGGTGGGAATGTTTTCTTTTTTAGCCATTTCGAAGATCTCGAGCATATTGTCGTAAATGCGCGTTGTTTTTTCGAGAGCGCGATCCACTGAGTAGCCTTCGAGTTCCACAAACACATTCATCAGTCCGCCGGCATTGGCCACAAAATCTGGAGCGTAGAGAATCCCCATCTCCTTGAGAGCCGTTCCATGTCTTTGTTCTAAGAGTTGGTTGTTGGCTCCGCCAGAGACAACTTTGCAGCGCAGCTGTTCAAGAGATTGATCGTTGATCACAGCTCCCAATGCACATGGCGCAAAAACTTCACATTCCACTTTAACAATATCATCAGGCGCTGTGGTCTTGGCGCCAAACTGTTCAGCAATTTTTTTCGTTTTGGCTTCGTCGATGTCTGTGATCGTTAACTCAGCTCCTTCGTCTTTAAGATATTTTACTAAGTGCGATCCCACATTGCCCAATCCTTGCACAGCAATACGAACTCCGCGAAGCACATCTGTGCCTAATTTTTCTTTGCAGCTGGCTTTGATAGCCATCAACACACCATGCGCTGTATAGGGAGATGGATCACCTGATCCACCAAGACTTTTTGGAATGCCTGTAACCCACGGTGTTTCCATGTAAATATATTCGATGTCTTTCACTGTCGTGCCGACATCTTCGGCTGTGATGTAACGGCCGTTCAGAGAATTGACAAATTGACCAAAGGCTCTAAAAAGCGCTTCCGTCTTGTCTGTTTTAGGATTGCCGATAATGACAGCTTTTCCACCGCCCAAGTTAAGACCTGCGGCCGATGCTTTGTACGTCATTCCTTCTGAAAGTCTTAAGACATCGATCAAAGCTTCTTGCTCGCTTTTGTATGTCCACATGCGAGTTCCGCCAAGGGCTGGGCCAAGTGCGGTGTTGTGAATAGCAATGATCGCCTTTAACCCAACTTCGGGGTCGTGACAAAAAACAACTTGCTCATGATTTCCGTGTTTGCCAATTGACTCAAATACCATAATGCACCTCGTTTATATTCAGCAAATGCAAGACCCCCAACGGATGATGCTTTTTTCGATTCGATCGAGAATAATAAAAATGTGGCTAGGTTTGCAAGGGAATAGTGGAAACGCAAAATGACCAGGCAGCCTCTTAGACCAGAGGCGTTAGGTCACTCAGAAATAATAATTTAATCTTATGACTCTGACTCATGAGTCAGAGTTTTTAGGAATGATTCTTAACGGCGAAATTTAGCTTTTCGACCGGCTCCGGCTCCGCCGCCACTGCTGCGACCGCCGCCTTCATTGCGATCGTCTCGACGACGACGTGGAGGACCTTCACCGCCACCCTCGTCACGATCTCTTCCACGAGGTGCTTCATCACGTCGTCCGTAACCGCCACCGCCACCCGCTTCTCGACGCGGACGACCACCACCGAATCCTCCACCACCGCTGCGCCCGCGTGGGCGGAATCTTTCGCGATCGCGGAAAGCTTCCTTCTGTGGCTCTTGAATCGATTGATGACGGAAAAAATCAGGAACATGAATGCTTGCAAAAATAGTCATCAGCGTCTCGTGATCGAGAGCTTTTAACCACTCCGGCACTTCGAGCTTTTCGGAATAGGCTTTAAGGCGCTCAGCCAAACGCTCATTGGCAATCATTTTTTCGATACGCGAATACATGTTGTCCATCAAACTTTGCTGAATTTCGTCGATCGATGGTGGAACCATCTTACTGATTTCACGACGCGTGATTTTTTCGATTTTTTTAAGAAGAGTCATTTGCGAAGGATTCACAAAACTGAGTGCAATTCCTTTTTGTCCATTACGACCTGTGCGACCGATGCGATGAATATAGGTTTCTACATCCCACGGCAAAGACCAATTGATCACATGCGTGAGATCTTTCACGTCGATTCCTCGAGCGGCGACGTCAGTGGCGGTGACAATTTGCAAACTGCGCGAACGGAATTGTTCTAAAATGCGCTCACGTTCGTTTTGTGATTTTTCCCCGTGCATCGCTTCGGTGCGGAAACCCATTTTGTTGAGATACTCGGCGAGATCACCCGATTCTCCTCGCGTTTGGCAAAAAATCAGGCCGTAAAAATTATTATGTTGCAATAAAATCCGCTTAAGAACTTCGAGCTTATCTTTGCTGTTTACAAAGATGTAAGATTGCTCGATGTCTTCGGTCACTTGTTTGCCAGTGGTTTTTTTAACAACGATTGGATTTTTAAGATAACGATCGGTGATTCGCTGAACGTCTTGGCTCATTGTCGCCGAGAATAACCAAATGCGCTGTTCGTTTTCGTCACGCAGTGCCTGCATGGCTTTCAAAATTGTATTCAAAGCATCTTGAAAACCAAGGGATAACATTTCGTCCGCTTCGTCGAGTACTAAATACTTAATTTTGTCGAGATTTAAAAGGCCCTGATCCATCAGATCGATCAAGCGTCCTGGAGTGGCAATCACAATCTGTGCTCCACCTTTGAGCGCACGGATTTGTGTTTGGTAACTTGATCCACCGTAAATTAAGGCCGTCTTAATTTTACGATATTTTCCCATCTGTTCGATCTGTCCTGCGACTTGCTGTGCAAGCTCTCTCGTCGGGCATAAAACCAAAGCCTGTGGGTGCTTAAGACCGTCTTCAATTTTTTCGATCAGCGGAATGGCGAAGGCGCCCGTTTTTCCGGTTCCTGTTGAGGCCATGCCAATAAAATCTCGTGTTTCATTGAGCAGCTCGGGGATCGCTGATTTTTGAATATCCGTGGGCTCTTTAAAACCCATCGTTAAAAGATGATTTACAAAAGGAGAGGGGACACCCAATCCTAAAAAAGACGAATCGACAACAGACTCCACAGAAACTCACTTTCGTGCGTCCTCTGTGTTTGGTGAGCTGAGAACGCTTTAGAAAGGACCTTATAGCATGAAAATTTGTAAAAAAGAGGACAGTTTTAAGAAATTGTAAAAGCGACACAGGTGTCCAAGTTTTATTGAAAAGGCCTGGAAGGCCACGGAAGCAAACGCCTCCAGATGGCCTCTATTGCTTGAGAGAGTCGTCGCTGAGGTCTACGGACACAGGGCCGCCTTCGTACACCTCGCCAGGATTGTGCTGTATGGAATTGATGGCTCGTCCTCCGGAAGACGTCGTTTCTGGTTCCTTAAGGGCCGCGCGCTTCTCGGCGTGCTCATCATCGGAACTTTTAACGGCCTTCGCAAGATCGGCAAACGTTTCGTCTTGGTCCTTGGTGATTTCCATGGGCTGTGGTTGTAACGAGAAGTTTTGAAAGGCCAAGGCCAAAAGTGTTAGTGCTAAAAAAGAACTGATTAAATAAATGATTTTACGCATCTTCACCCCCGAAGATATATTTATAATAGTAACCGAGTGTGGCGAACTGACGCAAATAAATGATCAAATGATCTCAAGATGAGACACCCCTCTCCGCAGAGGTCTTTTTAATGACTCTGTTTTTGCTGTGACTTTTTGTAAAGCTCATTCATCTTGGGATTCAGCATTAAAAAATCCTCAAAGGACACATGGGCCTTGACCATGCCTCTCCCCACCAAAACTCCTTCAACATTGGGTTCTACAGAATTTCTTGGCACAATCACATTTGCTTTGTTTTCAGTTTGAATGGTGGCATCGTTCGCGTTGAAGGACATCAACTTTCCGTAGAATGTCAGTTGTCCCGGTTCTGCAGAAATTTGCAGTGTACTAAAACTTATTATAAAAAAAAGAACATTCTTCATCGTTGAGTCTCCTATTTTGATACATTCACTTTTTCGAAATTAGCAGGGTGAATCGCTGGGTTGGAGGGACTGACGATAAACTGAGTTTCATTTTTGCGATCCACTGTTAACTTCTTATGTCCCATTGAGCTTCTCAAACAGTCCATGGCGTCACCATTTGCGCCACACTTCACACGTCCACTCGTTAGTTTTTCGCCAATGCACGTTACATCTTCAAAATAAATGATGGGCCAGTATGTCCCAGGAAAACTCGAATCAATCGCCTTGATTGCGCTTTTATCAGCTCGACATTGGAGCGTACCACTACAAATCACAGCCGCACCACCCACATTTGTTTTATTGGCGTAGACCTGATCTATTCCTGACTTGCCAACCCCGTCGACCCAATAACAAGTTGATGATATACCCTTTAAAAAATTAATTTGTTTTTCAGCATCAGTAAGTTCAGCGGCATTTATATCCGCAAAAGTAGAAAATAAAATAAGTAGAGTTATGTGTTTTAAAGATAAATTCATGGCTAGCCCCCACATCTAAAATTAGATACTTATTTTAGTGTAAATGAGATTATTTTTCTTTGCATAAAACATTCATCTATTTACTAGAAATAGACTTTTAGCGTGTACCAAACTGAGTCCATTTTTGTCTATTCCAAGCGGTCTTAGTAAAACTCAACCAAATCATTTTCTTTAAAACCGGAACCGGAGTGAACTTGCGTCACTGCGCCGTCTTCGCCAAAGTAGCTGATCACTTCGACTGTGCCCTTCATGCGCCCACGAATGCTGCCAATCGATCGACTGTTTTCGGGATCAAAAACTTCCTCTTGATGTTCCACAATGCGCAACAGATCGCCAATCTGTAGGCCCGAAACACGACCGGCATTGAGGTAAACTCTTTCCCCTTTGATAAGGGCGACGCGGCCTTCCCACGAGAATCTTTTAAGAGTGGCAAATAAGCCAGGAATGGTTTTTTCAAAGGCTGTTTCGACGACAAATCGCACAGCGGAAGGATCGTCCTTCATATCGCGATCTAAATAAGATCGTTGAGCGATGCGAGTGCTTTTTTCGCTGAGATCGGAGTCCTGTGTCTCAGTGGACATCACCTGTCCACTGCGCACGGAAATGATCTTGAGTTCTACGACGGCTTTGATGTCTGCTCTGACGCGACGGAAGATCCCCACCGAATCTCCTTTTTTCCCAGTGCGAAGATCCTTAACTGTGCCCACCAGAATGGCGTGCACTCCAGAGTTTTTAATTTTTTTGATAATCTCGGGCATCTTATAAGAAGCACCGCTTTTATAGTCCTCAATATTCTGAAGTCCGATGGATTGCCAATCTGTGATAACAGCTCCATCTGCTTTTTCGATGAGTGACAAAAAGTACGAACGCGATTCTTGTGCCACCTCATCGTTGGGATACGAGCTGATATTTAAAAAGGGAAGGATGACAATGCGTCGGCGCATTTCGCCATCGAGGGTTCGCGCTGAAAACATAGTGTCTGAATTTCGTTTGATGGTGGGCTCCGAGCGGTCTTTCACGTGGATCACGGAGCAGCCAGAAACAAAAAGGAGAAGACTAAAAAAAAGAATCATTGATTTAGAGGACACTTGTTCTCGCTTTCACATCAAACACGACTTGCTTTGAGTCGGTGCTGATCACTTGGGTTCGGAACGCTTTCCACTCTGTATGACTTAAAGCCTGGGCCAAAGTCTCACTGTCTACGCCTTCAATCAGCAGAACAACTTGTTCGCGCTCTAAGGAGAGAGTCTGAAATCCTTTGATCGTACTGATCATCTTTTGCAAACGCTGCTTAAAGGCCTCGAGCTGCTGATTGGTGAGCGCTCCTGTCAAAACCAGATTGGCACTCTCTGTTTTTTTTATTGATGGCTGATAGGCCTCGATTTTTTCATTGAGATCAGAAAAAGCCGTTAATATAAACTCCTGCGAATGCTTAACCGTCGAGTTGAGCATTTGATCATACTGATAGCGGGGAATATCTGTGATTTTAAGAGACTCCCCTATTTTTTCACCGTTCTTCACGCGCAAGATCTCGAGATGCTGAGTCATGCGAACTCCGGAGGCCAAGATCGGACTGGCCGTCACTTTGACATCGCCACTCACCACTAAACCAGCTTTTCTAAATTTTGCATATTCGATCTTGAGCGGATCTGTGAGCACACTGACGTGCCAGCGCGAGTCTTTGTCTTTCACCAACTCGTCCGAGGTAAAATACTGCCAGCGCGAGAGAGGATTGTTATTGAGCGCTGTGTAGAAAAGATCTGACAGTTTGTTCATGTCGCCTAAGGAATCATTCTCGGCCCACCAGTTGTAAACTTCGCCCTCTTCGAGGGTGCTATAGAATGTGATTAACGGAAGAATGGTGGCGCGATTTTTTGTGTCTGCGGCTAAGGCAGGAACACCAATGCTGTTGAGGAAGAGAAGCTTAAAGCCGCACTTCAATAAATTTCGTCGATCCGACTTCGTTTTGGATGGATTCAAAAAAATCATGGCTGAGTGTGACTCCCTTAGGCTCTATGATATCTAATAACACTCGCTTTTCTAAGTCGGGAAGATCAATTTCGAACGAAAGTCGAGTCTCGCCTGGGAAAGCCTTCAGTTTTTCTTGAAGTTTATCCATTTTTGCCATGAATTCTCCATTGATTTTAAGAATCGCACGTGGGGCACGCTGGAGAATGACATTGAGAAGCTCCACTTTTTCGAGAATGATTTTTTGCGACTCCCCGTCTTTCTCCAAGACACCCGTCAGAAGTAGAGGCTGATCTTGTTTAAGAAGAAGTTCCGCTTTGGCATAAATATCTGGAAAGGCAATCACCTCGACCACCGCTCCCAAATCTTCGAGCTGTAAAAAGGCCATTCGTGTGCCTTTTTTTGTGATGATCTCGCGACGATCCGTCACCAAGCCCACCAGCGACACTTTCTTTTTGTGAGAAAAGTTTTTAAGATCCTGAATCACACCATCGGTCCACGCGCGCGACACCGCTTCGTAGCCATTGAGGGGATGATCGCTGAGATAAAATCCCAAGACGTCTTTTTCAAATCCCAACTGCGCCATGCGATGCCAAGGAGTGACCTCGGGAAGTTCGATCTGTTCGGGCTTGCCTTCATCCATCATTGCAAAGAGGGATTCTTGACCCACTTCGAGATCCCGTCGTTTGGTTTCGACCATGTCCAAGATTTTTTCGTGCTCCTGAAACATTTGTGTTCGGTGATATCCAAAACCGTCCAATGCTCCGGCTTTGATTAAACACTCCACCACTTTTTTGTTCACGCGACGAAGATCCACAGTTTCGAAAAACTCCTGAAGACTTGAGAACTTTTTTTCGGGAAGGGATTCGCGGGCCTCGAGAATGGCCAATACAGCCGCTTCCCCCACGCCCTTAATCGCCCCAAGGCTGTAGTACATCACATCGCCTTTGACGTTGAATTTGTAATCCGAAAAACTCACATGCGGTGGTTGGATTTCGATGCCACGACGGCGGCAAATTTTTATGTACTTTACAATTTTATCGGTGTCCGACATTTCCGTGCTGAGAAGGGCTGCAAAAAATTCGACAGGATAATAGTACTTTAACCACGCTGTTTGCGCGGCGATCACACAATAGGCCGCCGAGTGGGATTTGTTAAATCCGTAGTTTGCAAACTCGGCCATCAATTCGAAAAGTTCTTCCGACTTTCTTTGATCAAAACCGTTTTTTATAGCTCCAGAAACAAAACGATCTTTTTGTTGAGCCATTTCTTCGGCAATCTTTTTACCCATCGCTCGGCGAAGCAAATCGGCTTCACCCAAAGAATAGGATGCGATTTTTGAAGCAATCAACTGCACTTGCTCTTGATAAATAATAATCCCGTAGGTTTCCTTGAGAATCTCTTCCAGTTGCGGAAACAAATAGGTCACCTTGGCTTCACCGTGTTTGCGCTTGGTGTAGTCCGGGATCATATCCATCGGACCTGGGCGATAAAGGGCATTGATCGCCATAATGTCTTCAAAACAGGTCGGTTTGATTTTTTTCAGTGCATCGGTGATGCCATCGCCTTCAAACTGGAACACCCCTGCAGAATCCCCGCTCGACATGAGTTCGTAGATATGGGAATCACTGAGCGGAATTTCCTGCGGCGTAATCTGTTTGTCCCGATTTTTAAGAATCAGGCGAAGCGTGTCTTGAATATGCGTGAGAGTTTTTAAACCCAAAAAATCGAATTTGATAAGGCCGATTTTTTCGGCGTGCTTCATATCGTACTGTAGGACGTTTTCGCCCTCGGCGCCCCGATAGAGTGGCGCATGATCGACCAGACGGCCATCAGCAATCACCACACCCGCAGCGTGAATTCCTGCGTGCCGAACAAGCCCCTCGATTCTCTGTGCGAGATCCATCAACGTGTTGATCTGCGGATTGGCTTCCATGGCTTCACCAAGACGCGGCTCAAGCTTAAGCGCCTCTTCGATGGTGAGTCCCAATTTTTCGGGCATGAGCTTCGAAATCACGTCGACGTCGGCGTAAGTCATACCGAGCACGCGTCCCACATCGCGAATTGCGGCTCGCGCCTGGAGACGTCCATAGGTGATGATTTGCGAAACGCTTTCGAAACCGTATTTTTCCGTCACATAGCGAATCACATCGCCGCGGCGCTCTTGGCAAAAATCCACGTCAAAATCCGGCATGCTCACACGCTCGGGATTGAGAAAACGCTCAAAGATTAAACTGTATCTCACCGGATCGAGATCGGTGATCTTGAGCGTGTAAGCAACAAGAGAGCCGGCTCCCGAGCCCCGCCCAGGGCCTACGGGAATGTCGTTTTGCTTGGCCCAGTTGATAAAATCCTGAACGATCAAAAAATATCCCAAAAAGCCCATGCTTTCGATGACGTTGATTTCGAACTTGAGGCGCTCGAAGTATTGTGGCTTTTTGGATTCCTCAACCGCTTCTCCCCGTTTTTCTGCTTCGAGGAAACGATCTTCAAGACCTTTTAAGGTCAAGCGCTCCATCTCTTCTTTCAGGGTTTCTCCCTCAGCAGTTGGAAACGATGGCAAGTGATAGATGGCTTTTCCAGAAGCGTCTTTGAGTTTAAAATCCACTTTGCAACGGTCCGCAATTTCGAGAGTGGCATCGCAGGCTTCGGGAATGTCTTTAAACAGATCACGCATTTGTTCTGATGATTTTAAATAAAATTCTTCGCTCCCTAAACGAAAACGCGATGGATCGTTGAGAGTTTTGTTACTCCCGATGCAGATCAAAACCTCCTGCGGGAGTTGATCCTCTTTATTGAGATAGTGAACATCGTTGGTCGCCACACAGCGAATGCCGTGATCTTTTCCGGCTTGCAATAAAAACGGATTGAGTTTTTCCCAATCGGGAACACATGTGCGATTGAGTTCTAAATAAAAACGATCGCCAAAAATATTTTTTAGCTCTTTGATTTTATCAATGGCCACATCCTCGCCCACTTTTAAAAAAGCTTGAGCCACATCGCCATAAATACCACCGCTGAGAGCAATGATGTCTTCGTTGTAGTCTTTTAAAGCTTCGTAATCAATGCGAGGTTTGTAATAAAAACCTTCTTGGTAACCAAGACTGCTTAAGCGACAAAGATTTTGGTAGCCTTTATACGTTTGCGCAAGAAGAACCAACCGTGTGGAGTTGGGCTTGCCCTCTCCCTTGGTTTTACGAGAGTGCGGCGCCAAATAAGCGTCCATTCCAATAAGTGGTTTAACACCGGCGTCTTTACAGGCGAAAAAAAATTCGATCGCGCCAAAGAGGTTTCCGTTATCCGTCATGGCAACGGCAGGCATTGCAAAACTCTTCGCTCGCTCCGCTATTTTTTTAGGAAGACACGTCGCTTCGAGAAGAGAGTACTGAGAATGCACATGCAGGTGAACAAAAGACATTCTACTCCCACTCAATCGTGCCCGGTGGCTTGCTCGTCACATCGTAGACAACGCGATTCACCTGACGAACTTCGTTGGTGATGCGGTTTGAAACTTTTTGCAAAAAGGGAGCATCAAAACTAAACCAGTTGGCCGTCATTCCATCATGCGAAGTCACCGCTCGCAGAGCTAAGACCTGACTGTAGGTGCGAGCGTCGCCTTGCACACCCACCGTGTAGATCGGGAGCAGCACACAGAAGGCTTGCCAAATTTTATCGTACAAACCGGCTTTGCGAAGCTCATCAATGTAAATGGCATCGCACTCTTTGAGCACGCTCAGAGATTGCGGATTGACCTCGCCGATAATTCGTATCGCAAGACCTGGACCCGGGAATGGATGTCGGCCCAAACTGTCCTCAGGAATTCCCATCTGTCGACCAATGGCACGCACTTCGTCTTTAAAAAGTTCGCGCACGGGTTCTACAAGTTTTAATTTCATCTTTTCGGGCAACCCCCCCACGTTGTGGTGGGATTTGATGGTGACGTTTTCACCTCTTAAAGAAATACTTTCAATCACATCTGGGTACAAAGTTCCTTGTGCTAAAAAATCTGCCGATAGCTTGAGATTCTTGATACTTTTATCAAAAACTTCAATAAAAACCCGACCAATGGTCTTGCGTTTTTCTTCAGGATCCACTTTACCTTTCAGTTCTTTAAGAAAGGTTTCTTCCTCGTCCACACCGTGAACATTGAGACCCATTTTTTTATATCTCTGCATCACTTCTTCGAATTCGTTTTTTCGCAGCAAACCGTTGTTTACAAACACACAATGAACGCGATCTGCACCCAGTGCTTTTGTACACAACGTCGCAACCACTGTCGAATCCACTCCGCCACTCAATGCGCACAAAACATTTCCTGTTCCCACTTGCTGTTGGATTTGTGTTTTAAGCTGTTCGACGATATTGCCAGGATTCCACGATGGCGTGGCTTTACACATATCAAAAACAAAATAATGCAAAAAATCTTCGCCGTGCTCCGTGTGTGTCACCTCGGGGTGAAACTGAAACGCCAAGGCATTAGGGCCCTTCATCGCAGCAGGATGATGATTGTCGGACGTGGCGATAATTTTAAAACCAGGCGGCGCCTTTTTGACCACATCGCCGTGACTCATCCACACCGAATGAGTTTGCGGGATTTTTTGATTGAGGCTTTCGCTCCAACTAATGGGTTTGTGTCCGTATTCTTGCACCTTCGCCGTTTCGACGTCGCCGCCCATGCTCTTCGCCATGAGCTGCATTCCGTAACAAATTCCAAGCACCGGGGCGATCGCTGGCAGTTGCTCAACATTACGCAAAGGAGCTTTGGAGTCGTTCACCGACTGCGGACCACCACTGAGAATAATCCCCTTGGGATTTTTACTTTGAATGGTTTTAAGATCGACATCGTAGGGAAGAATTTCGGAAAACACCTGAAACTCACGCAATCGACGCGCAATCAATTGTGTCACCTGAGAACCAAAATCTAAAATGATAAATCCGTTTTGCATGCACTATCCCTTGACAAATATTATGTTTCATTCTTTCCGACCGACGGAGCCCCATTTTCACTTCGCTCAGGATGACGTTGGGGCCTGCTATTCCAGTCTGTAGTTCGGCGCTTCTTTGGTGATCGCCACATCGTGCACATGAGATTCGCGATAACCTTGCACGCTGATTTTTACAAACTGCGCGCGATCTTGCAGAGCGGGAATATCTTTTGCACCCACATAGCCCATGCCCGATCTTAAACCACCAATCAATTGATGAACAATAGCTCCTGCAGACCCGCGATAAGGCACACGGCCTTCGATTCCTTCTGGAACCAATTTGTCATTTTCGTCGACGTCGGACTGAAAGTAACGATCGCGTGAGCCCATCTTCATGGCTCCCATACTGCCCATTCCACGATACGACTTATAACTGCGACCTTGATACAAAATCGATTCGCCAGGGCTCTCATCCGCGCCAGCAAGTAAATTACCGATCATCACCGTGTTCGCACCAAGCCCGATGGCTTTTGCGATATCACCAGAATATTTAATTCCACCATCGGCAATAATTGTTTTTCCCAATTTTTTTGCGGCCTGCGCACAAATTTGCACAGCACTCGCTTGTGGCATACCTACACCGGCAACAACTCTCGTTGTGCAAATACTACCAGGCCCCACACCCACTTTAACGACATCCACTTTGCGTTTTAATAATTCTTCTGTGGCTTCGGCAGTGACCACGTTTCCGGCAATCAGAATCACATCCGGAAATGTTTGTGCGACCCATTCGACCATGCCTAAAACATTTTTAGAATGTCCATGAGCTGTATCCACAGCAATCACATCCACACCTTGCGCGACCAAGGCTTCCACGCGTTCACGTGAAGAGGCATCAATTCCCACGGCCGCTCCGGCAAGGAGTCGTCCTTTGGAATCTTTTGATGCCAGTGGAAAAGCTTTGGCTTTTTCGATATCTTTGATGGTGATCAATCCGGAAAGTTCACCCTTGTCGTTGACCACTAAAAGTTTTTCGATGCGATGTTTTTGCAAAAGACCTTTGGCCTCATTCAATGTCACACCTTGTTTGGCCGTCACTAAGTTTTCTTTGGTCATCAGATTAGAAATGGGTTGTTCGACATTGGTTTCAAAACGCAAATCGCGGTTGGTTAAAATGCCGACAAGTTTTTTATTCTGCGTAATAGGAACTCCACTGATGGAATACTTCTTCATCAGCTCAAGCGCTTCCTTCACAAGAACATCCGGCCCTAGCGTGATGGGTTCGGTGATCATACCGCTTTCGTATTTTTTCACTTTTTCGACTTCAAAAGCTTGCTCGGAGATTGTCATGTTTTTATGAATAATTCCCAGTCCTCCCATTTGCGCAAGAACGCGTGCCATTTTATTTTCAGTCACAGTGTCCATCGCCGCTGAGATCACGGGTACATTGAGGTAAACGTTTTTACCAAAAAAGGTTTTTGTCGAAACCTCGCTCGGAACCACTTCGGAAAACTGGGGGATCAACAAAAGATCGTCGTAGGTTAAGGCCATGTCCTCTATCATCTTCATACTTTGATCTCCTTTGCTATGATCTCACCTTGAGGATTTTTGTACCACGAGCTGTACAATTTATAATTTTCTGCAGATTGTTTTAAAAATGCGAGCTCTTTGTCGTTGAGTAAGCGAATCGCTTTTGCAGGACGACCTAAATAAAGCCAGCCTTCTTGAGTCACTGTATTTTCGGTGAGAAGAGCTCCAGCACCGATCATGGATCGCGGCGCCACCTTGCACATGTCCATCACAATGGCACCCATGCCGATAAAACTTTCGTCACCGAGTTCGCAGCCATGAAGAATGGCCGTGTGCCCCACGGTCACGCGATCACCAACAGTGGTGCCGCATTTTTGAAATGTACCATGAATGACAGTGCCGTCTTGAATGTTTGAATCTTTGCCAATTTTGATAGGCATCACATCACCACGAAGAACCGTGTTGTACCAAATCGAACTTCCCGAACCGATCTCTACATCACCAATGAGTTGTGCTGTGCTCGCGAGAAAACTTTGTGGTGAAATTTGAAGTTTTTTGCCTTCGAGAGTGATAAGGTGTGCCATGTCACATTAAATACCTTTGACGGCCTTCTGTCCACTTCTGATTTACTAAAAAAATTTCATTATTTTGATCGGCAACCTGACATTCTTGGATGTAGCTTTTCGTCGCAAAAAAAGGCAATTCCGCCTCTAAAGAGAGGCCTAAAACCTTATCCAGCGTTTGATCAAAAAAGAGCTCACGCCCTTCTTTTTTGTAATAGAGCTTTACGTGATGCTTTCCCAATGAATGTTTAATAAATACGCACCGTTGCAATTGAATGTCCCACTGTTTAAAGAACTCCTGATTGACGGTGGTCAAAGATTTTTTCCACAGCGATTTAAGATTGGGCACCCCTAAGAGGTCCGCACTTTGAATGGGAAATCGAAGTGGTAAAAAAAACTTTTCGCTATCGTCCTCGAGGATAAAAACAAAGTGGTCGCCCTCAAAAACAATCCCTTTGGGCGAAAGCTCAAGCCACTCAAAATCACAATAACCCATATCTGTTTGTTCGCTCGGAAGAGCTGTCGTTTTGTTTTTGATCTTACGTTGTCGAGTGATTTTAGCCATGAACGCGCTCCCCTTCGAGCATCGAGGGCCGTGCCTTTGTCACTTTTAAAAAGCCCAGCTCTCCCACTTTCAGATCGGGAGCTAAAAACTTGGCCGGGCGATTGTTGGAAGTGCGACCAAAGACGATCCCATCTTTGGTTTCTTCGACAAGCACTTCGTAGGTTTTTCCCAAGCTCTCCTGCGCAAGCTCTGCGGAGATCGGTCTTTGCAGAGCAAACAACCGCTCGAGGCGCTCGGATTTTTCTTCTTCAGAAAGTTGCTCTTCCCAGCGCGCCGCTTTTGTAAACGGACGCGGGCTGTATTTAAAAGCGTAAATATTATCGTAGCGAACATCTTTTATCAGCGACAATGTCTCCTGAAATTGCTCTTCGGTTTCACCTGGGAATCCCACAATGATGTCTGTAGAGAGTGTGACATCGGGAATGGCTTTTCGAATCATTTCGACTTTTTGTAAATAATCTTCGCGCGTGTAGCCGCGATTCATTCGCTGGAGAACTTGCGAGTTTCCGGACTGCACGGGAAGATGAATGTAATCACAAATCTTTTGACGATAGGCCTGGCTTAAATCGACGAGCTCTTGATTAAAATCTTTTGGGTGTGAGGTTGTGTAGCGAATGCGCAAAACATCTGTTTCTTGCGCGATGGTTTTCATCAATTCACCAAAGTGGGCTCCGCACTCGGACTTGTAGGAGTTGACGTTTTGCCCAAGCAAAGTGACCTCGCGAACCCCTCGCAGAGTGAGAGCTTGAATGTCTTTAATCAACTCTTTCATCGGACGACTGCGCTCGCGGCCGCGCGTGTACGGCACCACACAGAAGGTGCAAAAATTATCGCAACCTTTGGTGATGTTCACAAAGGTGGATATTCCTGGATTGCGAATCAGAGTTTCGATTTGATAAGGTTTGGTGTATTCGAAGCGGGCATTGACCAATTTTTCTTTGGTTCCGCGAGCTTTTTCGGCAAGCTCTGGAAGCTGGTCGATGTTGTCTGTTCCAAAAACAAAATCAATCAGAGGATTGTCATCAATCAGATTTTTCTTTTCCTGCTGGGCCACACAACCGCCCACTCCAATGCGTAAGAAAGGGTTGTCCTTTTTAAGCTGACGGTAGCGTCCCACTTCGGAGGAAACTTTATGAACTGGCTTTTCGCGCACACTGCATGAGTTGATTAAAATCAAATCCGCCATTTCGGGCGAACTCACCGGCGTGTAGTTAGACATTTCTAACAAAGAGTACATGCGCTCACTGTCGTTGACGTTCATCTGACAGCCGTAGGTCGAAATATAAACGCCCTTGTTATTCTCGCTCATAAACTCGCTTTCAATAGCTTAATCTGTTAAAAATTCAGCACCTTACGAAACATAATTAATGCGTGACAAAATGTGCCAAATAATTTATCAGTTATAGCAATTCGAAAATCGAAGTCAATCTGCTCTGTAAGGAGCCCTCTGATTTGGAGATTTATGGAGCCCCGCTTAAAAACCTCGACGCAATGGACCTCTTTTCCCGAAGAACTCATCCAACAGATCATCGAAGCCGCCGAAGACCACTTTTCGGACTACGAAAAAGGCGATCGCTCGTTTATTGCCGAAGGCCGCATTTACCCTAGTGAAATCGTTTTAAGAATGGGCCTTACTGCCCCTAAAGGCCAACTCCGTCAGGATAACTTTGAAGCCTCCATGGAATACGACGTATTAAAGGTGAAAGCCTTGGACGAAATTCACTTTTTGGTCGATTTTTTAGCAGAAACTTGGGCCACCTTTTTTGAGGATGCCCCCGAGGATCAAGATCTCTCCCGCCTTTGGCTTGAACATACGTTTGAAAAGAAACCTATTTATCTTAGATACAATACAGAGAACACCGACCTTGAAAAGTTAGCCAATGAGCTCTTAAAAACAGATGAGAAGCAATTGGTCTACGGAGAGCCTTCCTACGAAGCAGAAACAACGGCCCCTGAGGCAAAAATGGACGACCTCCACTAGAGCCCATCTCATAAATAGTCGCGATTTAAAGCAAAGCCTTTTTTGATAACTCTTTGTCGTTCGTCGTCTCGTTAGCGCCTCTGGCTAGCGCTTCCTCCTCACTTCGCGATTTATCAAAAAAATCATTGCTTTAAATCGCGACTATTTATGAGATGGGCTCTAGCTATAACCCGCAGGTTTTTACTGAATTGACGCTTCCTTACCGCAAACAGACTCGCCTCCTCCCTCTGTCTACGGTATCCTTCTCTTTATGCGAATTCTCTTTTTGAATCTGTTTTTTGTGTCTTTGTCTCTTTTTGCCTGGGAGCGTCCGATGAAACCAAAACCCTCTCGCGAAGAACTTAAAAAAATTCTCACACCGATCCAGTTTGACGTCACTCAAAACGAAGGCACCGAACGAGCCTTTAAAAACGAATATTGGGACAATAAACAAGACGGAATTTATGTCGATATCGTTACTGGAGAACCTCTTTTTAGTTCCTTGGACAAATTTGATTCGGGAACTGGGTGGCCCAGTTTTACAAAACCACTGGTCAAAGAAAACATTGTGACCAAGGAAGACCGCAGTCTTTTTTCCACTCGGACTGAGGTTCGCAGCAAATTTGCCGACTCACATCTTGGACATGTTTTTGACGACGGCCCTAAACCAACGGGCCTGCGCTACTGTATGAACTCCGCCGCGATGAAGTTCATTCCCAAAGAAAAAATGAAGGAATTGGGCTATGAAGAGTTTATAAAAATCTTTGAGACTCAAAAGAAGTGATCCAAGGAAATATCATGCGACTCTTATTCTTTGTCTTTTTATTTTTAAGTGGATTCTCGGTTCAAGCTCAATCTACAAAAACGGTTGTGCTTGCTGGGGGTTGTTTTTGGTGTATGCAACCTCCTTATGATAAATTGAAATCACAAGGAGTCGTTTCGACACGAGTTGGATATTCTGGTGGCTTAAAAGCCAATCCTACCTACGAAGAAGTCTCTTCGGGCACCTCTGGACATATTGAAGCCATTGAGGTGGCTTATGATCCGGCGAAAATCACTTTGGCTCAGCTGCTTGAAGTCTTTTGGAAAAATATTGACCCGCTTGATAGCAAAGGACAATTTTGTGACAAGGGAGAGCAGTACCTGAGCGCTTTCTTTTATCAGAACGACGACGAAAAAATAGCTTTTGAAAAGAGCCGTACTGAGATTCAAAAGAAATTAAAAAAAGATGTGGTTACAAAATTATTAGCCTTTAAGAATTTTTACCCAGCTGAAGACTATCATCAGTCTTATTATACAAAAAATCCTGTACGCTATAAGTTTTACCGCTACAACTGCAGAAGAGACAAACGACTCAATGAGATTTGGAAACCATAGATCCTTCCTCCTGACCGAAGGGAAGGATCTTGGCGGCTACTTGACTTTCTTAGGTGTTTCTACTGGGGCGACTTCGAAATCCACTTGCGGGAATGTATTCGGTGGATAGAGATCCCATTCGATATTTGGCCCGAAGACAATGGCAATTTTTTCGGGATGATACGCCCAACCCTTCAATTTGTCTTGCGGCAATTCCACGCCATCCATAGTGACTTTGATGGTTTTGGGAACAGGCTTTTTGCTGAGATACATAATTTGAGATTTCGCGGCAATGCTTTCTCCGGCCTCAGCGAGATTTTCACCAAAATCATCGCAGAGGGAAAATGTTTTTGCATTTGTCAGTTTAAAAAAATCATTTAAACCATCATAATCTTCAAGCTCCGAAGTTTCACCTGAGCAAACTCCAATCTCACTTTCAGGAATATGAGCGGCCGCAACATAAATCTTTTCGGCGCTCCCTTTGATCGTGAGCAAAAAGTCGTACAAGCTTTGTGCATCTTGCTGGATAGATTGATCTTCCGTGTCCGTGATAAAAATCAGCGCTAAATTTGCCTCGGGCCGATAAAAACCAGCGTTGTGACCTGTGAGTAAAGGATCACTGAGTGCTAAATAGATAGGATCGAAAAATTTTTCGGTGTAGTCGCCGCTCGTGCCAACCAACATATTCCTGGCTAGCGCATTGATCCCATTGGGTGTATTTCGATCTACATAAAGTGGTGCTCCTACAAGTTTGCCACAGCATTTTGGAGTGGGATAGTAACCTCCGGTAGTACTCGTGACGACGCCCACATGATAGTCGAGATACGTCGTTCGAACAATGGCATCAGCAAATTTAGAAATATTGTTTGCCAAGTTTTGTTGATGTTCACTCATACTGCCAGAATCATCAATCACAAACAAAATATCTAGCTTCGGCTGAAAAGTGTCCTTACCGACTGGCGCCACCTCGGTTTTTGAATCTGTCTCAAGCTCTACTTTGGGAATGAGCTTGGGATTCTTTTCGGTGCAACTTGCAAAGAAACAAAATCCACTGAGAAAAATAATTTTAAAAATTGTATTCATTGGGACCCCTTTAAAAGGCTCATTATTTCTGAATCGCCTGACAACCTTTAACTACATCCACTTTGTACTTGCCAATTTCATCAAACCAAACTTGACCGTCTTCTACTGGAAAAGAAATTTGATCTTTGGCTGTTGCCACAGTGGTGCCCTTTTTTTCGAGAACCTGACTGTCTTTTGTTGCCTTGGCAATTTTTTGAGCTGACAACGCCTGCTGCATGACTTCGGCTTCAACAATGTGCATTTTTTGAAGCAGTCGATGGATATCAGCGACTTCCTCTGTGGCCAGCGCTTTCATTCGCGCGAGAGAGGCATTGCGGGCCTCGTTCACCTGAGCATCAATCGATTTTTTAAAAATATCCAAATCACCCTGCAATCCAACTTTTGATGTGGAATTTGCCAAACTGCGCCCGTAGATACCCATCGCGATGTCGGCTTCTTTTTCTAACTCGCGCTCAAGCACGATGTGATTGTATAAGGCTTCGTCGCGCGTGACCAAGCGAGGAAGTCGCGCCGCCATGGCACCTAGCTCTGTCGTCTTAAGACGTTGCTTCTTCATCTTTGCAATAAATTCTTTTGCCACAGGAGTCGCCGGATTTTGTGACAAGGCTAACATCTCTGCTGTTTTGGGCTTAAAACGCTCGCGAAAGGTCGATAGCGTTTTTAAAACTCCAGGATAATCACAAACTTTAAGCTGTCCCAAAGATCGTAAAAAAACTGTTTCTGCACCAACAATATCACGCAATTCCGGGATCAGAAGGCTCTGAGTTGCAGCCATAGTGTTTTGTGGCTCACCTTTACGCAAGTAAGACCAACCCATCTCCTCTTGCGCCTCCAACCAAAACTCGGACTTGGTTGGAATTTTTTTGTAGTACTTCACAGCGGCGTCCATATAGCCATTTTCGAAAAGCATTCGCGCGGCTGTCATGTTCATTAGATCCATTCCAACGGGGTTGGATGGTGTCGACATTAAACTGTTTAAAAGTTTTGCCGCTGTGGTGGAATCGCCACTTAAAGCCATTGCGATCACGAGTTGCCACTGAATCGCGGCACGATCGGTTGTTCCAGGTGCAGAAATTTTAATTATGTTTTTTAACTCTTCGATGTCTTTTGCCGTAAAAACTTTTTTAGACTTCACTTGTACTTCGACTGACGGGCTAAAGACTTTCGTCCATTCTGGCTTCCACGAAATTCGTGCGATTTTCCAGACCGGGTGATTGTCGGCAAGCATTTCACGCAGAGGCTGCATTAAAACAGGAGATAGTTTCGCCGGATTGACCTGGGCAAAAAGTGTTTCCACTCCGTAGACAGTCATATTATTTTTTAGAAACAAATACACCAAAAGACCTTGCCCATTGGCTGTCTTTGCCGTTTCACTTTTTCCAAACGCCTCAAAGTATTGCAAAAGTGCTTTTTCAAACTCACCACTTTGCATCAGTGCAAATAGAATATTTTGTTCCGCTGTCGTTCTCGGAAAAAGAGCCTTAAAGGGAGATGTCTCCTCGCCGCTGTCTTGCTTTTTTTGTTTTTCCGTTTTGGTTTGATCCGAAGCTCCACCTAAAATAGAGAGGACGTCATCTTCTGCAAAAGCAATGTCGGAAAAAATGAAAACACTTAAAAAAATCAATTTCTTCATAGAATGTATCCTATTTGAAGACTCGCCACTGTATTATCGAGATCGACAGTTTCATCGTAGCGTTTGGCTTCGTAAGTTTGGTAACGGACCTCGAAACGAGTTGAAAAATGCTGACTCCACCACAGACCCACACCGCCACCTGCTGACCAGGTTGGTACTCCGCCGCTGCGTAAATTCATCGTGCCATACCCACCTGATAAATAAAGATCAAAATGAGTGATCCCCATGTTGAGCGTGTTCATTTTTCCGTAAATGGGATAAATGTTGATGAATCCCATCGAAGAATTACGAGGGTAATCAATGTCTGGAATGATCCCCTGATTGTTGGCGTCGTAATCATTGATAAGATACTCCCCTTCTTTATTGAGAGAATTGGAATACTTGCTGTATCGACCGCCAATGCTAATCCAAGGAACGATATGATAATTGAGGGTTAAACCGTACGAAGACGTATCGATGTAAGCATCCCCACCGGTCACCATGGCGAATTCCGGCGCAATCTCAAGACGATTTCTTCTTTTTACAATTCGATCTTGAACGACAGAGACATTGAGATCTGGATGAAGTGCTTTTGCTGTATCAAAAAGATCTTTATTTTCTCCAAGACCATCAAAGTCTTTTAAAACGTCAGCTCCAGCGAGATTTGTTAACAGCAATAGAGAAATCAATATTGTTTTTTTCATAAAAACCTCACTGTACCAAGTTAATTGTTTTAGTAAACGATGCTGGTTTTGTTTCCGAATCCACCGGCGACTTGTTTGTGGATTCGACAGAGAACCTCTCTGCGCGTGGAAGTTCGCCAGCAGGTACATTCCAAACGATTGTACACAAAGAGGACGTTGCTGATTTACCAGAGGTCCCTGCGATACTTTGACAAGAGCACTGTGGCGCTCCAACTAAAGATGCACACGGAGTGGTAAAATCACTCTTTACAATTCCTTCGCCCTTGGGATCGAGAACGGTAAAACTAAAACGATTTTCGAGACCAATTTTAAATTCGATGGTTTCTGACCACGATGTCACAGGTGCAGAGACTGATGTTCTCACTGCGAGCTGTTGTCCTTTTGGATTCGATTCTATCCCGTTTGCAGAAATGGCATAAATGTCAAAATAGCCAGTTGTTTGATCCGCAGTGAGTTCGAGTCCGTTTAAGTTGATTTCGACGCGAAAGTCCCACAACCCCTGGCTCTCATCCTTAAGGGTTGGTTTTTGTGCCTTCACAAATGGAGCCAAATTTAAGTTCCCCATATTTTTAGACAAAAACTGCAAAGTGGGACGAAGCCCATCGGCGTCTTTGGCATCGATGTCTTTCACGCGTACATCAAAAAAACTGGACACATCTTTTTCTTTAATCCATGCCGGAACTTTTGAAACCGAAACGATTTCTGGAATAGAAAACTTTTCGTTATAAATGTGCAAAGGGATGCTTTTTGTATAAACGTACTTCTCTGTGTTGTTTGTTGTGTACACTTCGATATCGAGCGGATAAACCATCTTATCTTGGATGACAAAACCCACTGGCGGAGTCCATTTAAATTTGAGGGTCGCCACTTGTTGACTCTTTGTATCCCCAGACACATTTGTAACAACAGCATCTTTAAAATCACCGACGTTAGCGATCGCGATTTCGTAAGTGGACTCTTCCTCTAAGAAGTTTCGCGAGCTGATTGTAATTTCCTGCTCCACACCCTCGCGAAATGCATAAAAATCCGAGCTATCGATGGTTAAAACATCTTGCCCCAGTGGCTTGGGTTTTTGGGGTTGAGGTTTTTTGGGTGATTCACCTTTTTTAACAGCATCGGATTGGTCTGCCAACGGATCATCTTTTCCAAAAGGATTGGAATTACAACCATTGACCATCGCAATCACTGCGAAAAGAATTAAATATTTAGAAACACCTTGAATCATTTTAGACTCCTGTTCGTTTAAATGAGAACGGATACGATACCTTCACTTCCACTCCACCATCTGGGAGAGGAAACTTCCAACTGCGTAAACGTAATAAAATACAATCTTCGATTTGTTTGGAATTGAGTGTGGTGTTTTCCACATCGGCGATTTTCACTTGGCCGTTGGCTCCAATCACAAACTTCACACCCACTCGCCCGGCCAAGGCGGGATCCATCTGTAAACCTTGCTCGTAACAAAAACGAATTTGTCCCATGTTTCGGCGAATCACTTCGGACACCATATCCAAATCCAAACCGCCATCAATGAGCGCTTCTTTCCCAAGAGGAATCGGCATATTTCCGGCCGAACCGATCATGCTCAGCTTACCGTAACCCGCTTGGCCGCCGCCTTTGCCTTTGGTTCCGTAACCACCGCCACCGGCCATGTTTGCGCCAGCTCCGAGAGGCGCTGCCACAAGCCCTTTGCCGTAGATCGATGTTTGAACTCCACCGCTTCCAGCCGTGCCACCCAAACCAGGTCCAGCAGTTGTGTTCACCGCATTGAGATTTAAGCCGCCTTTTTGTGGACTTTTATTCAAGCTTCCAAGAACCGCGAGCGCCCCAAGCCTTTTTATTCCATTAAATTTTTTGGGTGTATCGGCCTTAACTGTGGCTTGATCTTTTTTAACCACCTGCTGTTTGTTCATTTCTTTGGGCGGAATTCTTTTTACAATCTGCACGACCTGCTGCTTGAGCTCTGCCTTTAAATCATCCGATGGCGGAGAGAGTTTTAATACAGCTAAAAATCCTCCGTTTAAAAGAAATACGACGAGTGCAATAAGATAAATCAGACGTTGATTGTCTTTTTCGACAAGTGGAGTTTGTACCACCTGTTCCACATGATCAACCAGCGATATCACATTGCCATTATCGAGTTGCAGAGGCTTTGATTGCACAGTCGCAGGGTCGACCACCGCCAACTTACGGTAGTGAATTTTATGATGATCGAGTAATTTGAGATCGGAATGAAGCTCCACGCGGCGATTGTCTTCGCGACAAATCACATGAGCTAATTGGCCATCCCAATGAAAAACTCTGGACACTTTGTCGTGATTTTTAAGAACGAGTTTTTTCACAATATCTCCCCTTATGCCTTAGTAGCGTGCCGCCGATTGCTGAATTCGATCTTTAAAATCTTTACGAACCTGTAATAAACCATCGAGGACTTTATCTTGTTCGACGGTTGTGACAGCCTCGTCTGTAAAATGATATTTTCCTTGGACCAGAAGTTCGTCAAAACTCATGTCTGTAGATTTTCTGTCGTCCGATTTTTTTGCATCTGAATTTTTTGTAGCAGCCGCTTCATTCTTTTTTTGAGACGTGTCTGAAGACGCGTCTGGCGCCGAAAATCCCATAAAACTCAACAATAACATCCACATCATACTGTTCCCCTTATTTTAGAGCTTTTTCTGCCTTCATATTTTCGAGACGACCTTGTAAATAAGCCACCATCGAACTGCGTCCCAGTTGTTTTTCGTAAGCCAATAATTGTTCCAGTCGTGTTTTATCAAATGGTGATTCGCGCACCGACTGTCTCAATTTTTCAACATCGGCAATGGCTGGCGTCTTATTGTCCGTTGCCGCAACACTTCTGACTGTGAGCAGACCCTGAAGATCCGCAGGAATCGATGCCTTTACAACATCCATCTCTTTTGCAAATACCGTGCGCATCGGCTCAACTTGTGCTTGAACTCCTTCACTGAACTTACTGAAGGCTTCTTTGTTTTTATAAATTTCTGAAAGTTTTGCTTGAATGTCGTTGGCTTTGGTTTGATGTGGAGCTGCTTGCTCCGACAAAAGTCCAAGATACTGTTGCTCTTCCTCTGCACTTAAACCTTGTGGCACAGGAAGAGAGAGAACTTCATTATAAAAACGTTGATGTTCCTGAGCGAGAAGATTCAATAACACAATTTGCGCCGCCCACTCTTGTTGATCCACAGCACGGGCTGCGAGCTTTTCGGTTTCTTCGATCAAGGCCACACGACTTTTTAAACTTTGAGCTAATTTTTTCTGTTGGCTTGAATCAATCGTGGATTGAGAAAATTTTTGCTTTTGCACCAACGCTTTTGCAATCAGCTCAGCTCGCACAGCGGCTTTGCCATAAGGCGTGACCACAAACTGAGTCGATGTTGTGATCGGCGTGAGAAGCTGTGTTTTTCCAGTTTTAGCATAAATTTCGTAAAGCACTTCGGTATAGAACTCAGGCTTTTTAATGAGAACGGTCTTAAAGGTTTCGAAATCTTTCTCTGGAGTCTTCGATGTTTTCACAATCTGAGCCACCACGGCTGTGGATTTTTCTGCATCTTTCGATTCTTTGACGAACTGTCGATAGTACGGCGACGAATCTTTTTGTGCCAAATCTGCAAGCAGGGCCATCTTTAAGTAACGTGTCGAGGGATCTGCCTCTTTAGTGGTGATTTTTTCGGTGGTGGCAAGTGCGCTCGCGAAGTCAAATTGCAGTTCTGCAAGCCATGCTTTGCGGGAGAGCGCAAATTGCACATCGTCCTGACTAAGCCCGGGTTGACGCAACAACTGATCAGCGGCATCTCGGGCCGCAGATAGTTTTTGGAGCTTTTCGGCCAGGATCAGTTTGTTTTTAAGGAACGTATTTTTTTCTTCTTGCGAAGCGCCGGTCATATCAAATCGGTTGAGCGTCACCCAAGCCTTTTCCGAATCACCCGCTGACGCCAACTGTGAAGACTGCGTGAGAACAGACTTTCTCGCGACTCCTAAATATGATGCGGCCTGAGTTGGATGGGCGGCAGATAATTCTTTGGACCACGTTTCTAGACGTACATCATCTTTCATAAGAACAAGAGAATCCAAAGCTAAATCTGCGGCTTTGGCGCGAATGTCCATCGGTGCGGATTTTTCGAGAGCCAGCGCTTTCATTTGTTCCGCCGATGTTTTGTAATCTCCCGCTTCATAGACAATATGGGCACGTTGATAGCGAACATCCATCTCTTTTTTGCGCTCAACACTTAAATCGAGATAGGCTTGAGTGGTTTGGTTGATCAAACCAGGATTTTTTAAAAGTTCGGCGTTTTCGATCGCTGCTAGCAGTGAAGTTTCTAGCCATCCTTTTCGTGCGGCATCTATCTTAGAATCTTTTTTAATCTCCAAAGAAAGGGCTTGAGCCACGGTCAAATGTTCTTTGACCGCTAGCTCATGATCTTTCAATTGTGAAGCCACTTGCGCTTGCCATAAGCGCATATCGACTTCACCTGGAAAGACAGCAAGATATCTTTGATAGGACTCGAGTAATTCTGGGGACGGGCTTTTTTTCTCGAGTTGATTCCAATCTAGGACAAACTGTTTTAAGCGAGTTTTGAGCTGCTTGCAGGTGTCATCGACACAGCTGCCAAGACTGCTCCATAGCGCAAGAGCTGTTTCGTAATCCTTAACAGCTTCTGTGCGGTTTTTGTGTTGCGACTGAAGCTGCGCCAAATGAACATGGCCTTCCATACGTGCTTTGGGTTCTTTTTGTCTTTGGATCGAATATCTCCACGCTGCGATGGCCGGTGCCACCTGCCCGAGGCGTTCGTATTCGGAGGCCAGGTAAGAGAGGTGTGCGAGTTTTGCGTTATCAGGACTCAGTTCATAAAGTTCATCGAGTTCTGAAGAATTAAAAGCTCGACGAGCCATAAAAGTTGCAAGATCGCGCGAGACTTCTTCTTGAAATTGTTTATCCACAGAAACAATTCCAGATTGGCTGCGCGACAAGAGTTCTGGTGATTTTAAAACTTTTTTGAGCTCGCTAATTCCTTGCTCAATATTTCCTTGGTTAAAATAGCACCACCCGGCGCGATAGCTGGCGAGACCTTTTTGCGAAGGATGAGAGGACATGACTTTTGTGTAATATTGCAAGGCGAGTCGGTAATCTCGTTTTTTAAAATAAATTTCGGCCAAAGAGAGCTCGGCTTCTGAAGAAATTTTTTCGTTTTTCTCTTTAATAAGCTCCTGGTACATCGCAATAGCTTTCGCTTCGTTGCCAAGAAGTTCGTGCAAGTGCCCGACTTGAGTATTTACGCGGGCTTTTTGATCATGATCTAAAGTAGGTAGGACATCGTTATAGATTCGAATGGCTTTTTCGCGATCCTTATTCCCAGCTTTGCAAACAGTGCAGCCCTCATTCAGTTCCTTCATGGAAAGACGACGACCACGCTCGGCATGAAGATCGGCCAAACGAAGGAGAATCGACTGGCGTGAGGAATCGTTGGGTGCAAGATTGAGGCTCACTTGTGTGAGCTTTTCGATCAGCTTCTCTTGAGCCGCTTGATCTATATCTTGAGCGATTCCACCAACAGCTAACAACGAAATAAGAATAAAAACAATTTTACGCATAAACCCCTTACTTCATCAAAATCGCAAATTTAATATCACTAAAACCCGCATTCCCCGTCGCAAGAATAATTGAGTTCATCTGGGCAAACTGCACGCGACGATCCGCCTGCAAAGTGACGATGCCTGGAAACTCTTCGTTGGGATGAGTTTCTTTGTATTGAGCGCGAAGCTCGAGAAGAGCCGCAACGAGATCTGTTTCCTTGATTTCTTTGTCTTCCAAAAAGAGTTTTTCCCCGTCAATTTTTATAACCGGGTTTCTCTCGATGACATCACCCAATGCCGCTTTTGGAAGCTCCATATCTTTTCCAAGAGTCAGAAGCTCACCGGTGGATGAAAAGCTCATCAATAAAAAAATGACGAGAATCGAAAATGCATCAATCAAGGCCGTCAAGAGAAGATCCGAAAAGATATTTCTTTTTTGTCGAGCGTGTTTTGGATTGAGGATCGAAACCGCTGAGAGTGTATGAAAAACAGAAGCTTTGACCGTCGATGTTGTCATCATAGTGGTGAAACTCCTAGGTCAATAAGACCCTGTTTTTTAAATTGATCCATCAGTGCTATCATTTCTTCGTAAACAGATTGCGCCTGAGGTTGAATCAAAGCTGTGCGCAATTCGGGCTCGAAGGTTTTTAATTCGTTCACAGCCCCTTCGAGATTTTGCAGATTGGCTTTTCCATCCACTCCCTTTACGACAAATTTACGAAGTTTTACTGGAACCTTTTCGGTATCTTGAATATGCAGAGACAACTCTCCAGCCGCTCCCATATTGACCCAGAGCGTGGGCTTTTTAGGAGTTTCGCTGGCTGGCTGTCCGCCAACGGCTTGTTTAACATCCAATGTTCCAACCTGAACCCACACTGCCGTCAAAAGAAGAAAGCAAATGCAGGCCGATAGCAAATCAATAAATGGAATCAAATTGATTTCAAAATCCAAATGTTTTTTTCCGTGCTTCATCGAAGCTCCCCCCTAAAAAAGAACTTATTCTGCGGCAGGATTATTTTTGTAGCGCAATCCTTTAACGGTCATAGGATCATAAGAGAAACTCAAAAGATTAAACGCTTTTAGCGCGCCTTGTGTGAGCTCTTCCATCAACGTGTTTGTGCGATTGACTAAAACCGCATAAGCCACAAGTGCCGGGATCGCTGTGATCAGTCCGTAGGCCGTTGCATTCATCGCTTCAGAAATACCGGCAGAAAGTAGCGCCGCTTTTTCAGAAGGATTGGCGTAAGAAACCGCTGCGAATGATTTAATCATCCCAGTGATGGTTCCAAGGAGACCTGTTAAAGTTGCCACGTTACCAAGCATTGATAAAAAGGACGTGCGCTTATCAAGAGCCGCATTTTCTGCGATCAAAACTTCGTCCATGCGACCTTGAATTTCTTCTTTGCCACCTAAATTTTTAGCAGCCGTCGCCCCAGCATAAATAGCCGTCGCCAGCGTGCTTTCCTTCATCCCTTGCGTTTTAGCAATCACCACATCAAGATCCCCACGACGAATCGTGTCTTCCATTTGGGCAACAAATTCGACGTTGTTGGTTTTACGTGTCATAAATAAAAAATAAACTCTTTCGATGATAATCGCGATCGAGATCAATTGAATGATCATAATCGGATACATAAAGAATCCACCCTGTTCAAAGGCCATTGCAATTTTCGCTAACATAGGTTCCCCCTCAATAGATTGATGAACTGCTGACAAAATCAAAACACAATCACCACGGACTTCAAACACAATTCACAAAACTTTAATGAAGAACTTGAATTTTATTTATCGCAGCAAATTAACTTACAGAAAGTGAAATCGATATGATCAGCAAAAACTCAGACCAAGCTTCGCGATGAACTTAATTTAAGCAAAAACAACTTATTCTTAAATAAACTTAAAAACGCAAATACACATGCGACAGAACCGTTTTTCTCAAATTCAAAATTGCATTTTTCTAAAAGGTCTTTTTTAGGACCTCCGTTGAGCGTGACGCGATCGGCGAAGCAGACAACGGCAGAGCCAAGGACGAGCGTGTCCTAAAAAAGACCTTTTAGAAAAATGCAATTTTGAATTTGAGAAAAACGTGTCGTTAGTATTCGTCGTCGACGCGTTCGGTATCACCACTGCTGATTCCGCGAACCTCTTCCATAAAGTTTTCATCTTCGAAGTCGTCCACATTGGTGCTTGCTTCGTCGATATCCAACTCCTGGATGGCACTTAAGAAATCAGGCTCAGAACTTAAATCTTTACGAATCAGTTCCAAAAATTTAAGCGGGTACCGAGAGGTGAGTTCCTCGATGTATTGCTCGAGCTTTCCCTCGGAAAGAATTTTTTTGCGGTTTTGGATTTTTTTCCAGAAAAATAAATAATGATAACGGCAATAGTTTTCGACCACAGCCGGCTGATCGCAGTCCTTCACGCGGCAAAGAATGCGGCCTTCGGCATCCGTTAAAATGATGTCTTTAATGACTTTGGCCTCAACTTTAACTTCCACGACCTCTTCAACGACCACAGAACCTTTGGCTTGAAGAGTTTTTGGGGCTTTTGCTGGTGCAGATTGTTTTTTAGCAGTCTTTGCATCCATCGCTTTAACGGCGACAGGCTTAGCCGCGGCTTTGACTTTCGCGATTTTTTTAGGCGCTTCGGGCTTTTTCTTTGCAACCTTCGCTGGTTTTGCTGCTGCTTTTTTAGCCGGTTTTGCGGCTTTTGCAGGCTTAGAAGCCTTTTTAACAGGCTTCTTGGCCTTGGCGGCCGCAGGTTTTGCTTTTTTTACAACTTTGGAAGGTTTTTTTGCTTTTTTTGCCATGGCAGTAAGCTTTGATGCAACTCACAGGGAGAGTCAATAGGCCCCAGCGATAATTATACTGTGCATCGACCTCTTTACTTCCCCCGAAATTCTGTGTTCAATCGCGCTGTTTAAATATCAATGAGGAGGATTTTATGTCCACAGTTTATATTGTCAGTGCTGCGCGTACACCGGTTGGTAGTTTTCAGGGCACGTTGAGTACTCTTCCCGCCCCCAAACTTGGTTCCATCGCTATTAAAAAAGCTCTCGAAAACGCGGGCCTCAAACCCGATGACGTCAATGAAGTGGTTTTTGGCGAAGTTCTCACCGCAGGTGTTGGACAAGCTCCCGCTCGGCAAGCCGCCCTCGGCGCTGGAATTCCCACTTCGGTTCCGTGCATGACTATCAATAAAGTTTGTGGCTCGGGTCTTAAAGCCGCCATGCTGGGTGCCGACTCCATCGCGCTTGGAAGAAGTGAAATTGTTGTGGCTGGCGGACAAGAAAATATGTCTCTCGCCCCTCACCTTTTAGAAAACTCGCGCGCCGGTTATCGCATGGGACATATCTCTGCGACGGATTCGATGATCAAAGATGGCTTGTGGGATCCGTATAATAACTTCCACATGGGCGAAGCGGCCGAGCTTTGTGTCCGCGAACACCGCTTTACCCGCGAAGAACAAGATCAGTTTGCGAAAGAGAGTTATGAATTGGCAATCCAAGCACAGAAGAATGGCTGGTTTACAGGCGAGATTGCGCCGGTCGAAATCCCTGCGAAGGACAAAGCGATTCTAGTTTCGCAAGATGAAGAACCCGGCAAAGTGAAATTTGATAAAATTCCCACACTTCGCCCCGCCTTTCAAAAAGACGGAACCATCACTGCGGCCAATGCTTCAAAAATCAATGATGGCGCTTCGTGTGTAGTTCTTGCGAGCGAAAAAGCAGTGCTAGCTAAAAATTTAAAACCCCTTGCAAAAATTTTAACGCATTCCACTTATGCCCATGATCCAAAATGGTTCACCACGGCGCCGATCACAGCGATCAAAAAAGCTTGCGAGCAAGCCAAACTTACGGTGGATCAGATTGATCTTTTTGAAATCAATGAAGCCTTTGCGGTTGTGACACTAGCGGCGATGAAGGATTTAAAAATTCCACGCAGCAAAGTGAATGTGCACGGCGGTGCGATTGCCATCGGGCATCCCATCGGCGGAAGTGGCGCACGTCTACTCACAACACTCGTGCATGCACTTAAAACGCAGAATAAAAAATACGGTCTTGTCACTTTATGTATCGGTGGTGGCGAAGCCGTAGCGATGATTGTGGAGCGTGTATGATCAATAAAGTGGTCGCTGATTGCGACACAGCTTTAAAAGACGTCACTGACAATATGACTTTGTTGGTAGGCGGCTTTGGTCTTTGTGGACTGCCAGAAAATTTGATCGCCGCCTTAAAACGCACTGGTAAAAAAGGACTCACTTGTGTTTCCAACAATGCCGGTGTGGACGGATTTGGCTTAGGGATGCTTTTGGAATCGCGCCAAATTAAAAAAATGGTGTCGAGCTACGTTGGAGAAAACAAAGAATTTGAACGCCAATTTTTAAGTGGCGAGCTCGAAGTGGAACTCAATCCGCAGGGCACACTCGCAGAGCGTTTGCGTGCTGGTGGTGCTGGGATCCCCGCTTTTTATACCCCCACAGGGGTGGGCACCGTCGTCGCTGACGGAAAAGATGTGCGCGAGTTTGATGGCAGAAAATATGTTTTAGAAAAAGCCATTCGCGGCGACTTTGCACTGGTGAAAGCGTGGAAAGCTGATCCGTTTGGCAATTTGATTTATCGCAAAACGGCGCAAAACTTTAATCCGATGATGGCCTCGGCAGGAAAAATCACCATCGCGGAAGTTGAAGAAATCGTTCCCTACGGAGCTCTTGATCCCGATCATGTCCACACTCCGGGAATTTACGTGCAAAAAGTAGTTTTAGGAAAAAATTATGAAAAACGCATCGAACAAAGAACAGTGAGACAATAATGCCTTACACAAGAGAACAAATTGCTCAGCGAATTGCGAAAGAAATCAAAGACGGCTTCGTCGTGAACCTCGGCATCGGTATTCCGACTCTTGTTGCGAACTATATTCCTGCGGGAACAAATGTTATGTTACAGAGTGAGAATGGGCTTTTGGGAATGGGTCCTTTCCCTCTCGAAAAAGATGTGGATGCTGATTTGATCAATGCAGGAAAACAAACTGTGACGGCCGTTCCGGGTGCGAGCTTTTTTTCATCAGCCGAAAGTTTTGCAATGATTCGCGGTGGACACGTGAACCTCACGGTCCTCGGCGCGATGCAAGTGGATGTCGAACGCTCGATTGCCAATTGGATGGTGCCAGGAAAAATGGTCAAAGGCATGGGCGGCGCGATGGATCTTGTGGCTGGTGCTCAACGCGTGGTTGTGGCCATGCAACATGTGGATCGCTCGGGCGAAAAAAAACTTTTACAAAAATGCACACTCCCCATCACCGGAGTGAACTGCATTGATCTTGTTGTTTCGGATTACGGCGTGTTTGAAATTAAAGATGGAAAATTTATTTTGATTGAGAAAGCTCCGGATAT
>CAZOGU010000009.1:0-61320 GCA_964579625.1 uncultured Pseudobdellovibrionaceae bacterium
GACCCGGTTACCGGCATCCCGACGTTTGTTGTGTATTTCTAAACCGGCGCGTCCAAATCTAAGCAAGATCCTTCCCTTCGGTCAGGATGACGGGATTAACCCCCGATTCATTTTCTTTAAAAAAAAGTTCAACAGCGCATTGCTTGAAGTGCAAGCGTTCTAAAATGATGGAGAAGTAGATTGAAGCAATTATCGTTGTTAAAAAAGCCAAAGACTGAGTTTGGAGGATCTTTAGAAACCAAAGGTCGAAGAAAAACAGAGAGACCGTTGGATCGAAATAAACCAATGCATTTTGTTTTAAAATCCAAGAAAGCGATCCTTCTTATTCGGAATCAGAGGAGTTTAAGGAAGATTCTTAGAAAACAAGCTGGGACCTTTGGAATTAAGATTTATTCCGAAACGGTTCAAAGGGATCATTGGCACATTGTTTTGAGAGTTACGAATCGTCGGTTGTATCGCGGGTTTATTCGTGCACTCACGGGGCTTGTTGCGCGATTGCTTGGGAAAGGGGTTTGGCGACTTCGCCCCTTTTCTCGGTTGGTTCATTGGGGTAAAGATCTTGGGCAAGCTTTGGACTATCTTTTACTCAACGAATGCGAGGTTACTGGGATAGTTCCCTATGCAATTCGAAAGAGAGATCCTTCGCTTCGCTCATGATGACGACGCTTCATTACCGTGAGTGGGGGTTGTAGTGCACGACGAAGCGGTAGCGGATGCGGATGTAGCCGTCTTCGTCGACCATTTCGTCGGGAGGGTTGGGGAAATTTTTAGCCATCTTAAAAGCGCGAATTGGGGCGTTGTCCATGTCGCCATCGCCGGCGAGTTGTAAGGGTTCTACAGCGATGACAACGCCGTTTTTGTCGAGCAGCACTTCGATGATTGTGATCCATGATTTATTTGTGCCGCCCAGTTCTCCACGCCTTTTCATGCGTTCAAAACCACCGACCACATTTTGAGCCCACGGCCACACCACTTTTTCGGCCATTCGGCGATAGAAGGAATAATAAATATTTTGATCGGTATTGAGTGCGACCATGTCGCCGATTTCGAGTTCTGGTGGCAAATAGCTTTGGAGCCTTTGGCGAACTCCGGAATTGATGTTCTGACTTTGTGGAATAAAAAGATCATTCTCCGAGGGATTGATGTTGCGAAGTTCTTCGCCCAGTGAACTCGCTTTTTTGGTTTTTTCTGTTTTTGGATTTGATGGCTGCTCGGGTGGTTGCAAGGAGGTAATCGTGGCGGGGTTGATGTCGTGGGTGCGGGTTTGTTTTTCCACGCGCTGAGTGGATTCCGCCATCATTGGAGCCTGGGGGTCATCATCGCGGAATTCTAAAAACAGCTTAGGGGGTTCTTTTTCAGTCAGAAAATCCAGAGAGGCCACCTTTAAACTCAAGATGAACAGGGCATGGACCATTAAACTGAGGATAACTGCTTGATTTAACTTCAATATTTTAAAACCCCAAAGGCCTCTGTCTGCCTAAAGTTGAGACACTCTTCTGCCGATATATATATAACACATGGAGGGGGAATGAGCTCAAGCGGGAATGTGATCGATTTACAGAAGCATCGCAACAAAAAGACGAAAACCAAGACAAAGCAGATGAAAGATCTGGCGTCCATTACGGACATTACAGAAATGCGCCAGGAGATCATCGCTGAAGAGCGACGAGGGGTTAAGCGAACTCTGCTCACTGAGTTTATTGGTTTGCATTTGATTGTTCCTAACCGAGGTCTCACAAAGTGCGTACTTTATGACATCTCCGAAAACGGTTTGGCGTTCGAAATGCCAGCTGAATATGGGCAATTCAAAGTGGGTGAAATGGTAGCACTTCGCGTGTACCTCAATCATCAAACTTATTTTCCATTTGTCGTTAAAATCAACAACGTTCGTTACATCGACGAAGAGGGTGTTTATCGCTTTGGTGGCGCTTTCCAGAAGGAAACCATTAACGAAATCGCACTCTATCATTTTTCGAAATTTATCGAAAACGTCAGTGCTTATCTGAAGACAGATCACGGCGACGTGCTTGTTTCTAATTTAGGCGATTAACCTTTTTTGAAAGTGGCGCAAACTTATTGCGCTACATTATAAACTTTCATTTACGTTTACAAGCGTGTTGGGTTGAAGTCCAATAAAGACTGAGTCTTTATCCAACCGGGAGGACACGCTTGGCTGAACGTCGTAAAATTGTTGTCGATACCAATGTTATTCTTTTTGATGCTCTTGCGATTTGCAAATTTCAGAATGCAGATGTGCACATTCCTATTTCGGTGATTGAAGAGGTCGATCGATTTAAGCGCGATCTTGGCGAAAACGGGCGTAATGCTCGTCACTTTAGCCGTTTTATCGATGTGCTTCGCTCCAAAGGTGCCCTTGTCAAAGGCGTTCTTCTCGATGATGGAAAAACAAAAATCTTTGTTGAACCAGACAAAACCTCCGCAGGTTTACCGAGCGAGCTCGAAGAAAAAAAGGCCGACAACCGTATTTTGATCACCGCTTTTGCGATGCAAAAGGAAAATCCAAATACGCCGGTTGAGCTTGTCACAAAAGACATCAATCTCCGCATCAAAGCCGATGTGTTTGGTGTGAATGCTAAGGACTACGAGCCTGAGCGCGTTTCCAATGACGAAATGTACACAGGCCATGTCGAAATCGAAGTGGATGCCGATCAGATCAATCAGTTTTACGAACACAAGATCATGCCGATCGCTGAGGCACTAAGAATTCTCCCAAATCAGTACATCGTTGCTAAAGATGCCTCAAATCCCAATCATAGCGCCATTGGCCGATTTGATTCGCGCAAAAAAGGCATGGTTCCACTATTAACTGTGAACGAAGGCATTTGGGGAATCCATCCGCGCAATGTGGAGCAATCGTTTGCGATTGATGCTCTTCTTAATGATGACATCTTGTTTGTTTCACTTGTTGGAAAAGCAGGAACCGGGAAAACTCTTTTGGCTCTTGCTGTAGGTCTTTACAAGTCTCTCGATGAGGGGCGCTTTCAAAGATTGCTTGTGAGTCGCCCAATTTTTCCGATGGGAAAAGACATCGGTTATTTGCCAGGTGATATTGAGCAAAAGCTCAACCCATGGATGCAGCCCATTTTTGATAACGTGGAATTTTTAATGGGTGCCGATAAAAAAGCCGCTGGTCGCGCGCAAGAATTGATCAATCAAGGAATGCTCAACATCGAACCGCTCACATATATTCGCGGTCGAAGCATTCCCAATCAGTACTTTATTGTCGATGAATCACAAAACCTCACTCCACACGAAATCAAAACGATTGTGACTCGTGCTGGTCAGGGAACAAAAGTGGTTCTCACGGGGGATTGTTACCAAATTGATAATCCGTACGTCGATAGCGCCACAAGCGGTCTCACGTATTCGGTCGAGCGCTTCAAAGGCTACGACATCTCCGCCCACTGTTCGCTCACTAAAGGGGAACGCTCGGAGCTTGCAGAACTCGCCGCTAACGTCCTCTAACAGGGACGTGGCCTAGTCGGAGTCGCCTTGGTAGCTGACTCCGGTGAGGCCGATTTCGTTTTTACAGCGAAGAATCTGCGACATCACGTCGCCATAGCACACATCACCGCCACGATCGCGAAAGACGAACGTGGTTTTCGGGTTCAGTAAATCCAATTCAATTATATTCTGGGTGTTGTACTGCAAACTTTTTAAGAACTGAATCACAACGCCCTCTTCTTGCGTGAGCTTAAGTTGATCTCGACGTTGAAACTCTTCGAAAAGTAGAGATGTGCTCGCCGCAAAAGCCAAAGTGGCAAAAAAGAAGATGGCGATAAAAACTTTTTTCATAATGTCCCCCTACAAACTATTTATAAATTCGATCACATCGGTTCTGGATTGTTTGCTTAATTTTTTAAATTCTTCGCGTGAGTTTTCGGCCTCACCACCATGCCACAAAATGGCCTCTTCAACATTTCGAGCGCGGGCATCGTGGAGAAGATTTTGGTGTTGATTGACAGTGGGGATGAGGCCGATGCCCCAGAGAGGTGGTGTTCTCCATTCGCGGCCATTCGCAAGCCCATCGGGGCGATGATCTGCAAGCGCATACCCCATATCGTGAAATAGAAAGTCTGAATAGGGAAAAATGGTTTGATTGTGTAAAAAAGAGATTTCGTGGAACGCACCAGTCTGAAAAGAAGGTGTGTGGCAACTGTCGCAACGAATTTGTGCGAAAATATTTTCTCCGCGAAGCACAGATAGATCGTTTGAATTTCGTCGCATCGGAACACCGAGAGTTTGTGTGTAAATCGTGATTTTACGCAAAATATCTTCATTGATTTCGGGTGTACCACCTGTTGGGGCACCGATGCAGAGAAGTTGCACGGGCGGACAATTCTCCTGCGGAAACAGAGATGTCGTTAAGCCAAGATCGCCAACGAAAGCTGCGGCGTTTTGCTGTCGGAGTGAGGGTTGCGAAGCTTTCCATCCGAATCGACCGAGAGCCATTTTTCCAGTTGCAACATCCATTACAAAATTGGCGCGTCCCGAAATACCATCGTGATTGAGATCCTGTGGGTCTTCATTTTTAAGAATGGAACTTTCCTCTATCGCCTCGATCAAACCAAGGCCGATCATTTGTGTCGCCACTCGCGGAGAAATTCGTGTATTGGCCGGAAACGGTCCAAAGGAAAAATCAGAAAAGCGAAATTCAGGATCTCTCAGTTGATAACTGCTGCCATCGGCATAAGTGCCATCGATAAAGCGGAGAAGGACCTTTGGCAAAGCTTCGCCAGGAACGCCGCTAATACCGAATGGATTGAGCTGTCCGCCATAGGCTTCAGTGTTCGAAAGCCGAAAGAGTAGAGACACATTCACATCAAACTCTTTATGATCGGAATAATTATGATAGCCAACACCGCGGCCATCCAATGTATGGCAGGAAGAACAGGAAATGGCATTGTAAGTAGGTCCCAAGCCATCGCGACCCGCGGTCGAGGCGGGAGCCTCGGGCCAAGGAATTTTAAAAAACGAATTTCCGACTCCAAACTGAAGCTTGGTGTCGCCTTTTACGTTGGGGCCGGGGTGACTAAATGCATTTCTCGACACATCCATGTGAGTCAAGTCTCCCCCAGGAAGATCTGAATTGGCTATCGAAAATAGTGAGACAAAAAGAAGTTTTAAAATCACAAGTCTTTCTTCACTTTTTCGATGTCATCCGCCAAAGCTTGCAGAGAGTCAATAATGGACTTTATTTTGACTCGAGCGTCTGGGTCAAAAATGGCTTGATCAAACGGTGCGGGAAATTGCCCCATGGACAAATCAAGAGCAAGAATTTGCGCTTCAATGCTTGACGCAAGAGCCGAATCTTTCTCAGAAATCAAAGAGATTAGGGATATTCCATTGTAATTTTCGGTCAATACACCTTTGATCCCTAAGAAATTATTGTAGAGATCATTGTGGGTTGTATCGCTAAAACAAGAGTGTTCGTCTTCCTGGTCTTGAGTATCGTAAGCTACATACATGCGCTCAATGCTCAGCTCTTCGCCGGCTAAAAATCGCAGAGACTCAGTGAGTTTTGCCAATGAGTCGCTCGTTGAAATAAATGTCTGGTAATAATCACCCGATTGCGGATTCCATTCCGCCGTCACACTTTGCAGTTGTTCCACGAGCAGAGCCGAAATCACCGATAGATAAAGACCGCGTCGGTCTGCATTTTTTCCAATCCCATCGACATAGTCTTCAAACGATCTTTGACCAGGGCCTGTTGTCGAGAAATCCTGGCCCCATAAAAGGAACTCAATGGCGTGCCAGCCGGTTGAGATATTCTTTTCGCCATTCATTTCGTTGAGGGAAAGTACTAAGTTTTTATCAATCGTAGGGTAGGCGGCACGATTATTAATAATCCCGCCTTCTAATTTTCCGCGAACGGAATCAATGTAGGCTTCGTCAATGGGCCATGCATTGATCATTCCTTCGGGGCCATCGGCGTCATCAATGGGGCCATCAAAAAAACGATAAACTTCTGTTTGCGAATACATTTTACGAGCTTCTATCCACTGCTGTTTTGCGAGCTCCATTTTTTCATGAGTGGGCTGCGCAACAAAGTCTTGAATCAAAGAATCAAGTTTTTGCGCTTCAGCCGTTGTGCGCGAGTACTGAGAATACGCTTTTTCGGCGTAGCCTTGAACGTAAAGATTTTGTGGTGAAAGTTGGGCGTGGATCATTGCGAGGAAAAAAAGAAAAAATGTCATGGTGTCTCCTAGAAATAAGATTAACGAATATGAGACCCGGAAGGGGAGGTCAATATCCGGGACTGTTTAGAGGCGTGTTACAATCCAGTTGATTCCTAATTGAAAGCCCGTTGAATGCGCAGAGAATCAAAATCCATTAGCAATTCTTCCTACAAAAAACCAATTGCACCTGTAGGAAATTCAACAACATGCGAGATTTCTGATTCAGCGAGACTTTTTTGTTCACTTCAACTAAGTATTTAGGGCGTGTCCTCATTTTAACAGAGTGCTGTAAGTTTAAACAAAAATGCCTAGCTTCGTTGCTCCTCCTCGAATTGGCTTGGGGCCAGTCCTTCGTCGTCGACGCCTCGCTAGTCAATTTTGTTTAAACTTACAGCACTCTGTTAAAATGAGGACACGCCCTAGTCAGATCGAGGGGGGAGGCTCATATGAAATTTTTTATTTCCGTTTTAATTTGTTTTCTGACACTTCAACAAGGTTGGGCCTTTGAATTTAAGTTCAACCACGGGCCATGCAAGAATGTGTATGAGAAATTTAACGATGACCAATCGAAATACAAATAAAATTATAAACTTTCTATGTGTCATTCTTGCAGGTCTGAGCTTTTACATCCATTTTTTTTCAAACTTAGACGTCTCAGTGCAGAAGATTTTTTACATTGATGGCGGTTGGCTTATTCATCCACAGGACCCCATCTTTTATTTTTTATTTTATGATCTTCCAAAAGTCATTGTGATTTTATTGGGAGTGTATTGCCTCAGTCTCTTGGGACTCGGGCTTCGTTCGGGCCAGTTAGATCGTCTTAAAAAGGTAGGCCTTATTACAGTGCTTGCCAGTTTTATTTTGTTCCCAACGTTGATCAATCTCCTCAAGGATCTCCTGCGCCAACCATGCCCTCGCGATTTAGTTATTTTTGGAGGTCCCGTCGATTTGGGAATGCTCGAGTACCTGACGTCTCGGGGGCCGATAAAGTGCTTTCCAGGAGCCCATGCTTCAGTGCCGTTTTCTTTGCTCTCCGTCGTGTATCTCTTTAAGGATAAGTACAATCGTGCTCTGTTTTTAATGAGTGTTCTACCGACCGCATTTTTTATCAGCATGTACCAAGTATTGCGTGGTGTTCACTTTATAACGGACACAACATTTACCGCCGCCTTGTCGTGGCTTTTCATACAATGGATGCATAACCTCACCACCAGATTCTTTCCCGGACCAACGTCTTAAGATTTTCTAGACTCAAGAGTATCTCATAATGAGCCGATCCTTTATTTGCAATCAAGGAGGATGGGCATGTTTCTTCAAGGCGATTTACAACGAGTCTTCGATGCGCTTTATCACATGGGTGTGATTGATCCGGTTCTTAAGATGGACTGGAGTGAAGAGTTTGGAAAACTCGACACGCAACCCTGGATGTTAAAGCCTGTGATCGAAGCCGTAAATCAGTGTCCTGGAAGTTACGAAGAACTTATTGATGAGTTGCAGTCCTTTGATCAGCAAACACTTAACTATTTAGCGATGCTTGTCGCCAAAGAGTTGATGTATTTCCACACGAACACTGTGGTTCATTAAGGACGAGGGGGAAGAGATGAGAAAGATTTATTTATTCACACTACTAATTACATTCACAGCCACGGCCATGGCCGATTGGAAGATTGACCTCTCTCGACGTCAAAAAGATCTTCAACGATTGGATTTGGAACAGATGGCCGCCGAAGAAAAAAAACAAGGACCTTTGGAGCAAATTTTTGAAAAAGAAATGCCCAAAGAAGAAGTGGTTATCGCGAACACAGACAAAGGTTTTGTTCCCAATGTTTTGAGACTTAAGAAGGACCAGATTTATCAAGTTTCTGTTGTGAATGTGAACAAAGGCAAAAAAAATGTTAGCTTTATGTTAGATGCTTTTGCCGAACACCATGGGACCTATTTTGGCGATGTGGTGACATTTACAGTCAAACCGCAAAAAGAAGGTCTTTTTCAGTTTTACTGTCCAGAGGCAGAATTTGTTGGAAAAGTTTTAGTTTACGGACCCGAAGAACAATTGCAGCCTGTGCCGGCCATTCACGTGCGCCAGCCGGCGCAAGAACCTGAGGACGCAGTACCACCATCCATCATAAGGGGAGGCGATGAGTAAGACGAGCAGCGAAAAAGAACTCTTCCGCGAGTCTCTCAAAAATTATTTAGCGCCGGTCTTCGAGTATCTCGAGGACCCTTCCATTACTGAAATCCTTATCAATGGACCCAGTGATATTTTTATCGAACGCGGTGGAAAGCTTCATCGCACGGATGCAACTTTTGCTTCGGAAGATGATCTTCTTGCAGGCATTAATAATATTGCACAGTATGTAAAGCGACGTATCACGAAAGACGAACCACGTTTGGATGCTCGTCTTCCGGATGGATCGCGAATTCACGCTGTCATTCGTCCCTGTGCCATGAGTGGTCCTACAGTCAGTATTCGTAAATTTAGCAAAACCAAAATCGATTTTAAAAAATACATCGAATGGGGAGCGATTACTCCCGATGCCGCTCAATTTTTAGAAATTTGTATGTTCCTTGGAAAAAATATTCTCGTCAGTGGTGGAACCGGCTCCGGTAAAACCACACTGTTGGGTTTATTGTGCAGCCGCATTCCCAAAGGACAAAGAATCATCGTGATCGAAGATGCCAGCGAATTGATCATCGATTATGAACATGTTGTTCGCTTTGAAACCAAAATGGCCGACGAAATGGGCAAAGGCGAAGTGAGCATGTACGATCTGCTCAAAAGCAGTTTGCGACTTCGTCCCGATCGCATCATTGTTGGAGAGGTTCGAGGCTCCGAGGGGATGGAACTGATCCAAGCGATGAACACTGGTCACAAAGGATGTTTGGGCACAATTCACGCCAATTCTTCTGCTGATGCACTGCTCAGATTAGAGGCACTTGCCATGGGTGGAGACAATAAAGTCAGCGAAAAAGCGCTTCGCCACTCGATTGCTTCGGCCATCGAAATTGTAGTTCAGATCTCTCGGGTCGCTGATGGGTCGCGTAAAGTGATGTCTATTTCCGAGGTGATGGGGCTGGGTGATGATGGCTCCTATAAAACTGAAGATATCTATAGAATCAGTAGCTTAACGCGAATGTCCGACGGAAAACTCAAAGGCCATATCGAACCCATGGGACAGCTTCCCACCTTTATGAAGGAAATCGAAGACAATCGAATTCCATTTCCGCGTGCTAAGTTTTTTGCCAATAAAAAAGCATCGTGATTTGATCTTTTTTAGCACCCTCAGAATGTTTGTTTTCCCTCTAGACAGTACGCCTTTTTCGTAGGAAAAAAGAGCGTGCTTATCAGCTGCAAAGTCTCTAATTCCGTACTTACTTTTTTGGAACGTCAAGGGCGAGATTTATCGTCGATTTTTCAAAACATTGATGCTCCTGAGGAATTCCTGCGCGATCCCGCATGCTGGCTCGAATCGACGAAAATGGAAAATCTTCTCAAAGATATCGATCAAACTTTTACGGATTTGCCCGAAGGTTACGTGCGCGAAATTGGCCGACAGAACGAACAGCTCCGCGCGTGGGGTGTTTTGGATAGCGTCTTAAAAATGGTGGAGTCTCCACTGGATATTTATTGCCAACCGTCGCGTTTTATTTCGTACTTTATTTCTCCAGAGCCACCGATCGCATCGTGGCGCCAAGACGGCGAAGTGATTCGTTTTCAGTTGCCCGTGCTGGCTGAGCAATATCCATACATTACTCTTTATCTCACGGGGGCCCTCGAAGGTCTTCCGCTTTATATGCGTCAACCTCTGGGCGCGGTTCGCTGGAAAGATAGTGAAATCGAAATTCTCTGGAAGCAAACACAAGAGAGTCTGCTGCCAGATGATGAAATGCATCTTCGCCAGTTTAATCCACAGTGGGTGCGCACGATGATGGAAAGTCTGGAGAAGCATCAGAAGAACATCGAGAATCGAGCGGTCTCCAATGAATCTTCTGGTATCACGGCTGATGAGCTGCGCGAATTGCAGTCCTTTTTACGAGAAGCCGCCACCAAGTTTGATTTTTTTATGCAGGAGTCTCTCGCCGTTAAAAACGACTTTCTCAAACTGCATGATTATTTTGTTCGCTCCCAACAGCTTATTACATTTCTCGTTCACTCGGGACGAAAAACAAAACAGGTCGACGAAGCCATGCGCCGGATGGATTGGCAACATGTTCAGTCTTCTTATGAATCGTTGGTCGAAGAGGCCTGCGAACGATTGTTAAAAAACAAATCAACGATGCAAGAACTTGTGCAGGACTTTCAAAAATTTAAAAATCAAAGTGAAGCCTTGTCGGAGGCGCCAAGCAGCGACAATTTAGCTTTGCCAATGTAGGAGGAATCAATGGCTGAAATCGTATCCATTCATGCAAGAGAAATCATGGACAGCCGCGGATTCCCAACAGTGGAAGTGGAAGTCTTAACATCGACAGGCGTGATTGGTCGTGCAGCGGTTCCATCGGGTGCCTCCACGGGGGCGCACGAAGCCCATGAGTTGCGCGACGGAGATAAATCTCGCTACATGGGAAAAGGTGTTTTAACTGCGGTCGAAAACGTCAACTCCGAAATCTCCGAAGCTCTTGAGGGGTTTGATATTTTTGATCAACCGGGTTTGGATCAAAAATTAATTGACCTCGATGGAACAAAAAATAAATCGCGCCTAGGCGCCAATGCTTTGCTTGGCGTGTCTTTGGCCAATGCCAAGGCGGCCGCCCTCGAATCCAAGCTGCCATTGTATAAATACATCGGTGGCGTGCACAGCCATCAGTTGCCAGTGCCGTTGATGAACGTGATGAATGGTGGTGCGCACGCAGATAATGGTGTCGACATTCAAGAATTTATGATCGTTCCGCGCAAACAAAACTTTCGCGAAACACTTCGCGCAGGTTCGGAGATTTTTCACAGTCTTAAAAAAATTCTTATCGAAAAAAAATTAACCACATCCGTGGGGGATGAGGGCGGCTTTGCGCCGGCTCTCGAATCCAACGAGCAAGCTCTTGAGCTTTTGGTTTTAGCCACGCAAAAAGCGGGGTACACTTTGGGCGAAGATGTTTTTATTGCTTTGGATGTGGCCGCCACCGAATTTTTTAAAGATGGAAAGTACGACTGGGAAGGACGAAAGATCACGTCCTCTGAGTTGATTGATATTTATTCCGGTTGGGCTAAAAAATATCCACTGGTCAGCATCGAAGACGGCTTGGCTGAAGATGATTGGTCAGGTTGGAAAGAACTCACCAGCAAACTGGGAACTCAGCTTCAGTTGGTGGGAGATGATTTGTTTGTCACCAATATCGAACGCGTTCGTCGAGGCGTAGAAGAAAAATGCGCCAATGCACTTTTAGTGAAAGTAAACCAAATCGGAACTTTGACTGAAACCATTCAGGCTGTTCAGTTTGCACAAAACTCTGGTTACAACACTGTGATGTCCCATCGCAGTGGCGAAACGGAAGATGTGACAATCGCCGATTTGGCTGTGGCACTCAACTGCCGTCAAATTAAAACCGGAAGCTTGTGTCGCAGCGAACGCATCGCCAAGTACAACCAGCTCCTGCGCATCGAAGAGCAACTCATCAAGAGCGCGACCTTCGCCCAGCTGTAGGACATACCTTTTCCGGTGGCTTCTTTGTTGTTCATTTGTATAATGAAATCATGGAACGCCTGAAAGAATCCGTTACAGAGCTTTTACAGAAACCCGTCAAGGTGCTTTTCTTTTCCATTTGTATGACGTTACTTCTGCTTCTTTATGATGGCAGTTTTTGGAATCTGTGGAGCCTTCATCGCAACGAAAAAGAAATGATCAAACGGATTCAAGCTCTACAGGATGATGTTAAATCATTGCAGTTTAGGGTCGAAGCAGCACGCTCGCACTCGTTTATCGAGAGACAGGCCACGGATCAGCTGGGACTTGTGCGTGAAGATGAACTGGTTTTTGTCTTTTCGGACGGGGAATAAAGAGCCTTGAAGTAGCCGATTATTTGCGCTCGCTGAGATGTTGCGATTTGGCCATGGCATTGGGGCTGCAATTCTGATAGAAAACGGTCATCCACATAAAACTCAGACCGATAAACAGATACTTCGTCATTGGACCTCCATTTCCTTCAATTTCATTTTTTTATGCCACCTATCCTTATCGGCAACTTTCCAAAAACATTAGGACTTTTGTCGAAAAATATCACTTTTTTTTAAACCGAACTGTTTCGTTTTGAGATTCGATGGTTTCTGGTGACATTAAAAAAACTTCTGTGATACAAAATCTCACGATTACAGACTCAAAAAGGCTAAAAAAATGAAGAAGTTATATCTTGTCGATGTGAGCTCCATGTTTTTCCGTGCATTCTATGCAGTGCGACCGCTGAATACCTCAAAAGGTCTTCCCACCAATGCGGTGTATGGTTTTTTATCAATGATTGTAAAACTTCTTAAAGACATAAAGCCGGATTATTTAGCGTTTTGTTTTGATCGTCCCGAGCCATCGTTTCGAAAAGAGATCTACGATTTGTACAAAGCGAATCGCTCTGAGATGCCAGAGGAGCTGGTGCCACAGGTTCCGTACATCAAAAAACTCACAGAGGTCTTGGGAATCCCCATTTTCGAAAAGCCTCGATTTGAAGCGGATGATCTTATCGGAACCCTCACTCATTATGGCCAAACCAAAAATATGCATGTTGTGATCGTGAGCGGAGATAAAGATTTTTCTCAGCTCATCAACGATAAAGTCACAATGTACGACACCATGAAGGACATCGAATTTACCATCGAAAAGGTGATCGAAAAATGGGGAGTCCACCCTAAACATTTTATCGATTACTTGGCGATGACTGGAGATTCTTCCGACAACATTCCCGGAGTGAGAGGCATTGGTCCCAAAGGGGCGCAAAAGCTGATAGAAGAGTATGGAACGCTCGAAAACTTGTACGAGCATATTGAGGATATCAAAAATCCCAATTTGCAAAAAAAATTGATCGAATCCAAAGACATGGCTTTTTTATCTAAAAAACTTGTAACGATCGATACAGCCATGGACATTCCATTGAGCGAAGATCTTCTCAAGCTTAAAAAGGCCAACCGCGAAGAACTGACAAAACTTTTGGACGAGTTGGAGTTTCAGTCGTTTAAGAAAAATCTTCTCGGCGCGGAATCGTCCGAGGAGGTCAAATCGAATGTTGCGGAAGAAGAAGCCGTTACTATCGATAGGAACGAGGATGCTCTTGAGGTTTTAAAAATGGACCTTGCCGAGTTTAAAAAGTGGCTCAAAGATAAAAAAGCCATTTGGTGTGTGGACTTTCAGCGTGAGTATATTTTTGCAGATGGAAAAGAAATCTGCCATTACCAAGGCTCTGATGAAGATCTTGCGGAGTTTTTGGATTCCAAAAACGACATCGAATGGCTGGGTTACGATCTTAAATCTTGCTGGCGTCAGATGAAGCTCAAAAAAGCCCATCGCGCCCAGTGGGATTCCTACTTGGCAGCCTACATTGCTCACGCCGGACCTGTGGAGTCCTTTGCCTCCATTGTTACTCAGTATGCCAAAGAGACATTGCCAGAACTTCCCGATTCGCGTGCCATCTATCGTGCGCATTTGCTCTTACACAAAGAACTGACGCAATTTTTAAAAAACACATCCATGCTCGGCATTTTACAAACCATTGAACTTCCAACGATCGATTTGCTCGCAGCGATGGAGACCAAAGGGGTTTTAATCGACGTGGACTTTTTTAGAAAAGAAAGTCTCACTCTCACCGAAGACATTCGCACTGTTGAGCAAAAGATTTACAAAGAGGCGGGTGAAACATTTAATGTCGCAAGTCCAAAACAACTTGGCTTTGTACTCTTCGAAAAAATGGGTTTGCCGAAGGGAAAGAAAACCAAAACCGGCTATTCGACAAACACTGATATCTTAGAAAAACTCGAAGACTCCTATCCCATTTGCAAAATGATTATCGAGTTTCGCGAGCTTTCAAAACTCAAATCCACGTACGTCGATGCACTTCCTGCGCTTGTAAATAGCGAAACCCATCGCGTCCACACTCAATACAATCAAGCCTTAACAGCAACAGGTCGCCTCTCAAGCGTTCATCCCAATTTGCAAAACATTCCCATTCGAACAGAGCGTGGAATGCGCGTGCGCCAAGGTTTTATCGCAGCACCTGGTTTTGTTTTTGTTTCGGCGGATTATAGCCAAATTGAGTTAAGGATTTTGGCTCACATTTCAAAAGATGAAGGCCTACGTGATGCCTTTTTGCACGATGTGGATATTCACTCCAAAGCCGCCAGCGAAATATTTTCCGTGCCTCTCGATAAAGTGGATGATGATCTTCGTCGAAAAGCCAAGGCCGTTAATTTTGGAATTGCCTACGGTCAAGGCGTCTATGGTTTGTCAGAAACATTAAAAATTCCGCGTGGCGAAGCCAAAGAAATCATCGACCTCTATTTTCAACGCTTTAGTGGTGTTAAAAAATACATGACAGAAATCGTAGAGTTTGTAGAAAAAAATGGCTATGTGGAAAGCCTCCTTGGAAGACGCCGATATCTACCTGAAATCCGCTCTAAGAATAACAACATCAAAGCTTTTGCAGAACGAGCGGCCATCAATGCTCCCATCCAAGGTATGTCGAGTGATTTAGTAAAGCTTGCAATGATTGAAATTGGTCAGGAGTTTCGAGACGAAATGGTTTTACAGGTTCATGATGAACTGATTTTTGAAATCAAAGAGGATCAAGGCCTGCCGGCAAAAATGGCAAAAATTAAAAGTCTTATGGAAAACTGCATGACCTTGGATGTGCCGCTCAAAGTAAATATTTCTCAAGGGAAAAGCTGGGCTGATTTGTAATGCTTTTTATTTTTTTGTTGTTAGCGAACATGATTCATTCGGCAGAACCTCAAGGGGTTTCGTTCTTAAAAGCCGGGCGACAGTTTGTTCAAAAAGAGGACAAAGAGTTACAAAAAAATGTTCAGGTGATTTCTTTCGAAACGTATGAGCCCGTTGAGCGCCAAAGAAAAGTCTATCAGGGTTATCCCATCCTCCAATTGCTAGAAACAGTCTATGGAGACTCCCTTTCGAAGGAGTATGACACCGTTGTATTCTATGCCATCGATGGCTACAGAGCAGATGTCCCACGTTCTGATTTTAATAAAAAGAAAGCGTTATTAGCTTTTGCGATACAGAATCAGAAAAATTTTGAACTGAAAGAGTCATCTGGCAAGACCCTTTCTTTGGCACCTTATTATTTGGCCTGGGATCATAAAGATGCAGACGACGCCAAGAATTTTTTTCGCTGGCCTTATCAAATTGTAAAAATAGATCTGATTGAAAGCAAAACGATACAGGCCGCATTATTAAAAAAGACAGTTCACAGCTCGTCGTTAGAAGGAATGAATCATTTTCTTCGACATTGTTTTTCCTGCCATCAGTTCAACGGAGTTGGCGGGCAGTTGGGACCCCCACTCAACCCGATATTATCTGCGTGGAAGAGTGAGGATCTGGTGCCATTTCTTCTCGATCCAAAAAAAATCCGTCCATCGTCTTCGATGGCGGGATTGCCGAAAGACCTTCCTGGGCGAAAAAAAGTAGCAGAATCCATCGTCTTGTTTTTAAATAGCAACTCCAAGTAGATCAACAGCAAATAAAATCGTTTACAACAACCTTTAAAAGAGTTGAAATAGATCTATGTCACAAGAAATCGAAGACAGCATAGAAGACGCCTCCACGGAAGAGCTGGGCGAAATTGATGAGATCCTTGAGGAAGCAGATCCCGAGTTTATAAATCAGCTGAAAAGTATCAGTGCGGAGAATCTGAATCATCAAGATATTGGTTTGCCCACGGAAGAGGAAGTCCTTAAAAAAGATCGCTGGTTTTATCGGTTTTGGTTTGGCTTAGATACAGGCAAGCAACTTCTTGTCGTATTGGGTGCATTTATCGTTTTTGTGGCACTGCCATTAATTCTTCTTTCTGTTTTAGGGATTTTTACTCCGTCCTTTTTGATCGCACGGCAAACGTCTTTCGAAAACTGGGCCGATGAGATGATTGTTTTGGATTCCAAAGTGAAGCAAAAAGATTTAATGGAATTATTTTTAACCGATCAGTTTTTTCTCGAAATTCCAGAGCAAGTTTTTCCCATCAAACCTCGAGCGGATATTCGTATTGGGCGCTTTGCCTTTTATATGGAACTGCTTGATCGTCAAAATGTTCCTTATTTTGAAAGTCATTACGAAGAAATTATCGAAATCCTTGGCAGAACTCTCAAACAATACACATTTGAGGATTTTAAAGGAATCGAAGGAAAAGAAGAGATGCGCAAAATTCTTTTGGCATCTCTCAATTCGAAATTGCAAATCAAAATTAAAAACATTCGCTACAAGCTTCTTGTTTTTTAGGGCGTGTCCTAAACTCGACTTCGCTTTTTAAAAATTCGTGGATTAATCGAATAGTGACGTAATTTATCATGCAAGGTGCTTTTTGGTATTTTTAGCTCCTCTGCGGCCTTTCGTTGGTTTCCTTCGAATCGTTCTAAGTTTTTGATAATCATTTCTTTTTCAATTTCTTTGAGTGGAGGAAGATTTTCTTGCACCTGCTCATTGATCACTGGTTTGTCTAAAATATCGCTGAGATGGATCGCTTCGATAGTTTGTCCTGGTAAATACGCCGACGCGCGCGACACCGTATTTTTTAGCTCACGAATATTACCCGGCCAAAAATGATTTTTGAGTTTTTCGGTGGCCTCAAAAGAAAAGCGCACACGCATCTCCTTTGCAAAAGCGTAAAGCAAATCATCAAAGTCTTCCATTCGTTCGATCAAAGCGGGTGGCGTGATTCGACACACATTTAAACGATGATATAAATCTTCGCGAAACTCTCTCTTGACCACTTTTTCATAAAGATTTTTATGAGTGGCCGCAATAATTCGCACATCTGTCTTAAGGGTTTTGTCACTTCCGACGGGACGGATCTCGTGATTTTCCAACGCTCGCAAAAGTTTTGGTTGTAAGGATAATGGAAGATCTCCAATTTCGTCGAGAAACAGCGTGCCCCCTCGTGCCGCTTCGAATGCACCTTTGCGATCATCCATAGCGCCGGTAAATGATCCCTTAAGATGTCCAAAGAGTTCGCTTTCAACCAATTGCTCGCTCAGTGCGCTGCAGTTTATAGTCACATAGGGAAAATAACGTCGCGAAGAAAGCTCATGAACCCTTTTTGCAACCACTTCCTTACCACTTCCCGAGGGACCAACAATCAGCACTGTGTGCAGAGACGAAGCAAAGGCGGGAAGTCGCGAGAGTTGTTTTTGCCAGTCACTGTTTTTACTGCGCAGAGATTTTTCTTCGATGCTTTTCACACACGAAAACGTGTACTGTGTTTCGCCCACACGAATGCGGTCGTTGGGCTTAAGAACCGCTTCGAGAATGGGAGTGTCATTGAGCCAAGTTCCATTGCTACTTCGTAAATCTTTAAGAACAAATTGAGTTCCTCGTTTTTCGATTCTTGCATGTCGTTGTGAAGCAAAGGGATCATTGAGAATCACTGTGTTTGAAGAATTTCTCCCAAAGGACAAAAACTCGCCAATTTCCATCAAATTTTGCGTGTTTTGCAGAGGAATCAAATAAGCGACTTCTTGTGCGGGTTCAAACAGACTTTCTAATTTGCATGTAATCATTCCATCTCCTTGTTGGTAGCGACAGGGCGAGCCCTCGTTCCAAGACGGCTCTTCAAGTTCCGTACCAGCCTTAAAGAGAATAGGGTGTTTTTGATTGTAAAAAATTCGGATTCTTTGTCTTCAGATTGAGATTCAAGACTCAACAGTTGAACTCGCGAGATGATTTAGGTATCACCTCTCTATGTCGCAACTGCAATTTATCAAAAGTGCTACAAGAGTTTCTGAATTTCCTGTCGATCACAAAGCCGAAGTGGCACTGGCGGGCCGTTCGAACGCCGGAAAGTCCTCGCTCATCAACGCCATGGCGCGCTCTCGTCGTCCTGTTGCGAAGGTGAGTCAAACTCCCGGAAAGACAGCGCTTCTCAATCTGTTTGATCACGCCGAAGGGTATCGTCTTATTGATATGCCGGGATATGGATACGCTTCGCGCAGTGGAAGCGAAGTGATGCAATGGCGTAAGATGATCGAATCCTATCTCTTACGCCGAGAAAATCTCAAAGTGCTTTTGTTGGTTATGGATATCCGTCGCGATTGGAGCGATGATGAGCAAATGCTGCTCGATCTTGCAGAAAAAGAAAATTTACAATTTGGCCTGATTTTAAGCAAAGCCGACAAGCTTTCGAAGACCGCCGTAAAGGCGAAAAAAGAGAAGATAATTCAACAGGTTAGTGTGGACCTCGTATTGCCATTTTCGAGCCCCAATAAAGAGGGACTCGATGTGCTCGAGAAAACACTTTTCGATTGGCTTCTCGCATGACAAACCCCTCCTAAAGTGCTAACTCTTTTCTTTCAGCCGAGGTAAAAATTGAACTCCGTCGTAGGTGTTATACCAGTTCGCTTTGGCGCGACCCGTTTTCCCGGGAAACCTCTTGCGCCAATTCTCAATAAACCCATGCTTCAGTGGGTGCTAGAAGGGGTGTCTCAAAGCCAAAAAATTCAAAAGATCATTGTGGCCACTGATCACGATGAAATTGCGAAGACAGCAACCAAGCTGGGCTTTGAAGTCAAAATGACTCCGTCCGATCTTCCGTCCGGTTCGGACCGTGTGTGGGCGGCAGTGAAGGATCTTCCATACGATATCATTGTGAATATCCAGGGTGATGAACCATTGATTCGCGGTGATGTTTTGGATCATCTTGTTGCTCAGACCGAGCTTTCCGAAAATGCAGATTGTGGCGCGTGGACTCTGGGGCATGCTCTCAGCGAAGAAACACTTCACTCCCAGCAGGTGGCCAAAGTGGTGATGGATGAAAAAGGCCGTGCCCTTTATTTTAGTCGCTTACCGATTCCGTTTTCGCGCAAACCATTTTCTGAATTTAAAACGATTCCTTGTTTAAAGCACATTGGGATTTACGCTTATCGCAAAAAATTCTTACAAAAATTTTGTGAACAAAGTCCGATTGGCATCGAAGAGGCGGAGGGGCTTGAACAGTTGCGAGCACTTTACCTGCGCGGAAATATAAAAGTTGTGCAAGTGGAGCATGATTGCTGGGGCGTGGACATACCAAGCGACGTCCAAAAGATCGAAAAAATATTATCAAAGCAGGGCCCATGAAGAAACCGAAAACAAAAACATTGCAGCAAAAATTTATTTTCGTCACGGGTGGTGTGGTCTCCTCCATCGGTAAAGGCCTGTCTGCGGCCAGTCTTGCTGCGCTTCTTGAGGCGCGTGGAATTAAAGTCACGCTGATGAAGTGCGATCCTTATATCAATGTCGATCCAGGAACGATGTCGCCTTTTCAACATGGTGAAGTGTTTGTAACAGCCGACGGTGCGGAAACAGATTTGGATTTAGGTCACTACGAAAGATTCACATCCATTACGCTCAATCGCCATAACAGCATCACAGCTGGACAGGTGTATGACAGCGTGATTCGCAAAGAACGTCGCGGCGATTATCTTGGTGGAACGGTGCAAGTGATTCCGCATATCACGGACGAAATCAAATCTCGGATGTATGAGGCCGCACAAGGCGCCGAGGTGACGATCGTCGAAATTGGTGGAACCATCGGAGATATCGAAGGCCTTCCCTTTGTTGAAGCCATTCGTCAAATGCGTGTGGATTTGGGATTCGAAAACACGCTTTTTATTCATGTGACTTACATTCCGTATATTGCAGCAGCGGGTGAATTGAAATCAAAGCCCACTCAGCACTCGGTCAAAGAATTGCGTGCGATTGGAATTCAGCCTGATTTTTTGATTTGCCGAAGCGAAAAGCCCATTGAGCCAGAAATGAAATCCAAGATTGGTCTGTTTTGCAGTGTGCGTCCCGAAAACGTGATTGCTGCCTATGATGCACAAACGATTTACGAAGTGCCTATGATGCTACACAAAGAAGGCTTTGATCAAAAAGTGGTGCAGGCGCTGAAGATAGAATCGCCAAAACCAAACCTCAAAGCTTGGGAAAAAATCGTCCAAGTGATTAAGAATCCTAAAAACGAAGTTAGCATTGGCCTTGTGGGTAAGTATGTGGATCTGAAGGAAAGCTATAAATCACTTTCTGAGGCAATTCATCACGCAGGGATTGCACTCGATTGTCGGGTGAACGTGGTTTATGTGAATGCCGAAGAGTTGAGCACGCGCAATGTGGCTCAGCAGCTTAAAAAACTCGATGGAATTTTAGTTCCAGGAGGTTTCGGAGAGCGCGGTGTCGAAGGAAAAATTCTCGCCATTCAATATGCCCGCGAAAATAAAATTCCTTTCTTTGGAATCTGTTTAGGAATGCAGTTGGCCTCTATCGAATTTGCTCGTAATGTGTGCGGCATTAAGAACGCCACCAGTCGAGAATTTGATACGCAAGATGGGAAAGGGCAGCGCAATTATGTGATTCATTTAATGGAAGAGCAAAAAGGCCTTCATAACAAAGGCGCAACCATGCGATTGGGTTCTTTTCCGTGCACGCTTAAAAAAGGATCTTTGGCGCGCAACGTTTATAAAAAGGACCTGATTCATGAGCGGCATCGTCATCGCTATGAATTTAATAATAACTTCCGTGGAATTTTCGAAAAAAATAAAATGTCTCTCTCGGGTATTTGCGAAGAGCGTGATTTGGTGGAAATTGTCGAGCTTCCCAAACATCCATTTTTTATCGGAGTTCAGTTTCATCCTGAGTTTCAATCAAAACCCTTATCGCCTCATCCCATTTTCCGCGATTTTATTCAGGCGTCTTTAAAACAAAGAGGATAGATGATGAAGTTTGTCGAAGAAGCAAAGCGTGTTTTAGATATTGAGGCCAATTCCATCCTAGAAGTGAAAGGCAAACTCAACGAGCAGTTCGAAAAAGCTGTAAAGTTGATTCAAGAGTGCCAAGGAAAATTGATCATTGCTGGGATCGGAAAATCGGGCCATATTGCACGAAAACTTGCCAGCACTTTTAGTTCAACCGGAACACCTTCTTTATTTCTTCATTTGGCAGAAAGCTCGCACGGTGATTTGGGCGTTATTAGCAACCAAGACTCCCTTTTGATCATTAGTTCTGGTGGCGAGAGTGATGAATTAAAAGATTTGCTCACCTACGTGCAGAGAAAGTCCATTCCTTATATTGCAATGACCGGCAACATCGGGAGCATGCTCGCTCAAAGTGCCAAATATGTTTTGGATGTGGGAGTGAGTGTGGAAGCCTGTCCCTTAGGTTTAGCTCCAACATCCAGTTCCACCGCCACACTGGCGATGGGAGATGCGCTGGCCATGGCGGTTTTGTTAGCGAAAGGCTTTCGCAAAGAAGACTTCGCAGAATTTCATCCGGGTGGAAGTTTAGGTCGCCGACTCTTAACACGGGTTTCGGATGTCATGCACGGCGCGGAAGCGTTACCTTTAGTGGCCCTCACTTCGACTGTGAAAGAGATTCTTCCCGTGATGACGGCGAAAGAAGTTCGTGGCGCCGTGGGTGTTGTGGATGAGAAACAAAATTTGCTTGGAATTATTACCGATGGAGATATACGTCGACATCTAAATACAGATCGCGATCATCTGAAAACGCAAGCCAAAGAGATCATGTCCCTCAATCCCAAAACCATTTTGGCCTCCGAAATGGCAGAAAAAGCCTTGTTTGTGATGGAGCAGTTTTCGATTCAGATGCTCTTTGTAATGGAGTCCGAAAAAAATCGTAAGCCTGTGGGCATTCTGCACCTTCAAGATCTTTTAAAAGCTAAGATTCGATAAGAGCTGATTGGCTCTATCAAAATAAGGAAGCGGTCTTGCCTTTGACAAGATCCTCAAAGTCGCTCAAACTAAAATCATGAAAATAAATAACGAATTGCTTCAGCGTTTGCGAAAAATAAAAATGCTCGTCACCGATGTTGATGGGGTCATGACAGATGGTAAAATAATTTTAGGCGACGACGGGGAATGGCGACGCTTTTACTCTGTTCGTGATGGAGCTGGTTTGCACTTTCTGGTTGAAGCCGGATACAAAACGGGAATCATCACTGGAGCGGCATCGCCGGATGTAAAGAAGCGCGCCGAGCATCTTAAATTTCACTATTTATACCAAAAACAGTCGGACAAAGGTCCAGCCTTTGATGAAATTAAAAAACTCAGTGGATATACTAACGAAGAGATCTGCTATATTGGGGATGATCTTTTTGATATTCCCGTGCTTAAACAAGTCGGCTTTGCGGTCACTGTTCCTGGCGGTATGGACGATGTCAAAAAAGTCAGTCACTATGTTACTGAGAATAAAGAGGGCGACGGAGCCCTTCGTGAACTGTGTGACTTGATTTTAAAATACGGTTTTTACTCTCAAAAAGGAGAATAGGGTGAAGTTTTTTCTTCTCGTTATAACCAGCATGTTGTTTACAATCTCATCTTATGCCGTGACGATTGAGCTTCCCGAAGAAGAATTAGCCAAAGAATCTGTTCTTCCGGTTTTTGAGGGTGGAACAACAGCCGTTAAATCCCGCCGAGTCGAAACAAAGAAGAAGTTCGAAGTTGGTCCGATGGCGGGAATGATTTTTAACGAGCCCTTTTTCTCTCCCATGGCCTACGGAATCCATGCGGGCTACCATATCAATGAGTTCCATAGCATTTCCATCAATGCGTTTTTAAGAAATTCAAGCCCATCTGGAGATGCAGATCAGTTGGATTCGGACCTTAATAACACTCAAAAAATTAATTTTGCCAATGTTCCAATTCCAGAATACGTCGCAACCGTCGATTACCAATTGACGCCCTATTACGGTAAAATCAGTTTAACCAAAGACTATGTGATGAATTTAGCTCTTTATATTTACGGCGGCGTAGGGATGTCCGATCTTGGCGGAAAGATGACATGGATTGCAGACCTTGGTGTGGGGCAAAATCTTTTCTTCACTCCGCGCATAGGACTCCGCTTGGATGCCAAGTTTTTACTCTACAATGGTATAGATGTTCTCAGTCGGCAGTCTGTCACAGTCAATGCGCCAGGACCTGTGGACCCAGAAAGCTTCGATACTCAATTTAATATGAGCCCAAGTGTTATGCTGGGTTTGGTCTTTTTACTTTAAGCCAAACAGTTTTAAGAATCTCTCAGACTCGACATATGTCGAGTCTTCTTCTGTGAATCCAATTCAAACGGAAACCATACAAAGACCTCTAAGAGATCTAGCAAAGGTCTAGTTTGGTTCTTAAGTCTACAGTTTTGTTAAATTATTTTTTATTCTAGTTCAAGCAGTGTCATAAAAAGTTAGCAGTTTAGGGATTCATCTATGATTAAATTATACTTTTGCATCCTCATCTCACTGTGCTGTTTTTCGTACCAAGCTGTGGCTGACGACGTTGATAGCATCGAAAATCTTTTTACCGAAGATGGTAATAAAGATGAAAAAAAATCAGAAGACGAGGCTAAGGCGGCTGAATTTCGTGCGGAAGAAGCGCCAAAGGTCAACGTTACTAAACTCGAAAATCTCAATCAGCTAAAACCATTCGAAGACATCGCTGTCATTCAAAAACGATATTTACCGAAGACCGAAAGATTCGAAGCGAACATCAACGTCTCTTCTAATATCAATGACTCCTACTTTTCGGCGTATGGTGTCGGCGGCGGATTGACATACAACTTCAACGAAAAAATGGGCGTCGAACTGATTGCTAAATGGTTTAGCGCTAAAAACAGCAACAACACACAAACTCTTTTAGATCGTGGTGTGGTTGTAAATGGAATGGTTGTGACCGAACTGTATTATGGTGTGGATTTTAGATGGACGCCCATTTATGGAAAGTTTTCGTATTTTGATAAAAAAATCATTCCCTTTGATCATTATTTTTCGATAGGTATTGGGCAAACTCAATTAGAGACCGGCTCCAGTGCCAGCGATTCGAGCACGGATTATCGGATTGAGGCATTGGATGATCCAATTACTTTACGAATTTCAACAGGTGAAGTTTTTGCTTTAACAAAGTGGATGGCTTTCCGCTGGGATTTAAGTTGGCATTTTATGAAGCCAGATGTTCGGACATCGAGACCGGGCCCACCAGCCACGGTCACCAACTCCAGCGACATTCAAAACAATCTCTTTATTAACTTTGGACTGAGCTTCTTCTTTCCGGAGGCAAAATACCGATGATGACGCGCAAAATATCCCTCATATTACTCAGTGCTTTCTTATTTACTACTTCGCAAGCTCAAGAGTCTACTCCTACTCCGGAGAGAGATGTGGCTCAAGCCGGAAAGAAAAAATCCAAGAAGGTCAAAAAAGTGAACTCTTCATCCACCGAAGATAAAAAAGCAAAATCCGCAAAAGGCGGCAGTCTTGTGGCTCGAATTAAAAATCTAGCTTCCACTGGACAGTTTCAGGAGGCCTCAAAGCTTTTATTCTCTTTGAGCAGAAGCCCGAAAAATGCCAAAGATGCAGCTCAGCTGAAATACATGTTGGGGCTCATGCTTATGGAGCTCAAGATGTATCAAGTGGCTTCATTTGTCTTTTATGATGTCATCGACGAAGAAATTCGCCGCGGTGGAGAAGGTAAATATTTAAGACAAAGTTTAGGAAAACTCTCTTATCTAAGTAACCTTCTTGATTCAGATGTATTGTTAAAATATGCCGTTTCGCGAATTCAAATCAATCAGTTCCCTGCGGAAAGCCGCGATTTGTTTTTCTATCGTTATGGCGAACTCAAGCTCAAAGAGGGCAGTTTTGGCGAAGCTAGCAGAGCGTTTTCTAAAGTGGATCCCGATAGCGCGGTTTATCCTCAGGCTCTTTATAAACAAGGTTTAGCTTACGCCGAAGAAAATCAAATCGGTAAAGCGATCGCTGCTTTTGAAGAACTTCTCAATCGCAATCAAAACAAGCCTGTGACCGACACAAATCGTGTGAATGCCAATCTTGGTTTAGCGAGATTGTTCTATCAAAATAAAAAGTGGGAAAACTCTCTGAGCTATTACCGCCAAGTTCCACGCGACACTCTTCAGTGGCATGATGCTCTCTTTGAAATGAGCTGGGCAATGATGATGTCTGGACAGTTTCGTTCGGCTTCGAGCAACTTCCATACCCTACATTCTCCGTACTACGAAGATCAGTATGCTCCTGAGTCCCTTCTTTTAAGAGCGATTGTTTATCTATATATATGTCGCTATGACGAAATGGAAAAAGTGCTGGATCTCTTCGATCGCATCTATAAACCAGTTCTTGCGAACACGGTCAAAATGTTAGAGCGCTCTGAAGACAGTCGAATTTACTGGGACGAAGTCAAAAAGACGATCGAAGAACGCAAAAATCCGAAACAGAAAAAGTCCTTTAAGCGTTTGAATGATATTGTGATGTCATCGATCTTAAAACAAAGTCTGATTCGCACAAATGTTCATTATTTTGAAATGCTTGCCAACGAAGATCAGCTCATTAGTAAAATGACACCTGCATGGCAGCAATCGGCTTTGGGTAAGTTTAGTAAACGGATTATCGAGCGCCGCCGTGTAAGCACCCAGGATTTGGTTGGAAAGCTGACGCGCAACCATCTTCTTAAAATGAAGTCAGAACTTCGTGATTTCTTCGAACAGAACGACTTCCTCAAGCTTGAAATGTTGGGTGGCAAAAAAGAAGTGGTTGCTAAAGAAATCGCTGGACGAAAAATTCCACGCAAGCAAATCACTGACGATGCATCCAGAAACTTCTTTATCGCTAATGGTTTTGAGTACTGGCCGTTCCAGGGCGAGTACTGGCTTGATGAATTAGGGAACTATCATTACGTGGGAGTACAGGCCTGTGAATAAAATGATTAAAACCGCATTCGTCGTTTCGTTACTTTTGAATGTCTCCTCTGCAGACGCTCAAATTCAAAAAACTCGCACTGAACGTAAAAAACTGGCCGAGATGACGCTCAAGAAGTTGAGTGAACAGCTTCCGCAATCAAAGCCCCTTTCGGCAGAAAAAGTGGTTCCGCGTGACGTAACGGTTATTAAACCACCTCGTTCAAGTCGCTTTTTTTCTGATGATAATGCCCTTAAAGCTGAGTACAACAAGCTGATTGATCAAGAGATCAACCGTCTCTATAGTTTATCTAAAAAATACAAAACCAGCAAAAGCCGCGGGGAAATCTGGCTTCGCCTTGCTGAAAGATATGTGGAAAAAGGTAAGATCATCGAGTTTAAAGCTCAGGATGATTACGATAAAAAAGTAAAACTTTGGGAAGAAAAGAAGATCGCCAATAAACCTGTGATGCCTAAAAATCCAGGCAAAGGTTACTACCTGCGTGCGATTCAGGCCTATGAATGGTTTGCAAGAGACTTTCCAAAAGACAAAAAGCTTCCACAAGCTCTTTACTTTTTGGGCTATAGCAACTTCGAAGTCGAAAATACCAAAAAAGGGGAGTCTTACTACCGAGAACTCACCGAACGTTTTCCAGGCAGTGCCTATGTGGATGAATCGCACTTTGCTCTGGGTGAATATTACTTCGAAAAAGAAAACTGGAACGAGGCACTGGCTCAATATTCCAGGCTTGTAAATAAAAAGACAGCGCGACTTCAAGGGTTTTCCCTCTATAAAACAGCCTGGTGTCATTTCCGTATGGGTAAGTACGAATTGGCTGTGGACACGCTTGAGCGTGTGATTCGCCAAGGCGATAATCGCGGAGAAGCCGAAGAGGGTATTAAGGAAGTGAATACACTTCGCCTCAGAGAAGAAGCCATCAAAGACTACGTGGCGTTTTATGCACAAACCGGAAAATATCAAGAAGCTCAAAGCGATTTTTACAAAGCAACGGATAGCGAAAAGAAGACCATCGAACTTCTCGATGCTCTCGCCTATCGTTACAGTTACTCTGGAAACGTGAACGCTTCGACCTATTTGTTTAAAAAATTAATCGCTAATAATCCCGATGCCGAAAAGGCCGCCAAGTATCAGTATCAGATCGTTCAAGATTACTTAAATGTGAATAACCTTAAAATGTTTAAAGGTGAACTCAGTATTTGGGTTGAAAAGTATGGCAAAGAAAGCGATTGGGCTCGAGTCAATGTCGGCAAGCCAGAAATTATTAAAGAAACTTACAATTTGCAGGAAACAACTTTACGGAACCATACACTCCGCTTGCATCAAACGGCGATCAACGTCAAAACAGATTACACACGTCAGACGGCCGCAGAGTCCTACAAAATGTATCTTTATTACTTTAAAGATGCTGCAAAACATTCCGAAATGCGTTTCTTCTTAGCAGAACTCTATTTCGATATGCGTGACTACGAAAAAGCAGGACAGCAATACTTGTGGATTGCAGAAAACGATAAAAAGAGTCCGTACTTTGAAAAGGCTGTCATTAATAACGTTCTTGCAATGGAAAAACTATTACCATCAGATGCAAAGATGGAACAGCAAAGAGCAAACTCAAAAGACAAGGTTACAAAACTTCCTTATGAGCCAACTGTTAAAAAGTTTGAACAGGCCTCATTGCTTTATTTGCAAAACTTCCCCAAAGGTGAAAAAGCGGCAGAGATTCGTAAACGCTTAGGCGCTATCTACTACGCGCATAACGATTTTGAACCTGCGTTGGGAATATTCCGCAATATCATAAAAGAAAGCCCCAACTCAAAAGATGCTCCTTTGGCGGCTGAATACATTCTTGATATCCATAACAACCGTAAAGATATCGAGTCTTATCAAAAAGAGGCGACCGAGCTTCTTAAAAATCCAACCATTGCTAAATCTTCAACGGGCAAAGAGATTCGCGATAATTTAAACAAGGTGAGCTTCTTGCGTGCCGATAGTTTATCCAAAGCGGGAAAACATGCCGAAGCCGCAAAAGCGTTTGAAAGCTTTTCCGTGGATCATTCGAGTTCGCCGCAGGCTTTCTCGGCCGTCTTTAACGCCGGCGTGAACTACGAAAAAGCAGGTAATGCCTCAGAGGCTGTACGCATGTACGAGCGTGTGCTTGCCAATCCATCAAAAAGCAAAGACACCGATAGCTTAAAGCAAGAAGTGCGCAACAGCATGGCTGAGATGTACAAAAAAATGGGACATCTGGAAAAATCAGCAACCTATTATGATCAGTTTTCAAAAGGAGCTACAGGAGTTAAGGCCAAGAATGCAATGAACAACGCAGCCATTCTTTGGGCAGCTCTTGGACGAACGAATCAGGCGAACTCAGCCTATAATGCTCTTGATAAAACATCGACAGAGAAAGAAAAGATCGAGCGCTTTTATGAAAAAGCCACGATGTACGCTCTACAAAAAGACACCGGTAAAGCGATCTACAATTATGATCAGTTTTTAAAAGGCGGCTGGCGCGAACCAGTTAAGAGTTTAAAGGCGATGTATTATATTGGTGATGTTTACGCTAAAAAAGGTCAGATGAGTTTAGCAAAGCAGTGGTTTGAGCGCGTGATTGCATTTAACAAAGAGCGCGGTGGAAAAGTCGGTGCGAAGCAGGCTTCTTTAGCGAAACTTTGGTTGTCTCGTAAGTACATACAAGAGATGCGTGATATTCGTTTGGGAACTTCCGAAAAGTCGATTGTCGATGGCTTTCAAAGACTCAAAAACTTACAAAAAACGCTTCTCACCAATTTAGCCGAAGTCATCAAGTACGATTACGGTCCGTCGATTGTTGGAGCCCTTGCCGCAGAAGCTGAGTCTTACGAGATCATCAGCAAAGCGTTTAGTACAAGCCCGGTTCCTCGCGAGTACTCCAAAGGTGATCAGGCGAAGCAATTCAAAGACCTTGCAATGCAGGAATCGAACAGCTTTTTACAAAAAGCCAAGTCGGCTTACAAAACAGCTTTTGAAAAAGGCTTAAGTTTGGAAGCGTACGGAGATCCACTTTTGCAATCAGCAAGAGCGTATCATCGTTTAGCACCTGAAGAATCAAAAAATGCCGGCGAGATCACAAACGTTGGCAATCTCTTGGATAAGGTGAATTTATGATGAAAATAGTATTCCTTATTTCCTTGCTAGCGATTCTGGGGAGTTGTTCATCGACGACAGAAGAGTCTGCGTCTGAAACCGAAGAGCTGGCAGTTGATGCTGGAAAGAAAACAGGAAAAGACGGCGCAACGGCCGATTCAGCCCCAATGGTCAAAACGTCGCCGAAGGCCTTGAGTGAACTATCGAAAGCCTTTCAATCTAAAAATCAAAAAGAGTTATTCACAGTTGCTGGTCAAATTCTTTCGCAAAATCCTCATGATGCTCAAGCCCTCAATGCTTTAGCGCTTCATCATATCCAAAAAGGGGAATGGGGAGCGGCACGGATGTTACTCGAGCGCGCGCTCGAAAAAAACAAAGACATTGCCGGCCTCTATAATAACTTGGGAGTGATTGATCTTCGCGAAGAAAGCCTTGAGTCGGCCTATCTCAACTTTAAAACGGCTTACAGCAAAGACGCACGCAACTCCAATGTTCTTAACAATCTTGGTAGCATTTATATTAAGTACCTAGACTATGATAAGGCTGGACGTTTGATCGAAGACGCTTACAGCTTTATGCCAGACAGTCTCAGCGTAACAAATAATTATGCCATCTTAAAAAGATCACAGGGCCAGTTTGACGAAGCCGCCCGATTGTATAAGAAGGTCCTCGACAAGGATCCAAGGAATGTTTCGACAGTGCTAAATTATGCTATTCTCCTCATCGAATATATGAAAAAATATGATGAAGGTGAAAGACTGTTAAACAAGCTCGAATTTTTGGAAAGCAATGAACCTTACATTCGCGCAAAGATGACAGAATTGAACACTAAATTACAGGCAGCAAGAAAATGAAGATCAACACGTTGATAACCACAGCCCTTTTCTTAATTTTTGTCTTAGCTTCTAGCTTTGCAACTGCAGAGACAGCGCCACCCAAAAACAAGAAAACAACTGTAAACTTTGAAGATCAGTTGATTGAAGGACAGGCGCAGAAACCTGATTTGCTTTACCTTTTACAAAAGAAAAAATTTAACTATAAAAAACTCATTCGTTTGCGTGAAAATTTTCTTCCTGAGCTAAGACAATCTGCCGATGAGATGACCCCTGTCAGAAAGATGAAGGAGAAGAAGCCGTGAGTAAACCGATTGTATTGAAAGTTTTTCGAAATGGCGGCGTCGTTGATGTGAAGCAATTCACTGCAGAACAACACATTGTTCTCGGATCTTCGCCAACCGATACTCAAATTGTTCTTCAAGGACAAGTTTCTCCCTTTCATGCCTCGATAGAAAAACGGGGAGATCGTTACATTCTTTCGGATTTAGGATCTTCGCAAGGAACATATTTAAAAGGCAGCAAGATTTTAGAATCTGCTGTGGATCATGGCGATAAGATTTCCATCGGTGAATATATTATTGAATTTTATATTGGCGCACCGGTCGCGGTGGTGGCATCCGCACCCACAGCGGCTCCGGCTCCAACAGCAGCTCCCGCTGCAGTTAAAAAATCAGCTCCTGCTGCCGTGGCCTCTGTATCGATGGCGGGCGGCGTGGGAACAAGCGCTCCTCTTCGAAAAAAAGTAAAAGGGCAAAAAACATTTTCTCCCGAAAGTACATATAAAAATCTTTCGGAATTTATTAAGCCCACCAAGGGCAGCACCATCGAAGTTTTAGTAGCGTGGCGTGAACGTGTCATTAGCTCCTACCATTTCCATCAAAAAGGAACTATTAACTACGGAAGTCATCCTTCTTGCGAAGTGATGGTTCCCTCACTCACAACACAAATTAGTAAAGCCCCGCTTTTACAAATCGATAGCCAAGTGGCGGTATTTATTCCACCAGGAATGGCCGGCACTTTTGTTGTCGAAAATAATGCTGTTCCACTCAGCCAACTTTACAATCAGGGACGCTTGCAAGCGGCCGGCGGCGGTTCAAAATTAAATCTTGCGCAAGGTGAGATGGTTCGAATCAACATCGGTTCTGATGTGGAACTTGTTGTTCGTTACTGTTCTGAGACACCAAAACCACTTTTTATTCCGATGATCGATTTTGCAAGTAATGGGTTCTTAGCAACACTCCTTGCAATTATCTTGTCCGTTGTGGTTTCGCTCTATGTCGCTCTTAACAAAGCGGATAAACAGAACGAAGAAGAGGATGAATACAGAACGGCTCTGATCATCGAAAATCCTCCAAAACCTCCGCCTTCGACTCCGATGCCAAAAATCGAAGAGATTAAGCCACCTGAGAAAAAAGTAGAAGAACCACCAAAAGTTGTTAAGCAAAAAGACAAACCGGCTGAGAAAAAAGCCGAAGCACCTAAGGTTCCAGAAAAACGTGAACCAGTAAAACAAGCCTCTACTGCAGGCGGCGGAAATGGTTCTCCAGCAAAGTCGATGAAGGCCAATCCGAACAAACCGAAAAGCAATCAGGTCGGTTCGGTAAAACAAGGTGGATCGGTCAAAACAGCGAAAAAAGATGGCGCACAGGCTGAAAGCACAACCAAGGATCCGAGCAAGTCGGGAATTTTTGGAGTGTTTGGTTCTGGTGGTAAACAGGCGAAACTCGATAATACTTATTCTGGAAAAGGCGAACTTGCCGGTCTTGCAGATAGCGCCACGGGACAAAGTGGTTTTGGTGAAGATCGTGCGGGTGAAGGTTTAGGTAGTAAGTTTAAAGAGACCGGCGGCGGAAACGGAAAATCCAACATCGGTGTTCAGGGCGTGTCCAGTGGAAAAGGACTTGGCATGGGTTCGGGCGGTTTTGGTGGAGTGGGTCTCGGCGGAAAAGGCTCGGTCACAGTTCTTCCTGGCGGCGATGGAGAATCTTACGGCGGAAACATCGATCGTAACGGGATTCGCCAAGTGTTCCTCAACAACCAAAGAGCTCTTCAGTCGTGTTACGAAGCGGCGTTGAGTACGGATCGCGGGTTGAGTGGTAAAGTTGTTTTGGATTTTGATATCGGTGAGCAGGGACGTGTACTTCGCGCCAGCGTGAGTGGAGAAAAATCCACTCTCAATAGCGATAAGCTTTCAACATGTATTGTGAACCGTATGAAAACGTGGAGATTCCCAGAGCCTCCGCAAAATCAAACCGTGCAGGTGTTTTATCCCCTGGCATTTTCTGGAAAGTAATTATTTAAAAAGTTAAACCGTTATTGGAGGAGGTAGAAAGTGGAAGAGAATGTAATGCAAGCGGCGGCGCAAGAGGAAACACAGAATTTCATCTTGCACGCATTTGAAGTGGGTGGCCCGGTCATGTTTGTGATCTTGGGTTTGTTAATTCTGACTATGATTGTGGTCGTCAAGCAATTGATGATTCTCAAAGAAGCCGGAGTTGATAAGTCTGATTTTAACGAGCATATCTTCGGTATGATTCTCAGAGGAGATGTGCAACAAGCCATTTCTTACTGTGACAGCCGTCCGTCACCGTTAACAAACACACTCAAGGCAGGCCTTGTGCAAGTGTTAAACAAACGACCTGACGAAGAAGTGCAAGTGGCGATGGATGCCTCTGTTCTTCGTGAAACGCCAAAAGTTGAAGGCTGGGTGAGCTTTCTTGCTGTGTTCGGAAACTTAGCAACTCTCTTAGGGTTGACTGGAACGATCGCAGGGATGATTGCCTCTTTCGCAGCGGTGACAAAAGCCGATGATGCGAAAAAAGCAGAGTTGTTATCAAAAGGGATTGCAGAAGCTTTAAATTGTACAGCATTCGGACTTGTGGTTGCGATCATCGCGATCCTTGGTTACGGGTATTTTCAATTTAAAATCGGTCATCTTATTAACGACATGATTGAAAGCAGCATGAGCATGTTAAATCTCGTGTCTTCGAATCGCGATAAGATTAAATAACGAATTGAGGAAGTCCTATGGCACAAATTGAGCAAGGCGGCAGTGGTAAACGACAATCGAACTTGGAAGTGAACCTCGTTCCTTTCATCGATTTGATGAGCGTGTTGATTACGTTTTTGTTAATCACAGCCGTGTGGACGCAAGTTTCCATGATCAAACTTGGAAGCTCCCTGTATAGCAAGCAAAACACAGAGGATGTGGATAAACCTCCTCCAAAAACTGAGGTACCCCTCCGTGTGGATGTGAAGGATGCAGGGCATGTGATTGTCATAGGACCTAAGAGAATTGATGTTCCTAAAAAGGGTGCCGATTACGATATCGAAACCCTGACGATGCAATTGATGCAGATTAAGCAAGTTTATCCCGAAAAAATAGATGCTGTGATCACAATGGATGAGCATCTTAAGTACGACTTTTTGATTCATGGAATGGATGCCCTGTTACAAGCAGGATTTCCAGCTATTTCTGTGGCAACAGGGGGAGCGAAGTAATGGCTATTTATACACCTGGACGAAGAGATCGTCGCAACAGAATGTCGGCCGGAGGCAAAAGAAACACAGTGGTGATGTTATCACTAACAGCCATGGTGGATATGTTTACGGTTCTTACGATCTTTCTTTTGCAAAACTTTAAAGTGGACGCCATTAAACTGAAACAGAGCGTGGAGCTTCCGCAAGCTTCGGCGATTAAAAAATTAAAACCAGCTCACGTTGTTGTTGTGACAATGGAAAAGATCTACGTTGATGAGATGGTTGTTGCTGATTTTAGAACAGTCAAAGAACAGCAAGACTGGGTCATTGTGGCTCTTAAAGAAGGTCTTGAGAAGAAGATCAAAGAGACCAAAGAGAAGAGCGAATCCACTCTTAAAGAGCAAATCAAGAGCACGCTCACACAGAATAAGAATATGACTCCCGAGGAAATCGAAGAAGAAGAGCGCGAGAAGAAAAAAGACTGGGGACGCGTGACGGTTCAGGCCGATAAGGAAATTGATTTTTTAACGATCAAGAAGATCCTTTACACAGCGACCGAAGCCGGTGCTACATTGATCAATTTTGCGGTGTCGCAAAAACCTAAAGACGAAATTGTAAAGTAATAATAACAGCTGCTAGATTTAAGCGGCTGTTTTATCGAGATCTTCAAGAATCACTTCTGATGAATTCTTAAAGCGATTGACGTATTCGATAATCAAACTCTCAGCTTCTGCATTCATGGCTGCGAATTCGATACCTGTAATGCCATCACGTGAGTGATACACCACGCGTCCTTCAGCATGAAGCGGAACGGTCATGCTTGGGCTCTCGATGCGAAGATCGACTTCGGTACCGATCGGAAAGTTTCTCCCAAGTCCCGTGATGCCGATGCCACCTTGGCCAATGATGTTCACTTTTACAAGATAACTAAATTTAGAATCGGATTTTGTCACTTTTGCTGTAGCTACGATGGGAACTCGCGGAAACTTACGGCGCGTGAGCTCGAGTGCGTTGAGAAAGACGGAGTTATTAAAAATACTATCCCAAGCATCGCCATCACCGCGCTTACAAATAAAGATTTGGTTGGTGAGCTCGACCTGTTTGAGATGCTCTAAACACTTTTCAAAAGACATGTATGGCGTGGCTTGGTTGTTGATTTTAACTTTCCACTCAACGCTAAAATGAGCTTCGAGGCGACGCACGATTTCTGGATAGTCGGTTTGCCATTTTGTAATCGCAATCCAATCCTTTTCGCCTTTCCACCAAATAAAAGATGTATCAGCAAATTTTCCCGCCTGTACTTGGGAATTAACTTCCTGTGTTGAAAAGGGGCCAAGGACACTGTTTTTATGATAAACAAACCATTCGAGCTTCATATGGCTTTTGATCGGTCTAATTGGATTAAAACTTTATAAACGGACTCCACTTATTTGGCGGCCTGTTATAAGCTCAGGACTGTGAATAAATGGATGCTGATTGCGGCCCTCGCCGTTTTTATTATATTCGAGTGGTATTACATAGGGTTAAAGCCCAACGAAGCCACATTCGCTCAAGAGGACCCAACGGCTCAAAATGAGGCAGAGGGCGGCAAAAAGGAATTAGAGTCGCAGACTATCCAAAACTTCCACATTGTTGATACAAAAGGGCAAAAAAAAGAACTCGACCTTTGGGCGGTCCAAGCGGAGAAGCCGATGGGTTCCTCGGTTTGGAAAATGGAAGAGGTGAAGGCTCAATTTTACTCCGAGACATCATCGTACACGGTGATAGGAAAAACCGGGACCGTCGATGAAATAAAAAAAACAATGGTGATCGAAGGTAAAGTGAAATTAACGTCAACAAATGGTTTTATTTTCTACACAGAAAAATTAAGCTACGAGCCCAATGATCGTAAAATTTTTACGCAAGACAAAGTGAGTCTTGAGGGGCCTCCCGAAGAGGAAGAAGGACGCCTTTATCTAGAGGGCGTTGGACTCACTGTGGACATGGTCACCAATTTAATGATTATGCAAAGCCAAGTGAAAGGCTTTAAGTCCATGAGTAACAATCGAGTGATGAATATTTCGAGCCAACGCGGCGAATTTAGTGGGAAGTACAAATCGGCCGTATTTAAGAACAACGTGGTCATTAAAGTGGATAAAATGAAAGTTCGTGGCAATTATGCCAACTTTCAATACCGCGACGGAAAACTCGACACGCTTTTTATGGATGGCGGCATTCATATGCAGGACGAAGACAAGACAGGGTCTTCGGGCGAAGCGCTTGTTTATTTTAACGAAGATAAGTATATTTTTCGCAAGAAGCCTTTTGTCACACAGAATGAAAATGAACTGATCGGCGATGAGATCACCATTTTTAATCGGGGACAAAGGGTGCAAGTAAAAAATGCTAAAATTGAATATCATGATACGGAGAAAAAACCATGAGTCTTTTGACAGTCCTCAATGTTTCTAAAACCTACAAGGGACGAAAAGTTGTGAAGGAAGTGTCCTTTACCGTTGCTTCTGGACAAGTGGTGGGATTGCTTGGGCCGAACGGTGCGGGGAAGACAACAAGCTTTTACATGGTGGTCGGACTCGTCTCTGCCGAGTCGGGAGATATTAAGCTAGATGATCAATCCATCCGCGATATGCCAATGTACGAACGCGCTCGCATAGGGATCAGTTACTTGCCACAAGAGCCGAGCATTTTTCGTAAACTGACAGTGAAGGAAAATATTTTAGCGGCGTTAGAAGTGCAGCTGGCATCGCGTGGTCGTCGCCAAGAAAGATTGGATCAGCTGATTGCCGATTTTGGATTGGAAGCCATCGTAAATAGCTATGGATTCTCTCTCTCAGGGGGCGAAAGACGGCGGGTCGAAATTGCTCGATCTTTGGCCGTGTTTCCCAAGTTTCTTCTCCTCGACGAGCCTTTCGCCGGGATTGACCCGATTGCCGTTAATGAAATTCAAAAAATTATCCGAAAACTCAAAGAGAAACAGATAGGTATCCTGATTACAGACCATAACGTAAGAGAAACTTTAGAAATTTGCGATATTGGTTATATAATGAAAGAAGGTCAGGTCCAAGTCCAGGGGACTCCCAAGGAAATCACGGAGTCGCCCATTGCGAGAAAGTTTTATTTGGGAGAAAACTTTCGCTACTAAGATTTGACAGTATTTTGGACCGCACTCCCTCGTGAATTCGCAACTTTGAAAGAGGAACTATGGCCATACAAATGAAGCAAAGTCTCGCACTCAGACAAACTCTCAAGATGACGCCGCAGCTTCAGCAGGCGATTAAACTCTTACAACTTTCGCGCATGGAATTGGAAAACGAAATCGTTCGCGAGATGAACGAAAACCCAGTGCTCGAAGAGGGCTTCGAAGAAACAGCGAACGAAGCCAAAGCCGAACAGGGCGAGCAAGAAAATCAAAATCCCGAAACAACAACAGCCAATCAAGATCCGCAAAAGCAAGACGAGTTCGAATGGGATTCCTATTTCGAAAACCAAAATCGCAATCGCGAGCGCGTGCACTCTGGCAATGATGAGATTATGAACTATGAGAACATCATTGCTGCCAAACAAACGCTGCATGATCATTTGCATTGGCAAGCCAGTCTGTATGGTTTTAACGAAGAAGAGTTGGCCTTTGCGACGATGCTCATCAGCTACATCAACGATGATGGCTACTTAGGAACACCGCTAGAAGAGATTGCAAAAGAGGAAGAAGTCACCGTAAAAGACCTGGAAGAGATTCTCCCGTTTGTGCAAGAGTTCGATCCGTTTGGTGTTGGCGCACGCGATCTGCAAGAGTGTTTACTGATTCAGGCGAAACAAATTCAAGAAGACACAAAAGACTTTGTGATTTTGATTAAAAACCACATGAAGGATCTCGAACGCAAAAACTATCCAGCGATTGCCAAAGAGATGGGAATCTCCATCGAAGAAGTGATCGACATGTGCAAGATCATCAACACGATGGATCCAAAACCAGGAAGTCGCTTTGCCTCGAACGACACCTACTATGTCACTCCCGATGTCTACGTTTACAAAGTGGGAGAAGAGTTTGTTGTATCTCTCAACGAAGACGGACTCCCAAAACTAAGAATTTCGCAGTTTTACAAAAACATGGTGCAAAGCAAGAGCAAGGATGAGGCTCAAACCTACATCCAAGACAAATTGCGCTCAGCCATCTGGCTCATCCGCTCGATCCATCAAAGACAACGCACAATCTACAAAACCACAGAGAGCATCGTGCGCCACCAACAAGAGTTTTTCGAAAAAGGCCCAGCCTTCATCAAGCCAATGATCTTAAGAGATATCGCAAACGACATCGGCATGCACGAATCGACAATCAGTCGCGTGACCACAAACAAGTACGTCCACACCCCGCAAGGTATTTTTGAGTTAAAATATTTCTTCAACTCCGGAATCTCCATGGACGACGGCGACTCGATGGCGAGCGAGTCAGTGAAGCTAAAGCTAAAGGACCTCGTCGACAAAGAGGACCCCAAAAAGCCGCTCTCAGACCAAAAAATCGTCGATCTCCTCAAGAAAGACGGCATCATCATCGCCCGCCGCACCGTCGCCAAATACCGCGACATCTTACGCATTCTACCAAGTGGGAAGCGCAAGAAGGGGTATTGAGAGGTTCAATATGAAATTTACAGTATTCTTAATTTGTTTATTGTTCGCTCAGCTTTCCTGGACAGAGGTTGTAAGAGAGACAACAGAAGAAAGCAAAGAGCCCCTTCCCTCAGAAATGAATATTGGACTCAACGGTGATTGGTGCGCTGAGGCACCATTCAAAGAACGGACTTCTTTCAAGAAAGATAATACGTTTGAAATTCGTCCCAGTTCACCTTCGTTAAACGGAAAATATGAATATGATGCAGAAAAACGAATTTTGATCCTGCGAAACAAACAAAATATGGGTTCTTCTGAAGAATTGGTGACGGTGTATATCCTCAGAGATGACGGACGAATACAAAGACATGGTATGATGAAATACGACCGAGAGTGGCAAAGAAGGTCAAAAGACAATATCCTTAAATCGTCAGCTATTTCAAACATGCAGAGTTACTTCCTCAGTAGATGTACGCCATTAACCAGCTAACATTTTTCTGGTTTTTTAAACTCGTCCTTATCTGCACCTTGCTCAGCACGGTGACCGTGAAAGCTGACGAATCACAGCCAGACAATCTGTTCACGCACGAAGCTGAATTAAAAAAGACAAAACAAAAGCCATCAACATCAAATAAAACAGCGGCCTCAAAAAAGTGGTTGGATGGAAGAGTCCATGACGACAAAAAAGATTCCAAACCTCAACCAGAAAGAGAGAGCAATGGAAGCGCATGAAGGAGAGATCCGCTGAGATCCCCCAAGAAATGCGAGATCCCGTCACGGGCGGAATTAAGCCCCCCAATCAGTAAGCACTGTCTAACAGTCTCCTAAAATCTCGATATATCAAAGAATGGCACTTATTCCATAGAGCGACGAGGGCTTGGGTTGTGAGGTTATTTCGTATTAGGTCTGGGTAGGTTTTCAGTGTCTTACTAACCGCCGAGGCGTTCCAAAAGATTTGATTTTAATACGCTAGAAGTTAAAGCAAGATATTTTTGTCAGTTAAAAACCGTGGGGACCTTTGCGAAAGCTACCAGGCCAAAAATTCTGAAATTCCTCCGGAACAGAAATACATGAAGTCGGAAATAAATCAGGATAAAAATTAAAATTATGATTTCCGCCATAAATAAGAACAGCACTTTTAATATCGGGGTTATCTAGGAATTTTTTATTTACTTGTTCAAGTGCAAATTCTTCTCTTTTACTATAAATCAGTTCAGCAATCTCTGGAGGGTAACCTTTTGTTAAATCAGGATTTGTGGCAAACCATGTTTTTAAAGGGGTTACGACAGAATCCGCCTGTTTTTGATCTTCAAATACGCGATGAATGCGTCCCAAACGACCCCTAATCATCTGTACAAATGCGGCGCCACGCTTATACAAAATTTTTATCTGTTGAGAAGATGCACTGGTTATATCAGCAGGTAGTCCATTGGGAAAAACTGCATGTGCTAAGTTTTCAATTTCTTTCTTTTGATTTTCTTCTATATCCGACCAGATAAAATCTTCAGTAGAAACTTGCTCAGAAAAAACAATTGTCGATGTCGTGAGGGTCTCTAAATATTTAGCAACTCTTAGCTGTGACTCGGCTACTTTTAAAACATCATTTTCGTTTAGCTTAAGCCCTGTCATTTCATCAATCTTATGCATTTGAGGTAAGAAAATAAGTTGGTGCTCGCACCCAGCAACAGATTGCGCATTTGCGGCAGATAGGCCAAAAAATGACCACAAAATGAACTGTGAAGTGAGTCTAAGTATTTGAATTTTATTAAAGAGTCTAACCATAACCCATCAATAGAGCAAATAATGTGCCTGATCCAATATTACCGGAGGGGCGCAGTTTAAAACCGCTGCTCAAGTTTCCAGTCCGTGTATCGATAAGCACGGACTTCATATGCTATGACATTCTCGAGAATAACTCCAGAAACACCCGCAAAAACCATCTATCAAATAAGAACCAATTCTTTCTGATCGCGAACCTATAAAGACTTATTTATGACATTGATTTCCAGTCTTATATTTAAACCGATTGTGTTGCCCACAAAGAGTCTGCAGATTCTCATGCTCATTCCCACCACCAGCACTCACGCTCTGAATATGATCGATCTGTAAAAACCGCGTGCTAGCGCAGATTCTACCAGATGCTGGGTCTTTGTACTGGCAAAAGGCCTGCTTCTCAAAAACCGACTTTTTCACGCGAACGGGGAGTGGCCTTCGATAAGAGCGACGGATCAACTTTTCCGAAGAGCTAGAAGCTCCAGAACTTTTTGCATTCAGAACTTCCGCATCTACCTCCGTAGCGGATGCGGCAGCGCTTCCTTTTGTGACTCCAGTGCGACGGCGGACTTCTTTGCCGGCAAGGTAGGTTATCACGTCCGCCCACTTCGCATCTGGAACGGCATGTGCCACCAAATCCCGAACCTGTTCGAGGAGGGCGATTTGTTCTTTGGTAAAGGTGATGGTCAACGTGACGGATTCATCCCGATGGGTGGTTTCTTTGTTTTGAGGCACGACTGGCAAAGACAGCTCTTGAGCTAAAATCAACTCCGTCTTCGCTTGAGTTGCATTTTCAATCTTAACGAGAAGCTCTCTTTTTTCAGAAGGCGCCACCTTCCGATTGTCGATCTTTTGCACTTGTCGAGCCGCATATTGCAGTTGTGACAACTGAGATAAATTCAGCGCACCAGATTCAATTTTCGAGGCCACCTCTGGAATTTCTCGTAACAGTCGAGCCGACTCAATTCGTCGATTGGCTGCGGAGGGGCTGTACCCGAACTCTTTGACCAAGAATTCAAAAAGGCTCGGGTAGGCTTTTTCAAGATAAATTCTTCGCGAATCAATTTCCGCAATACACTCCAAAATCAAATGCGTAATCTTCCGCTCGGTCTGAACAAGTTTTCCGAACCTTGCCACCAGATCGTTGTTCGAAAGTTGCTTCACAATAAATTGATTTTCAAACCCCATACCTCACCTCCGCTACGGTTGTAAAAAACAATAACACATCTTTTATTTTTGGATTTTTACGAGATTTAGAATTGAAATGGATAATCCCAAATCATTAATTAATAGCTCTTTATTCGCTTACAAAGTCCTTTTATCAAGAGCTACAATTGAAAGCACAAACGATGAGGTCTTATTTTTCTAAATTGCACACCGCCTGCGCAGGAAGAACAAATATCTGGTCAAGAAGAATAATATTTTTGCTAAGCATAAAATATAAATTTATTTAAAGTTCGACGATCAATTAGCTTCGTAAATAAAATGCGACATGGGTTTTAGATCTGCATTTTGTAAATGAGTTATTTGCTTTTTAAGTAGCAACATTTGTCCATAGCTGCTCTTTTGAATCGGGAGTCACTATCGGGAATAGCAACTTCTGGAGTTATTTATTGCCCCTTCTTTAAAACCACAAATTTCGAATTGAAGTTCCTCCTTAAAACTCCCGATTCAAAAGAGTTGCTATGGACACGCGTTCATTTCAACGGGTAAACCACAATCCAACACGAAGGGTTTTGAAAAATACGAATTGATGCAAAAGATTCTTAATTTTAAGTATTCATGAGACAGATGGTAAGCTCAGCTGATTCGATCTCAATACACCACAAGAATAAACTCAGCCTTCTCGGGAAGCTCAGCAAAATTGAGCTTCGCAATCTGCGAATCAATAATCCGCTCGGACTCCTGAGTGAGGTTCAACCCAATTACACAGCGGGACTGCGGGTGAGTGTCGCGGAGATCTTCGAGCAAGGCGCGAAAGCGGTAGGGTGTGTCCATCAGCACCAGAGGAACTTTGACTTTTTTGAGTATCAACAGTTCCTGCCGTCGTTTTTCATTATTCGCTGGTAAAAATCCACGAAAGTAAAATTCTTTGAGATCAAGTCCGCACAAACTCAGGAGCACCATCAGTGAAGACGCTCCTGGCACTGCGGTCACCGGAATTCCTTCCGCGCGACAGCGCTTCACTAAAATCGCACCGGGATCGCAAAAGCCCGGAGTGCCACAATCTGTAACGAGCGCGACTTTTTTCTCGCGACAAAGTCCGACAAAAAAATCAATATCCACGTCCTTGCTATGCTCATTGAGAAATTCAGCCACAGCAGGTCGTGGGATTTGATGATGCTTCAAAAGCTGAAAGAGCGGCTTCGTTTCCTCGCCAATAATCACCTCGGTGTCGCGCAAGGTTTGTAGCGCACGCAGGGAGATATCGTCAGGATGACCAATGGGAACGGAAACCAAAGTCAGACTCATAAATCCAATTTACGCTATCACAACAAAAGAGCCACGGCTTTTTACCTCTGCACAGTGCACAAGCCATGACGCATCCCTTAACCGTTTGTTACTCCATACCCAAATGAGCCAAGCCTTGGTACCAAACAACTATGAAATGGAAAACCCTCGAATCCCAGCAAGTTTTTAAATCCGGCCTCGTCTCCGTGGACAAAGAAAAGTGCGAGATGCCCGATGGGCGGGTGATGCCGGGGTATTATATTTTGCGCTTTCCGGACTGGGTGAATATTGTGCCAGTTACCGAAGACGGGCAGATTGTGCTTATCAAACAATATCGTCACGCCACCGGAGACATTCATTGGGAAGTTCCCGGCGGAGCCGTTAACCGAGGCGAAGATCCAAAGCTTGCAGCCCTCAGAGAGCTTGAAGAAGAAACAGGTTACACTTCGACCGAATTGATCAAAGTGGCCGAAAATTTCCCCAATCCTGCACTTCAAGACAACAAGATCCATACCTACCTGGCTAAAAACTGCACCTACAAGGGCGCCCAGGAGCTTGATCCCTTTGAGGAGATCGAAGTGCATCTCATGGAGCTTGCCGAACTTAAACAAAACCTCGAGGCAGGGATGTTCAATCACAACATCGTTGTGGCCTCCATCTATCAAAGCTTGCGTCATTTAGATATTTAATCGCCAGATTCCTCAAATTGCTCTGGCCATTGAAACATAATTTTTGTAAAACGCCCTCAGTCACGGGGGGAGTTTATGAAACTCATTATTTTTTTATTCACACTTTTAGCCACAAATCCAACATGGGCGCTGACATCGGAAGAAATTAAAACGTCGGTTTTAGAGCTAGGCCTGATCGCAGAAAGCGGCGTGGTGGAATACACCGTTGAGGGTGAGACTTTAGCGGCTCTCGTTTATTCCTACGCTCAGCAGGTCGTAACGATCGAAGAAGACACCGAATTTATTTTTGATTACAAAGACGTTTCCGAAAATGATGAATTTGTTTTTGGCACAACGGATGCGAACCGATTTATGAATCTTTTGTTCTCGGCAGTTTACTACATGGACGAAGAAGGCGATCAGCTTTATTCCCAAGACGAGCGCGAAAAAATCAAAGATATCTTAAAAAGCCTCGAATCAGCCCAGGTGATCTACAGTTGGAACCCAAATGGGGATTCCGTTTGTGGAACGGCATTCACAACTCCAGTGCTGATTGATCCTCAAGCCAAAAAAGCTTATGAGTTCAACTTTTATAAGTTTGAAGGCTGTTCCAATTGATCAACAACGTATTCTGCTTGAATACGCAAAGTTTGTGTAGACCACGCCCAGAATACGCACTTTTCCGCTAGCCTCTTTTTTATTGTTCCGAACGGGTCGAAGATAAAGAAACCCTTGGAGGAACGATGAGAAAAAAATATTCTTATATTGTCTATGGTCTTTTAGCTTTTGTTTTGCTTGCTTGCGAACATGAAAAAGAAGCGAAGGAGCCTATTTATATGTGCACGCAAAGGAGTGAAATAGGTTCTCAAGCAACTGGCAATTGTTACGACCCGCTTCCTAAGCCATCGTTGGAAATGGTTTATCGGGATGTGACTGGTCCTCGCACCTATCAACTTTCTTTTTCTCGAAGCGAGCACGAGACTCTAGTGAAGCTTGAGATACTTGGTGAACCTCTTATTATAAAAGTGAAAACCTTTAGCCCGGATCTTTTCTTTGATGTATTTTACCAGGTTCAAGATCAGATCCTCTGTTATAGCGAGACAGAGCCAATGACAGATATCCATGCCTTCTACCAACTGGATTATATCGCCAATGATGGCCAATATTGTCGCGCGGAACTGAGTGAAGCCGATAACATGCGCCTTCAGCTTCACGACATCTACGAAGAAATTTTAAGCTCAGGAGACGCCCAATAAGACCAAGGTCCAGATGTGGCCAAAGTGTATTCAACGGAATACACTTTTTGAGTGAAGCACTTCAAATGAGGTCAAAAATATCCGATACTTAGGCTAATGGAATTAAAGAATCTAAGCCTGCGTCCCAATATTTTTGAATACGAAAACTATCGCAGTTTTCTCAAAGATTATTTTATTTACTGCAAGCAGTGCAAGCCACAGTTTTCCTATCGCTACTTTGCTCAAAAAGCGGGATTTCGTTCGCCAAACTTTTTAAAATTGGCGATGGATGGAAAGAGGAATCTTTCTTCATTAAGTATCGAACAGTTTTGCAAAGCTTTTAAACTCTCATCCGTTGAGTCTGAGTATTTCATGTGCCTTGTTCATTTTAATCAAAGTGAAAATGAAGCCCAAAAAGTGCAGTGGGCGCAAAAAATATTGCGCAGTAAAGGATTACAAAAAATTCATCCACTTCGCCAAGCTGAGTATTCCTACTACGCTCATTGGTATTACATTCCCATTCGTGAGATGATTTTACTTAAGAACTTTAACGAGAGTCCAAATTGGATCGCACAACAGTTTCATCCGCCGCTTGAGGACGATCAGGTTCGAAAAGCTCTTGAGCATCTTCTGCAAATGGGATTAATTGAGCGAAACCAACAAGGACAATTGGTTCAGAGGCAACGCTTTATAAGCACTGGCAATGAAGTGAGTCATAGTCTAGTGAAGCAGTATCATCGTGATATGATTCAAAAAGGAGCAGACGCCATAGACACTGTTGCCAAGCTTCGACGAGAGGTTTCTGCTGTTTGTATTCCGATCTCGCAAGTTAAAAGAGAAGAAATCAAAACCAAGATTCAACAATTTCGTAAAGAAATTATGGCCATCGCCGAATCCAGCGACGAGGCCGAAGAGATTTATCAACTCAATATCCAGTGGTTTCCATTGATCGGCAACAACGAGGGGACAACATGAAATTCATATTAATTTTATTTTTTATTTTGGCCTTAGTGTCCTGCAAAAGAGAAGGCACGGAAACAGGCAATCCGGAATATTCGCCAGTAGTTGGAACCGAAGATTCAGCAACATACAAGATTGCCAAAATGGCATGTGCAAAAGTAACATCGTGCCAAGCCCTGGACGAATTAGATGTTTGCATGGCGGGACAAATTTTTAGCACAACTTACGGAGAGCCCTTGGGACTGGCTGTTGAAATTCAATCGTTGCCGCTTTGGCAAATCATGCAGTCGGAGTTGAATTTACAAATCACGCCCGACACTTCAAATTCCATACTCTGTCTCAACCAAATCGACGACTTGAATTGTTCCGAAAGCAGTGTGATGCAAGCTTATGATCCGCTTCTTGAGGAACCATATCAAAACGTCTCAGGCGTTTTGCCGCCGGTTTGTCAGAGCGTCTTTAATCCCTGAACCATTTCGCGAAAATCTTTGATTTTAAATGCCGATGACGGTGGCACCACATTGGGTGAGTGACAAGTGTCGACGAAGATCAGATGGATTTCAGAATGATCGTGATCGATTTGATTGAGCACTCGCGGTTCGTTGTCGATAAATACCACTTGCGAATAATTTTTTTTAAGTTCATTCATTTTTTGCGATTTAAAAATCTCATCCACATCTTGCGGCTGCGGTTTGAGATGCAAAATCTTTTCTTCTACAGGAAAGCCAAGCTGATTGAGGGTTTCTAGGGTTCCCTCCCACATCAAGGGTTTGGGTCGTCCTGTTAAATAAACATGAGGAATCCATTTTTTATTTAAAAGTTCCACAAACTCAACGGCGCCATCATGAGGAATGTCGTGATGAAGATAGTTGTTCGAAAAAAAATGCTGGCGCCAATACTTTGCGGCCTCTTTGGCGACTTCGTCTTCAGCTTGGAGGCCGAGGCGCTCGAGCGCTTGCGCGTAGCCATACTCCAGCGGGAAACATTCGGCCTGCTCAAAAAGTGAGCGCCTTGAATGCGTAGAGTCTTTGGCAAAACTTCTTAAAATCGCCTCATTGCGCTTATGGGTCTGCACCAATGTGGAGTCGATATCCAAAACCACGAGAGTTTTAGGCGTGAGCAGTTGTAATGCGGAGGACAGAGAATTTTTTGGCATCGATTAGTTCTTGCTGGTGCGGTTCAGACTGAATATAACTTTGGAGCGAAGAATTAACAACGGGGGAATCGACAATGGGGCAAAGATGGACTTAGTAATTATTGGCGGGTTTCTCGCATTTGTCATTTGGCTCTATTTTTCGCGCAATCCTCTCAATCACAGCCGTAAATTTATGGTTCGTCGCTTTTGGAACTGGTTTCCACTGGGCATGACGTACGCATTTCTTTATATGGCTCGTTATAATCTGAATGTCTCCAAAAACGCTTTTGGCAATTTAATGAGCAAAGAGGACTTCGGAATTATTTTTGCCGCTGGAACAATCACTTACGGTCTCTCGTTTCTTCTGAATGGACCCTTGGTTGATAAAATTGGCGGGAAAAAAGGAATCATTATCGCCGCCCTGGGTTCGAGTCTGTGCAATATGTTGATGGGGCTTGTAACCTTCTCCTATTTACAGGGAAGTATCGACATTAATCTCACTCTTACATTTTCGATTTTGTACGCGATGAATATGTTTTTCCAAAGTTATGGTGCGGTTTCCATTATTAAAGTGAAGGCCTATTGGTTTCATGTGCGTGAGCGCGGAATTTTTGGCGCCATTTTTGGAACGCTCATTTCCTTTGGAGTTTATTTTGCCTTTGACTGGGGAGAGGCCATTGTTCAGGCGACGAAGCTTCAGCTTGCGGAGCCGACATCTTTTCAGCAATTTTTACGAACAGCTTTAGCTATCGAAACAGGTCGAACCGATGCCACTTGGTTTGTTTTCTTTATACCTTCGGTGATTCTGGTTTTTTGGGCGTTGATCGACATGTGGATTTTAAAAGATACACCGGCGCAAGCGAACTTCGAAGACTTCGACACTCACGATGCATCTTCCGACGAGATGGATAAAAATTTTACAGTGAAAGAGTTGCTGACGCGAATTTTTACGAGTCCAATTTTACTGACAATCTCCTTGATTGAATTCTGTGGTGGCGTGCTGCGCAATGGAATTATGCAGTGGTACTCCATCTTTGCAAAAGAAATTCCGCAGGTGGGTGCGGAGATCTTTACAGACCATTGGGGAATGTGGCTTTGCGTTTCTGGGATTTTGGGTGGTTTTACAGCTGGGTACATGTCTGATTTTTTCTTTAATTCGAGACGAGGACCACCCGTCGCCCTTCTCAATTTTACAATGTTTTTGTGCATGCTCTTAATGAGCTCGGTGTTGTTTTCTTCGCCGTGGATTATTGGTTTTTGCGCGATATTGATGCAATTTGCAGTGATTGGAGTGCACTCACTGATGTCGGGGACGGCTGCGGCTGATTTTGGTGGTCGAAAGGCCACGGCGACAGCTTCTGGGATTGTTGACGGCTTTGTTTATTTGGGAAGCGGAGTGCAATCCTTAAGCTTGGGCTTTTTAGTTTCAAAGAACTGGCAATTTTGGCCCCTCTTTCTGGTGCCATTTACAGTCGTTGGTTTTGTCATGGCTCTTAAAATTTGGAAAGCACTTCCAGAAGCAACGAAGAAGTATTTGGCATCGATCGAAAAAACCGAGCCCAAAAGACGTCGACGATTTTCGTTTCGGAAGAAAAAGGCGTAGTTCCATTTTTGCATAATGATTCACCGCAAAATGTTCCGGCCGGGATCTTTTTAAAAGTTTACATTATTGTAAACTAATTCCATATTTTCTAAATGAAAATATCTTGAAATTAGCCTACTTTCGAGAGTAATTTAAAGCTCTTAAATGTTCATGCAGTGATTTAGAAAAGAGGTTTTATGAGCACTCTTGCTCAAAACAACGAAATTGATGAGATCTCGAAATCTTTTGCGCTCACCACTCGACTTGATGACATTGTGGCTTGGGGACGAAAAAATTCTTTATGGCCACTTCCATACGGCACCGCTTGTTGTGGAATCGAATTGATGTCCGTGATGGGACCTAAATATGACTTGGCTCGTTTCGGAGCTGAGGTTGTGCGCTTTTCTCCGCGCCAAGCGGATCTTCTTTTGGTCGCCGGAACCATCACCGAAAAAATGGGTCCTATTCTTGTTCACATTTACGAACAAATGTTGGAGCCAAAATATGTAATCTCCATGGGGGCGTGTGCAAGCTCTGGTGGTTTTTATCGCGCGTATCATGTGATGCAAGGAATTGATAAAGTGATTCCTGTCGACGTGTATGTTCCTGGATGTCCGCCCACTCCCGAAGCTGTTCTCGATGGTGTGATGTCTCTACAAAAAATGATTGCCGAACACAATCCTCGTCCTTGGAAAGATAACTGGGTGAATCCGTATGACAAATCTCAATCTTGAAGTTTATAAAGGCGCGCTCTATGCGCGTTTTACCAATGCCGCACAATTTGAGTTTTCGGAATCCTATGGAGCCGTGACGCTCAAAGTTCCCAAAGATTCCGTGCGCGACGTTCTTCGTTTTCTCAAAGAGAAAAACTATTTTCACTTTTTAATGAACATCACTGGCGTGGATTATCCAGAGCGCGCTCAGCGTTTCGAAGTGGTCTACGAACTATTTAATAAGAATGATTTTTCGCGTTTACGAATCAAAGCCCAAGTCGGGGAAAACGAAACCATTCCTTCTGTGATCAGTGTGTGGAAGGGTGCCGATTGGTTTGAGCGCGAAGTGTATGACATGTTTGGGGTTAAATTCGAAGGTCACCCCAATCTCCGTCGCATTCTCACGCATCACGAATTTGTGGGACATCCTTTGCGCAAAGATTACGATGCCGACAAACAACAAGCGTGTACGACAGCGCTTCCAATTCACTTTGATGTGGGGACAGAGCCCAAAACTAAAGTCGACAACCTTGTGCCACTCAATATCGGTCCTTCTCATCCAGCAACACACGGAACTTTGCGCGTGATGGTGGAGTTGAATGGCGAAAAAATTCATCGTGCCGGTGTCGAAATCGGTTTTCTCCATCGCTGCTTCGAAAAAATGGCGGAAACTCATCCGTACAATCAGGTCATTCCATATACAGATCGCCTCAACTACTGCTCAGCGCCTATGAACAATGTGGGCTATTGCAAAACAGTTGAAAAATTATTGGGAGTCGAAATTCCTGCTCGCGCCCAAGCAATGCGTGTGGTTCTCTGCGAACTTTCACGATTTATTGATCACGTTGTTTGCATCGGAGCTAACGCCGTTGATTTGGGAGCCCTCACAGGATTCTTCCACCTCTTTACTTTGCGCGAAAAAGTTTATTCGCTTTTTGAAAAACTCTGCGGAGCACGTCTTACAGTTTCCATGACTCGCGTGGGTGGGATGGCACAGGACGCACCTCCCGGATGGTTCGACGAAGTTTTACAAACGGTTAAGGAACTTCGCCAGGGTGTGAGCGATATCGAAACACTTCTCACCGAAAACAAAATTTGGATTCAGAGAACACAAAATGTGGGAGCTATTTCCGCCGAGCAAGCCATCGAGTGGGGTTACACAGGACCATGCTTAAGAGCCACGGGTGTTGGTCTCGATCTTCGTAAAGCCCAACCGTATTACGGTTACGACCAACTCGATTTTGATATTCCCGTGGGTTCAAGCGGTGATGTGTACGAGCGCTATCTTGTGCGTATCGAAGAGATGAAGCAATCGTGCAAAATCGTCGAACAAGTTTGTAAAAACATGCCGTCAGGTGACTACACCATTCGCGATAAAGGGATTGTTCTCCCCGAAAAGAAAGATGTGTACGGAAACATCGAAGGCTTAATGAATCACTTTATGTTGGTGATCAATGGTCTTCGTCCACCCGTGGGCGAAGTGTACGACGCCACCGAGGCTGCAAACGGTGAGCTTGGGTTCCATCTTGTGAGTGATGGATCGGGAGCTCCCTATCGCCTTAAAGTGCGTCCACCGTGTTTTGCCATTTATCAGTCGTTTCCAGAGTCCATCACCGGTGGACTTGTTGCCGATGTGATTTCGATTTTAGGAAGTATGAACCTTATTGCTGGCGAATTGGATAGGTAGGTTAATATATGTTTCAATTATCTTCTGAAGGACAAGAGTTTGTAAAAAAAGAACTCAAACGTTACGAGACCAAAGAGTCGGCGATCATTCCGAGTCTTTATCGCGTGCAAAAAGAAAACGGTGGATGGGTGAGTGGGGAAAGCATTGCGTACCTCAGTCAACTGATGGAAATCCCCGAAGCGCGCATCAACGAAGTTTTTCAATTCTACACCATGTTTAACAAAGAGCCTGTCGGAAAGTATCACGTGCAGGTTTGCTGTAACGTGGCCTGCTCCATGGCGGGAACTCGCGAAATGGTGGAAGAGTTTTGCAAAGAGCATAGCGTGGAAGAGGGTGATATCACCTCTGATAAACGTTTTACTTTTACGCGCGTGGAGTGTTTGGGAGCTTGTGACAAAGCACCGATGATGCAAATCAACGATGATTATCACGAAGGTCTAACGATGGATAAAGCGAAAAAGATTTTACAAGGATTAAGATAATGGCCGAAGTTAAAATGCTTACAGAACATTATGCAGATGATAACTATCGATCCATCGAAGGGTATGAGGCAAAAAAAGGTTACGAGATGCTAAAGAAAGCGCTCAAGATGCAACCTGCCGAAATTATTTCTTTGGTCAAAGAATCTGGTCTTCGCGGTCGCGGGGGCGCGGGCTTTCCGACAGGAATGAAGTGGAGCTTTCTTCCCAATAACGGCGAAGAGCGCTATCTGCTTTGCAACGCCGACGAAGGCGAGCCGTGCACATTTAAAGATCGCATGATGATGGAGCGCGCTCCTCATCAACTGATCGAAGGTATGATTATTTCAGCATTCGCAGTTCAATCTAAAAAATCTTACATCTACATTCGCGGCGAATATGTTTACGCCATCAAAGTGATCGAGAAAGCCATTCAAGAAGCCTACAAAGCGGGTTTCCTTGGTAAAAATATTTTGGGCAGCAACTTTTCCCACGATATGGACGTCTACGTCGGAGCCGGGGCTTACATCTGCGGTGAAGAAACAGGAATGATTTCTTCGCTCGAAGGACTTAAAGGACAACCAAAACTCAAACCGCCATTTCCTGCGGTTAAAGGTTATCTTGGTAAGCCAACGATTGTGAATAACGTCGAAACTTTAGCATCAGTGATTTATATTCTTCGCGATGGTGTTGAAGCGTATCGTAAACTCGGCACACAAAAATCCCCTGGCACAAAATTATTTTCAGTCAGCGGCGATGTAAATAAACCCGGCAACTACGAAGTTCCGCTCGGCTACAAACTCAAAGATCTCATCGAAATCGAGTGCGGTGGTTTAAAACCGGGCCGCAAACTCAAAGCTGTGATTCCAGGTGGAACATCGGCTCCGGTTCTGAATTCCGAAGAAGCTTATCGTGCGACTTTGGATTATGAATGTCTCGCCGATATGAAGTCCATGTTGGGTTCGGGCTCCATCGTGATTATCGATGATTCTCGCTGCATGGTAGATATGCTCGGAGTGATTACCCATTTTTATCACCACGAATCTTGCGGACAGTGCACACCTTGTCGCGAAGGCACAGGTTGGCTCAACAAAGTGGTCAATGCGATCAAAGCAGGTCGTGGCAGTTTGCAAGACATCGACACTCTTTGCAAAGTTGCCGACAACATGAAAGGTCGCACCATCTGCGCGCTTTCCGATGCCGCCGCTCTTCCTGTTTTGAGTTTTGTTCCTAAATTTAGAAGTGAATTCGAATATTACGTTCGCGAAGGTAAATCCCAAGTCAGAGGAATCAGCTATGCCCAAATGCACCATTAATGGCAAACAGGTCGAAGTTAAAGACGGCACCTCGATCATTCAGGCGTTTAAACAACTGAATGAAGAGATCGCCCACTACTGCTGGCATCCGGCTCTGAGTGTTGCGGGTGTATGTCGGCTGTGCATGGTAGAGATTGAAGGCAATCCAAAATTACAAATTGCCTGTAACACGACAATCACCGAAGGCATGGTCGTCACTAACAACAGCGCCAAAGTAAAAGACGCCGTGAAGTGGGGACTCGACTTCCATTTGATCAATCACCCTTTGGATTGTCCGATTTGCGATCAAGCCGGTGAGTGCGGATTGCAAGACCAGTATATGAAGTTTGGAAAGTATGATCCCGAAATGGCCGAAAAAAAGGTCAACAAACGCAAAGTGGTCGACCTTGGCGAGCGCGTGGTTCTCGATTCCGAGCGCTGTATTTTATGTTCGCGCTGCGTACGTTTTACCGAAGAGATTTCAAAAACCAATGAGCTCGGAATTTTTAATCGCGGTGATCGCAGTGAGATCGGCACATTTAAAGATAATCCGCTCAATAATAAATACTCTGTGAACACAGTGGATATTTGCCCGGTGGGCGCACTGACTTCGAAAGACTTCCGTTTTAAACAACGCGTGTGGTTCCTTAAAGACAAACCGTCTGTGTGTAATGGTTGTTCCACAGGTTGTAACGTGGATGTGTATTTTAACAAAGAAGGCGTATGGCGCTTAAAACCTCGTCACAATGAACAAGTGAATGGTTATTGGATGTGTGATGACGGGCGTGACATTTATAAAAACGTCAATCGCGTGCACACCGATGTCGAAGGTGATCGCGGAGAAAAACAAGTCAAAAAAACCATCAGTCGTTTGGTGCAGGCCACTCGCCGTGTGAACGGTCAGGCCGAGTATATGCAAACGGGCTTTGCGATTCAAAAAGTCAAAGAGCAGATGTCGGCGCTTAAAAAGGGCGAAGTGGCTCTCGTTGTGACCGGACAACAAACTGTTGAAGAGTATGAAGCCATTTTGTCTTACTTCACAAAAACATTCTCTACAGAGGATGTTTTCCATTGGCAAAACAATCCACAAAACTGGAATGAGTTTGATGGACTTCTTTTGCGCGGAGATAAAAATCCAAACACCAAAGGTTTGTTAAAGGCGTTTGAAAAGTCGGGAGTTAAATCCACGGCCTGGACGCAAGATCTGAGCAAATACAAGCTCGTGCTCGTGATCGCGCCAGAAAACTTACCTGTTTACAAAGACATAAAAGAAAAAGCGGCCCTTCTTAAAAATTGCAAGTCAGTCGTCTTTTTAACCACGTCACAGATTGCCGATTTTGTAGATTTAACTGCAGACACTTGGCAAATTCCGATGAAGTCGTTCCTCGAAAAGTCAGGTACCTTTGTTAACTTTAACGGTCTTGAGCAAAAGTTCAATGCCGTCACAACTGTAGTAGAGTCTGCGGTGTCGGTGGGAGAGTTCGTTGCGGTGCTTAATGGTCAGTCCTTGGAGCAAGTCCAAAAGTTATACATGAATCCTATCGAGCGGGTCGAAAATCAATTTATTCATCAACGAGGTGAAATGTGAGCACTTATAAGGTTCGTATTCCTCAGCAATCGAAGTCGTGGTATCTGCCAGCCATTCTGGTGGGATTGGGTTTTACATTTAAAAAGATGATCCAAAACTTAGCGAATAAAAAGCAAATGCCAACGCTTAACTACCCAGAAGAAAAGTATCAATACTCTTCACGCTTTAAAGGCAATCACGTTTTGACGGTTAAAAAAGACGGCGAAATTCGTTGTACGGCATGCATGCTCTGCGCGACAGCGTGCCCCGCTCAATGTATTACGATTCATGCATCGGAAGATCAGGATCCCACTGTCGAAAAATATCCCATCTCCTACGAGATCGATATTCTCCGCTGCGTGTTCTGTGGATTTTGCGAAGAGGCCTGTCCTGTGGATGCCATCCGCATGGGCCCCGAGTGGCAAACTCCCGGCCATAACGGCGACAACTTTGTTTACGACATTAAACATCTCGCCTATCGCAACAACCTCAACGCCGGCAAAGGTGTTCAGTCTATCTGTGAAGATACAGAACGCCACAAGCTGATCTAGAACAACATCGTCGTTCTGAAATAACATCGTCATTCTGCGCTTCGGTCAGGATGATTGAGTCGACTTATTTTTTGCTACACCTTGAGACGAAAAAAGATCAACAATGAGATTTCGATTTTTGCGTAATTTAACTTTAAAAACGATTTAAAGGGTCATCCCAATTTGAGGCGATGAAAAAGTGTAAAAAACTTGATCGGCTGTCTAATCTTTTTTTACCAAATGTCATAAAAACGTCAGAACGTGGCCTCCCGATTGCTCTATTAGAGGGTAAGTGCGGGGGGTGCTTATGTGTCTCAAATTACTAGGTTTTATGACGATTTTGATACAGTTTTGTCCCACTTCAACGTGGGCAGAATCGGTCAATAAGAATCAAGGACTTAACTGTAACAATCCACAGTCCGAATATGCGTGCATGGCTTGTAACTGCTTTAATGAAGCAGGAAATCAAAGCTATGAGGGGCAGCTGGCTGTTGGCAAAGTTGTTCAATCGCGCCGTTATATCAATTCTATGGATGCTCGAAAAGGTCTTAGCAAGCCACGCTTCAGTTCTTCTGTGTGTGGAGTTGTTAAAGAGTATAAGCAGTTTTCTTGGTGGCGCTTGCAGAGACAATTTGTGCCCGGTGGGCATTCTTGTTTCCAAGCCGCCAAAGAGTCTCTTAAGTACAGAGGATATTACGCCGATCATTATCACGCGGATTATGTTCGTCCACGTTGGCGCAAAGATAAGAACATGATTAAGCTCGCTCAAATAGGGGATCATATTTTTTATGCTTCTGCAAAAGATCTACGAGTGCAACCACCGCACATGCTTGTATCAAAGAACGATTCACCTCGTGATTGGAATAACACGTGGGCTTTATTAGGATTCGACTAGAGGTGAATGATGATTAAATTTTTCATCACAGCATTGAGTTTCTTCTTACATCTGTCGCAAGCTGGTGTTCAGCTTAAAAATACTCCGACAGAAAAGAAAGTGATTCTGGATAAGGAAGCACTCAGCGTTCTCAAAAAATGGGATCCCCATTTTACTGTTTTTCAATTGAATAATTATCCACGAACCGTGGTCAATTTGTTTTCCGATGCCAAGCAAGAACTCCCCATGGCAATCCTTGCTGATTTTAATGGGGATCATCAAAAAGACATCGCATTGATGGGTCATAATAAAACCAAAGAGCGAATTGTCATTCTCGTAGCGCAAAAAAATTCCTACGTCGCCGTCGAGGTACGGAGTCGAACTTACAAAGACCCCGCGTCCAGCTTTATCAATACCGATGAAAAGAAGCGTGAAAAGGGCTTGGGGTTTTATCTCAGTTTATTAAGTTCCCAAGATCTTCGCTTTGCTAAAAACACAAAAAGAACTTTGAAGCCAGATGCTCTCCAATTGGAAAATTATGGTGGCGAAACGTCGGCTTACTATTTAAAGCACATAGGTAAAAACAAGTTTGAAGTTAAGGAATACAAGGGTATGATCGAGTAATGATCGATCTTAAAAAGCCGTACCAATGGGACGAAATTAACGACCAGCTCAAAGCAAAACTCAACACACCTTACAATCTTCGATTCTATCAAAGCCTCTCGCAGGCTCTTCTCGAAACGGTGATGGCATTTCAGAGTCTTTACTCCCACAAGCGTCAATACAACACCCACTTGGGCTTAGGAACACATGCAGATGAAGCGTTGCTCTTTTTATCTCGCCAAGGCATCAAAAACATCGATCTACGACAAGACGCCAATCTCGATGAAAAAAAGACTTTATTTTGTCTCTTAGACACAGACGATGCGATCACGGCTGAGCTCTATCGTGATCTTTACTCTATTGATGAGAAAATATTTAAAATTCGCATTTCGCATCACACACACAGTTTCGAAAACACCCTGCCTGTGGTTTTGGATACAGAGGTTGTGCTTTTTCCATTTGGCGATAAAGGGGCCATCGCGCTTCATGGGAAACGTTGCGCGTCGCTGCCCTCATTTTTAGCTCCCACTTTGTTGTGGAGTCAGCAACCTCTTCCAGTGATTCCTTTTCCTCGGCACCAAGAAAATAAAAAATGGGTGCAGGATTTAGAATCCTCTGGCGTGGCGGGGAGCCAAACGCTTCCAGGTCTCGCTGACCAGCGAATCTACGATCGAGCGCTATTGACGTGGTTGGATGTAGAGGGTGAGGCCCTCCGTCAGTCCTTGATTCGCGACGAAAAGTTATCAGCGGGCGTTGTCGAGTCTCTGAGCCTCAGCCGTTGGAATGAACTTAAGTTGATTCCACAGTTTGAAAAGCGGGGCTGGTCTCCTGAAATGTTCCGTGGAACTTTGATTTTGTCAGCAGAGCTCGCACAGGATGCAAAGCTTCTTTCGAAGATCGAATCCTCAGTAAACAAGATCCGATCTCGTGGAACTATTTAGGACACGTCCTAAACAATTTTTTCAGCCTTAAAGTATTCAAGCGTTTTCGTGAGCCCCTCTGTGAGACTCACTTTCGGTTGCCACTTTAACAATGTATTGGCCTTTGAAATATTCGGGCAACGTTGTTGTGGATCGTCCGGAGGAAGATCTTTATAAACATGACTCTGAATATTCCCAGTGATCTTGTTAATCACATCGGCGATTTCTAAAATCGACATCTCAGTCGGGTTGCCAATATTCACAGGCTCGTGAGTTTTGGATTGCATCAGTGCAAAGAGCCCTTCCACCAAATCGGTTACATAACAAAGACTGCGAGTTTGTTTTCCACTGCCGTAGATCGTGAGCCCTTTTTTTGCGAGAGCTTGCGAAAAAAAGTTAGGTATGACTCGACCGTCTTCGCCACGCATGCGAGTCCCGTAGGTGTTAAAAATGCGCGCGATCGCTGTGTTTACCTTTTGATCGCGGTGATAGGCCATCGTAATGGCTTCACCAAAGCGTTTGGCCTCGTCGTAGCAACCACGAATGCCGGTGCAATTGACATTGCCCCAGTAAGTTTCAACTTGCGGGTGCTGTAGAGGATCTCCGTAAACTTCGCTGGTGCTGGCGAATAAAATACGTGCTTTATTTTTTTTTGCCATCTGCAAAAGATTGGTTTGCCCAACAGCTGCGGTTTGTAAAATAAAAATGGGAATTTTTAAAAAATCAACGGGCGAGGCAGGCGACGCCATATTGTAAATTTCGTTAATTTTAGAAAGTTTTGGCAATTTTTTAGCGTCCGTGATGTCGCATTTGTAAAATTTAAACTTTTTATTTTTTTCGAGGTGCTTCAGGTTTTTTTTCTGACCAGTGATTAAATTATCAAGCCCGATGACCTTATAACCTTTGCTCAGCAAAAAATCGCAGAGGTGACTTCCGATAAAGCCCGCGGCACCGGCGACGACAGCGGTCTTCATGTGTTGTTACCAACGGCGATTTGGCGACCGATGCAATAGTATTCAAATTGGTATTTAAGGATGTCATTGATGTTCAACGCATTTCGACCGTCGAATATCAGTGGATTTTTAAGATTCTGCTTAAGCGCTTCGTAGTCGGGCGAGCGAAATTCATTCCACTCCGTAACGATCACAAGAGCATCCGCATTTTGCGTGGCTTCGATCGCCGATCCCGCCACCTGAAACGGTGTTGGAAAATACTTTTGAGCAGATTCTGTCGCGACCGGGTCATAGGCTGTCACGGTGGCGCCCTCTGCGGCGAGAGCTTTTAGTAAATACATCGCAGGAGCTTCGCGGACGTCATCCGTGCGTGGTTTAAAGCTAAGTCCCCACATGGCAAAGTGCAGGCCTTTCAGGTTTCCAAAACGTTTTTTAATTTTATCAAACAAAACCAACTTTTGTTTGTCGTTTACGCTGTCAGCAGCGGCCACGATGTTCATCGAAGACCCATGTTTTTTAGCGGTATGGATCAATGCCTGTACGTCTTTTGGAAAGCAGCTACCGCCGTAACCAACTCCCGGATGGAAAAAGGCCGGATTGATTCGACGATCCGAAGTAAAACCTTTTCGAACGTCGTTAATGTCTGCACCAATGCGATCCGCGAGATCTGCAAGCTCATTGATAAAACTGATTTTGACAGACAAAAAAGAATTTGCCGCGTACTTGGTCATTTCCGCAGACACATTCGACATGTAATAAATCGGGTGGCCGTTTCGCACAAACGGAGCATAGAGTTCGCCCATGATTTCTTGGCCGGCTTTACTTTCGCAACCGATGATCACGCGATCCGGGCGGAGAAAATCTTCCACTGCAGCACCTTCTTTAAGGAACTCAGGATTGTTGATGATTTCATGGGGAATATTCGTCAGAGTTTTCATGTATTTTTTAAGTTCAGTCGCTGTGCCAACCGGAACTGTGCTTTTGAGCACGATAAATTTTTTGTCGGTGGCATTTTGGCAAATACCTTGGAGAACGTTCATGGTTGGGCCAAGATCGGCGCTGCCATCACTTTTTTCGGGCGTTCCAACGGCGATAAAAACCACTTTGGATTGTTCGATGGCGCTCTTTAGATCTGTCGTAAATTCAATTCGCGAAAAACAATTTTTGAGAATATCGCCAAGGCCCGGCTCATAAATCGGAATTTGTCCGTCTTTAAGCTTTCGAATCTTTTCGGCATCGTTATCAACACAAATCACTTCGTGGCCGACATCGGCAAAACAAACCCCGGCAACCAGACCCACGTAACCTGTGCCAACAAGACTTATCTTCACAACAACCTCTTTTTTGAATTCATTGTTCGAGGGGTATAATGCCGCAGCATTTCAAACTGCCCAGTCTCGACCGAATGATTTTACAGGGCAGACTAACATGATAGAACAGTCCATACAAAGGGGATTTTGTGATTGAAGAACGCACCAGAAAACTAGCCGTGACAGTCAGTAAACTCTACCGTCGAGGGGCGGAGCGTAACATCAAAAAAATCATCGCTAAATCCCATGGAGCCGATATCTCAGCCGTCCTCGAGATCCTCGATGCTGATGAGAGATTGAGCATTTTTCAGATGGTTCCCACTCTCGAACTGAAGGCTGATATTTTAAGCCGACTTAGCGAGACCCTGCAGGAAGAAATTTCCGTGGTTCTCAATCCCCAAGAGGTGCAAGAGATTCTTGGGCAAATGCCGACAGATGACGCTGCCGATCTCTTGGGACACCTTCCCGAAGACTTGTCAAAACAGCTGATGAAGGGAATGTCCACGGAAGATGTGCAAGAGGTCGAAGAGCTGATGGGCTATCCTGATGACTCGGCCGGAGCATTGATGACGCCGCAGGTCCTCTCAGTGGATCAAACATTAACAGTGGCTGAAGCGATTCAATTTATTCAACAGACCGATGAAGATCTGATTACCTTTTACATTTACGTCACAAACGAGGCCCATCAACTTGTGGGTGTGTTGAGTTTAAAGCAGCTCCTCCTTCACAAGCCGTCGATTGTTCTTAAAGATATTATGGAAACCGATGTGATTTCGGTCGAAGTCACAACCGACCAAGTGGAGGTCGCAAAGATCGTCGAAAAGTACGACTTTTTGGCAGTGCCGGTGGTGGATCACTCAAAAAACCTGGTCGGCGTGATTACCGTGGATGATGTGATCGATGTGATTCGCGAAGAAGCTTCGGATGAATTGCTCTCCCGCGGAATGGCCGGTGATGGCGGCGAAGAGGGCTTTTGGGATCACTTCGTCGCGCGCGTGCCGTGGTTTTTTCTTTGCTTGTTTGGTGGATTGATCTGCTTTTACTCCTTGTATGTGGGGCTTTACAATCACCACCAAGAAACTCCGTGGCAGTTGATCTGCATGATTCCGATGGCGCAATTTTTAGTGACGATACTGAGCAACCAATCTGCGTCGCTGGCTCTGGATTATTTTCGAAGTGGAGAAGATAAAATCAAAGGACTTTCTGGAATTTTAAAACAGGAGTTTATGCTGTCCTTTTTTATGGGGACGCTGTTGTCTTTTATCTCTTTAAGTATTTTTATTTTACTTAGAGTCGAAAACGAAATTTATTATTTGTTCTCTTTAAGCTTCCTCGTGCTCGTAACAAGCTCTGTGCTTTTGTCGGTTTTTATTCCGTGGGGATTTAAAAGAGCCTCTTTGGAGATGAATGCGTCGATTATTCCACTAGCGGTGATTTTATCGAACGTGCTTTCGGTATTGATTTTGTCGATCTTTCTTTATCTGTAGGAGACGATTTTGGCATCGGGATCCTTTCTTATTCTGCGCACGATGGTTTTTAAAGAAGCCGATCTGCAAATCGACGCGCTCAATTCGCGCGGCGGAAAGCAGCACTTTTTAGCGCGCAGTGCCCTTAAGAGTAAAAAACGCTTTGGCGGCGGCGTGCTCGAGGTGATGAATTACGTTTATCTTACCTACGAAGATCGCAAAGAAAAAAGCGATTTTGTCCCTCTCACGGAAGCCAGATTGATCGACGGCTTCGAAGGAATCCGCACCGACTACGACCGTTTGCAAGTGGGCTTGATGCTAGCCAAAGACGTCGCGCGAGTCACAGTCCACGGCGAAGAAGACAGCGCTTCGATTTTCAATCTTCTTGGCAATGCTCTTAAAAAACTAGAACAAACCAAAGAGATTCATCTGTTGCGTCTGCACTTTCGCATCAAATTATTATTTTACAGCGGCTACCTGCCTAATGAAGACGGAGTGTTTAATGTGTTCCTCAACGAATCACTCCAGAACTGCGAAAAACTCAAAAACCACTCGCAAACCCATCTCCGCTTCCTCAGCGACCAAGCCCTTAAAGAACTCGGCGTTTAAAAATATTTAGATATAAAGTCCGTCTTTATCAGAACACGGACAGGAAATTCAACCAGCTATTGTTCAACTACAAGTTCTGCTTTCGTAGTTAGTTCACCTATCGGTAGTTTATGAAGACACTTCCTTGATGTGAATGTTTTAGAGTTCGATTGAAGCACCATACATTCTGAAACATAGATGACTACAGCAGATTGGTCTGACCACGATACACTTCCTATCTGTTTAGCTACGATTGAACCATCTTTCTCAACAAAAAGTGCTTTTTCTGTAAGGGTCATATCGCCAAATACTTTTGTGATTGGAGAACCTGCATTGGCTAAGCTTGTGAAAAGCAAGATCGTCATGATAAATTTAAATTTCATATAAACTCCAATGAAAGATTACAACGCTAAAGTTGCATCCTTCTATTAATATTTTC
>CAZOGU010000010.1:0-11529 GCA_964579625.1 uncultured Pseudobdellovibrionaceae bacterium
CACCGGTCACCGCCAAACCGTCGAGAGTGGTATACTTCCTGACCGCCCCTTCCACTACCCTTCACACTTTGCAAAATCTCCAACCAGTACTCCGTGATCATCACCATGGCTAGAGTATCCAATTCACAGTAGCGCAATAAACCTTTGATCAGTTTTTCGCGCTCGAGGTCCGACATTTGTGTAAATTGCATCATGGCATAGGCTGTTGCCGCAGCTCCACCGTCTTTGATTTCGGCGCCGTCGAACATCATCTCTTCGATGGTGTCGTTGTCGTAGCCTTCGATCAGTGGGCCCAGGAGTTTGTAGGGATCTATGGGCTCGTTTTTATCATTTTGTTTAAACCACACCCAGTCCTTGTAGTTATGGCTTTGGATAGTGGTTCCGTAAATAGGGCTTTGGTATTTTTGCTTGAGAAGTTTTGAGTCTTTAAGTACAGCGGGGAGAATCTGTTTGATGGAGTTTGAGCCCTTAGTGCTTGGATGGTAATAAAATCGTTTTACCATTTCGAGCAAATCGATCATGTTTCTTGGGCCTTCCCATAAAATCGTTTTTTTATCTTTGGCGACCCTTCTTGTGATTTGTTCGATCCATTCGCAGAGTTCGTTTTTGTCTTTTTCGTTGCTCGTTTTGAGCTGATCGTAGATTTGCACGAGGACCGTGTTTTCGTGCGAAGAGTAGCGGAAGATGCTGCCTTGGTTTTTATCGAGAGCGCTTTTTAGATTTCGAACAAAGTCGAAATTTGGAAATGTTCCAACGCCGCGGTGGATGAATTCGTTTGCATGTTCGACCTTTCCGTCTTTGTGCAAAATATGGTGGGAGAACTGAAAAGCGATTTGCTCATAGGGTCTTCGGCCTTTGTTAAATGGCAAAGCGGACATAGACGTTTCGAAATCGATAAAGTTAAAGGGGTAAACCCACTGGAACATTTCTTCTCTAAGGCCATTGATATCAATGAAGGGGCTTTGATCTTTTGTTTTTACTTTTTCGATCTGTAACCACTGGCGCTCATAGCTTGCGAGGCCCGATTTTTCTTTGGCTTTTGTTTTTTTATGGGTGACATCTTCTTGCTCTACATCGTCGATCAGCTTGATCCCTAGCTGAAGGAGATACTCCGTGCGCCGGAAGTTCCAGATTTGAGTGATTGGCGATTGATCGAGTTTGAGGTTCCAACATTCATGAAAACCACTTTTAAGATTTTGAGTCGCGTCTTCTTTTTCCATTTGAAACTCGCAGCTTTTGCATTGAGCTCCGATGTTTGGGCCCTTTTTTTTGTTTTCGGCGTAAAGTTTGGCCCAGTCCTTCATATCTTGATGAAAGGAAGCTAAACCCAGTTCATCGCGCGAGTGTTCGCCGAGGTCTGTGCCTGCGAAGATGTGACTGATTTCTTGATCGACATTCACCTGAATCAGAATCTCTTCGCCGAGCTCTTGATCGCCGATTCGTTCGGCGTAGCTGCGCCCGCCTTTGTCTTTTTTAAGTAAAAACATCTGATTGAGTCCATCGACCGTAGCCACTTTGGATTTATCCGCAAGCATGAGCGACGCTGTGACGTTAAATTTTGGATACGCCATTTGTAAAACCGCTTTCTGAAAAGCGATGTCGTACAAATACGGCTGCCAGTCGGAATAGATTTCGAAGTATCCCTTTTTGTCGCTTGAGGTTTTATAAAACTGATCCTCATCTGGTTGAAAACTTTTGGCTTTGACTTCGATGAGTTGGATTGAGTTTTTGTTTTTTACTAAAATGTCCGCGCGAATTAAAAAATCGTCCACGGTGATAGCGGCTTCGTAAATAATCACTTTGTCTTGTTTAAGAAGCTCTTCCGTTTCGCGAACAGACTCGACCTTGTCCAAGGTCTTGATGTCATGGCCGCCAGGGAAGTAGCATTTCGCTAGCTCCCCCACCTGGAATCCACCCTTGGCTAAAGCCTTTAAAAATGGGTCGTCGAGCTTTTTATTGGCGTATTCTTTATTGGATTCGTAATAAAGCTTCGTCGGACACTCTAAGGCTGTTTTAAAGCGGGATTTCGTGAGATACCTTTTGTCTTGCATCCTGATCTTTCGGTTTTTTGATTTTATTTATAAATAGATTCTATCTATAAATTCGTAAGATTGACTAGAGCTTGTGCTTTCCATCAAAATTCACGACTGGGATTTTATCGAGTTCTATGTTTTCCAAACAGCGGGCATTCACTGCGACGGCGGGGCCGCTTGGCATATCGGCACGACCAAATGGTGCACAACCGCAGGTGGAGCAAAAGTAAAAATGGATGTTCTTTTTTCCCCACTGATAATCACTTAAATCCGATGGGTTTGTGAGGAGTTTAAAATTGGATTCGGGACCGAAGGCCAAAAGATGTCCTCGGCGCTCGCAAATAGAACAATTGCAGGCCATGACTTCTTTTAAATCTGTTTCGAACTCGATGCGAACTTTTTGGCAATGACAACTTCCGGTGTATTTCATCGTTTTACTCCTCGACAAATGTTTTTAAGTTCTGCAGCGTTTGATCCCATTGCAGGGAAATAATATCCAAATACTCTTGAAGGGACTTGAGAGGCTCTGGATCGAGTGCATACAAACTCTCGCGTCCTTCCTTCGTTTTTGAAACCAATCCCACATCTTCTAACACAGAGAGGTGTTTTGTCACGGCTTGACGGGTGATTTTACTCCCCGTCGAAAGCGCCGAAATCGAATGCGCCTCTCCGTCGACGAGTTTTGAAACCAACGATAAGCGCGTCGGGTCTCCGAGTGCCGCAAAAATCAACGCGTGTTGTTTGGTTTTAAGCGCGGCACCACTACTTCTCGACAACGAAGGCCTCGATATTTTTAAGCTGCGCTTCCCATCCGCCCGTGTGCATTCTAAACGCCTCGGCGCGGCGGCTCGCTGTGATTTTGTTAAAGCCCGACTCCTTCACTTTTAAAAGAGTGGCGCCGTTTGAATCTTCGAGGAAAAATTCCACCAAAGTGGGCTCCTCTTTGCTGAAATCAATGGTTTTATCCATGGGAAATGGAATCCATGCATACGAGAAGTAAGTCTTCGGCGTGATCGCTTTTATATGGAAGACCATGTCCATTTCGTAGCCCTTTGTTGTATTTCTGCCTTTGGTCGTTTGGCCGGCGACAAAGTCACCCTGTAAGTCGACCTTAAACCATTGGCCAAAGAGTTTTGCGTTCGTCAGCGCTTCCCACACCTTCGCCACAGATGCTTGAATTGTAATTTGCTTTTCGATGGTATTTTCCATTGAGTCCTCCAAGTTATAAACCATCATAACTCCGATTTCTTTAATATGCAACATTTTTGTTGCATATTAAAGAAACACAAAATATCACTGTTTGGAATCAACTTTTTGACGGCGTATTGAGGTTAGATGCCCGTTGAACAGCGAATTGTGACGCCTTCGTTTTTGGCTTTATTGACGTATTTTGCGTGCGAATACGAAAGGCCTTCGCTGGATATCGTTACATCATTTGAGATTGGGACTTCGAGATTGATGTAATTGATATTGCCTTTGTTAATAATGCGCTTTTGTAAAACTGTGAGTGTGAATTTTTGGTCATCGATGGATGCATCCAGTTTTCCCTCGTACAATACACCGTCTGCGGTGTCTGATTTTTTTGTTAAATCGACGTTGAGTGCTTGACCTGGATTGCCCCACCACACGCAGCCTTTACCGGGCGTGCAGACTCTATTGAGTTTTAAACATCCAATACGAAAGCTTTCTGCAGCAGCAGATTGGCAAATCGTTAAAACAAGAAATAAAGAAATTAAAATATTTTTCATGAATCTAGCTAAACTTGCGATTCTTTGGGCGTCAAGCTTATTGCTGGGAGTTATTTTTTAAAACGTGCCACGTCGTCTTTATGGAGCGTGGCTTCCACGGTCCACGTCTTTTGATCGCGACGGACCACCATTCTGTAATAACTGTAGCCGGGTTTGAGCTCGTAATAGTTATCACTGATTAACTTTTTAAGTCCATTCGATCCATGGGCATCGGTAAAACCATACTGGATGGCTTTTACAAATTGATCCACTTGCTCTTTGGAATCAACTGCAAATAGTTTTAAAGACCCCGGCGCAAAGATGAGCACTTGCTCTCCCAGATTTGCATTGCGGGCCATTTTAAACAGGTAAGGCTGCTGTTCGACGATCCGCTGAGCCGATGCAAGGGGTATCGGCTGTAAAGCAATGATCGGCATTATTGGTGCGGAAGGGGAAGCGGAAACGGACTTCCCACGATCCTGAGCTTCGGCAACGATGGGTTGGATTTGTTTTTTAACTGATGCTCGGAGAGATTTTTGCAAATCGACTTCCGAAATCGGAAACCCGGCACCCACGAAAAGTTTTTCTAGTAATTGCAACGCGAGATTTTGATTCTGCTGCAGAGAAAATAAATCCGCGACATACAGATGGATATCTTCGGGGATCAAAATCCCGCTGCGCGTCTCCGCCGCCCAATTGTGATCCTCCAAAGCCTCTTTGAGCCGCCCGTAAAGTGTTCGAAATGTCATCTCCACAAGAATTTGAGAATCCATAGTCTGATCAAGGACCACTTGCGGACTGCGAACTTTGAATTTGAGCTTTGGATTGTACTTCTCCGACTGTGTAATGTGCGTCAGGAGATGTTGCTTAAATCCAGGATCGTTAATGAGCTCTGTGTAAACGGCTGTAAGAACGGGATCCTGAAGGGACGATAGCGCGCCTCGGGCCTGAGTCGATTGCGTTGGCTTTTGTAGTTGAAAGTGATCCATCGACACTGTTTCCAAAAGCCACGTTGTCACCCATGCCAGTTGAGCTGGGCTCCAGTCTTTTGAAAACTGTTGGTGGAGAACAAAGTAGATATTCCACAATCGGACCCAATCAGCCGGAGGAAGTGTTAAATGCGGATGCTGGATTTGCAACTGCGCTTTCCACACGTACCAATTGGAATTTGGACGTAATTCAGGGGTTGCATCGTAAGAAGTCGATTTAAAGGCGTAACTCAAATCTTTTACAAACTGTGTGGATTCTATTTGCAGCGAAAGGTCGACGAGTTCCAAAGCCACATCCTGAAATGGGCCGCTTAAAACCAGATCTTCGACATTTCTGTTAATTCCTAAATAGGTGGGAAATAAAGTTGCTGACGATGTTGCCGACTCTTTTTTAAACACATCAACACAGCTCAGGTTTTGCGCGTGCGAATTTGCAATGATTGTGAGGAATATGGAGAAAACAAAAATGAGCTTAAACATCGATCTGTTTTAACAGGGATCGAGTGCGTCCCCTACATGAAACGAAAGCGCTATAAAAGCGATACAACGAGTGCCATTTTGAGTCTTAAAACACTCGGACTTCTTCCGGTAAAGCGATCTCGGTTTGGACCTTTTCTAAATCTTTAAAGGCCGGTCCTTCGATCACGCGGCCATTGCAATCGAACCTTGATCCATGGCAGGGGCAATCCCACGACTTTTCAACAGGGTTCCAGTGAACCACTCCCGCAAGGTGGGGGCAGGCGGCCGATAGATATTCAATTCGGCCGCTTTCGTTTTTGTAAGCAGCGAGCATTCTTAATCCATCGCGAATCACTTTTCCCTCGCCCGCTTCAAGCAGCATGAGGTCTTCATCGGACTTTTCGGCAAACCAGTCTCCGTACTGGGCGGCGACGTTGGCGTTTTCTTTTAAAAATTCGGACGTCGCTCGCAGTGAGACGCGAGAGGGTTCGTAAAGCGCGGCCCACTCGTTGGGGGCACCCATGATCTGATCAGTGATAAGCATCGCGCCAATCGTGGCGTGGGTCATTCCGTTTCCGGAATCGCCAGTGATCACGTAAACATTGTTTGTATCAAAGGGGTTTCGCCCTAAAAAAGCCATGCCGTCGACGGGCTCCATCACCTGACCGGACCAGCGATAGAGAACTTCTTGAGCCATCGGGAAACACTTGCGTGTCCACTCCTCCAGTTTATCAAAGCGCGGCTTGGGATCATCATCCTGACCGGTTTTGTGGTCTTCTCCACCGACGATCAGCAGATCGCGCTTGGTTTCGCCTTCAACGTTTGGGATTTTTTGCAATCGGACAAAATGGTACGGGTCGAGTGTGTCCCAGTACAATCCCTTGGGAACACTTCCTTGCGGGACCGTAACGCCAATCACATACGTGCGATAGGGAGCTTGTTTGGTATGAATGGCAAAGAGATCGTTAAACGGAGAGTTGGTGGCAACTACAACCGCTTCGCATGTCACCGTGAATTTATTTTTTGTCTGAACCTGAGCCGCCGGAAGCCCGCCCTCCACATGCACAGCGCGCGTGTGAGTAAATATTTCGACTCCGTTTTGAGCTAAAATTTCTGCGAGCCTTTGAAGGTATTTGATCGGGTGAAGTTGCATCTGCCGAGGAAAGCGCAAACAGGAACAGGTGTTTAATGAATCTATAGGGCAACCATCCAGGAAATCCACCTGCAACCCTGCTCTGGTCGCGGCATGAAATTCTCGACTTAAAATGGTGTCGTTCTCTTCCTCGTGCGCTCTTACCAAAAATCCATCGAGGTACTCAAAATCACAATCGATGTTTTCTTGACGAACGATATTTTCAACTTGTGCGATGGCAGCGGTGTGGCTCTCGGCGGCGAGCTGTGCGCCCTTTAATCCGTGGTACTTTTCGATATCAAAATAGCGATCATCCAAAGCGTTCGAAAAATGGGCGGTGGTTTTTCCGGTCTGGCCACTAGCAAGCTCGAAGTCCTCGAGGAGGGCGACTTTTTTTCCCTGCTTCATCAACAGATAAGCCGTGGTCAGACCCGCGATCCCTCCGCCGATGACACAAACATCGGTTTTAAGATCGCGGGCGAGGGGGCTAAAGCTTGGCATTTTTTCTGGGTCGAACCAAGAGCACAGGGTTTCGTTCGGGTGAAGTGACGACATAAAAAATCCTTTCGCTCTCTAATGAGACTGTTGGACTTCGCTGGAAACATCTTAGTGCCATCAAAATACGGGATGTTGACAAATATGTTCTTTTTATGTGGCAACATTTACACAATACGTTCACATTCTTTTGATCGTTTCAAAGCGAAATCTTATTAAGTTTGAGCCTAGAGAAATGAGGGCCCGTATGAAAAAACAAAAAGAAAAATTAAGCCGAAAAAGAAACACGCAAGCGGAAGATCTCCCGCCTCTTCCACAAAAAGTAACTCTCAAGAATCCGCTGCAGGATACAAAAACCCCGCTCAGAACCTTCCAAAATCAACAACAGCACAGAGCCCGCGACCACGCGCGCGATGAAATGAAAGAATGATGAACTAACCTGCCTTTAAGTCAAAAGCGATCTGCTGAAATTCTACGATGGGAGTATTTAGTTTTCGTCCGTTGTGTTTCGAGGTCTTGATTTTGAGCACGCCAATAGTTTCATAAAAAGTGATGAGCTTGCTCAAATTTGAGATGTCGAGCTTTAATATTTTTGCAAGTTCGTACACTGACTTGGGTTTGTGAATTGCTATTGCGGACAAAACGCTTAGGTTTTTAACAAACCGATCGAAATCTTTTTTATTATCGAAAGAGATTTCGAAATGATCATTTTTTAAAGTTCCTCGCCTAGCACTTTTTAATGCCTTTTTAAAATTAGACAGTACTTGCGCCGACGATTTTACCGAAACTAATAGTTTTTTCATAATTGGACTCCTAACTCTTTTTTTACGAGTCTTTTAAAATCTTCCATGAGACGATATTCATTTACAAAGTTATACACAAACTCATCGTCGTTGACATGGACGTGTGGGCCCTTTGGGTGATGGTTATCCATTAAAACATAACGATTGGTTTTTAAATCCTTACAGATCATTCCGTATTTGATACGTTCAGGATACTTAAGGGATAGGCCCACATCGTGAATAGAAACCTCCAGCACAAATCGTTCGCGTATAAGACTTTTTTGATAAAATCGAAGGTGCGCCTTCATTTTAAGTTACACCAAATATTGGTTAAAATCAACCCATATTGCCTAAAAGGGATTTTGACCGTTAACGACATGGAACCTCGCTTTCAATGTTTAAACGGGACATTGCCAACGGCCTGCCAAATTTTTAAGAACGATAGACGTTATCAACGTCACTAGGAGGCTTTACCGGATCTTGCCCCGGATCAACTGCCCTCAATGGCCATTGATCACCCCAGAAAAGAAATGTATAAACTACACCAAGGAGACATTGTATGCCTTGGGGACAAACGGAAAAAGACAATTGGTTTAAGCAACAGACGATCAAACGCTCTTATCTGGGAGAGGTTGTGAGTAAAATTCGAAAGCTCGGCGATCGGTTTGATGTGGTTGAGTACGGTTCGCTTTCACTCAATTCCGCGCTTTATCCGCTTTATTTGATCAAATCGAAAAATTTTGATCCTCAAAAGAAGACAATTCTGATCACTGGCGGTGTACATGGCTACGAGACAAGTGGTGTTCATGGGGCTCTTGATTTTTTTTCTCGTGCGATCAATCCCTATCTTGAAAAATTTAATTTTATCTGCGCGCCTTGCATAAGCCCTTGGGCTTACGAGACTATTAACCGCTGGAATCCAAAAGCCATCGACCCCAATCGCTCTTTTTACAATGAGAGCCCTGCGGAAGAGTGCAGATTGTTTTTAAACGCGATGGCCACTCTCAATCTTAAAATCTTGGCGCACTTTGATCTTCACGAAACCACGGACACCGACAACAGCGTGTTTCGACCAGCGCTGGAACAAAGAGACGGTGTTCCGCAGGAGCTTTGGGATATTCCAGATGGTTTTTATCTTGTCGGCGATAGCGATAACCCGCAAAAAGAGTTTCAAGGTTCAATCATTCGCTCTGTTCGCAAAGTGACACACATTGCTCCAATCGATGAGAACGGAAAAATCATTGGTGTTCCTATAGAACAAGAAGGAGTGATTAACTATCCGGTGAAAAAACTGTCACTCTGTGCAGGGTTTTCCGGAGCCTTGTATACAACCACCACTGAAGTTTATCCAGATAGCCCGAAAGTCACCGATGCCATTTGCATCGAAGCGCAGATCGCGGCTATCGGTGGCGGCTTGGATTATTTGATCTCTCAATCTTGATAAAACCGACGCCACACTTCAATCTTTTCGTAGTCGTAAATGGCACCCATTTTTTGCGGTTTAAGATCGATGGTCATCAGCTCCCCGATTTTAGAACGAACCCAGAATCGGCGTCCTTTCAAAGTGGATCTTTTGATCAACAAACCCGAGTGCACACTTTTTCCCTCGGCATCCACATAATGAACAACGTCACCCTCTCGTAAGGAAGTATCGGTCTCAAGAATCCTTTCGTCCTCTTTATTAAGATCTTTGATTTTTTCGAAAAAGGATTCCAGCACCACTCGCATCGGACTTCGACGTTCGAACGTCCCCATAGAACGGGCCCCATCGATCCAGCCGTGAGGTAACCCTGGTATCTCATTTTTTAAACAGGCGTAGGTGTGACAATTGATTCGAGGGCTGTTCTCGATGGCCTCTTTAACACCAAACTGGACAACTCGCCCGCCCAGTTGAAATACGGAACGAAACATTTCCACATAAAGAACAAAACGCCAACGAGTGACAGGTAGATCTTTAAGGACACTGATCGAAATGCCATTTTGATAATTAACAATCACTTTTTGAGCGACCCCACCATTCATCAAATCCACGGGATGAGTTTCTATCGACTCAATAATCTCTTTTGAAAAAATTTCTTGGCATGAGTCAATCGCAGAGACTGAAGGGCTTAGGATTAAAAGTAAAACAAAACACATGCGACGCATGACTGATTCATAGCCAATGTTGTGCAAACATGCAATCCCGGAAATGGGAGAGCCACTAGAGCGCTAGCTCCTCGGCAAAAACCTTCTCCGTGATCTTCCAAAACTTGTCTTGTTTGCGCGCGATCACAAACGACGGAAGGCGAAAGAGGGCTTGATACCTCACCACATCGTGCGGAGATTTAAACTCCACGGCGAGCTCGGGGCGTTTGAGATGGGAGCGGAGAAAATTGATGTTGAACTTTTTAAGTGATGAAGGATTGCTAAAAAAGTGCGCTTCACTCACGTACTGGGCATCATAGTCGTAGTATCTGATTTCTAAGTACGGATTGGAATTTTTATCTCTGCGCTCTTCGAAGGTGATTCGATCTGGCGTCAGAACATGGGCGTTTTTTGAGAGCTTGGCCTGTTTTAACTTGGCATCTGCATCGATGAGAACGGCTTTGCACTTTTCGCACTCGCGAGCGGTGATATCGTTTTCGCTGCCACAGCTGTGGCAAAGTTTAAAGCGAAAGCGAAAACCACAAGGAGTGATTTCCATCGTCTTTGGATCTTGCGTCGCCGCTCGGCATGTTCGGCCGAAATGTTCAATCACGTTTCCATCGTGATCCACATAACCCCAGAAGTCGTTTTCAAAGTCACACTTGGGACAGGGAATGCGCACTGGCACCGTGTCTTTGGCCGGGCGCTTATCACTGATTTCTGGAGTGTAGATATCGTGCCCCATCCCTGCGTAGTCTAATATAAAGCAATCTTTCTTTTCCCCCGAAAGGCGAAGGCCTCGGCCGACAATCTGTTGGTAAAGGCTGTTTGATTCTGTTGGACGCAAAATCGCGATCACATCCACATGGGGCGCATCAAATCCCGTGGTGAGCACGGACACATTGACCAGGTATTTAAACTTTTTATTTTTAAAATCTTCGACGATCTGATCACGATCAGCCATATCCGTATCACCAAGAATCAGTCTTGCGTTCTCTTGAGGCAAATAGGTCATAATCTCTTGAGCATGCTTTACTGTGCTACTAAAAATCATAACGCCTTTTCGGTGAAAGCGCTCAGTGATGTCGATAATGTTTTTGATAATAAAAGGCGTAAGGCGTTTTTGGCTTTTTAAAATCTCTTCCACTTCTGCGGCTGTGTACATGCGTCCTTTGTCGGAGAGTTCGGAAAAATCGTAGCACGTGACCGGAATATCCACTTTTACGGGCGTCGTTAAATATTTATGTTTGATCATGTACGACAGCGGCAGTTCGTACACACATTGCTTAAAAAATCTTTTTTGCGTGGTTTTGATTTCTCCGGTCTGCGAATACTCGTAAATCCAGCCCAGACCCAAACGATACGGTGTGGCTGTTAATCCCAAGATGCAAAGCTGGGGGTTGCGTTCGAGAAGTTTTTTGATCACGTCCTGGTACTGAGTGCCCCCTTCGTCCGCGACACGATGGCACTCATCGATCACCAGTAAAGAGAAATCATTAAAAAAATCATCTGGGGCGCGAGCCACAGACTGCACACCGCCAAAGATGGCTTTGCCGTCCCAATCTTTTTTGCCAAGACTAGCGGAGAAAATTCCGGCAGAGAGTCCATAGCTCTTGTATTTTTCGTAATTCTGTTCGACGAGTTCTTTGACATGGGCCAAAACCAAAACGCGGCCTTTGGCAATGCGTGCAAGCTCTGCAATCACAAGGCTTTTTCCAGCGCCGGTCGGTAGTACAATCATCGCGGGATCGCGCTTTTTTTGAAAGTACTGAATCGTATTCTTGACCG
>CAZOGU010000010.1:11629-18255 GCA_964579625.1 uncultured Pseudobdellovibrionaceae bacterium
ACAATCATCGCGGGATCGCGCTTTTTTTGAAAGTACTGAATCGTATTCTTGACCGCTTCTTGCTGGTAGTCGCGCAGTTTGTACATCAAAAGCATCCTATCTGTTTTTGCCGATTTTGCATAATTAAAATCGGACGGATTGACTCTGTTTGCGCCGCCCTATAATTTGAAACATCCCCAGCGAAAGGTTTCAAATGGACGAGCACGATTTTGAAGGCACTTTGGTTTTAGAAAAACTCGCCGAGATCAATAAGCTCGATGCCTTTTTCGAAGCCATCGACGCCGATGACTTTAGCAAAGCTCATGCCCTGATGAAGCACGCTCAAATCGACTCAGAAACCATTGCTATGGTGTTAAAAAAAATGTCCGCCGCCGACGGCGAACACTAAGCGTCTTTTTTTAAAACAAATCGATGATTTCGTATTCATATTCATTTTGATTGATCTTAACTTGGAAGATGTCGTTGATTTTTTTGTCGAGGAATAAGGTTCCGACGGGGGATTCTGGGGTGATGACGTGGTAGGTGGTTTGCTCAAAATTTACTTTTTGGCCGCCGGCTGAGGGCAGAAGGAAGAAGTTTTTTTGCGACTCCCCGTCCACCATCACACACACCACGGCAGTGATACCGACGGCGTCTGACTTTTCAAAGGTTCTGAGGGTTAATTTTTGTAGTTTATAAATGGACTCGCGAAGCTCTTCCGCTCGCTTGGCTTGTGCACCAGCCAAATAGGAGGCCTCTAATCCGCGCGTGTCGTACTTGTTTTCGGCTTTTGATTCTTCGCCCGTCGCCGCTTCTTTGGCCACGAAGGCGGCGTTGACGAGAGCTTCTAAATTGGTTTTGAGATCTTGCAAAAGAAGATCAAGAATTTTTTGTTTGTGCATTTTAACGAGAGCCCTTCCCTAGTCAGATAGGCTTACGTGCGTTTGGACTTTGTAGTGTCCTGCGCTTTTGCGAAGGCCGCTGCAAAGGCGCCACCCAAACCACCCATGGCTTGCTGGGAGGCGTGTTGCTGCCACGAATTGTCTTCGGCCTCTGTCGGTAAACCCAAAGATATTTTTCGCTCTTCGAACTTAATTTCATCCACACGCACTTTTACGATGTCGCCCTTTTTGAGGTTCTCATATTTTTTTGGATCTTCGGAATCACGCCACTTCGATTTTGGCAAAAGTCCGTTGATCCCAGGCGTGATCACCACAAAAAGTCCGTAAGCCTCTTTTTTATCAACCGTTCCATCAATCACAGCTCCCACGGGATATTGCTGTGGAACTAAATTCCAAGGATCCACAAGTTCTCCGGCTTGCTTGATGGAAAGGCCAATCTTAATGCGACTGTCTTCTTCTTCGATTTTTAAAATCTTCACTTGCACCGTTGTGCCAAGGCTCACACCATCAGCAGCATGCTTCAACCGAGTGAAGCCCACTTCCGAAACATGCACGAGGCCTTCCACTCCGCCACCCAAATCAATAAAAGCACCATACTGCTCAACACGAGTCACGGTGCCAGTTAAAATGTCACCCACTTTGTTGTTCTCGATCCACACGCCTTCGTTTTCGGCTTTTTGCAGATTTAAAAGTTTTCGGCGCGAGACGACGATGTTTTTTTGGCGAGGTTCAAATTGTGTAATAATAAAATCAAATTTTTTGCCGATGTAATTCGCAGGATCTTGCCCCTGAGGGACACCCAACTGGCTGATCGGGCAAAAAGCCGATTGGCCCTGAATGCTCACGCGATAGCCGCCGTTGACCGCTTCGGTCACTTTGCCTTCCACGGGGAGTTCCATATCAAAGGCGTCTTCGAGGCTGTCAAAATCGGGAGGCGCTGATTTCGAACCTTTTCGCGTCACGCGAATTTCATCCGCACTGGCACGCACAACAACGACATCAATAAAATCGCCGACTTTGTATTTTAAGTTTTTGTTTTCATCGAGAATATCGGCGTTTAAAAGAACGGCGTCTTGCGTGGTGCCGGTCGACACAAAACACTCACTTTTTCCGATACTTAAAATTTCAGCTTTAAAAGAATCCCCCACTCGCAACGTCTTGTTGAGATTGGACATGGAGTTTTCGAACATCTCCGCAAAATTTTGCGATTCGTTCACAACGGGGTCATTAAACAGGTCGGGTGTATTTTTTTTATTTTTTGCCATAGGTTGACCTTATAACACTGTGCAAATGAAATAAAAAGTGCTAAGAATCAGATCGCTAACGAGGAGGCCCTGATGTCGACAGAGGATTCAAAACCAAACGAAGAGACCAGTGAAGTGGTTGAAACCACTGCCACACCGACTCAACCCACCAAAATGGATGAGTTTTCCAAAACATCCACGGCCGCCAAAATGAGTGGAACATTTCATGTCACTGCTGGCCTTCTTAAACGCAAATTGGGCGAATTTAAAGACGACCCCGAGCTGGCAAAAGAGGGGCGAAACCAAGTCCTACTTGGTAAAGTGCATCGCCTTGTTGGCACAGTTCGCGGACTTCGTGAAGGGGCTTTAAATAAAATCGACGCCAAACGTAAAGAGACTCAGGCCATTTGCATCAAACACGGTGCGCGACTCCTTGATGTGGCTTCTGATTTTGTCGAAGATATCAAGAAAGTCATTTTGAAATAAGAACGTTGTAGGAGCGGGGCGTACGACATGAGCTTACAAGACACTTCCGATTGGGTCCTCCTTGGTAAAATAGAGGATTTAGCTCGAGAACTCGAAACCACGGGCTTTATAAAGGAACTCGAGTTCGACGGTCGCAAGATTGTTCTTACCTATCATGAAGGAACTTTTGGTGCCCTTAACAACAAGTGCAATCATATGGGGGGACCACTCTCCAAAGGAAAACTCAAAAAGGGCTGCATCGAATGCCCTTGGCATTATTGGCAATTTGATCACAAAACCGGAGACGCAGTAACGGCATCCGTGCAACCGTTGGCTTCGCAGGGTGGAAAGGTTCCAAGTCTTCCTCTTAAAGTCGAAGGCGATTCCCTTTTTATAAATATCAAACAAGAATCTGAACGCGTTCGCCCGAATTACAATCCGGGCTCGGGACTTGGACGCGAACCTCAGCGTGAACCCGGTAAAATCCGCATCCTTGGCCTTTCCACCACCGCCATGGATAAAGAACATCCGCGTTTTTCGACCTCGGAAGAGCTTCTGAAGTCGGCTCTCCAGAAAGCCTCTCAGAATTTTGATGTGGAAACGCGTTTTTTAGCACTTTCTGATTTAAATTTTCGTCACTGTGAAGGATTTTATTCCAAGTCGGAACGCGCGTGCACCTGGCCATGCTCGATTACAAAAATGGATCCCAAGGACGAAATGCGTGTTGTTTATGAAAATCTGGTTCATTGGTCCGATGTTGTGATCGTTTCCACCCCCATTCGCTGGGGAAGTGCGAGTTCACTCTATTATAAAATGGCCGAGCGTTTAAACAGCGTGCAAAATCAAATCACCTTAAACGATCGCGTGCTGATCCAAAACAAAGTGGCGGCATTTATTATCACCGGCGGCCAAGACAACATTCAGGCCATCGCTGGGCAAATGCTTATTTTTTTTGGAGAGCTTGGTTATATCTCGCCGGCCTTTCCGTTTGTGGCCCACTCTTTGGGATGGTCCTCAGAGGACATGCAACGCAATATGGATTACGTGATGGATAGCGAAGATCTCCATCAGCAGTCCTTGGATTTGGTCGAACGCGCTGTGGAGCTATCTAAGAAGTTGATTAAATTGTAGACTGCCCGATTGAGAGTCAGAAACTTTTTGCAAAAAATTTCCCATCAAAAAAGTATAATTTTCAGTCTAAGAGCATGGGTTCTCTGATGTCCTAAATAGAACTACACTCCGCCCGTAAACCGGGTTACGAGAGATAGATTGAGCTGCATGGGGTGTGGCTTTGGGGGACATCGTGATTTTGGGGAAAATCGTTTTTTGTTTATTTTATTTGGCAGGTGCTGCGGACACCTACCAGCTCTCCTATCAGCTTTCTAACGACACTGGGGATTTTACCGCTTTTACGGAGAAACTTAAAAAATCCAAGTGGTCTTCGATTGAGCACTTTTTAAGTGATTGGAAGCAAGAAAAGCCCGAGTATTTTTCGAACTACGTCATGGCTTATCGCAGCCGCAGTTTGCAACAAGCGAGCTTCGAGAACCCGCGCATCATCATGTTCAATAAAAATGCCGATTTTGTTTTGAGCTTTAACGGCGATGCAAAACATCGCGGCTTTAACAATATTGAGATGATGCGATTTGATCACAGTCAAAATAAGTTTGAGTTTTATGAACTCACTTTTCAAAACCAAAAAGCCCAACTCTCCGAAGCCAATCCTAAGAAATGCCTTGAGTGTCACCAGAGTTCGCAAAGAACAAATATCGATCCACGCCCCAACTGGGAGCCGTACAATGCTTGGCCTGGTTTCTACGGAAGTCTCGATGATGATACAAATTTGTTTAAAACAAATTTCGAGAAGAAAAAAAACTTTGATAAAGAAACTGATTTATTTCTCCTCGGAGAATTTGAGCGCGAGCCTGTGGGTTTTGATTCCTTTTGGAATACGGTGCGCCCCACACATCCGCGCTACTCAACACTTGAGCCCATCGTCAACTCTTCCTATTCTTACGAGTCAACGATCAATGGGGATTTAACCAATCGCCTCTCCGTGCTCAATTTTCGGCGCGTGGCTCGACTCATTCAAGAAAACAAACCGCTTTACGATTATGTAAAATGGACCATTTGGAGCTTTGGCCGCTGTGGCGGGACTTTCCCTGTGAGCGAGCCGGTGAGAAATTGGTTAAAACTCACGACCCCGCTCAAAGAATTTTCCGTCGCAATACCGTCCTCCCCACAAACAATATGTTCACACCACCATGAATTTGATTGCTCCAAGAAAAACAAGGTCGTTGCAGCTCTGCAGGTGCGCTTTACAGATGTTGTGAACCTGGCGATCGAAGCCTTTCATGTGAGCACCGAAGATTGGTCGATGGATTTTAAAACCGGTGGGCGTTTTGCCGCCTTCGAACGCTTCGGCTTGACAAACGATCCACGCCCTCCGCTGCGCGCGGCTTTAGATCGAGTGTTTGCTGTGGATCCCGAGCTGAAAGACATCTCCTGCAAAGAGGCCGAAGCTCGGAGCCTCGAAAACTTTGGAGATCTCAATAAAGTTCAAGCGTATTACAGCTCCATGCTGTCCAATAAAAGTCCCGTTCTTCCTATTAAACCTCTGATTCAACGTTGTATCTCATGCCATGTGAATGAGGCGGGCTTTGATATCCCCGCCATTCCTTTTGATAACCCGGAAAAACTTCGAAGCGCTCTTAAAACCTATGGATTTAAACGTGGCAGCCTCTTGGACGAAATTGAATACCGCACCGGTGCCCATGCCGGAAGCGAAGATCAAATGCCTCCACGCGGAGTCCGCTCGGAGCTCCAACGCACAGAGCTGATCCAGTATTTAAAATCGCTTTGATTGTGTGAAGTCGTTTCGAGTAAGATCTTTTTATGAATTTAATCTTTCGTTTGATTTGGACATTTTTGGTTTCGCGCTTTCGGTCTCGAGTTTCTGTTTTGGGTCCCTGTCAGACTCCGTTTCGCTGTTTGCCTACGGATCTTGATGTTTTAAGACACATGAACAATGGGAAGTATCTTTCCTTGATGGATTTAGCTCGTGTGGATCTTATGAGTCGCGCGGGGCTTGCTCAACCTATTTCGAAAAAGGGGTGGTATCCCGTGGTCGTCGCCGAGACGATTCGCTTCCGAAAGTCGCTCGAGCTTTTTGACGCCTTTGTCATCGACACCTCGGTCATTGGTTGGGATGAAAAAGCGTTTCTCTTAGAGCAGAAGTTTTTGCGTAAAAAAACCTGTATTGCCGAAGCCGTTGTGCGCGCGCGCTTCTTAAAAAAGAGTGGCGGGAGTGTCATGCCCCAGGAGATTCTCGCGTTGATCGATTACAAAGAGCCCTCCCCTCACCTCCCGGCCTGGGTCAAAGAGTGGAACAGCCAGCAATTGTAATAGTGCGTTCTCATTCGTTTTAATTATGAATTTTCTAGATGCGCCGTTGCTTCGTTCAGCGGCGTTTTGTCGGCCTTCCAGCGTCGATGAATCCACAACCACTGATCTAAATTTTCACGAATCATTTGCTCGATCACTTTTTGATACATTTGAGTATTGAGCCATTCTTCGCGAAGAATTCTTTCGGGACTCCCCTGGGGGAGTTCCGACGCGTGGACATAGGGAACTTCGTCCTGCATAAACAGGCGATGCGTTCCATCGGGTTGTCTAAAAATACACATCGGCAAAACAGCGCACTCGGTTTCGCGAACGAGTTTGGCTAAACCTCGAATCGACGATGCTGGCGTTCCAAAAAAGTTCACACGGATGCCTTTTTTTCCAGGCATATGCTGATCCACCATAAAACCCACAAATTCGCCTCTCTTCACTGCTTCAGCCATCTTTTCGAGAGTATTGCCAGTATAGATCACATTAAAACCTGCCGTCTGTCGGCGCCCTTCGATCAGTGATTGAGAAATGGGATTGGACATTTTTTTTGCGATAATGGAAACACGGTACCCTCGCGCTGCCATTCCGGCGGGAAATAATTCCCAGTTTGCAATATGAGCGCTGATCACAACAGCACCACGGC
>CAZOGU010000010.1:18355-28259 GCA_964579625.1 uncultured Pseudobdellovibrionaceae bacterium
GATGTATTTGGGCTTGAGAGAGCGCAACAAAAAAGAAAAGGTCATCAGAGGAAGGAGAACAATTTTAATCAGCATGAGCCCTCTTGGAAGACAAACAACGTGTTATGGCGAAGTAGACACTTGTTCCAATTCTTTTGCAAACCTAATCCCTCCTTTGGTAGAACGGCGAAATGCCTCACACGTCGCAACCAACACTGCAGATTTCGCGAATTTTACATGCGGGCTATCTTTTTCGAGCTGAAAACGTGCAGATTGCATTTGATCCGATTTTTGAAAACCCTTTTAGTGTGAACTGTCACGCTTTTCCTGATGTCGAATTTGATGCTGTAGCGATTCAAAACCAACATTTTGATGCTGTGTTCATATCTCACCATCACGATGATCACTGCTCTTTTGCAAGTTTAAACCTATTGGATCGCCTCACACCGATTTACTTATACTGTGTTCATGAAGAGCTTTTTACGCTTCTGCGTGAATTTGGCTTTCAAAAGGTTTATTCACTGGCTCGTGGCAAATCTGTTGGTGTGGGACCATTTACAATAACTCCTCATCGTGCGCTCAATGAAGATGTGGATTCGATTTTTGAAATCAATGTTTTTGATTTGAAAATTTTAAATATGGTGGATTCGTGGATGAAATCCCAGGCAGAAAAACTCTTGTTGCAAAAAGCTCCTTGGGATGTGGTTTTGTGGCCGTTTCAGATGATGCGCGAAGTGGAAGTTCTTATCCCGACACGCGCTGATCGCAAACCATCCACATGGCCCGAAGAATGTGCGACACAGTTACGAGGGCTCTCTCCTCGCTTTGTCGTTCCAAGTTCTTGTCAGTTGATTCACGAAGAGTGGTCTTGGTATCGAAAAGCGTTTTTTTCTTTTTCATATCTCGACTTTTCGAACATGATCCGCGCTCTTCTCCCGCGCACACAAGTCATCAGAATGGATCCTGGCACTTCGTTTTTTTTAAACAAAGGATCCCTCCTTCCTGCTCCCGAATTAAACTGGATTCTTCCGAAAGGGTCGCAAGATGTTGATTACCAATATCGTACAGATCATCCGGTGCAATCTGTGAGTGAGATCGCTCAAAAATTTCCTAAACTTGACGAAGACCAAGTGAAGCGAGTGTTTCATTTTTGTGAGAATGAAATAAAAAAACGTTATTTTGAAATTGGACCGCCATCCGATCCGTTTTTTCAAAAAGAAAGAATTTGGAAATTGTCGTGCTTTGATCATCGTGGGCATCCCATTGTTTTTTATTACAAGCTTTGTGATGAACATCTGGAAAAAACAGATTTTAAAGACGCCGACTGGACAACAGAAATTTGCATGCACAAACTTTTTTGTGCCCTTGAAGATGGAGAAACCTTAACCTCCCTCTACTTGCAAATTAACACAGAGACTTTTGCAGAGTCTGTGGAAGAGGACTTACAGACCGTTGATCCGATGGAAGATCCTTTGATTCGAACGTTGTACAATGGACAGTTTGCTTCTTTTCAAAAAGCGCAACTCAAAAAACTCTATGAGTAAACAAAGTCCATCATCGCGTCATAGATAGCCTTTTTTAAAAAAAATGAGTATGTTGATTCCGCAAACAAACTTTTCACAACGAGGTCATTTATGATTAAAGCCAAAGCCTATGCCAATCATGCACCCACATCTCCTCTTCAACCTTATGAACTTGAACGACGCTCGCCCAATCCAACGGATGTTGTGATTGCCATCGACTATTGCGGCGTTTGCCACTCGGACATTCATACCGCGCGCGGAGAATGGGGCCCCACGGCTTATCCTTTTGTTCCTGGTCACGAAATTGTCGGTCGTGTGATTGCTGTTGGAAAAAAAGTAAAGAAGTTCAAAGTCGGTGACCTTGCGGGTGTGGGTTGCTTTGTGGATTCTTGTGGAAAATGTGATTGCTGTAAATCTCACGAAGAGCAGTTTTGTCGCACGCATACGGCGTTTACGTATAATAGCACGGAGCTTGATGGCAAAACTCCAACCTACGGCGGCTACTCTTCTCACATTACGGTGAAAGACAAATATGTTTTAAAAGTCAAAAAGGGACTACCACTCGAACGTGTAGCTCCGCTCCTTTGCGCCGGTATTACCACCTACTCTCCTCTTAAACGCTACGGAACAAAAAAAGGTTCCAAAGTTGGCGTTGTGGGATTGGGCGGCCTGGGCCATATGGCAGTTAAAATTGCTAAAGCCATGGGTGCCGAAGTGACGGTATTTAGTACCTCTCCTGGAAAGCAAGCGGATGCTAAGAAACTGGGTGCGAAAAACTTTGTTCTCACCAAAGATCCAGATAATTTTGCACCCCTGATGGGAAAGCTCGATCTGATTATCGACACTGTCTCGGCGGAGCATGATTTTTCTCCCTACATGAGCACGCTTAAAATTGGCGGAACACATGTGCTGGTTGGTGCCGCACCAGAGCCCAATAAAATTTCTGCCATGGCCCTGATTTTTGGGCGCAAACGCCTTGCCGGATCTCTTATCGGCGGAATCAAAGAAACCCAGGAAATGCTCGACTTTTGCGCCAAAAAGAAGGTGCTCGCCGACATAGAGCTGATCCCAGCAGCCAAAATCAACGAGGCCTACGTGCGCACCGTCAAAGGGGATGTAAAGTACCGTTTTGTGATTGATACCAAAACGCTTTAAGTCCTCTCGGACGCAATGAAACTGACTAAAAATTGGTGATTCCGTGTAAAAAGTCTAAGAAGCGGAATCACTCTTAAAGAAGTCCTCACAATCTGTTACAAGAGACTCATGAACAAGCCTCTCATCTGCTCTTCTCTATTGGTATTCTTTTTCACATCTTTTTTTGCAGCTACAAACGTCGCCGCAAACACGCTCACTTGTTATGAACTCTTTGCGACATCACAAGTTGAATCCGCAGTGCGAAATTTGCTAAAAAACCAACTCTTTGCTCAGGCTTTGACCGTTGCAGAAAAAATCATTCAGAGAACTCCAAGTTCTGCCAAAGGATATGGTCTTAAAGCTCAAGCTCTGCTTGGTTTAAAAGATTTCGAAGGCGCCCTGGAAGCAGCCAAAAAGGCCCATCGTCTTCGGGACGAAACAGTCAACAATCAAGTTCTTGCTTTGCAATTGATGGCGTCAGCACAAGAGGGGCTGAAACGCTTCGAAGATGTTATCACAACCGCGAATGAAATTCTTGAAACCAATCCAAAAAATAAAGTGGCTCTCGAGTTCTTATCTCGAGCTGCTGCGGCACTTGCTGGTAAAGAACAGTCTGCAAACCCGCAAAGATTTTTTGATCAAGGACAAGTTCGAAATCAAGGACAAGTTCGAAAACTGATATCAACTGCACGAGCGCTTGCCGCGCGACGGATTTACAAAGAGTCAAATTCTGTTCTTATGGATGCCTTAAAGTTAGATCCCTTAAATCCTTACGTGATGGGATTACTCACTAATAATTATATTAAACTCAATCAGATGCAAGAAGCTCTGCAAGCAGTCAATGTCGAATTGCGATTGAATCCCAAAAACTCGGTGGCTCAGGGTTTAAAAATTCGAATCCTTCTTATTGAACAAAAAAGTTTAGAAGCACTGAGCTTGGCCGAACAACTCAACCCACAAGATCCACACAAACCATTTTACTTGGCTTCAGCCTTGATTGATCTTAAGAATTACAAACAAGCATTGGCTATTTTAAATGAAGTACCTAACCCCTCATTGGACATCCTATGGAAAAAAGCTCAAGCCTACTATAACTCCGGTGACCGACTTCAAGCGAGAAATGCGTTGATTCAGGTGATTCAAAATTCGCCACATGTGGACAATCGCGCATTAGCCACTCTTCTTAGAATGGAAACCGAAGGCACCGGAACGACTGACGGTCTGGGAGACCGAATCTTAGCGGTTTTGAGTGACCCTCAAAAACTAAGTTTGATGGAATGGGTTGAGGCTCTCGAAGGAAAACACCTTTGGGAATATGTCCCAACGCTTCCTCGCGAAGCACCCTCTAAATCTTTGATAAATGATTTTTGGTTAGGCATCCACAACCTTCCCGTGGATGGACAAACCTTCCGCTCTACGAAATAAAAAATGAAAATATTTTGTGCTCTTTTTATATTTGCAACTGTTTGTGTTGGAAACGCTGAGGCGCGCCAATGTTATGGTTTATTTTCGATAAAAAAAACAACAGGCCTCGATAGCGCCATTCTTGCTGGTGTTGAAATTTTTAATCGCAATAAAGAGCTTATCGGTGGCAGCGAGATCGTCTATCTGCATGGCACAAGCATCGAAAGCGTGCAGCACTCCCTTGCCGGAAATTATTTTGCTGGCAGTCCACTGAATGATCTATCACGTTTATCTAGCTTCTTTTTCCACTACTCTCACTTGAATGTGGTGCATACATTTAGCAATAGATCTGAACCACTCACTAAAAGTCAGCACTTCAATCTCACCACTTATGCCGAGTTTGCGGCAAAAAGATTTTATCTTTTGCGTTTTTTAAAAAATCCTGAAGAGCTTTACAATTCTGAATTTCTGTATGAACTGATTGACGCGCTAGAGAGCAACTTTTCTCCTCAATCTGTTCTCGATTTTTATCAAAGCGAAGGTTTCTTTGCGAACAGACCCGAGGTTCTGGCAAAACTTCAGGCTACTGAGCTGAGTTTTTTAAAACAAAAAATGGTACAACGTCGTGGTGTGATTTTAGTTTTTAACCGATCAGTCGAAAAACACACAATCATTGAGAACGATGTAGAGCAAGAAGGGGCCATCGCTCTCATCTCAAAAAAGGGCATCCCACTCAGCGACATCAAAGCGATTGTTCCTCTTTCTGTAACCGAGCGCGATGAGCTGCTGCAACTCTTGTCACAACCATAGTCGTCATCGGCGGACTTTGTGACTCTTTATCTAGATTTCAATGGTGTCTTCGATGTCAAGGCTGTCCCATTCCAGGGCATCAACAGGGAGCCCCTTTGTTCTAAGGGTCTTGATCAAAAGATCAATGCCTACGTTTCTCAAATGATCTCGATCTACAATTTTTTGGCAACTTTTTGCTTTTCCCTCATTACGGCAAGATTGTTGGCAAACCACAGCAGCTCGCTTGAAGACTGGTTTTAATAAACTTTGGACTTGAAGCGCTCCCGGCGGGTAACAACCTGGAGGGCCTTGGGTTCTGCCAATCAAAGCCGCATTGTAACAAGGCTCTCCTTTGGCAAAGTTATTCACAATCGATCGACGGGCTTCTGAAAGTAAAAAGAGCAAGTCTTCCTCACAGGCATGAACTTGCGAACTCAAAGTCATTAACAATACGAGAAGTAGCTTCATAACGTCCTCTAGAGCCAGTCATACTTGAACTCAGAGGGATTTTCCAGATGGGAGACTTTTGATACAAGCTATTTTGTAATTTTTTCTAGAGCCAATCTCGCTGCTTATGGGCTCTTTAAAAGATGAACGAAAGAGCCATGGACCACTCATTGACATAGTCATGGTAGGCTGAGATTTCAAAATTTTGTCCGCGGTAGCCCACACCAAACCACACGTTATCGTCATAGGGGTTCGTTCCATCGTTTACGCCCATGTCATAGGACACACTTAAGCCCCATTTATCAGCATGGACCTCAAGCCCTGGAGTGACAAGCACAAGACCGTCATCATCTGAGGTGGACTCGGTCTCACGCTTTGAAGCATCAAGCGCAAAAACGAATCCTTGGCCATGATAGGAATACCCTCCACCAAAAGACATAATATCATTGTCTGGAAGATCACTCGAAAGCATATCGACCGTGAAACCGAAGCGATGTCGGCCTTTTTGATTGACCAATAATCCAGCAGAAAATTGATCTTCTTCGCGGAATCCTAATCCCAGGGCAAAAGAAGAAACAGCCACACCAGCGATTCCTCCGAAACGTCCCTCACAGTTGTCGCAATCTCGTTCATAATATCCAAGCGCGACTCCCGCTTGTCCTGTTCCGACAGAAAGTTCGCCACCGTAGCCGGTGTTGTTATTCCCGGAGCTGTCATCTCCCGTGTCGGCCTGAAGGGTGAAGGCCGGTTTTGCAATGCTCGCTGCAACTGCCGAGTTCGCATAGGTGAATCCGTTTGAAAAATTGACCGACGTGCGCGAAATGGGAGCACTGATTCCCTGACCGACATTGACCCGTTGTTCACGTTCGGCGAAGGCGTCTGGAACTGAGAAAATAATTGCGCTGATTAAAAGTAAACATGAAAACCATTTCATAATTCCCCCTCTTGGAACTTTTATTGTCTCTAAAAAAAGAGAAAGACTCAACCAAATCAAACAAAATGTTTCAAACCCATCCTGAAAGTTTCTTATATCGTAAAACTTTTAATCAGAAAAAATTTGAAGTGATACTTTTTCTCTTAAGAATTTCTGGGACGACCCTTGGCTTGGGGTGCCGCCGTTGTGGGGTCATCGGGCCAAGAATGTTTTGGATAACGGGAGCGCATTTCTTTGCGAACATCGACGTAACCGTTTTTCCAAAAACTGGCAAGATCACGAGTCACCTGAACAGGTCGATAATTGGGTGCGAGTAGAAAAAGTGTGAGCGATTGTCCGCAAATCAACGGCGCCGCCGAAAGGCCGAACAATTCCTGAAGTCGAACTTCGACAAAAGGACCTTGCTCTTTGGAGTATTCGATGTGGAAGCGGTTCCCTGTGGGAACAACCCAATGCGAGGGACACTGTTGCTCAAGCATTTGTTTCTGCAGAGGATTGAGTTGATTTTGGAAAAATGCGACCATGCCTTTGTTTTCGACCGCCTCTAGCGATTTTTCGCCAAAGCAGGCCTGTTCTAAGGCATTTTTCTTTTGCTCTTCGGTAAGGGCTTCGAAGTTTGGATTGTGGTTTGCTAAAAAATCCACTCGCGCCAACCACTGTGCCAAGGACTTATTTTTTTGCAAAAATAAATCCCAACGTCGCAGGATCAATTCGGCCCAGCGGTCTTGGATTTCTTCGGCCGTTGCGGAACGACGGTCAACGGACCCGAGTGAAACTCCCTTCCACTGTGATCCTGAGATAAACCAAAACTTGCCTTTGTCTTCATCCCACTCCATCTGCGAAAAAGGTTCAGCGAGAGGCTCGACATGAGTTTTTATAAAATCATTGGTTAAACCAACGGCGGTAAAAATAGTGGAGTTGGCATTGTTCAGACCCTCCATCACTTCGATGGCTAAAAAGTAAGAACTTTTTTTGACAGAAGATTTTGGATGAAGCACCACTCCTCGCCCACCGACCATTTTTGCTTCCGCAGAGTTGACAGCTCGACGCCGACAGAGTCGATCCGAATAGACCTCAAAAAGAAGCTCATTCATCAATTCGATCTGCTGTTCCTCGGGAAGAAGATCCACTCTGTTGGATTTGGAAGTTGGTATCAATCGTAGGAGTTGTTCCACGACACGATCCATGGAGGGGTTTGTCGATCTCTTTTTTTTCCATTGCTGCCATAAAAAAAACAAATCGTTTTCTGCCTCTGAAGAGGAGTCTTGCTGACCTCCTCGACGTTCCGAAAGCAGTGCCGCTATTTCGCAAGAAAAAGCAACGCACTCTTTTTGTTGACCGACAATAAGCAGCTTTGCAAGGCGCGGATGAAGCGGCAGGTCCGAGAGTTTTTGTCCCAAGGGAGTCAGACGCGATTGGGAGTCCAAAACACCGAGCGCTATTAAAAAATCCAGGCTTTGTTGTAAGGTTCTCGCAGGGGGAGCACTTAGCCACGAAAAGCTTTCGAAATGACTCACTCCATGCGACGCCAAAAGCAGAAGTGATTCTGCTAAATCCACTCGTTCGATCTCTGGGGTTTCGAAATCTTTTTGCGAACTTTCTTCATGGGAAGTCCAGGCGCGATACACCACGCCTGGAGCTTGACGAGAGGCCCGCCCCGCGCGCTGAGTGGCTGAGGCTTTTGAAATGCGAGTTAAAAGAAGAGCCTCAAAACCCGTTCGAGGATCGAGCTGTTGTTGACGAACAAGCCCGCTATCGACAACGATTCGTACACCGTCAATCGTCAGTGAGCTTTCTGCAATGTTGGTGGCAAGAATGATTTTACGTTTTTTATGAACAGAAGGAACAAGAACACTTCTCTGCTCCTGAAGATTCATCTGACCATGAAGAGTATGGATTTCGAAACTTTGATCAACAACGGCAAGAAGCTTTTGTTTGAGTCTTTCTATTTCTCCCCGTCCTGGAAGAAAACACAAAAGATCCCCTTCGGGTTGTTGACGAAGTGCACTCGAAACAAGACTGCTGATTCTCTCTGTAAAATCCGGTCCCGTTCGTAACAACTGAGCTTTGTCTTGAAAAATGATTTTTTGTGGAAAGATCCGCCCTGGGACTTCAAACACTGGTGCGTTTGGGAGATAGTCGGTCAAAATCTTTGTATTGAGTGTCGCTGACATGACGACCATTTTAAGATCTGGGCGAAAGGACTCTTGAAGTTCTTTGAGCACGGCCAAGGCCAAATCCACATGTACAGATCTTTCGTGAAATTCATCCAAAATCACGGCTGACACATTTTTGAGTTCCGGGTCCTCTTTCATTTTACGTAAAAGAAGAGCTTCCGTAAGAAAAAGAATTTGCGTGTTCTGTGAAAATTTTTTTTCGAATCGAACTTGATAACCAACTTGCTCACCCAGAGTCCACTGGTTCTCCTCGGCGATCCGCGAGGCCGAAGACATCGCAGCGATTCGACGAGGTTCGAGCACCCAAATTTGTTTTTGCGACACCTGACTCAGTGCCACCGGCACGCGCGTGGTTTTGCCCGCTCCCGGCGAGGCCGAAATGATCAGATTTTTGTTCTTTTGAAAGGCGCTGGCGATAGATGCCAAAAAATCATCAATCGGCAGCTCTTGTTTATCGAGGGCCATTAAATCCAACTTTGCAAAGAAGCCAATATCGTATCCGCCGTTAAATCCCTGTCAACGGCACATTTTTTAACATAGTCGGGCTCAGTGGCAATGGTGACAAGGCCTGCGCCTTGGAGAAGTTTGAGGAAGACAGACTTATCCTCAGGCAAGGCGGACCTGTGGGTATTAAAATAATCCAAATCGATATCGAGAATATAAGGAGTGCTAAGTAAGTTCGAGTCATTATTTTGACCTAAAATAGCATCAAAGTGTTCTATTGCTGATTCTAAAAACGAGCTTTCGAGGATTTGATCGTACTCTTTTGGGAGTAATCCCTTTCCGAAAAGATTTCTTTCAACGGAGAAGCAGATCACTTGGTGTTCTTGATACGTTTTCAAATCTGTATCTCGCGCATTGTGTGCGATAACACAGGCTGAGGAAATAATATCGGTTTGCAGCGCCGTAAGAACATGTTCATCATGACTCAACTTTGCCACCGCCGTATTGAGAGTCTCTGGGCGCAAAAAATCAATTTGCTTTAATAGTTTATGTCGTTGTTCGTTTTGTAGTTGAACATTATTTGGAAAATGATTTTTGAGAAATGTTCGAAACGGTAGACTTGTATCGGTGTGATGATCGAGTGTTAAGAGGCGCGGAGGAGTTGTGAGCTGCCGACGGTACTCAGCCCAAATGGGAAGAACTTGATGATGATCTTTTACAAAATGCATAGTGCTCATCCTAAAAAAAAAGCCCGCACAGCGCGAGCTTTTTTATTTTAGACTTTAAGTAACTGATTACTTTTTGTCTTTATTGTCTTTATCGCTGTTACCTGGAGTTCCATCATCATCTGTTCCATCACCGTTGTCAGAATTTCCTGGATTTGATGAGTCGTTTCCATCCTCGTCGTTACCATGGCCATTGTTGCCGTTGTCGTCGTCGTCATCTTTGCCACCAGTTGTGTTTCCACCGTCATCGTCATCATCTGTTCCACCATCAGTAGTTCCACCGTCAGTAGTTCCACCATCAGTAGTTCCACCATCAGTAGTTCCACCATCAGTAGTTCCACCATCAGT
>CAZOGU010000010.1:28359-49568 GCA_964579625.1 uncultured Pseudobdellovibrionaceae bacterium
CACCATCAGTAGTTCCACCATCAGTAGTTCCACCATCAGTAGTTCCACCATCAGTAGTTCCACCATCAGTGGAACCTGATCCACCTTCTTCGTCCACTGCAACAACTTTTGCCACGCAAGAACACTTATTCGCTGAAAGACCAATTTGCTTCATGTATTTTTCGCAGTTCCAATTGGCGTCATCGATAATGACGTTGCGGCCTGCTAGGTTTTTTGCTTTATAAACTTTTTGCGAACGTGTCGATTTGCTATTGTCACACTTAAGCGTTTTATAGTCGACTTCTGCTGTTTTCTTTACAACCTTAACAGCTACTGGAGCTGGTTTTTTTTCTGAATCGGCTTGCGCATTAAAGCTGCAAATCGTAAATATCAATAGTGCAAATTTCATTAATTTCATCTTGAACCTCATATTAGATAGTGTTTAGTTTGCGGGACAAGACTTATAACGTAATGCGTATCACGTAATGGTAAATTTACAAATTTGCAAAAGTTGCACAAGAATTGAACTTATTTACAGGCCTACTGAAAACGACAACAGCGGGAGCACACCATGAAGGAAAAATGGCTGAATTTAATGAAAGTGGCTTGGCCGCTCATAATTGCTAGGGCGTGTCCTCATAGTTTTTGGAACTTACAGCTGACCATCGATCGCATCTACTTAGGTAACTTCTCAACCGAGGCCCTGGCCGCCGCCATGGCGGTGATGGGTGTCTTTTGGGTTCCTATGGCCCTCCTTCAGCAAACAGCCTCTTACCTTATGACCTTTGTGGCCCAGTATTTTGGGGCCAAGGAAGAAAATCGTATCTGACCGGCTGTATGGCAGGCTCTCTATATGAGCGTTATTGGTGGCGTCCTCTTTTTATTCTTGATCCCCCTATCTCCAGGATTTTTAAGTTGATTGGACACTCCCCGGCCCTTCAACCATTAGAGGTCGAATATTTTGATTCCATTTGCTATTCGACACTCCCAACCGCGATCGTCGCAGCCACCAGTGCTTTTTTTACGGGGCTTGGGCGTACGCAGACGGTTATTGGAATCAATGCTGTTGGGTTAGTTGCGAACGTTATTTTGGACTACCTTCTTATCTTTGGAAATCTGGGTTTTCCAGCCTGGGGCGTGGCAGGCGCGGGCTACGCGACTGTGCTTGCAAACGTGGCAAGCGCTTTGTACGGACTTTATCTTGTTTTTCAAAAACAAAATGAAACGCAATTTCAACTTCGAACAGGCTGGCGCTTGGACGTTGATTTAATGAAACGCTATTTAAAATTTGGAATTCCTAGTGGGCTTCAGTGGGCCCTCGAGGGGTTGGCTTTTACTGTGTTTCTTATTTTTATCGGACGCATGGACCAAGGCGATGCAGGGCTCGCAAGTAGTAGTATTGCTATCACCGTGATGATGCTCACGGTGCTGCCAACTCTTGGCATGGCTCAAGCTGTCTCCGTTCTGGTCGGTCAACATTTGGGCGAAAAGAAACCCGAATTGGCAGAACAAGTCTCTTGGATCGGATTGCAAATTGCGATCGTCTATATTGCCTGTGTTGCGAGCACATTTTTTTTAATTCCCCATTTTTATCTTAGTTGGTTTAAAAACGAAGGGAATCTACAACTTTGGGAACAAGTCACCGTGATGGTTCCTGACCTGCTGATGTTTGTTGGCGTCTTTACGTGTTTTGACAGTATGAATCTGATTTTTTCTTTTGCACTGAAAGGTGCCGGAGACACTCGTTTTGTCACAATCATTGCTCTTTTAATTCCATGGCCCGTCATGGTCCTGCCTACCTGGTGGATGAAACATTGGTCTGGCGCTGTGTATTGGGCGTGGGGCGCGGCGAGTGTTTTTATTATTTTACAGGCATTAATATTTTGGCGCCGATTTGTGGGCGGAAAATGGAAGAGCATGTCCGTCATTCACTAGACTTTAAAGTCCATACGTGTAGATAATTGACTGATGATAATAATACTTATTTTTTGGTCTTTTTTATTCGCGCAAACACCAGATGCCTGTATCCACGACGAAAAAAACTTTCGTTGCGTCTCCTACGTTAAAAATTATGACGCTGATACGATCACCTTTAACATCAAAGGGGTTCCAGCCATCATCGGCAAAAATATTTCGGTGCGTGTTCGTCACATTGATTCACCGGAAATCAAAACCAAGGATCTCTGTGAAAAGCAAGCGGCGCGTGCGGCTAAAAAACTGATTGAGAACTTATTAAAAACGGCAAAACGAATCGATTTAGAAAATGTGGATAAAGACAAATATTTCCGTATTCTGGCCGACGTTAAAGTGGATGGGCAGGACCTCAAACAGGTTCTCTTAAAAAACAACTTGGCCTACGCTTACGAAGGGGACACCAAGAAAAAAATAGATTGGTGCCAACGATGGCCGGCCGCCAAAAAATAATTTTTTTAAAACCATGAAGCCGTTGAAATATTTTTTTCTATTTTTTCTTTTATTAATCATTTCCACAACGTCGTTGTGGTTTTGTCGTTTGTCCATTGCTACGTATTTGGTTCCATTTTATTTAAAGAGATCTCATGTGTCGCTCCAAATGAAAGTGACTGAACTCTCAACGGAACGCCTTAGGGTCGAAGATATTATTTTGGACCACACAACTCGCGTTCCACTTTTAGATTTATCTTTTTCGCTCTTTGACAAACAAGTCTCTAAAATTGAAATAAAAATCAGCCAACTGGATCTTAACTCCCTCCAGTCTCTATTTAAAAAAATTCAAAAAGATCAAACCGCCGAGTCCTTACCGCCCCTTTCCTTTTCTGAAGGGCTCAAGATCTGTCAAGAAATGATCGCACCGACTCTCGACGTGAACATTGATAAAATTCTTATCGATCAAAAAAGTATAGAGCCCAACTTGTCTGTTCAAAAGCAAATGGATGGCCTGCATCTCTTGTGGAAGGATCCCCAATTTGCAGGTGATCTTTTTTTACGCTGCAAGGATGATTTGATTTCCGTCGAGGCTCCTCAAATGATTTTTAAAATGAAAGAGTTTCGTTGGGAGACTTTTTTTGTGAATCATTTGGAGTTCGAAGCTTCGCGAAGTTTTTTTCGCTGGTCACCAACGGCGGCCGTGCAGTTTGCTTTGCCAGGAAATCTGACCTTTGCAGCTGAAAAAGAAAAGCAAAAATGGAAGATCCATGCTCCTTTTCTTTTAATCAGTGGACAGAGCGCAAGTTCAGATTTTAAAAAGGTCGTTGTTCACGGACTGCTAAAGAATGTAACAATAGATAAGGATCAGACTCTTTCATTCGCTGCTTTGGAAATGGAACACACCATCGACCTTAAAAACCCGACTATCTCATCTCAGGGAAAATTTAAACTCAAGAATATATCTCTCAAAACAAAAAAAGATCTTGTCACAGGCCTTCATTTAACAAGCCAGTACGACTGGACTGGCAATGACTATAGCCTTGTTATGGATCTCAAAGATCAAACCAACGAGCTCCATATCTCCAACCTTAAAATCAGTGGTTCTCCAGCGAACGCCGAACACAGAGTGAAACTGGATCCAAAGCGATCACTCATTCAACTCAATTCGCAAATGACAACCTGGTTACCTGTCTTAAAGGACTCTGTAAAAACAATGAGCGGCTCACTTCAATTGCAAGGTCGCCTTTTCTCTAAAGCCCAAAGACTCACTGGAGGTCTCACAATTTTAGGGAAAAAGATCTCCGCAGAAACAGAGTTTGGAAATTTTGAAAATTTATCTTTTTCCCACGGAATCAAATCCTTTGAAACCTTTGCAAGTCCTCCGCAACAACATCTCGAGATCGATCGGATTGATATCGGTCCAGGAATCACGCAAGTTAAACTTGATTATCAGATTGATGATCTCAAAAAAATCAAAGTCGATGAGCTCAACTTGTCTTTTGAAGAAGCCCATATCACTGCTCGAAATTTTGTCCTTAATAGCACCGACAAACGCATCGAAAACTTTTCGGCGGTGATTTTGAATTTAAGTTTAGAAAAAACGCTCGCCCTTGGATTAAAAGACACTGTTTCTGCTAAAGGTCGTCTGCAAGGACATTTGGATCTCAATTACGTAGGTTCACGCCCCATCATCAATGGACTGCTGGCTGCGCCCACGGCTGGCTGGATTCAATATCGTACCGGCAAGCCACAGGGACAGCTTTCCATCAGTGATGGTCCCATGGATATACTCAATAGCTATCTTTATAATTTTCACTATACGACGCTGTCTTTAAAAATCATTTCGGATAAAGACTACAATATGCAGATGCAACTTGGCACATTAGGTCACAATCCCGACTACCTGGACGGCAAGCCTTTAAAACTGAATATCAATTTGCAGCAAAATCTATTAGCCGCCATGCAGTCGATGATGTTAACTTACGATTTGCCTAGTAGAATCAAAGAACGATTGGAAAAGGTGGACCCATGAAAATCATTTTACTCATCTTCGCTGTCATTGGTTTGTGCGCTTGCGCCCCTACTGTGGCCCTTCAGGCTCCAGATAAACCCTTGGAGATCAATCTCAATGTCAAAATTGATCATCAGATCTCGGTGAAGGTGGATAAGCAGCTCGACGATGTCATGTCTAAAAACAAAGATATTTTTTAACAGGAGATTTTATGAAAATAATCAATGCTCTCTTACTTGTGTTTGTTGTATTTGGATTTAATCTCAGTGTTTGGGGATTAGACCTCGAAGAAGCACGCACTAAAAAACTTGTTACAGAATTACCGGATGGCTACATCAAAGCGAATGATCCTTCGGCGAAAGGCCTTGAGTCAGAAGTGAATTCGAAGAGAAAAAAGGCGTACGAAGACATCGTCAAACAAAGCCAAGATGAAGCGAAAAGAAATGGTGGTAAAGGCGCACTGTCTATTGAGGAAGTCGGCAAAAGAGCCGCGCAAAAAATTCGCGATAAAATGAAGTAGGTTGATTTTGTCGATCTCTTCGACAAAATGGTATCCGGACCACTGAGTTCGCTTTAAAGCAAAAGACACGTCTCATTCTGAGAAATACTTTTATACCTGGACCAGACCCGCCGAAGATCTAGATATCGGAGGTCAGTATGCGACGTGTTCTCATGACAAGTTTGACGTTATCTACAAGTTTGATGTTGATGTTGGGTTTTCAGAACTGCACCAAAAAAGAAATGGTCGTGGCTAAGAAGAAGATACACTACGTGGAAGCTGCTTACGCTCCTTAAAATCGATTAAACATTTCCAAAAATTAATTCTAACTTAAAAATGAAGGCCCACAGGCCTTCAAAATTTTGAGTTTTCGGAAAAATCATACCGGGTCCCGTTTCAAAATAAACATGCTCTCGATACAGTCTTCGACGAAAACTGATATTAACGATATGCGAGTTTAAATAAAACGTGGTGCGAGCTTCGGGATTGATCGATTCCAGACGGTAATTGTAGGACAGAAAGTTACGATCTGTGAGCTGCTGATATAAAGAAAACCCATGTGTAGTTTGAAACGTATTGGTGAGATCACGATAGGTTTCTTCGTTGACGAAACGTAGTAAAAAAAACTTATTAAACGTGTAATCATAATTGAGAATTCCGATCTGCCCCTTGTTGTCGGTTGTGTCATCAAAGACGTCATGAATAAATGTGATTTTTTGCTTGGGCGTTAGAATAAAATCTCTCGAGAGACGAAATCTTCCAAAAAAAATCAGCTCATTACGAAACTGGACCCCTGTACTCAATTTGGTATCAAGCCCAATAAATTTTTGATAAAAGCTGAGCGCCCCTCTCGACCCCCCTTGCTGAACGGCACGATTGGTGGTGGCCACAGGAGTTAAGTTGTCGCGGGAACTCGCTGTATCATCCACGAGAGCATCATCTTCGAACTCGATCTGTATTCTTTTTTTGAGATGAGGAAGTCGAAGGCGCAATTTAAAGTCAAAATCATTATTGATTCCATTTTTTTCGATCCAGTTGGAGGTGTTTGACAATCGGATGTTGGTTCTGTTTCGACCATCGGTGATGGCTTTGTTGATAAAGAAGGAGTCGATGGTGTCCGCCATACTGACAATGTTCTCCGACATGTTTGTATGAAAGTCTCGCATGCGATCGGAGAATTTTTTAGACAGTTCCATCTCGGTATTCTTTTTTTCTTGTTCAATCAGGTATTGCTCATCCTCGATGTAGTTGATCACTTCACCAAATACATCGGAATCGTCTGACGACACGGATTCCTGCCCCTGGGCTTTGACATTGTCCTTGATAATATTGTCGATCTGATCGACCGAGAGATTTTGGGGGTTTGTTGATGTCTCGGGGGTTACAAACTCATCTTTATTTGCTGTCTCTTCTGACGAGCGGCTCTCTTCCGTCTCCTCGTATTCAACCTCTTCACTCGCTAGGACGAATGCAGGTCCAATAAGAAAGAATACGAAAATCAGTCCAACTCTCATTCTTCTATTACCTATTATTCAAAAAAAAAGCTCAATCAAAAGAGGAGAAACAGGACCATCTAAAGGCGTGACGCTCTAAATAAATTGAATGACCTCTTTATTGTCAAAACGTACTTTTGCGGCATTTTGCAAGGCATCTTCGGCATGACGATAACCAAGAGCCACTGCCGCAACTGTTGCCCAGCCCGTTCCTGATAAATTTAAAATAGAATCGTAGGCTTTGGGATCTAGGCCTTCCATGGGGCATGCATCAACTTTAAGCAGGGCCGCAGCCGCCATAACAAAACCCATTGCAATATATGTTTGTCTTTGCGCCCAGTGTTCTATCACCTGCGCGCGAGGCCCTTTAACCACATCTCCAACCATTACGTTTTTAAAGCCATCGAGAGAACTAACGGGAATTTTTCTGACCTCTGCAATACGTTCGATGTATTTTTGAATATGCGCTTCATCCATTTTTTGTTTGTAGGTCAAAACAACGTAATGCGAGCAATCCGTCACTTGGCTTTGCCCCCATGAGACGTCTCTCAGTTGTTGACGAATTTGGGGATTTTGCACCACCAAAAATTTCCACGGTTGCAAACCATAGGAGGAGGGCGCAAGAACCAAGCTGTTTTCCAATGTCTTCCAGTCCTTGTCAGAAATCTTTTTCTGCGCATCAAATTTTTTGACCGCATATCTCCACTCTAAGGCCTTCTGTACAACTTCATTCATGCGTGGCTCCTCTTTTCGTAGACAATAAATCCAAGACGCCATAGAGTCTAGGGTCTGTCTTGAATTTGACACTCCATGAAAGGACTTTTATGAATATTTCCGTCTTCGAAATTACAATTCCTCAATTTATTTTAAGCCTTCAAGCTCTTAAAAAAGTTTTGACCAAAGCTCAAGCCTTTGCCGACCAAAAAAAGATGGACGATCAAACACTTTTTCAGTCCCGTTTAGCAGCTGATCAATTTCCCTTGGGCCGCCAAATCCAAATCGCCTGTGATGTTGCAAAATTTTGCGCTTCGAGACTGACCGGAGAGCAAGCGCCCTCGTATGAGGACAATGAAGCCAAAATGGAAGATTACCTCCAGCGTATCGACCGAACAGTTGACTACTTACGTGGCTTTAAACCAGAGCAATTTATTGGCTACGAAAAACGCAAGGTCAGCTTTCCGTGGTACCCGGGAAACTATTTGGACGGTCATAATTATCTTGTACAGCATGCCATTCCTAACTTCTTCTTTCATTTGACCACTTCTTACAGCATTCTTCGCCATATGGGAGTGGAACTGGGTAAGTCTGACTACCTCGGAAATCAAAACTGGAAGCCTGACTCAAACTGAGACACTCTTCTTGATACGACTTTAAAACTGGCCTTGAGTCTGATCCAGTTTTAAGGTTATCCTAATGAAATGAGACTGTTTTTTCGCTATCGACTCTTCACCCTCAGCGTTCTTTTTTGTCTTTTTGCAGGGATTGCTATTTCTTCCCTGTTTGTTAAGAGCTCGACTCCAAATGATGCTTTTAGTGAAAAGAAATTCGAACGTGCTACTGTGTCGAAGTTGCTCTGGCCTTATCTCAACACAAGCTCCTCACTTCCTACAGATGTTCGTCTCTCTTCCGATGAACAAGCAAGCTCCACCTTTCGCATCAGTTACACTCTTGATGAAAAATTGCAAAAGAGTGCCGATGATCTTTTGAAGCGCTACAAGCCGGACTACTCCGCTATTTTTATGATGGATGCAAAGACAGGTCGTGTCCTTATTTATTCGAGCTTTCAAAAAGAAGAAGCTGCAGAAAACTTATTAAAAAAAGCCACATACCCAGCCGCTTCGATTTTTAAAATTGTAACGGCCACAGCGGCGATTGATAAAAATGGCCTCAGTCCTCAGCATAAAATTCAGTTCAACGGCGGCAATTGGACCCTTTATAAAAAGAACGTGATGCTTGATACGATCAACCGTTGGACACGAACGGTGTCATTTCGAGAAGCTTTTGCAAAATCAATGAATACACCTTTTGGAAAAATTGGCCTGCACCATCTCGATCCTAAAGACCTAGAGAATTATGCTCAGCGCTTTATGTTTAACCGAGCAATCCCCACTGATTTCCCGGTGGATATGGGAGTTGCGACAATTCCCACCGAGAAAAACTTCGAACTCACCGAAGTCGCGGCAGGCTTTAACAAACACAATCGCATGAGTCCTATCCAAGGAGCCATGATTGCCGCGGCAGTCATCAACAAAGGTCAAATGATAGCACCCTACTTGGTGGAGACTGTTCACAACGAAGAAAACAAAGTGCTCTACACGGGAGCCCCTCTTGTGCTCAACTCGGCGATGGCCCCCCAATCGTCGGAGCAGATTCGCGATTTAATGGGAGAGACTATTATTTCTGGAACCTCTCGTCGCAGTTTCTCGAGTCTTCGTCGTAATAAAAAATTTAGCGAAATCGAAATGGGTGGAAAAACAGGTCATCTCACTGGTTATGATCCCAAAGGTCAGGTGGATTGGTTTGTAGGCTATGCCTCTAATGGCGATCGCCACATTGCCATCGGTGTTGTGACTGTGAATAAAAAATTCTGGACAGTAAAGTCCTCTTATATTGGTCAAAGCTTATTTAAAAAAGCTTTTGAAGATGACTTCGAAATCGCTAAACACGTCAGTGATCAATAAACCATTTCAAGCTCATTTGAGTTTTCCAGATTTTGAAGAAGAACTGCTCACAGAAATTCGTTTGTCTGGACGCGAAATTTTTGAACAGCACGGACGATTGATTCTCACGTCCCCGCTTGCCGCTCCTCTGATCTGGTCTCAGTGCACGTGGCTCGATCCCCAGTGGATCACGATCGGCTCCATTGGCGATGCCGTTCAAAAGTTAAAAGCTCTGCAACCTTTGTGGATGGGTTACTCCTTTCATTTGCACAGGCGAACAGAACTGATTCAAGAGCGCCTGCTCAGAATGGCACCCAAGCCACTTCAGTTTCTTAAATCACCTCCCTCTAAAAACTTTGGCGCTTGGTGCTTGTGGAAAGAAGATAGGCTCCTTGCAAGCGCTACAACGACTTCGTCACTGCCACTTGGTTTGGCGGTTTTTCAAGAAGATAAATCTCTTCCCTCGCGCGCTTATTTAAAACTCTGGGAGCTTTTTACGCTTCACGAAAAACCACCAGAAAAGGGTTCACGTGTTCTCGATCTTGGGAGCTCTCCGGGAGGATGGACTTGGGTCCTCAGCGATTTAAACTGCGATGTGATTTCTGTGGACAAAGCCTCGCTCGACGAACGCCTTCTTCGACGAAAGAACATTCAGATTATTAAAAAGGATGCCTTTGCACTAAAGCCGCAAGACATTGGCACAGTGGACACTGTCTTCTCCGACATTATTTGTGAGCCAGAAAGGCTTTATACATTGGCCACTCAATGGCGCGACTCCAAACTGTGCAATAGATTGATCTTTACGATTAAATTTAAAGGCCCCACCAATTTTGATATCATTCAAAAATTCCAAGCCATTCCGGGGTCGAAAGTTTTTCATCTCTGCGCCAATAAGCATGAACTCACTTGGGTTTGCCATCTTTAAAACTTATACAACTCATTCAAAAAATTGTTTTCACAATTTAATTCCGTTTGGCTATTCTGAGGATGGTTTTCTGAAGCCGGAAAGGAGGTGGTGCCAATGACTTATCTATTAAGTTGTAGGCCCTTCCGTGTAGGAGGGGCTGATTAAACCGAGAGCAGATCGTGCAGGTTTTACCTGTGTCGGCACTGATCTCTGAGCGGCAAGAAATTCTTGCCGCTTTTTTTTTGCTTTATAGGCTGATGTTCTTTATATCTTAATGATGTGGATGGTGGATTACGGAGCAACCTGGATTAAATTTTACAAAGTCGAAAAAAACAAGTCGCTGCGATTTGTAAGCCCCCCCACGCCGCGACTGTTTTTTTATCTTCTCAATAAAGTGTTTGAATCTCAGGGTGTAAAGAAAAACGAATCCATTATTGTGGGCTTTCCAGGAGTAATAAAAAACGGAAAAGTTTTGTCGTCACCCAATTTGGACGAGCGAGCCTGGAAAAATGTGAATCTTCAACAGCGCCTAGAAAAAATGAAGCTCGCGCCGTTTGTGATGAATGACACGGATTTGCATGGACATCTTATTATCAAGGGGCGCGGCACGGAATTGGTGTTAGCTTTAGGAACAGGTTTTGGAAGTTCTGTCTATACGGACGGTCTTTTACTCCCAAATACCGAAATTGGCCATCATCCCTTTTTAAAAAACAAAACTTACGAGCAGTTGTTGGGCTACAAGGCATTTATTCGTTCTGGCAAATCCGTGTGGCTTAAGAATTTGAAACTGGCACTCAAACAACTCAGTGAAACCTTTAATCCAGATCGAATTTATATTGCGGGTGGAATGTGTCACCAGCTTGGAAACATGCGTTTTGCCAAACACATTCGAATCGTGGGAAATCCCGAACCAACAAAAAAAATTCTAAAAGGTTTGCGATTACAATAATTGAGATTTTTGTCTTTTTATCCAAAAACTTTTTTGACAACAAGATAACGATAGACCCACATCCAGGCCATCCATAGAACACCTTGCAGGGTCCCTGCAAACCAAACCGAAATTGGAAACTCCACGAGGCCAATTTTCCAACAGGCTAAATAAGTCCACGGGCCAAAAATAAAACCGATAAAGAGCGTTAGCCACGTGTTTCGAAATATTTGCGCCATGCTGTAATGAATCGATGTCATATAGTTAAACCACAGACAGAGAAGCCAGAATGGAACTACCGTGCTTTGTGGAAACTGTTGGATCGAAAGTATCACAAGCAGCCAGTCCCCAAGCCAACCTAAGCTTCCAAAAAGGCCGATAAATAGAAGTTCTTTTTTCCATCTCGCTTGCGCCACAACAAAAACATGGAAGAGCACATAGAGCAGACTGATAAGGCTCCCAAGACTCGCCATTCCTTGGGACACGAAAACAAGTAGTTGCCACCAAATAAACTGGAAACCCAAGGTACTTAGAATGACTTTAGGATCCAACAACGAACGAAGATAAGGAGAGTCTTGAATTGTTTTTTGAAAAGAGCGCCGATTAATGTAACGACTCCTTGGCCGAAGTCTCGATCATTATTTGGGCCTCTGCTCCTAAATAGCGATCTATTAAATTGTGTACCAGATAAATCACCGGCGTCATCCCAATTGCGATTGCCAACTTATAAGAGTAATTCGTAAGGGCGACGTTGATAAAGTCTGTTGTTTGCACTTTGCCTGGGAGCCAGAAAGCTATACCAATAATTGCCACACTATCAATGAGTTGAGAAATCACGGTCGAGCCGGTGGTTCTTAACCATAACATACGACCCTTGGTGCGCTCTCGCACAAACCAAAAAACCGTAACGTCTATGAGTTGAGAAATCCCAAACGCAATAATGCTACCAAAGATAATCCACAAAGACTGACCAAACACAGTCCGAAAGGCCTCATCATTCACCGGTGAAAAGGGAGCTGCCGGCACTTGCATTGCTAAAAAGATGACAAGAAAACAGTAACTTATCATCGCAACTGTAATTAATGTAATCCGTCGCACGCCTTCGCGACCAAAATACTCGTTCATAATATCAGTGGCGATCAGGACCACAGGCCAAGGAATCACTCCAATAGAAGCCGCGGGAGTTCCAAGCCAAGGGAGATCCACGGGAATAAAAATCAACTTCCCGCCGATCAGCTCTGCGAGAACTGCATTGGAGATGAAAAAGGCAGTGAGAATAAGATACACAAGGTCTTTGCGGGATTGCATCTTCATGAGGCTTTGAGTATATCTGTGTCTGCCTTTCTGGGCAATCCACAATCGGAGGTGAGTTTTGGATCTTTTTTTTGAAGCTTTTCAAAGCCCGCTTGGTCGTCTTTACGTTGTTTGTGACAAATCGAACCTCAAGGCCGTTGTTTTTGCTAAGTCTTGGGATGAGTTTAAAAGCGAATCCACTGACAAACTGATTCAAAAGCACACTTCACTCACGCAAAAAGTGATTCGTCAGCTGGAGCAGTATTTTTCTCAAAAACGGAAGACGTTTGATCTCCCATTGAAGCCAGAAGGCACCGAGTTTCAAAAAAAGGCTTGGTCTGTCTTACAAACCATCCCTGCCGGTCAAACTATGTCGTATCAGGAACAAGCCACAAAAGCAGGTAAAAGGGCTGCTGTTCGCGCCATTGGTGTCGCCAACGGAAGAAATCCGATTCCCATTGTGATCCCTTGCCACAGAGTGATTGGTAAAAACGGCCGACTCACCGGTTACGCTGGTGGTCTGTCGATCAAAGAAAAATTGTTAAAATTAGAGCAAGTGGAAGTCGCGCCGTAAACCCAACTCCCATTTCGACTAGGGAATCACTTCCAAAGTGACATCATCGAGATCATCGATGAGGATTTGTGGATTGGCCTGCGTGGCTACTTGCATGTTTCCGGTCCCTTTGGCGCAGATCTTCACTTTCGGATTGATAAAATAATTTCGCCCACGAATCATCGTCGATGTATTCGCATCCCAAACGATCTGCATTTTTTCGCGCAGAGCTTTAAACAAATCAGCGTCGTTAAAGTTAATCAAAGTGAATGTGCGGAAATAGCCATCACCAATATCTGACTTTAAAGCGAACACGTTAAAAATAACCTGCGGACTTTGTGGAAACATCACCAGCTCCCCACAACGATCTTGTGGTTGCTCGTGGAGAGTCACAATGGAATCCAAAACCTTCACAGCGTCTGCGTCTTTCAGAAGCTTAAGATGCACAGGCGATGATGGGTGCTGTTGAACAATAAATTTAATTTCAATTTTATCCCCGCGATAGAGATCTTTTGTCAAATCGGTGTTGCTCACCACCACCGGCACGTTGGCATCACCCAGTTCGAGCATCAAAATTTTACCGTCGGCTAAAGACGCATGAACCTTGGCGATCACGCTTGTTTTTCCCTGAACAAACTGGGCAACGTCCGTAGTGTGTGTGTAAACGGATCCGTCGTCATAAGTAGATGTGAATTTTTTAAGAACGGTCAGCTCTTTGACAAGAATATGATTCTGCTGACTCCCCACAAAACCATTGGAGTCCCCTCTAAGTTGTAAAAAATCGTGCCGACGAAGAGTTTTAAGCTGATCATTCACTTCTTTAAAAGTTGGTGACGTGTAATCGGCTTGAAGAGAAATAATGACATAATCAAAAAAGTTTTTAGGCCGATAGGCAATTGCATAGAGACCATTTTGATGATCAGCTCCATGAACCTCAACTGACACTCCTTGAGAACTCTTCAGTTCCTTTTCAAAATCCGCATACAATTCCGGCGTCCCGGTCTGCGCGATAGCTTGAAGGACAAAAAGATAAACTGTAAATAGAAAACTCATCGAAACCCCCTCATACGAATGCAAACTATGTACACCATTCCCCAAAAACAACCAAGCCCCATCAAAGGTACGCCGTTCCCTTTCCTTAAGCGGAGCGTTACCTTGTAATTAAATCATAGAGTCCATGCACGAGATTACAGGGTGAGGGCTTAGATGCTTCCTTTGATGACCGTTCGATAACCCACTGCTATGTTCGGCGGCATTGAGGTCTTAATGTATTCAAGCGAAAAACAAATTGCGAATGGAATCTTCCGTCTTACCCTTGCACCCAATCCACATTTTGAATTCAGTCAGTTTCTAATTCTCGATAAGAAGAATTGTTTGGTTCATGCAGGTAAAGAAGCTCTTTTTGAGCCATTGAAAGAGATGGTTCAAAGGACACTCGAAGGTAAGAAGCTTGATTACATTGTTTTTTCCCACGTTGAAGCTGACGAGTCTGGAGCGGTTAATAAATGGCTCGAAATTTATCCCGAGGCAAAAGTCGTCTGTAATAAGGTGGCAAACCTCAACTTAGAGGATTTCCTTATTCGACCGGCGCAAGTCCTGAGAGATGGCGATCTTCTTTCTCTCGGAACAAATGTGCTTCAGATGATAAACACCCCTCATGTACCGCACAACTGGGATGCTCATATGTGGTTTGAGACAACAAACAACATATTGTTCAGTTCTGATTTCTGTTGTCAGGGCGGGACCTGTGAACCAATCGTCGAATACGATATTAGCCCTTCAATAATCGACTTCTATGTCAAGGGTGGCTTCATGCCGTATGGTAAAACGACAAATAATACTGTGAAAAGGCTTGCCGAGTTCCCTATTCAAGCTATCGCGCCAATGCATGGTTCGGTCATAGTGGGATCAGTTTGCAGGGCTATCTTAAAAACAGTTGCGATTGATCTTCTTCAGCGCTCGTAAAACACTGCTCAAGTTGTCAGTCCGTGTGCAGATAAGTACAGTTTAATACTTAGCCGTTCTCGTAAATAAGAACCCCTTCTTTAAAGCTCACGGGCTTACTGTCGCTGCAACCGTATGGGTGCGTAATTCGGGAAATTATTTTTAAAATATTTTGACACTGATTTTGGTATTTCAGATTTAAGTAAGTGCCTGGAATGGTTTTCCGCACATTCCTAGCCGCCAGGGCGTTTCAAGAGGTGTCTTTCTTATCTACTGGACTTTTTAATTACGCTCGCTTACGTCTCTACACAATTAAGGGGGTTGCATATGTCTTTAAAGTTCTTTTCATTACTTCTATTACTCATCCCGTTTCAAATTTATGCTCAGGAAAATTTGACTCTTTCTTGTCGTGTAGACCTTAATGGTGATCTTCTAGAAGTCCTCTATACGGCTCCAACTCAACGGATGGAACTCACAAGTTTTGAGAACGGAAGCATGGCGGGCAATTCTTATGGGGGTCATTTTCGAATGACTTACAATGGGGAAATACTTATCGATAAAGCAACCGATGCCGTTGGCGAAGAATATGGTGTTATCATTCTTGATGGAAAACTGACTTATGCAAATCTGGTGGTCTACGATGACACCGGGACGTTTTCACATGAAGAGTCCTTCTCCGTGATTATCGGCCGTTCATTTGATGACGAACAACAAATTTATATGACAGATTCAAAACAAAGTGAGATCAGCGGAGGATTTAATTTTCCAAAATCATATAAAGCTAAATGCCAATCCACTTCTTCATTGTAATTGAGATTTAAGAACAAAACACTCTTTAGACACCTCGTTGGGCGCCGCCATCGGCGGTGACAGCTTGTCCAGTGATAAAACCGGCGAGGTCGGAGGCTAGGAATGCGGCGAGGGCGCCGAATTCTTTGGTAGTGCCTAAGCGTCCTGCTGGAATGTGCGCGGTGATTTTTGCCTTATCGATTCCCAAAGCTGTTAATCGCTCTGTGTCTGTGTGTCCGGGGAGAAGTGAGTTGATTGTCACTCCGTAAGGGGCGATCTCATGACTGATGGAACGTGCGAGCCCCAAGAGGCCTGCGCGCAGGCCGTTTGAGATTGTGAGTGTGGCGATGGGTTCTTTGGCGGCGGCCGATGTGACAAGGAGGATGCGGCCCCACTTTTGTTTTTTCATTGTTGGTAAAACGCCATTGATCACATCAACGGCAGACATCCATAACGATTGGAAACCCTCTTCCCACTGTTCGGTTGTGACTTCTTCGATAAGTCCCTTTGGCGGACCGCCGGTGTTGATCACAACGATGTCGATGGTTCCCCACTCTTTTAAAACCTGAGCCACAGTTTTTGCGGCCGAACCGGCTTGGTTCATATCACCCACCACTGTGAGTTTGGCGCCGATTTCTTTTTGTGTATTTTTCAGTTTATTTTCGTCGCGCGAACAGATGGCGACATCCGCACCCTCTTGGCAAAGAGCGAGAGCAATGCCTTTTCCTAAACCGGACGAGGCTCCAAATACCAGTGCTTTTTTTCCTTTGAGTCCTAAGTCCACGATGTCTCCTTTGCCAGTTGTTCTTTGATTTGCTTCATAATGGGTCCCAATTGATTGTGAATGGGCGCACGCCATTCTTCGAGCGGAAAATCAGTCTGAGGATAATATTTTTCAGTAATGGAATTGAGAATCTCCGCTTGCGCAAGCCCTGCTTGATAAGCCATGCGGTACGGGGTCAGACTAAAGCTCACCATGGTGTAACGCGATTGATAGTCCTCGGGAAATGTATCCTGCAGACGCTTTTCAACTTTCTTTTGATAAAGAAATTTTGGGTCGGCGGTTTTACTCGACATCTCGGTGAAGTTTTCGACGGCCATATCGGCAATCGCATCAGCGTTGGTTTTTCGTTTTGCAAAAAAGTCTTGAAAGAGTTCAGACCATGAAGAGGATGTGCCAAGAAGTCGATCAAAGGCCACCACGTCTTCAAAACCGCAGTTCATTCCTTGTCCAAAGAATGGAACAATGGCATGAGAGGCGTCGCCCATCAATAGAACCGAGTCTTTGTAAAACCACTGATCGCATTTGAGAGTAGCCATCTTAGCTTGCGGGTGCTCGAAGTACTGCTCGACGTAATCGGGAACTAAATCGCAAAAATCTGCATAGTTTTTCGTAAAGAATTCTTTGACGTCATCCGGCGTTTTTAATTTGTCAAAATGATCGGCGGCTGTTTTTTCGGAATTGGCTAGGAATAAAGTACAGGTGTAGCTCCCATCTTTGTTTGGAAGAGCAATCATCATGTGTGAACCGCGCGGCCAAATATGAAGAGCGTTCTTTTCGATCTTGTGTTGACCTGGAGCTTTAGCGGGCATCACGAATTCTTTGTACCCGTGAGACAGTTCGTCCTCGGTCATCTGAAAGTTGGTTTTTTTATGCAATGATTTACGAACTGCGGAGGCCGAGCCATCCGTTCCGATCAAGCGCTCGTAAAAAATTTTGCGCTCTTTGTGCGCGGCGCTTTCGACAAGCGTAAACGACTTTTGGTCCAGATCGACCGCTTGGATTTTTTGTTCAAAATGAATCTCCACGCCAGGCATAACTGCAGCTTTGTCGAGAAGAAAACAATTGAGCCAACCGCGTGAAATGGAATTGATACAGTCCGCGTCTGTTTGACCATAAGCTTGGTAAGTCAGTTCTCCATTTGGAGAATGCATCATTCGTCCCGGCATGGGAATCGCTTCTTCGAGCACTTCTTTTTCGATTCCTAAGCGAGTTAAGGCATCGATGCCTCTTTTCGAAATCGCTAGATTGATCGAACGCCCCTCGCCCACAGTTCCTAGTTTGAGTTTGATGCGTGGATCTGTGCGACGCTCAAACAACTGCACCTTCATTCCACGTCGAGCGCAATAAATCGCAAGAAGCGAACCAACGAGGCCTGCGCCAATGATGGTGATTGTTTTTTGGCTCAACTCAGTTTGCATATTTTCTCAGCCTTTCGACAAACGTCACGCACTCCGAGAATTTGTTATACAGCGGCGTTGGTGCCACACGGACAATGTTCGGCTCGCGAAAGTCGCAGATGATTCCATCTTTACGAAGCGAAGCCACCATATCGCGAGTGCCTCCGCGAATTTTAAGTGAAAGTTGAGCTCCTCTTTGCTCAGGAGCTGCGGGAGTAAAAATATCGACAAAGCCTTGTGGCAAAGTTTTAAGTTGCTCGGCCAGAAATCCCGTGAGTTTTATCGACTTTTCACGAAGGCGTCCCATCGTCGCTTCGTCAAATAACTCTAGTGAAGCGCGAAGTGCGGCCAACTGAAAAATCGGCGGATTGCTGAGCTGCCAAGACTCAACGGTTTCAATCGGTACAAATTGCGATGGCATTGTAAAACGCGTTTTTTTATCATGCCCCCACCAGCCGGTGAATTTAGGAAGTGTTTTATCTTTGCTATGGCGTTCGTGAACATAGGCGCCCGAAATTCCACCGGGGCCGGAATTTAAATACTTGTAAGAGCACCAAGCGGCAAAATCCACATTCCAGTCGTGAAGTTTAAGGAGCACATTGCCTGCCGCATGGGCGAGATCCACGCCAAACACAGCGCCGATCTGGTGAGTCTTTTGACAGAGAGTGGGAATATCAAACAACTGACCATTGAGATAATTGACTCCGCCGATCATCACCAAAGCGATTTCGTTTTTGTTTTTTTCTAAAAGTTCGACAAAGTCTTCCGTACGCACCTGCGTTTCTCCTTCGCGCGGAAAAACTTCGAGAATGGCTTGGTTGGCATCAAAGCCCACATCTTTGGCGTGAAAGCGGGCTTGCGAGGCGACCGCGTACTGATCCGAAGGAAAAGCATTTCCTTCGATCACAATTTTATAGCGCTCGAGCGTGGGACGATAAAAGGAAACCATCAAAAGATGGAGATTGACGGTCAGACTGTTCATCGCCACCACTTCTGTGGGTAACGCTCCCACAAGTCGTGAAAGAGGCTGCGTGACAAACTCATGATAGGGCAACCATGGGTTTTGGGCCTCGAAGTGTCCTTCCACTCCTAGCTTGGCCCAATCGATCAGCTCCTGCTGAACGTAGTCTTGAGTTTTTCGAGGTTGCAAACCCAAAGAATTTCCGCAGAGATAAATATATTTTTCTCCGGTGGGTGTGCGTGGAAATAAAAATTCATCGCGAAATTTTTTGAGCTCGTCTTTTTGATCCAGTTGTTCTGCCAGTTCACGCATTATTTTAAATCTCCTTCTGTCATGCCCAACCATTCGAGTGCCGTTCCAGAAAGCAAACGCTTTTTGGACTCGAGAGAGTACTTCATGGATTCGATCATTTCTCCCGGCTTTAGCTCGCCCAGCGGAAAAGGATAATCGGTTCCAAGAGCAATTCGTTTTTCGCCAAAAATTTGCACCAAATAATCCAAAGCACGCACATCATGAACCAGAGAGTCCACATAGATACGATCCAGATACGCTGTCGGCGGATGAGGGTTGCGATGCGCCACCAAATCAGGACGAGCCGCGAAGCCATGTTCGAGGCGCCCCAAAATGCCGGGAAAACTTCCTCCCCCGTGAGCAAACATGATTTTTAAACGCGGGAGTTTTTCGAGCACTCCACCAAAAATCATCGACGAAATCGCAATGGCAAGTTCCGTGGGCATGCCGATCAACCATGGGAGCCAATAATCATTCATTCTTTTGGGAGCCAACATATCCCAAGGATGTACGAATAAAGCGGCTCCCAGTTTTTCGGCGGTGTGAAAAATATCAAACAGATCTGGATGGTCAAGATTTTTGCCATTGATATGGGTGCCGATTTCAAAACCGCGCAGTCCTAACGACTTCATTCCGCGTTCCATCTCAAGAATTGCCATTTGCGTGTCTTGCATCGGAAGCGTGCCCAAACCGACAAAGCGTTTGGGATGAGCCGCAACAACTTGGGACAAATGATCGTTAAGAAAGCGAGTGATGTCGTACCCGTGTTCGGCGGGGGTCCAATAATTAAACATCACCGGCACCGTGGAAAGAACTTGCACGTCCACGTTGTGGTGATTGCAATCCTTCAGGCGTGCATCGGCATTCCAACAGTTTTCTTCGACCTCACGGAAAAATGTGCCATCATCACGCATCATTCTCGCGCTGCAAGATTTGTGATGATCCAGCTGAATAAAACCACCATAGCCCAAAAGACTTTTCCAATCCGGCAACTCTTTTGGAAGAATGTGGGTGTGAACATCAATTTTTAAAATAATGGCTCTCCCGGCTCAGAACAGTTCCACACTTGGCACACGTGCAATTTTTAGGATCTCCAAAAAATCGATCAAACACTGGTTTAAATTGCGTCACAATGTTGGTGAGATGAAAAAACTCTTCGTACATTTTATTTCCACACTTGGGGCACCACCACACAAGTCCATCTTGTTCCTCAGGCTGTCGCTTGCTTTCGATCACCAACCCTACGGTGTTCGCAGGACGTTGAGGCGAATGCGGGACATGACCCGGTAAAAGAAAGATTTCTCCTTCGCGAATATGAATCTCTTTAAACTGATTGTCTTCGCGGATTTTTAAAAACACATCCCCTTCGATTTGATAATAAAACTCTTCTCCCGCATTGACGTGGAAGTCGGTGCGACCATTGGGGCCGGCGACGATAAAAACCATAAAGTCACTGTCTTCCCAAATCAGCTTGTTGCTCACAGGTGGCTTGAGTGTGTGACGATTTTCTTCGATCCACTTTTTAAAATTGAGAGGCGGCATTACAGGTCTTGGCATTAACGAAACTCCGCCACGCATTTCAGTTCGATGGCAATGGGCGTAGGAAGCGCATTGATCTCGAGCGTGGTTCGACAGGGTTGATTGGTTTTAAAGTACTCGGCATAAATCCGATTGTACGTTGTAAAATCCGCTTTTATATTGGTGAGAAAGACTGTGACGTCAACAAGATGGTCCCATGTGAGTCCCGCGTCTTCCAGAATCAAGCGCACGTTTTTAAAGACGGAGTGGCATTGAGCCTCGATGTCGTAGGAGATCAAATTGCCGTTGGCATCGACTTCGACACCGGGAATTTTTTTAGTCCCGCGCTCGCGCGGTCCCACACCTGACATAAAAAGCAAATTTCCCACACGCCGGGCGTGCGGATACATCCCTACAGGTTCTGGAGCTTTGTCAGAATTGATCTTCATTGCGGACCTCCGGGAAAGTGAATGCACACTGTTTTAGGCTCGGTAAAAAAGTGAAGTGCTTCCATGCCACCCTCGCGACCCAAACCCGAACTCTTCATGCCACCAAAGGGAGTGCGTAAATCTCGGTTCATCCAGGTGTTCACCCAAACAATACCGGTCTCTATTTTTTGCGACAGACGATGAGCGCGATTTAAATCCTGTGTCCACAGACTGGCCGCAAGCCCATACTGAGAGTCATTGGCTAAACTCAAAGCGTCTTCTTCGGTTTTAAAAGATTGCAGAGTTGCAACGGGACCAAAGATTTCTTCCTGGTTGGTGCGGCAAGAGTTGGCTAAGCCTTCGATCAA
>CAZOGU010000010.1:49668-56418 GCA_964579625.1 uncultured Pseudobdellovibrionaceae bacterium
GCGCGAACAATTTCTGTGGTTGTTTTCTCAAAATCACAATCGGCAAAAACAATCGCCGGATTTTTACCACCCATTTCGAGGGCTAGCTTTTTAAACTGCGGAGCTGCAGTTTGTGCGATTCTTTGGCCCGTGGCGGTGCTCCCGGTGAATGAAATCGCTTTGATCTGTGGATGCTCTGAGAGGGCTTGCCCCACATCGCCACCTAAACCGTGAACGATATTTAATACGCCTACAGGCAACCCCACTTGCTGGCAGATCTGAGCCAAACGAAAGGCCGTCATGGGTGTCACTTCAGAGGGTTTTGCGACGACACAATTTCCCGCCGCCAAAGCTGGCGCAATTTTCCAAGTAAAAAGATAAAGCGGAAGATTCCACGGTGAGATACAACCCACCACACCCAGTGGTTGATGAAGGACATAGTTCACCGTGTCTGATTGAGTTTGAAAGGACTCTCCCGAAAACTGAGTGATCGCATCTGCAAAAAAACGAAAGTTCGTCGCGCTGCGGGGGATATCCACTGTTTTTGCAACGGCCAGGGGTTTGCCATTATCGACGGACTCGGCGTGAGCCAAATCATCCAACTGACTTTCGATGGCATCAGCGATTTTTCGCAAGTACTGCGCGCGCTCTCCCGCCGTCAATCGCGACCAGCTCGGAAAAGCTTTCTGCGCCGAAGCCACGGCTTTGTCCACATCACTGCGATCGCTGGCAGGAAGAGTGGAGTATACTTTCCCCGTGGCCGGTTCGTAATTGTCGATTGTTTTTTTTGAAAGGGCCGAAACAAACTCACCGTGAATGTAATTTAAAATTGTCATGTGTCTTGCACGAGGACGGCGCGCACTGGCGACGCATCCAAGCCTTTCATTTTGAGTGGAAGAGCTATCAATGTGTAAATGCCATCAGTGACATTGGTTAAAACAATCCCCTCTAAGATGGCCATGTTTTTTTTGTGAACCATGTGATGCGTTTTAAGAACACGATCGTTGGCAAGATCGATCGACGGAGTGTCAATACCAACAAGAATCACTTTCAGTTGATGAAGAAGCTCGACAAGCTCTGGAGACAACGAATTAAAATCGGCGTTCCAACGATAGGGGTTGGGATAAGAGTCTGTATGAAACAGAACACGTGGTGCCGTGATCGCAACATTTTTTATATGCTCCGGAAGAATTCTCTCCCCACGAGGAACTTTCACAGTGATGACCTGACAACGGCCATAATAATAATCCAAGTTTCTGTCAGAAATCCCCACGCCCGAGTCGCTATAGTGATTGGGCGCATCGGTGTGCGCGCCAATGTGGGGTGTTGTCGTAAATGAGGATAGACCAAAAGAATCTCCCTTTTGGCAATCTGACAGCACCTTCTGAGAAAAACGCGTGTCTCCGGGGAAAACCGCCAAGTGAGGAGACACCTCAGGGCTGATATCAATAATGGAACTCTCCCTCTGGGAGGGCACATGTGACACAAAGCACCGCCTGGTTAAATGATCGGACCGTTTCGAGCGAGTATTTTTACATGCTGGGCTCAGTAGGAGCAAGAGTTTTGGACGCACGAAAAAGAACATGCTAGAAGTGAGAAAACATTCGCTAGGAGTTCCTTTTATGATGTCCCTCACGGAGAAGCAAGTCCTTGAATTCTCGCAGGTTCTGCACACCGCCCGTTTGGATGCGACCCCCTTAGAGTCTTTGACAAAAACCCATGGAGACTTCTCGCTGGCTGCTGCCTATCAGATCCAAGCGGATGGAATCAAAAAAAGACAGGCCAACCATGAAAAAAGGATAGGCTATAAAATGGGCCTAACCTCGAAGGCAAAGATGGAACAAATGGGTCTCCATACGCCCATTTTTGGTGTTCTTACGGATCAAATGGAAATCGCCAATCGCTCTGAGTTTTCGTTAAAAAATAAAATTCACCCCAAAGCCGAACCCGAGATTTACTTTGTGACGTCTCAAGAAATGAAAGGCTCCGTAACTCCCGAGCACGCCTTAAAATCCTGCGCGCGCGTTGGCGTCGCCCTGGAAATTTTGGACTCTCGTTACAAAGGGTTTAAGTACTTCACTTTGCCTGATGTGGTGGCCGATAATTCTTCATCGGCGTATTTTGTTCTTGGTGAGTCCATTGAAGTGCGTCCCGCGATGTGTCTTCTCGATTTAAAAATTGAAATTCTTGAAAATGAAAAAGTCATTCACTCTGATTCTTCCAATGCAATTTTGGGAAATCCGATCCTGTCTGTTTGTGAACTTGTAAAGCTGCTCGCCGAACAAAATCAAAGCCTGCCCGCAGGGAGTATTGTTCTTGCTGGAGCGGCGACGGCCGCTATTGAGCTTAAGCCTCTACAAACAATGACTGCGCGTTTGCAAGGAATTGGTCAGGTGAGTTTTTCTGTAACGCTCTGATTTTAAAGGGTGCGAATATAGGCAATGACATCCGCGAGATCTTGCTCCGACAAGATGGATGTATCGTAAACGGGCATGGCACCGCTTGAAACACTGCCCGTGCCACGAACAATACTGCGAATCTCACTGTCGCTAAATGTTTTTAGATCAACCCCAATGACCAGCATTCCATCCGAACCGTGGCAATTAATACACGCTGGTTCAACTCCATCGACCGTATAAACTAAAATTCCACGATCAGGATCCCCCTCTTCGATCACAGACTCGGAAGTGGCTAGACCCGACTCGCCGACTTTACCGCAATTGCTGTACATGACCAGAACACTCAGACTCAGGATGGAGAAGAGAACATATATCTTCATACGTTGATTTTATCCGAGTTCTGCAAAAAAGAAAAACCCGACTCGACGTTCTTTACAGGCGATACGGATCCGTGTACTGTATTCTAGACCTTCGGCGGCTGAGAAAGATTTTTATGAAAAAGCTTAAAACTTCGGTTTTTTCGCGTTCAGCGCAGCTGATCGGCGTGGCCAGCCGAATTGCGGGCCATGAACTCACCCAAAAATTTAAAAATCAGATTTCGAAATCCATCGAAGACAATGCCCCCGAAATTTTAAAGACACGAATTCAGCAAGCAAAAATTCTGGCCGAAAATCTGTCACAGCTCAAAGGCGCTGCGATGAAGGTGGGGCAGCTTTTGAGTATTGACAGCACGGATCTCATTCCACCAGAGGTGCTCGAGGTTTTATCTCAGCTGCAAGCGCAATCGGAACCCATTGATTTTTCGCAGATTCAAAAAGTTCTCGAACAGGAACTGAGTCCCGAAATTCTCGCCCAGCTGAAGATTGATCCCGTGGCGTTTTCTGCTGCCAGTATTGGTCAAGTGCACAAGGCGCGCTATCAAGATCTGGATCTCGCGCTCAAAGTGCAATATCCCGGAGTGAGTGACACCATCGACTCCGATATCTTGATTTTACAAAAAATGGTGGGTGCTTTTTTAACTCTCAGTCAAAAACCTATGATGGTCCAAGATGTGTTCTCGGAGCTGGCAAAAATTCTCCACCAGGAGACCGATTATCTTCGCGAGCAATCGTTGATGGAAAAATACAAAGTGCAGATCGAAAAAACCTCCCTTTCAAAAATCTGTCGCGTGCCACAAAGTTTTCCGGCTCTCACGACAAAAAAAGTCCTCGCAATGAGTTTTGAGCAAGGCGTCCCCATGAAAGAGTGGCTGGAATCAGGACCACAAATGGCCGATCGCCGGCGCATTGGAGGAGCCCTCTTGGATCTTTATTGCCAAGAATTTTTTCAGTGGGGACTTGTGCAAACGGATCCTAACTTTGGAAATTATCTTGTGCGTGACAATCACGAACTGATTCTCTTGGATTTTGGCGCCACCCAAGAGTTTGATCAGGACTTTATCGATAACTATCGCAATGTTCTCAAGTCGTTCGCTTCCATGGACGACCAAAAGATCATTCAGGCCTCTTACGACTTCCACCTTTTGGATCCGCGCGAGAATTTGCAAACGCAGCAAAATTACGTCAACTTTATGAAGCTCACAATCGAACCGTTTGCCCCGCACAAGCAGCCGTTTTCGTTTCACGATCAAGACTACATGAAACGGAACATCGATCTGGGCAGAAAATTCACTTCCAGTTTGCGCTACTCTCCTCCGCCGAAGCATATTTTATTTTTGCATCGTAAACTCGGTGGCATTTTTAATCTTTTACGAAAACTGCAGGTCTCTTTGGATCTGACAAGCTATTGGGAACAAATGGTGCAGACACAACCTCCCCGCGCTAAGGAATTGTTATGAATACCACATTTCGTCGACTCGCTCCTTATCTGTGGAAAGATGCCAAAGATCCCTCGACCTACGGTGAAGTGGATCTTGATCTTACACCTTTTGAAAAAGTAAAATCCGAGCAATCCATTTCCCTCTTGGCGGTTGTGCTAAAAGCTTTAAGTGAAGGCTATCGAGCGGTGCCACAAGTGAATTCGTCGATTCGTTCCTGGCGCGTTCAGCAGCGAAAACATTTTTCGATTTCGTTGATGGTTCCTCATCAAAAAGATGATCTCTGTTTTGTGACCTTTCGCGATTTGCACCTCAAGAGCCTTTCACAAATTCATCAGGAACTGCGCACCCAGCTGGATCAAATCCGCTCGCAAGATGGTGTTCAAGAGTATGCATTGTTATTTTCTGTGCTCAAAAAAATTCCTCGCTTTTTACTTTTTCTCCTCGAACCTCTTTTGCGTTTTATTTTAAAACGTGATCTCTTTAAAATTCCATTGATCCCTCGACATCCTTTTGGCGCCATTATTGTCTCAAACGTTGGAACCCTGGGATTTCAGCGGGCGCTTCTTCCTCTTGTGACTTTTTCCGGAGCGGCAGTGATGGTGTCCTTGGGACTTGTGGAAAAACGACCGCTTTGTGTGGAAAACGCGATCGAGGCGCGCACCTGTGTGACCATCGGTTTTAATTTGGACCATCGAATCATGGATGGCTACCACGCCCAACGCTTTATCTTGGCCTTTAAAGCCGTTTTTCAAACGCCTGAAAAGTTTTAGAGCAGCGCCTTTCAAAAAAAATTTGACTCTCCTCAAAACTCGGTATCAGATTCTCCAACAACCAATATTTTCCAGGGGAGACTAGGGCGTGTCCTCATTTTAACAGAGTGCTGTAAGTTTAAACAAAATTGACTAGCGAGGCGTCGACGACGAAGGACTGGCCCCAAGCCAATTCGAGGAGGAGCAACGAAGCTAGGCATTTTTGTTTAAACTTACAGCACTCTGTTAAAATGAGGACACGCCCTAATGAAAAATATCGTATTTGCTATTTTGACAGTATTCGTTTTAACAAACTGCGGCAGCAGTGATGATTCCGGCGGCGGTGTTCCAGGCACAGGTTTAAAAGCCTTGGATAAAGCGCAACAACAGCAGGTTTCTCGTTTTAACAACAGCCTTGCGGATGTTTCCGTTTTAACAGAAGCTCAAGAGTCACCAAATGCAACGGGAACGTCGCCTGTAGCAATTAATTCGTCCGACACGTTAACAAAAGCACAACAAGAACTGGTCGATAAAATAGACTGGGCGAAAGATAACTATTATTGTTTCGTCGATAATACCGGAAGCGTCCTCGATCAAGGGAGCATGGAAAAACCGTCTGTGGTCCAACTCAACGTCAGTGGCTCTGATTGCCCTATCAGCTACAAATCTGTGACCAAATCGACACCTAGCATTTCTGGAAATACCTACACGGATGTCATCGAGTCGACGGAAGAGTTTAAGATCAATCCATACGGAGTTGTCGATTTAAATCTGGATGTCTTATCTTCGAACACAACAACAAAGTCCAAAGTTAACTTTGTCGGCGTAAGCGAGACAACGGCTCAGGTGACCGCTGTCATCAACGGAAAAATTACAGCTCAAAGTAAATCCGCGGGAGCTGTCATTACAGACATCGCCATCAATACAAGTATGACCCAAGAGTTTTCATCGACGTCTTTTGAAATGCTCATTAAGAATATGACGATGTCAGTGACAGTGATTCAGACCTATGCTGACTTTAAAGTCGTTGCTTATGTGGTGATGAATCTCCCTCAAGAAGCTCTAAGCGCAACTTCGACGAACATCGAAAAATACGCAACCTTCTATATCAATGGCAAAAAGGTCTCTGCGACAGAATTTGCGCAAGTCTTCGGGGATATAAAATTCTCGACAGCCACAGGCTTTACTATCTAATTCAAACCAACCATTTGCTTGCAAAAGCCCAGAGACTCTCTGGGCTTTTTTTAAATGTGCACACTGGGCCCTACACTTTATAAAGTGCAATCGCTTTGTCTTTTTGCAAACGATGTTGAATCATGGGACGAGGATACTTTGAACCCCGATCGCCGTCGTCCTCGTGAATTTGATCGACTGTGCAATCGCGAAGTTCTGGTACGTAGCGCTTGATATACTCCGCTTGAGGGTCGAACTTAGCACTTTGCAACCACGGATTAAATACACGAAAGTAGGGCTGAGGATCACAACCTGTTGAAGCTGCCCACTGCCATCCACCATTGTTCGGTGCCATGTCACCGTCGAGGAGCATTTTCATAAAATAATTTTCGCCCCAGCGCCAATCGATCAAAAGGTCTTTACACAAAAACGACGCCACGATCATTCGCACACGATTGTGCATCCAACCTGTGGTGTTGAGTTCTCTCATCCCAGCATCGACGATGGGAAAGCCGGTCATACCGTTGCACCAGCGTTCAAACCACTCTTGATTGTTTTCCCATGCGAGATTCTCGTATTTTGCCAGAAAGGATTTTTTTTCAACGTCCGGACGATGAAACAATATATGATA
>CAZOGU010000011.1:0-51424 GCA_964579625.1 uncultured Pseudobdellovibrionaceae bacterium
TCTGGCCTCTGTAGAGTTCGTTGGTGATGGTACTCATATTGTTTTGGCACGCCCGAATCAGCTTCCCGTGGTGCCAACGAACAAATCGGGAACTTGCGAGATGCTTTCGATCGATGCTTCGACACCATCCATTCAACTGACTTCGATTGATAAATCCTCCTCTGCTGTGGCCGATTTAACAGAGGCCAACATTATTGTCTCTGGTGGGCGCGGCCTTAAAGAGGCCGACAATTTTAAGCTGATCCACGCCATGGCCGAACCTCTGCATGCAACGGTGGGCGCTTCGCGCGCGGTTGTGGATTTGGGTTGGGTTCCGCACTCGATGCAAGTGGGACAAACAGGTAAAACCGTGGCTCCAAGTCTTTACATTGCCGCTGCGATTTCGGGCGCCATTCAGCATCTTGCCGGCATGAGCAGCAGTAAAGTGATCGTTGCCATTAATTCTGACGAAAAGGCTCCCATCTTTCAAAAAGCCACTTATGGTTTAGTTGGAGATGTTTTCCAAATTGCACCGGCCTTGGCGGAAGAATTTAAAGCTCTGCAGAAATAAGTGAGGAGCTAGCGAAATGAAAGTTTTTTTCGCGTCCTACTTATTGTTTTTTCTTTACCGATTCCTCCAATGGACATGGAAGATCGAAATTCGCGAAACGCCGGAGCTCAAAAAACTTCTTGAGAAAGATGCTATTTTTGTCGTGGCCCATTGGCACGGTGAAGAGCTTGGCATTCTTCATCTTCTTAAACCTTATCGAGTGGCCTGTATGGTCTCGCAAAGTTTTGATGGAGAACTCGTCGCTCGCATGATTCATCATCTTGGTTCAAAAGCCGTGCGCGGATCTTCTTCTCGTGGTGCTGTGCAAGCGCTGAAGGGCATTCTGCGATTGGCAAAAGACGGTTGGCGCCCGAGTGTTGCGGTGGATGGTCCCCGCGGGCCCCGTCACGAAGTCAAAAAAGGTGTGGTGGAAATCGCAAAGATTTTAAAGGTGCCAATTCTACCTATTAACATGGCCTGCTCAAAATCTTTTATTTTTCAGAAGTCGTGGAATAAGTCAGAGTTGCCGCTTCCGTTTAGTCGTATCGTCGTCGAATGGGGCGCGCCGATTCATTATGATTCGTCAAAGGAGCTTGAAGCGTATTTAAGCCCCTTGGCCGACGCTCTCCATCGCGGCCGCGCATCGTGCATGGCCGCTGTTGGAAAATAATCTTATTAGTTCGATACTTTTGTTAAAGTAAAATCCTCGCTATATATTTTTCCACTGATGATGTTGATCTCTTGCGTATCTTTCTCTATGCTCGCTGTGCACGTATATGTTTTGCCATTTTCTTCATATTTTGCGACATCGTCATTTGTCTCATAAATCGTAACTACATTATCAAAATAAGTGGCTTCAGAGCTCACTTGTGCATAAAGTGTAACTCCATCTGGATAAACGCACTCAGATGCGGACTTTCAATTTGATCCCAGAAATTGAAATCGTCTGAGATTCCCATGTCCCCCAAAAACTTTTCGTATCTACTGAGGTTCCTTTTGAAACTGCAAACACATCCGACTTTGTGCCGCCATCACCAGTTCCTGCGCCGCCACCTGTTCCAAGGATTTTGGTGTCATCGTTGCCACATGCTGACAATAGAACTGTCATGCCTAATGCTAAAATCATTTTCTTCATAAAATTCTCCCCGTTGAGTTGTTGTTTTTTGAGCGTTCCATATTCAAAACCAAAAAACAAGACCTTCGTCCAGCGTTTTGACACGCGTAGACCGGCCCCACCAGATCTGTTAGCCTGAATCAGAATCACAGAGGAGAGATATGCTGCGTTTATTATTTACTGTTTTACTATTGGCTGGTCAGGTCTCTTTTGCTCAGGTTCTTGCAAAGGTGGGCAATAAAGAGATCACCCTCAAAGAATTCGACGAAAAGTACAATCAGCTTAAAAACCAACTGATCGAGATGCCAGATAAAAAGAAATTTTTAGAAGACCTGGTCAATTTTGAAGTGGGTGTGCAAGAGGCGCAAAAAAGAGGTTTGGAAAACGATCCTCTCATCCGCGATCGAATCCGACAGGAGCTTTTTAAAGGCTTTGTCGAAAAAGAATTGGCTCCGAAAACAATAAAGCTGAATGCCTCCGACGCAGAGATGAAGGCCTATTATGCGAAAAATCCTGAACTACGAATCAGCCAAATTATGATCGAAGTTCGACCCGATGCCACAGCCGAGCAAAAAAAAGAAGCGCGCGGACGGGCGCAAGATATTTACGAAAATATTCGTAAAAGCCAAAGAAAGTTTGAAGACCTGGTGAAAATATATAGCGATGACCCGCTTTCGAATAAGTCGGGCGGCGATATCGGCTGGCAAAATCGCCTCACCCTTTATCCCGCTCTCTACGGGCAAGCTCTCAAGCTGTCGGTCGGGCAGGTTTCCCCGCTGATCGAAACCCCTTTTGGCTTTTTTGTGATTAAACTCACAGAAAAAAAGACATATGCGGATGCAGATCGCTCGATGCTGCGCCTGGCCGTTCAGGAAGAGAAAAAGAAGCGTCTCTACGACCAGTTTATTGGCGGTCTTCGCAGTAAATACAAAATACAAATCAATAAGTCCTCGCTAAATTGATGCAAGTCCACCCATTCTGAAGTAGTCTTTGCGCCATGTGGGCTTGGACTCTCTTTTTGCTTTTATTCTTAAGCGGTTGTTCTTTTTTTAAAAGTGACGATGTTATCGTTCGCGTGGGCGATATTTCGTTCACCGAAAAATATTTTGCCGACCGCTTGGTCGAAAAATTAAAAAATGTGGACGGCTTGCATATCAAAAATCGCGATCTGATTGCGCAATTTTCAAATCAACTCGAAAAAGAATTGATCGAAGAAGGCTTCTTTTTTCTGTGGGCTAAAAATAAAAACCTAAAAATCAGCTCCTCCGAACTCGCCGCTTACATCGGAACACGTGGAACAACCGCCACGGGCGCACCCACGGATTTTATTTTTGAAGTGGCGCCCGCTCAAAATTTGCTGAAAAATCACCTGCGCTTGCAAATCATTAAAAATCACCTTCTGTCTTCGTTTGAACAGAACATTCCCATTACGGAAGACGAACTCCTTGCGGAGTTTAAAATGCAGTCTCCTCTGATGAGCCCTGCGATGGTTCGCGCCAAACAAATCCTTCTTACCAAAGAGGACGACGCCCGCTCTGTCCTTCAAAAAATTCTTGCCGGCGCTTCCTTTGAGGAGATGGCGAAAAAGTTTTCTCTCTCGTCCGAGGGCGCTCTGGGGGGCGATGTGGGTTGGCTCGAGGCGGGCTCCTCCGCGCAGGCGAAGTGGCTCTGTCAGCAGCCCGTGGGTCTGATCACCAAGCCTGTTTCTGGTCCCGGTGGATTTTATATTTATAAAATCACTGAGTCTAAAAAGTCGACTGTTCAGTCTTTTGCTGACGTTAAAGAGAAACTGCGCAAGAGTCTTTTAGAAAAAAAACGAAACTCTGCCTATTTGCATTGGTATGAAGAACAGGTTAAAACAACACCTGTTTTCTCGAATGAAAAGCTGATTTCGACAATCACCTCTCACTATCAGGAGACCCTATGATGATCTTCCTTTTTTCTTCGTTGCTGGTTTTTACAAGCCAAGCCCAAGAACTTGTCGACCGCATCTATGCCACCGTCAATGATGAAGTCATTACCATTTCGGATATCAATGCCTATCAAAAACAGCTCAAAAGTCGTTTGCTTTACGAAGACCTTCTTTTTGCTGATGATGCCGCGATCGAAGCTTCTATCAAAGATCGCAAAATTTTAGTTGAAAAGCTCATCAATGAAAAAATGATCGATTCTGAGGCTAAAAAGTTGGGTATCAATGTGGCGGAAGATCGCGTGCGTAAAGAGATCGAAAACAAAGGCGGAGAAAAACATCTGACTTCTTTGCTTTCACAAAAAGGACTCACTGTTAAAGATTATAAAAAATTTTTACAAAAAAGTCTCGCTCGCCGCGAAGTGATTAATTACTATGTGGGCTCTAAAATTAAAATTTCTGACGACGATATTCTCGATTATTACACTTCGCAAAGCAAAGGCACGTCGGCGGGGCAGGGTTTCGAATACAACTTGTCTCACATTTTGTTTCCAGTTGACGGAGATAAATCTCGCGCTGTGGCCCGTGCCCAAGAGGCTTTGCGAATGCTCGCCGAGGGCCAGTCTTTTTCCGCGGTTCATAACAAATACAATTCGAAAAGCAAGGATGACTCTTTTGGTGTTTTTAAAAGCGGCGAGATGCTTCCTGTGATCGAAACGGCTATCGCCAAATTAAAATCCGGTGAAACCAGTCAGATTGTGCAATCGCCTCTCGGTTTACATATTTTTAAACTGAATGGTAAAAAAATTGTTAACAATCCCGACTTCGAAAGAAAGAGACAGCAAATTTTTCAGATTCTTTTTACCAAAAACTACAAAGAACAACTGGATTACTGGATTCACCAAAAACGAAGAATGGCTGTGGTGAAGGTGAATGGCGACAAATAAAAAAATCAAAATTGCAATCACGTCTGGCGATCAGGACGGAATTGGCCCAGAGGTGACTGCCAAGGCTCTACAGAAAATTGGGCCACAGAAAGACGTCACCTTCTTCTTGTGGCGCTCTCCTATTTTTGGGGCTCGTTATCTTCGGCTGATTGATAAAAAGTTCAAGCGTCTCACGGTCTCCAGTTGGCCCGAAGCTTTGCGTACACCCATTTCTTCCCACAAACAGCTGATAGATATTTGCTCCTCAACTCCGCCGCCGGTTTGGGTGGAGTCTTCGGCCCAAGCAGCGCTACTCAACTCGATCGATGCCATTGTGACTGCACCACTGTCTAAAACATTGATCGCCGAATCTGGCCTCAAGGATGTGGGACATACGGATATTTTGGCAAGAATCTCTAAAAAGAAAAATCTTTTTATGAGTTTTATTGGTTCTCAATTTCATGTTCTTTTGGCAACGGGACACATTCCATTAAAGGATGTCTCTGCGTCCCTCTCGCCGGCTCTTCTTGAGCGCTCACTCCTTGCCGCTTATCACCTCGTGCGCGCGCTGGATTCCAAAAATAAAAATCCACGCATCGCCCTTGTCGGTTTAAATCCTCATGCCGGTGAGACAGGCCTCATTGGTTTAGAGGAACAAACTCTCATGCAACCACTGCTTGATAAACTTCGCGCTTCACAAATTTCTGTCGACGGGCCGCTCGTGCCTGATGCTGCCTTTTTACCAAACCAACAGAAAAAAATAGACATTTATGTGACGCCATATCATGACCTCGGACTTGTTCCCTTTAAGCTCGTTCACCAGCGCACTGGCTGCCATCTGACTTTGGGTCTTCCGTTTTTGAGAACCAGTGTTGATCATGGGACCGCCAAAGACCTTTTTGGCAAAAACAAAGCCGATTCTTCCTCTATGCAACAGGCCCTTTCTCGCGCTATAGTGCTAAGTCGATTTTCCTTTAAGCCGGATGAGTTCTTACGAGCTTCATCTGAAACAAAATGAGGTATTATGCACAAGGATTATATCTTTCGAGAGTATGACATTCGTGGTGTTTATGAAAAAGACTTCGATCTTGTTTTTGCTGAACAACTCGCCAAGGCTCTCTGTTCTTTTATCGCCAAACGCGGAAAATTAAATCCCCTGGTCACTGTCGGTTTTGATGCGCGACTCTCAAGCCCTGCGATCGAAGACGCTGTCGTTCGCGGCTTTCAGTCTTGTGGCGCCGAGGTGGTTAAACTCGGACTTATTACGACTCCGATCTCCTATTTTTCGATGTTTCATCTCAACGCCGACGGCGGAATTATGATCACCGGAAGCCACAATCCGCCGGATTACAATGGTTTTAAAATTTCTTACGGCAAGTCCACACTCTTTGGCGAAGACATTCAAGAGCTGGGGAAGCTGATTGCTCAAGGGAATTTTTTGAGTGGGGCAGGCAGCACTACAAGTTACGATATCTTTCCCTCTTATGTTGAAAGATATAAAAAGGAATTTGCACATCTGAGCCCCATTCCCGTTGTTTTGGATTGTGGCAATGGTGCCGCAGGTTGCATCGCTCGCCGCCTGTATGAAGCCATTGGCTTAAAACCAGAAATTCTTTTTGAACAACCCGATGGGCGCTTTCCCAATCACCATCCCGATCCCACCGTTGAAGAAAACCTAACGGCTCTTAAAGAAAAAGTCGTCGCTACCTCTTCGGCCATAGGTATTGGCTTTGATGGCGACTGCGATCGCATCGGCGTTGTCGACAGCAATGGACGCTTTCTTCTCGGCGATGAGTTGATGATGATTTGGTCGCGCGACATTCTAAAAAAAATGCCTGGGGCTAAAATCATTGGTGATGTGAAGTGTACGGATCGGCTTTACTCAGACATCGCTCAGCGGGGTGGTAAACCCATTATGTGGAAAACGGGACATAGTCTGATCAAGAATAAAATCAAAGAAGAAGACGCCCCTTTTGGTGGTGAACTGAGCGGGCATATCTTTTTTGCCGATCGTAATTATGGCTATGATGATGCTCTCTACGCTGGTCTTCGCCTTATCGAGATTCTTTCCCAATCCAAAAGCTCCATCGATGATCTTCTCACGGGAGTACCGGCAGCTTTTAATACTCCCGAAATTCGCCTGGATACCACAGAGGAAAAAAAGAAATTAATAGTTACAGCTCTGACGGATTATTTTAAAAAACAAAGTGGTGTTGAGCTCAATTTTATTGACGGTGTTCGCGTGAGTTATCCTGATGGATGGGCTCTCGTGCGTGCCTCCAACACCCAGCCTGTTGTTGTGGTTCGCTTTGAGTCCCGCACAAAAGAACGCCTCGAAGAAATTAAATCTTCGGTGCTCAAAGTATTAGAGCCTCTCTTATGATTAAAAAAAACCTCAGCATCGAAGTCAGAGGGGCGCGGGAACATAACTTAAAAAATGTTTCCGTTTCTATTCCTAAAAACAAACTGACGGTCATCACAGGCCTCAGTGGATCGGGAAAGTCCAGTTTAGCCTTTGATACAATTTATGCTGAGGGACAGCGACGCTACATGGATAGTCTCTCTGTGTATGCGCGACACTTTTTAGAACAGCTCAAAAAACCGGACGTTGATTCGATCGTTGGTCTGTCTCCTTCGATCGCTATCGACCAGAAAACAATTAGCAATAGTCCCAGATCCACCGTCGGCACAGTCACAGAAGTTTATGATTTTTTGCGACTTCTTTTTGCCAAAGTAGGAAAAGCACATTGCCCCGAACACAAACTTCCGGTGGAAGGTCAGCTTCCCGAAGAAATTATTAAAAAAGTTCTTTCTTTTAAAAAAGGCACACGAATTATTATCTACGCAGCTGTTGCGCGCTCCAAGAAGGGTGAGTTTAATAAAGAATTCCAAAAATGGTCCAAGCTTGGTTTTGTTTCTGCAAAGATTGATGGAGAGCTCGTCGAAATAAATGAGTCCATGAAGCTCGCTAAAACCAAACGACATGATATCGATCTCGTCATCGATAAACTTTTCGTCGAAGATCGTTTTTCAACGCGCATTTCAGAAAGTCTTCACAAGGCGATCTTGCATGGTGATGGGAATGTCCTCGTCGAGGATCTAGATCGAAAGACATTTTTAAATCTTTCCACTCATCGCGCCTGTCCTATTTGTGGCTACAGTTTTTCGGAAATCGATCCTCTTCTTTTTAGTTTTAATAGTCCCAAAGGAGCCTGCGCAACCTGCACCGGCCTTGGGACTCTTGATATCACGGAATATGAAGAGGAAACTCTTACAAAGGGCGACGAAATGATTCGTCGAAAAGAAACGAAGTGGAAAATCAAGGGTGATACAGCTGGTGACGACGAAGAGACTCCTGATATCATTACCTTGCGCGACTGTACCGACTGTCGGGGAACGGGACTTCGTCCAGATGCCCTGAATGTTTTTATTCAAGAAAAAAACATTGTCGATCTTTCCGGACAGTCTGTCACTTCCCTCCTCGATTTCTGTCGTTCACTTCATTTGCTTGGATACCAAAAGGAAATCGCCGACAAAATTCTCTCAGAGCTAGTACTTCGACTCAATTACCTTGTTATTGCCGGAGCTGGATACCTCAGTCTGTCTCGAAGAACCCGAACTTTATCGGGCGGGGAGGCTCAACGCATACGATTGGCATCACAGGTGGGAGCGCCATTGATTGGTGTTCTCTATGTTCTAGATGAACCCAGTATTGGTCTACATCCTCGCGATCATAAAAATATTTTAACCCTCCTTCACGAAATTAAAAATCGCGGCAATACGGTCCTCGTTGTTGAGCATGACGAGGAAACCATCCTCGCCGCCGATTATATTATAGATGTGGGACCCGGTGCTGGCTCAAAGGGCGGAGAAATTTTAGCGGCCGGAACCGTCCAGGACATTCTGGCGTCCCCACGAAGTTTAACTGGAAAATACTTATCACGCGCGCTGACTTTTCCTGTTCCACAAAAAAGACGCACTGATTTTTCGGACTGGTTAACACTTGAAGGAGCCTCGACAAATAATCTTAAAAATGTAAATGTAAAGTTTCCTTTAGGTGCCCTGATTGCAATCTCTGGAGTTTCCGGGAGTGGAAAATCCACGTTGGTCATGGATACACTGCTGCCTCACTTATTAAACCGAGTTTCTCGAGTTCAGTATCCTGCCGGCGCACTTAAAAATCTTTCTGGTGCTGACAATGTCGAACGCGTACTTCCGATTAACCAAAAGCCTATTGGCCGCACTCCACGATCTTGCCCGGCCACTTACGTTGGTCTTTTTCCATTAATACGCGATCTCTTTGCAAATTTGCCAGATGCAAAGATGCGCGGCTACAAACCAGGACATTTTAGTTTTAATGTGAAGGGTGGCCGCTGCGAATCCTGCCAAGGCGCTGGAATGATTCGTACGAGTATGCATTTTTTAGCGGATTCCTTTGTTCTTTGCGATGTCTGCGGCGGCCGTCGTTATTCACAAGAGACTTTACTCATTAAATACAAAGATAAAAATATCGCGGATGTGCTTGCCCTGTCTGTTGCAGAAGCCTTGCCATTTTTTGAACATCATTCGGCGATTCATAAAAAATTGGTTTTTTTAAATGATGTGGGCCTCGACTATATGACCCTCGGGCAAAGCTCAACAACTCTTTCTGGCGGTGAGGCACAGAGGATCAAACTCAGCCGGGAGCTTTCTAAGCAATCTTCGAAGCATACTGTTTATATTTTAGATGAACCAACGACCGGGCTTCACACGCACGATATCGCTCGTCTTGTGCAAATACTCCATCGTCTCACCGAAAAGGGACATACCGTTATTGTGATTGAACACAATTTAGATCTTATTTATTCATCGGACTATGTGATTGATTTGGGGCCTGATGGTGGAGAGGCTGGCGGATATGTGATTGCTTTTGGATCTCCAGAGCAGGTCATCAAAAACGAAAAAAGTGTGACCGGTGTTTATCTTAAAACGTACAGAGATCAACTTCATCCGCAGAAGAAAAAATCTTCTGCGGACGTCACGAATATTAATTATTGATCCATTAAATCTTTTACGTTCAACTTTCCATCGCTTACGAGTTTTCCCTTAAGCATTGGCGCTGGGCGAACTGATTTAAGGATCGCGTCTTTGACTTCTACCCATGTTTTTCCTGGATGTAGAGACCAGTAGAGAGCTGCTGCGCCAGCAACGTGCGGGCAGGCCATCGACGTTCCTGACAGGATCATATACTTGTTCTTTGGAATAGACGAGTACACATCCACACCTGGTGCTGCGATATCCACAGAAATCTTTCCCCAGTTTGAAAAAGATCCAAACTTATTGTTTTTGTCGATCGCGGCAACACTGATAATGTTGTCATGATCGTAACTTGCAGGATAGGCAGGCTTTGAATCTGTATCATTGTTGTACCCAACGCCTTGACGACCGTTTCCAGCAGCTGCAACAAACAATACACCGTTATCTTGTGCATACTGAATTGCCTCTTTGAGCGCCTGACCATCACCTTCATCTCCTTCTGAACCCCAAGAGTTGGAAAGAACTTTGGCGCCATTATCAACTGCATACTTAATTGACAAAATAGCCGCCTCTGATGTTCCCGATCCTTGTTCTGTAATAAATCGTAAAGCCATGATTTTTACATTTGGTGCAACGCCGATGATGCCTTTTCCATTTTCAGATTTTGCAGCAACATTGCCCGCGCAATGCGTCCCGTGCCCTGGGTTCCCCGTAAATCCGCTTGTGGTGTCATAGGGTTTGTTATCATTCTTTGCGAAGTCCCAACCAACTACGTCATCGATAAAACCATTTCCGTCATCATCAATCCCGTTGGTTTCTTTGCCGCCACCGCTTTCGCCAGGGTTGCGCCACATGTTTTCAGCCAACTCGTCATGAGTGTAATCAACGCCCGTGTCAATAACGGCAACGATCGTATCTGGGGAACCTTTTGTCGCAGACATTTGCCAAGCCTCTTTGACTCCGATATCTGCCATTCCCCATTGCTTACCATAATCAGCATCAGGTCCGGTCGATGTTGGAAGAGAGATTGGAAAATCGGGCTCTCCGGCACCAGCGCCAGAATTTGTTGCTCCTCCGCCAGAACTACTTCCACCAGTATCTCCGCCACCAATGAATCCACCGCCAGCATCTCCGCCACCAATGAGACCACCGCCAGCGTCTCCGCCACCAATGAATCCACCACCCGCGTCGCCACCACCAATGAGGCCACCGCCAGCGTCGCCACCACCAATGAGACCACCGCCGGTATCTCCGCCACCAATGAATCCACCACCAGCATCGCCACCACCAATAAATCCACCGCCATTATCTCTTTGCGGGCGATGAAGTTGAATTTTAAAAGTCTTATTTTTTTCGATGACTGAAGCATGACTTCGAAGTGCACCAAGTGCTCTTTCTGAAGACACTGTGACTTTGACCCAATTATTAAAATGGAGATCAGACACATTTTCTTTTCCGTAAATTTTTTCAATTTGTTCCGTTGTTGAGCTTTCATTGAGCTTCACGAGAAACTCCTGACTCGCTTGAGCGGCAGAAATGGTGAGAAGCGCAACGAGAGAAATAATGATACGCATAGAGACCGTCCTTTGGTTTTTGGAGTGCGAACTCCTGATTTCACATTGTCTAAAGGTTTCGACTCATTCTAAACTTCATTAGACAAATTAATGGTTGCTCACAAAATTTTATAATTACTTTGAAAAAAAACAAGACCTTTTGTCGGTGTGCAATGTTAGGACCTTGGTCAGGTGCCTTAAGAAAATTGCTCTTTTTTGATTAAGCGGCTTTTTTGATCGGACGTAAGTCCTGATGAATTGTTTGAGAAATAAAGAAGGAATACAGCGCTTTGCGATCCGCTTCAGAGATATAGATTGTATCCACGCCATGTTTCCCGAGTCGCTGCATTTGCGCTTCTGTGAGTTTTCCGCCTCGGCGCAAATAAGGAATCAATCGTTTGTTTCGAGCAAAATACAGGAAAACATTAAAATTGATTGGCGTTAAAATGGGGATGACCTCGAGTTCAACCTTGAGCATATTGAGCTCGATCGACTTATTGGTATCCGGATAGATCGCATCTTTTGATATAAAGCAGATAAGGATTTGCTTTTGACTCTTTGGATCTTCGACGATGACATGAAAGTCGCTTTCGTTTCGTACCCAACTTTGTAAATCGATTTCTTCTGTCTCGATATTATAACTTTCGCCAATGCCAATGGCATCATTATCGCCCAATTTATCTTGAAGCGATTTTTTAAATAAATCTATGGGTGTGGCACCCGAGGTAACAAATTGATTGTCACTGGTGCAAAAAATAAGAAAGCCACGATCTCTATTTTTGTCGACGGGCACGACTGTCATTTTATTAATGGGTCCAAAACCTTCGACGGATGCTTCTTTTTCGGCGTAAGAACTGTGTGCCGCGCTAAGTACGATATCTCTAAACGGCCGGCTCTCTTCTTCCGATGGCTGGAAGCTTTGGTTCAATTCGGCCTTTTCCTTTTGAGCTCTCTTTTTTTCTAACTTTGCTTTGCGGTGTTTATCGAGACTCACAACATTGCCAATATCTTGGTCCATTTTTTCATCGGCTTGACGAACCGAGCCTAGATCTTGGCTCTCTTCCTTTTGGATTTGTTCTAAATCAACTTCTCCATTGAATCCTAGATTTGCATCGTCCACCGTGACACCGCCTTGTGCAAGAGCCTCATTGCTCGTATTTCCTAGATCAACTTTATCTCGTGATTTCTTTTGAAAAGGATCTTTAAACATATTCTCTAGGGCGCTGACTTCATCTTCAATCAGTTCGTCGTCGGATTTGCCCTTGGATTTTTTTGCGTTTGAATTTTTCTTAAATATGGATTGTTTTTTTTCACTATTTTTTTGTTTTTCGTCTTTTTTAAAATACATGACGTCCGAAGAGGTAGCGCTAGGCCTCTGGGTAAAGGCCGTCTCAGCCTCATCTTCTCCAGCCATTACTTGTTGTTTTTGCTTCTTCTTCTTTTTGTTTGAAGAAACCATTTCTGTGGCTTCTCTGTACTTTTGATCAGCTTTATTACTTTTAACAATAATCGCGGCATCTTGTCTTTGTGTGGTTGTTTTTCCACCGCTGTAAAGGATGTTTCCATTGTTATCAGCTTCCTTCATTTTAAACTTTACGGCTTGGGCGATCTTCATCCACACATTGTATGCTGTCGCCACTCCGTTGACTTTAAAATCTGCATCGAGATCATCAACTCTTTCGGCGGTTGCGGAAGACTTGTCTTCTCCAAATATAAGGATTTTAATTCTCGTTTTTTCTCTTAAAACCTGAATAAGGCTTCTTGTGCTTGCATGATTTACGCTAAGACCCACGAGATCGATGTTTCGAGCTGCAACGGATTGAATCAGCTCACCAGCATTCTGGGCAATTTGAACATCAATATTTTTCTCTTTAAGAGCTTGAGCGACTGGGAGAGAAGATGACATTTTGTCGTAAAGTAAAATAAGGGAAAAGCTCTTCGGTTGACTCATTGATATCTTATCGGAGTCACTTAGAAAAACCTTAGTTCTGTCTCACATAAGATCAGATCTGTCTCAATTTGAAACTCAAAAATCAGATAAGGGCGACAAAGGTCTTGCCGCCCAGGCGAAGTAGCGAATTACGCTCCGAAAACTTTTCCAAGTACGTTTGTGATATTTCCATTCAAGAAGAAGGCAATAAGGAAAGCCAAAATCCCAAGAGCTTCCATGAAAACCAAGCTCAAAATGAGTGGAAGAAACATATTTCCAGACGCAGAAGGATTTCTTGCGATCCCTTCAAGAGCAGACGCTGCTGCTTTACCTTGTCCACTTGCAGCTCCAAATGCAGCCAAACCAATTGCAATTCCGGCGCCTAGTGCTGCTAAACCAATAAATGTTAGATCCATTCCTGCGACTGCCGCTGTTGCGGCTTCCTCTGCAAAAGCAGGAAGTGCTGCAATCAATGCTCCTAATACCATAGCTGTCTTTTTCAAATTTACCATCTCGAGCTCCCTTCTTTAGAACTTCTATTATTTAAATTTTAATGATCATGCGCCTTAGCTAACATAACGTATACAAGAGTCAATAAGGCGAATACAAATGCCTGAATTAAACTCACAATCAGGCCCATTGCATAAAATGGAACTGGCAATCCAATTGGGAAAAGTTGGTGGAAAACTCCAACAACAGTGTGATCGGCGGTGATATTCCCAGCCAATCGCAACCCCAGTGTGAGCGGCCTAAAAGCATGAGAAATCAGTTCGATGGGAAGAATCAACCATGCCAACCACCAAACAGGACCGAAAAAATGTTTTATGTAGTTAAGGCCTTCGTATTTCAAACCAATGTAGTTGTAGTAGATAAATGAAAACATGCCGATGGCAAAAGACGTGTTGAGGTTGTCTGTTGCGGGCGTCATGCCTGGGAGAAGTCCCACTAAATTATTGAGTAAAACAAAAGTAAAAATCGATGCCGCAAGAGGAACATACTTCGCTCCATCTTCGCCAATGACTTGATCGGCAAGGGAGTAAGTTCCCTCTGTGATCATTTCAAAAAATCCGCGAACGGAAAAACGTCCCGCTGGAATCACAGCCACTTCGCCACTTCCCAACTGAACACGCGCGTAAATTCCAATCATAAGAATAAGTAAAGACACGGCAATGGCCGTTGCCACGTGTGTGTATTGATGCTCGATTTCAAGTATGTATTGCAACCAATTAAAGTGACCCATTCTCTATGTCCCTTCTTAAGAGCCACTTTTGTAAAATCATATAAATAATGATTATTATAAAGAGCTCTACGAACATTCCCGATAGAACCAACAGCACATCGCTATAGGCCCAAACAAGGTAAACCGACGCAATTAAAAACAGGTACTTTATTACAATCACAGGTCCCATCCATGCAATATTTTTTTTGATAAGAATGGCGGCAGAGAGAAGGGTGTAGAAGATCAAATTGACCGTCAAAAAGAGGGCCCCACAAATCAAATTTGTCGCACTGCGCATATCAAGGAAGCTCGTACTCATTACTGTGATCGCAAGATTGGAACTTACAATGGCAATCAAGAGCCATAAACTTTGAGATTTTAAGGATGGATTGTTCACAGCAAATGCCTCTGAGTTCGTACAATTCGCCAAATCCAGACGCTAAATGCGGCTGTACAACCTAAAATGGCGCCAATTTCCTTAAATCCATATCTTCCTCCGATATAAAACCCTGCGAACACCCCAACAAGAACAAGGCTCAGGAGTTCAAAACCCAGTGCCATGGCCACGCCAAAAGCTCTTTTTTGCTTCTTCTGATCTTCATTCATCGTTGCAACCTTCGACCTTGAAACTGTACAAGTCGTTCCAATTGGCTGATTTTAATCTTCAAAAAATCGTCTTGGACTTGTATTTTTTTTACGGTTTCTAACGCACTCTTGTACGATTCTTTCTGTTCGTAACAAAGGGCTAAGCTGATAAGCCCCTCTTTTTTCTCTTTGTCGTCGATATCAATCACTAAGGCCTCATTGTAAGACTTAATAGCATCATCGAGACGGCCTTCGGTTTGAAAGATCGAAGCTTGGAGCAGCTTCGCTTTAAAACGCATCTCCTTGGGCTGTGTGGGGCTCAGAAGGGCAACGAGCTCCGTGCGAGCAGCAGGATAGTCGTGAATAGTGTAGTAGCATTTAGCGATGTTGAGTCGAATCTCGGAACTCTGTTCAAGAGGAATGTCTGAATAACTCAACAATCTTTGATAAGACCGAATGGCGTCTTCGAAATAATAAAGGAGTTTGTGTTCGATAAACGCTTTTTTATAAAGGGCCTGATAGGACTCATCAAAATTTTTTGAATTGGCGATCACAAACTCTAGATAGTGAACCGCTTTTGCATAGTTTTTAATTTTAGATTCAGATAGATCCGCAATGATCTTTGCACTTTCAAAAACCATCTCTTCATTTGAGCTATGTAAAAAGACCTTTTCGAATAGAGGAAGGGCTTCTGAAAACTGCTCTTCCTTTGCAAGTTGTTTCGCTTGTAAAAAATCCTCTTGATAGGATTTTTTAAAACACGCCGACGTGAGCAATATAAAAAAGACCGAAATTGCTTTCGATCTATTGATCCATCGTGACGGTTTCTTCATTATGCTCACCGCCGACAACGGCTGTACTTGTCACATACTCTTCTTCTTTAAGACTGATGAGGCGTACGCCTTGCGTGTTCCGTCCGAGAACGGAAATATCAGCGCAGGACATGCGAATGGTTTGCCCCTGGTCCGTCGCAACGACAATATCATCTGTATCGAGAACACTTCGGCATGTAACAACTTGACCAATTTTGTCGGTCGTTTTTTGCGTAATAACGCCCACACCACCGCGACTTTGCTCACGGTACTCTTCCAGTTTTGTGCGTTTTCCATACCCACCGGCGGTGACAATCAAAATATTGGCGTGCCCATCTTTACTAAAGACTTCGCAGCCAACTACAAAATCATCTTTTGAAAGCGTCATCCCTCTCACTCCACGGGCTGTTCGACCCATAGGGCGAACGTCCCCTTCATCAAAGCGAATCGACATTCCTTCTCTTGTGCAAATAAAGATATCGTTATTGCCTTCGCTGATTTTCGCGGCCAGTAAATCGTCATCCAAATCGATAGTGAGAGCAATAATCCCTGATGGACGAGGGTTTGAGAACGCACTCAGTGGCGTCTTTTTAATGGTTCCTCGTTTTGTGAGCATCACAACATATCGGTTGTCTTTGAATTCCTCCACAGGAAGAACGGCGCGCACGGTTTCATTGGCACCAATCTCAACTACGTTGTTGATCGATTTTCCTTTAGAGGTTCGTGTTCCAAGAGGTAACTTGTACACCTTGGTCCAATAAACTTTTCCGTTGCTCGTAAAGACAAGGAGATTTGTTTTTGTATTGGCAACAAACAGATCTGTAACAAAATCTTCTTCTTTGGTGTCTGCGCCTTTAACGCCTTTTCCACCACGACGTTGTGTCTTGTAAAGGTCAATCGGGATTCTCTTGATTGTGCCAGAGTTGGTGATGTTGACCACCATTTTTTCTTGCGCAATCAAGTCCTCGTCTTCGATTTCTTGACCGTCACTTTCGATTTGTGTGCGACGAGGATTGTTGAACTTCGCTTTAATTTCGACAAGCTCGTCTTTGATAATCTGATAGATTTTCTTTTCGTCAGAAAGAACATCTTTAAGCCACGTAATTGTTTTCATGAGCTCTGCGAGTTCGTCGACGATTTTTTGACTTTCGAGTCCGGTCAAACGAGACAAACGCATTTCTAAAATAGCCTGGGCTTGTTTCTCAGAAAAAAGAAATTTTTCGATCAACGCCGTCTTGGCCACGATTGTTTCTTTGGACGCACGAATGGTTGCAACGATGGCATCAATTTGATCGATGGCCTTTTTAAGACCGTCTAGAATATGAGCGCGGGCCTCTGACTTTTTAAGATCAAAGATACATCTCTTGATCACCACATCTTTACGATGCGCGATAAATGCGGTTAGCGCTTCTTTCAAAGAGAACATATGCGGCCGATTTTGTGAATCGAGCGCGAGCATGCGAATTCCAAAACTAACTTGCATTTGTGTAAATTTATAAAGGCGGTTGAGAATCACACTGGCGTTTTCGTTTCGCTTAATGTTGATAACAATTCTCATCCCTTCGCGCGAAGATTCGTCGCGAATATCACTAATTCCTTCGATTTTTTTATCTCGCACCAAATCGGCAATGCTCTCAATGAGTTTTGCTTTGTTCACTTGGTATGGAATCTCTGTGACAATGATCTCTTCGCGTTCTTTAACGGTGACGATCTCCGCCACGGCTTTGATTGTGATAATCCCATGACCTTTTTTATAAGCGGAAATAATTCCGTTACGGCCAGCGATTACACCACTGGTTGGAAAGTCGGGGCCAGGGATCAGTTCAATCACTTCATCATCTGTAATCTTAGGATTATCAATAATGGCAACACAACCGTCGATCACTTCACCTAAATTGTGTGGAGGAATATTGGTGGCCATCCCAACGGCAATTCCCGAGCTTCCGTTGACCAAAAGATTTGGAAACTTGGCGGGAAGAATGGCTGGAATCACTAAAGAGTCATCGTAATTGGGAACAAATGGCACAGTCTCTTTTTCAATATCATAGAGAAGCTGTTCTGCCAGTTGAGTCATACGCACTTCGGTATAACGTTGCGCTGCCGGGCTATCTCCATCGATGGAACCAAAGTTTCCTTGTCCATCAATCAATGGATAACGAAGGGAGAACTCTTGCGCCATGCGCACCATCGTATCGTAGACGGCCACATCACCGTGCGGGTGATACTTACCGATCACATCACCGACCACACGCGCGGATTTTTTGTAAGGTTTGTCATGAGTGTTGCTAAGCTCATGCATGGCAAAAAGAACGCGACGATGAACAGGTTTTAAACCATCGCGCACATCTGGCAAAGCACGGCCCACGATAACGCTCATCGAGTATTGCAAATAAGCGTCTTTCATTTCCTGGTTGATATCGACGCGAGTGACATTTGAAGGTGTTGTATTTTCACTCATAAAAACCTCTATACATCCAATTCTTTAGCTAAAAGTGCATTTTCGGAAATAAACTGACGACGTGGTTCGACTTCTTCGCCCATTAATATACTAAATGTTTCATCGGCCAACATGGCATCGTCGATGGAAACTTGTAGCAACGTTCGATTGGACGGATTGAGTGTTGTCTCCCAGAGTTGTTCAGGATTCATCTCTCCAAGACCCTTATATCGTTGGATATAGGCGCCTTTTTTACTTTCTTCCATAAAGAAGTCGTAAAATTCTTTGTAAGAATAAAATTCGGACATCGCGCCTTTTTCGGCTTGCGCTAGCACTGGCAAATCAACAACGGTCTGCAAGCTTTGCCATGTGGCAAAGAGAGTCTTCCATTGGCCTGCTTTAATTGTAAAGCTATCGAGAGTGCTTTCTTTTTGTTGGCCCATTTGTGTGGTGCGGAAGGTGATCTTTTGATTGGCTCCATCAAACTGCAAAAGTTCTAAATTAATCAGTTTATTTTTTCCGTCCGCAATTTTCTTAATAATTTGCGAGAAAATGTCTTTGCAGTAACTCTCTTCGGTTACGAGCTTTTCCATATTCACATTTAACGAAACAAAAAAGCGACACAGTTCTGCATCATATTCTGCTGACTTAAGGCGAATGATCTCTTCAAATCTTAGAATATCTAGAACAAACTTTTTCATCTCTTCTTCGTTCATTGATTTTTTTTGATTGGTTATTCTGAAGTTCGCAATACTTGTTTTGAGCAAAAACTCGGTGAGGGCTTTTTCATCTTTTAAATAAACTTCGTCTTTGCCTTTTTTGTATCGATAAAGAGGCGGCTGCGCAATGTAGACGTGCCCATTAGCAACAACATCTTTCATCTGTCGGTAGAAAAATGTGAGTAGCAATGTACGAATGTGCGAACCGTCAACGTCCGCATCCGTCATGATAATGATTTTGTGATAGCGAAGATCTTCCATCTCCATATTGTCGCGGCCGATTCCGATACCAATGGCAGAGACCATCATTTTGATCTCTTCGTTGCCAAGCATTTTATCAAAGCGGGCCTTTTCGACATTTAAGATTTTTCCACGAAGAGGAAGAACAGCTTGCGTTTTGCGATCACGGGCTTGTTTTGCAGAGCCTCCCGCAGAATCTCCCTCAACCAAATAAATTTCACAAAGTGTAGGATCTTTTTCTTGGCAATCTGCCATTTTCCCAGGAAGAGAGTGGGAATCGAGCGCTGATTTCCGACGAGTCAGTTCCCGCGCTTTTCGCGCCGCCACCCGTGCAGACCAAGCATCCACACACTTCGCAATGATTGTTTTTGCGACGGAAGGATTGCGATCCAACCAGTCCGATAGCTTCTCATTAACGAGGGATTCAACGATGCCTTTGACTTCGTTGTTGCCTAGTTTTGTTTTTGTCTGCCCCTCAAATTGCGGTTCTTGAACTTTCACACTCACAACAGCGGCGAGTCCTTCGCGAATGTCTTCCCCCTCGAGGGAATCACCTTTGAGATCTTTGAGAAGATTTTTTTCGTTGGCGTAAGAGTTCATTGTGCGCGTGAGCGCCCCACGAAATCCCACCAAGTGAGAACCACCTTCTATCGTGTTGATGTTATTGCAATACGAAAAAATTGATTCAGTGTAAGAATCGTTCCACTGCATCGCAATTTCGATCTCAACAGAATCCTTGCTACCAGGAAAATAAATAATGGTTTGATGGAGTGCTTTTTTCGAAGTGTTCAAATGTTCAATGAACTGTTTGATCCCTTCGGTAAATTGATATTCTGATTTTTTTCCTGTGCGCTCATCGGAAAGAGAAAAATAAAGACCTGCATTTAAAAACGCAAGCTCGCGAAAACGCGCAGCCAACGTATCGAAGTTGTAGGAAAGACCTTCTTGTTTAAAAATCTCGCGATCGGGAAGAAAGGTCACTTTTGTGCCCGTTCTTTGGGTGGTGCCTATTTTTTCTAACTGACTTGTTGGATTGCCACGCTCATACGCCTGACGCCAAACAACGCCGCCACGATGAACTTCAACGACACAAAGAGAAGAGAGAGCATTAACGACAGACGCGCCCACACCATGCAATCCGCCAGAAACTTTGTAAGTGTCTTTATCAAATTTTCCACCGGCATGCAGAACTGTGTACACAACTTCGAGAGCGGATTTACCAGACTTGTGCGCATCGACAGGAATACCGCGTCCATCATCTTCGACAGTGATACTCTCATCTTTGTGAATGGTGATCGCAATTTTTTTACAATGACCTGCAAGCGCTTCATCCACAGAGTTATCAACAATTTCATAAACCAAATGATGATAGCCTCTCAAGCCTGTGTCCCCGATGTACATTCCCGGTCGTTTACGAACGGCCTCGAGCCCCTCTAAAACCTGAATTGAATCCGCGGTGTAATCTTTTTTCTGTTTATCATCATGTGCAACATGATTATCTGACACTCAATTCCTCCTGGTGGCCGGTCTTCGAATTTATTTGGCCTTTTTTTACTTCAAAAACAGAATAGGAACTGCGATTTAAATAGCGCAGAACTGTATTCTCTGTCGTTGTTATAAAAATTTGCGCACGCAACGATTCCAAAACCTCAATGAGTTTATGTCGTTTGAATTCATCGATCTCAGACAACACATCATCAAGTAACAAAATTGGATACGATCCGTGAACGTCGAAGTGTAACCCGATCTGAGCCATTTTGAAAGCCAATATTAAGAGACGTTGCTGCCCCTGCGAACAGTAATATCTTGAATCTTTTTCATTGAATAAAAGGCAGATATCATGCTTGTGCGGGCCCACCAAACTGTGTCCCATTTTGATTTCTGCTGACTTTAATTGCAGCGACCTTTTATACATGGCATCATAGGCCTCACTGCGTTCGATGTGTCGGAATCGCTGATCCGAAATCACATAATCGACAGCAATATCCACATCACCTTCGTTAAATATCTCGGTCAAAACTTGTTGCAGCAGAGGAATGATTTTTTGCAGGGCTTTCAGTCGTATTTCGACCACCTCTGCGGCACAAAGCAAAAACTGCTCTGTGAGCGTCTCCAAGTACAAAACATTTCTTGGGTTGATTTCGTATTTGTTATCTCTGAAGTCTTTGAGGAGCGCATTTCTTTGTTTCAAAAGGCGTCGATAGTTTTCTAGGCATTTTCTGTTTTCGATAAAAATGCTTTCTATCAGTTCATCAATCAACTCACGTCTTTCCCGATCGCTATTTTTTATCACAGAAAGACTTTCTGGACTGAATAGCACTGTGGAAAACTCTCTGCGTATTGTGGATTTAGCGACTTTTTTTTCATTGAGAAAAATTTTCTTCTCTTGTTCGGAAAGCTGTGTGGCCACTTTGTGTTGAAGATTGTTTTTTTGAAGATGAATTTCTACGTAAGCCGACGCACTCAATGGAGCGTTGATAAGATTTTTAACATCTGTCGTGCGAAAACTTGAGCCCTGTAGCGCTGTCGAAATGGCTTCGACAAAATTTGTCTTCCCTTGGGCGTTTTCACCATACAAGATATTCACATTTGGACATAGATCCAATTTCGCTTCGATAAAGTTGCGAAAATGCAGAAGACGAATTTTTTCAATAAACACTTTTAGATTCTCATTGGCATAACGACACAAGTGTACTTCTTATCATTTTCTGGACGAATAAGACCGGGCGAAAGCTGTCCATCCAACTCGAGATCTAAATTTTGATCGTCAAAGCTGTTTAAAATATCAAGAATGTACTTTGCATTAAAACCTATTTTCATTTCATCCCCAGAGTAATCCACATCGATTTCCTCTTTAGCATCACCCAACTCTGGATTGTTCGAGGAGATCTCCATCTTTCCTTTCGAAAGACTGATTGTAACCCCTTTGGATTTATGATTTGAAAGCAAGGACACACGGCGAATACTTCCCAGAAATATTTCGCGGTCGATGTTCGCCGTCTTTTTCATTTGCTGTGGAATAAGCTGTTGATAATTAGGATACTTTCCTTCGATCAAACGAACCATCAATACGGTGTTGCTATTTTTGATGATCAGTTGAGATCCTTCGAACGCCATTTCGATACTGCTATCGAGAGTATCAATGATTTTTTTAATCTCTGCTAAACCTTTACGAGGAATAATCACTCCGGCTGTTGGTAAAGAGGATTCTTCCATTTGTCCTGGGATTTCTCTTTCGACCAAACTCAAGCGGTGGCCATCTGTTGCAACCATTCGAAAGTAGACTTTGCCATTTTCTTTTTTCTTTTCAAAATAAACACCATTCAGATGGTATCGAGTTTCATCGTTCGAAACGCTGTAGATAGTTCGTTCGATCATTTCCGAAAACAACTTCGCATCGATTTTTATAAAGTCGGTAGTTTTGAATGTGGGAAAGATGGGATATTCCTCTGCGCCAATTCCAACAATATTAAAGACTGATTTGTTTTGTTTAATTTCAACCCAATTGTTTTTCTTTTTAGTGAGAAGAATAGGGCCTTCTGAAAGTTCTTTTACGATATCAAAAAGATTTCTGGCGTTCACTGCCAGTTGACCGGGCTCAATCACTTCGGCTTGAGTCTCATCGGTGAGGCTCACTTCTAAATCTGTTGCAAAAACCTTTAACTTATTTTTTGCAGCATCAAAGAGAACATTCACAAGAACTGGCATTGTATTTCGTTTCTCAACGATGTTTTGAGTCTTTGCTAATAATCCAATGAGGTCTTTTTTCTCTATCTTTAATTTCATACGTTCCCCGTTCTTTTTATTACTTTTATAATTATTTAAATATTTAGTAGTAGCTGTAGGGGCGTTGATAACGGCATTTACTATCTAACCCCTTCAATTTCCATCACAAACACTGTGGATTGCTGTATTGGTAACTACCGGCATTCCGCAGTGAATTCGTGCACAAAACTATCCACATTTCCACAACAGAAGTTATCAACAGGTTTATGCACACCACCTATTCACACCCCTGTGATATTGTGGATTCTGCTTTGTAACTCATCGAAATCCTTTTTTAAATCTGAATCTTCGTTCAGTTGAAACTCAATACGTCGCAAAGCGTTTAAAACGGTTGTGTGATCTCGGCTGCCAAAGGCGCGACCAATTTCCACCAAAGATTTATCGAGATGAAGTTTAATCAAAAACATCGCCATTTGACGGGCTGTGACGATCGGCTTGTTACGAGTTTTAGATTTAAGATCCTGAATACGAATTTTAAAGTGTTCTGATGTAAGGCGCTGAATTTCATCAATAGTGATGGTCGTACTGTCATCATGAACGGCCAGCACTTTTTTCGTCAGATCGAGATTGATGGGAAGCCCCTGTAATTCGGAGAACATCTTCACCTTGTTGAGATTGCCTTCGAGTTCGCGAATGGATCGCTTGGAAATTTTAGCGATATAAGCAATCACTTCATCGGGGAGGAGAATTTGTTTCTTTTCGGCTTTGTAGCGCAAAATAGCCATGCGCGTCTCGATGTCTGGCATTTGAATGTCAGCAATCAAACCCCATTCCAAACGTGTGCGGATACGATCTTCGAGCCCTTTAATATCTTTGGGAACACGATCACTGGCGACGACAACTTGGCGTCCTTTTTCAAAAAAGTCATTAAGCGTATGAAAAAACTCTTCTTGAACGGCTTCACCGCGTCCTAAAACCTGAATGTCATCCATAAGGAGAAGATCGCACTTTTCGCGATAACGCTGCTTAAATTTATCCATTTCCCCGCGGCGAATGCTCGAAATACACTCATTGAGAAAACGTTCGGCAGAGATGTACATAATGCGCGTTTGCGGAGCACTTTCACGAATATGGTTTCCTACAGCATGTAAAAGGTGAGTTTTACCCATCCCCGTTGGTCCGCAGATAAAGAGAGGATTATAACCTTCTGATCCCGGGCGCTGAGCGATTCGATAGGAGGTGGCGTGAGCAAACTCATTGTTTCGACCGACGACAAAAGAGGAAAACGTATATTCGGGGTTTAAAAAATCACCGTTTTTTCGGCCCTCGTAAGTGGGTGTACTCATCGGTGGTGGGTCTTGAGGCTCTTTTAAGCTCATGGCCTGATGGAGGGCCCCGGGACTTTCTGGCGGCACAGGGATGGTCTTACCAGTGACGACAAGCTCTACTTCGAAGGGTTGCTGAAACAAGGAGGAGATTTCGGCGCAGATTCTGTCGAACAGATTCTCAGAGATCCAGTATTTATGGAGTTCGGTTGGAACTCCGAGCTTAAAACGCTTCGCATGGGCGGTTTGCTCTATGGATATGAGATCTGTTGGATTGAACCAGGTTTGGAGGGGCTTATTTTCAGAATTTTTTGTGATGAGGTTGAACTTCACTTGCGACCAAATGCTATCGCTGTGAACCGGCTCTAAACTTGGCTGCATAAACACCTTTGTTATAAAATTTACTTTCCCCGCAATTGACGTTGAGTTCTTTTAAATCAGATAAGCCCCAAAATGAACTCGAAAAACTATTATCAGGCCGTGCTGAAAAGTTCAACACCTTGACCTTTTTAACGCTTTATGGTTTAAAAAGTTCCTTTTTGAAAATGTGATCTAAAATAGAGAGGTTAGGATGAAACGCACGCTACAGCCAAAGAGACGGCGCAAGAAAAAGACCCATGGATTTCGCAAAAGAATGTCAACAAAGAATGGTCGTAAAGTTTTATCTCGCCGACGAGCCAAAGGACGCAAGCGTCTTGGTGTTAAAAAGCGTGGCAAGTAGTTTTGCAAAGTCTTGTTCGGAAAATAGACTTTAAAAATCTGGTTGAGCGAGGAAAACGAATCAAAGCTTCTCCTTGGCTCTTGATCAATTACGATAAAAACAACATTGGCTCTTTGCGTTTAGGATGTACGCTTGGGCGAAAAGTAGGATCTGCGGTGATTCGAAACCGAATTCGCCGCTGGTCTCGTGAATGGTTTAGAAAAAACGAAGTGGCAATGGGCGTTGATATTAATCTGTTTTTTTTGGAAGCAAAAAAGCAGGGTTTTTATAAAACGATAAAACATGAAGAATTGGATTTGATACTAGAGAATGCATACGCAAAAATTCGACAAAATTTTAAATAAATCCTGCAAAGTATTGATTCAATTTTACCAATATTTTATAGGACCTTTTTTGCGCCCTCAGTGCCGTTACTATCCAACCTGTTCTCATTTTGCAATCGAGGCCTTAGAAAAAAAATCAACATTCGTCGCACTTGGATTGATCTTGCGACGAGTTGGTTCTTGTCACCCTTTTGGAGGCCGAGGATACGATCCAGTTCCTTGATGAGAAAACGATGAACGAACAACAACCCACGAATTTTTTTGATAAAAACACCATGATGGCCATTTTGCTTTCTTTTGCCGTATTCTTTGGTTGGCAACAGTACATGCAAAAAAAATATCCGCAACCAGAGTTACAACAAGAGATTGCGGAAACCGAAGGAAAAGAAGTCGCAGTTTCAGCGGGCAATGAGTCGGCCCCAACGCAGGCTCCGACGAACGAAAGTGCTCACCCCGAAGACATTCAAGGCCTTACGAAACAGGGCAAAGACAAATTGACTGAAACGGCAGCCTTCGAATCAAAGACGATGAATTTCAAACTTTCCTCGCTTGGTTTTGCAATCTTTGATCTTCAACTGAATGATTACAATCGTCGCAATCATGATCCCATTGTTTACCACGAGCCCATTCAATATTTGAATATTAATGGAGATTCACAGTTTCAAATTCAGAAAATCAGTGACACTGAATTTTTAGGGGTCATTTCTTCTGAAACTCAAAAAGTTCAGGTGAACTACCAGATTGATGCAGAAAAGTATCAAATCAAAGCCAAAATTTCTGTACAGAATCTGACCAAAAACAAAGTATCTATCTTGGCGACATCTCGCTACGAAGTTTTTCCTGTGCAGACGAGCTTTCTTCTTCCGCCGACAGACTTTCAAGAGTTTTTTGTTGTCACCGCAGAAAAAGAAAATCGTGAAAAAGTACAGCCTGACACAGATTTAAAACAAGAGTATCCGCAAACAAGCATTGCCGCCTTTAACTCCCAGTATTTTGCGCAAGCGTTTGTGAATCAATCCGCCATCATTCCTTCTGTGACATCTTCTGTGCAAAAAGGAAAAGCCCAGTTGCAATGGAAATACAACACGGTGGAGCCGGTGGAGACTCTGACGACGGACTACTATATATATGTCGGCCCCAAAAAAGAGGATGTTTTAAAATCCTTGGATGAATCTTTGGTTTCGATGATCGATTATGGGATTTTTAGTTTTATCGGACGCCCCATGCACACGGCTCTTCTCTATATCTTTAAACTTGTGGGGAATTGGGGCTTAGCGATTATTTTAATCACATTACTTCTTCGCACTCTCATTTTACCAGCGGGTGTTTATTCTTTTCGTTCGATGAAAAAGATGCAGAAGATTCAACCACGGCTGCAGGCGATCAAAGAGAAGTACAAAAACGATGCGCAAAAGGCCAATCAAGAAACACTTCTTCTCTTAAGAGCAGAGAAGGCAAACCCCCTCAGTGGCTGCATTCCGGCTTTATTACAGCTTCCTATTTTTATCGCCTTTTTCACAATGATGAGCAGCAGCTTTGAGCTTTATATGCAGCCCTTCTTTCTATGGATTCACGATTTGAGTTCAAAAGATCCCTTCTATGTTTTTCCGATTCTCGCGGGCGCGGCGATGTACTTTCAGATGAAAATGACACCAACGACGACAACAGATCCAGCTCAGGCAAAAATCATGTCATTTATGCCACTGCTTTTTACGGTCTTTATGCTTTCGACGCCCAGTGGATTGGCGCTCTATATGTTTATTGGTTCGGTTTTTAGTATTTTCCAACAACTTTTATTTATGAAAGAAAAAACAACCTGATAGGAGGACACATGAGTCTAATAGGTCGATTGTTCGGCGGCGGAAAAAAAGAAGGTTTTAAAAATCCAAAGAATCTTATTGAACAAGTTCTCAATGGATTGATCGAAAAAGCAGGATTTGAACTCTCCTTTGATATCGAAGTGGTCGATGGTCAAGAGAACGAAACTTACAAGGTCAGCTTTTACGGAGATGATGAGGAAATGCTGACACAAAGAGATGCAATGCTTCTCGATGCTCTTCAGCTTTTTACCAAAAGAGCACTTCAACATCATTTTTCCGAGCAGATAGTAAATGTCTTATTTGATTGTAATGATTATCGCGCTCGCGAAAACGAGAATCTCGAAGCCATGATTGGGAAACTAAAAGACAAAGTTTTGGATCAAGGCAAACCAGTGTATGTGAAAGCATTGGCTCCCAAAGAGCGTCGCGTGGTTCATCAATTTTTGGCGAAGGATGAAAGAGTTCGCAGTAAGTCCATTGGTGATGGTCACTTTAAGAAAATTAAAATTTATACAGCGTCTGCAAAACAGCAAAACGATTAATGTCCTATGTCGATTTAGTTGACGACACGATTTGCGCATTAATTACGGCACCAGGGCTTTCGGGAATCTCCGTTGTGAGAGTCTCAGGGCCGACTGCATTCAAAAAGGTAAAAGCCTTGTGCGCGTTTCTGCCAGAGGCTCCAGAAAGCCATCGTATTTATTTTGGCAAATTAAAATCTCCATCCGGCGAAGTGATTGATGAATGCCTGGTCTCTTACTTTCAAAATGGAAAATCCTTTACCGGGGATGAAACACTGGAGATTTCTGTTCACGGTGGCGTGTCTTGCGCGGATCGTGTTCTGACCGAATTGGTCAGCCTTGGCTGTCGAGCGGCCGAACGCGGAGAGTTTTCATTTCGCGCCTTTTATAATGGAAAGATTGATCTTGTTCAGGCAGAAGCCATACATTCTTTGATTAAAAGCCGAAATGATGTTTCCCGAGCTCAAGCCGTTCAACAATTGGGCGGAAGAGTTTCACGCAAAATACATCTGATCGAAGAAGGACTTCTCCATATTCTCGCTCAAATCGAGGCATCGATCGATTTTTCCACAGAAGATATCGAACCCTACTCATTAGAGATGATGGCGACTTCCCTTCAGCAGACATGTTTATTGGTCGAAGAACTCGTTTCTGGGTTTTCCAAAGGGCGCCGAATTAACGAGGGCCTTAAGATTGCTTTGGCTGGAGCCCCCAACTCTGGAAAATCGAGTTTATATAATGTTTTGCTGGGTCAGGACAAAGCCATCGTTTCTGCAACTCCTGGAACGACGAGAGATGTCCTTGAGTCTCCGATGAATGATTTTGGTTCCCCCATGTGGCTGTTGGACACGGCAGGACTGCGTGAAACCGAAGAAGATATCGAAAAAAGAGGCATTCAGAAAACTCGAGAAAAAATGGAAAGCTCGGATTTGATTCTTTTTCTTTTAGATGCAAAAGAAAGATCGAATTGGGATATCAATGTGGTCAGCCCTTATTTAGGCAAAGTGCTTTTTGTCGCATCCAAAGTCGACGAAATGAATAGTCAAATGAGCACTCGTGCAGATGTCATTGAGCAAATCACCCGCCTTACTCATGGCGGACGTGAATCGCAAATCTTCTTCGTTAGTTCCAAAACTAGTGAAGGAATTCAGGACCTTAAGTTAGCTATCGAAAAATTGAGTTTAGTGGATATTCATCATGATGAGTCGTTGATTACTCAGTATCGTCAATATGATCACTTGAGTAAGTGCCTTAGTCATATCCAAAAGAGTCTTGTTCTGCTAAAAGAATCAGCAAGTTATGATTTGTTGGCTCTTGAGGTGCAAACGGCACTTCGCGAAATTTTCCATTTGTTAGGAAAAGAATTCGACGAGCAAGTTTTGGATAGAGTTTTTAAGCAGTTTTGCATAGGAAAATAAAAGGTCATTTAATGAAGAGAACATTTGACGTCATAGTTGTTGGAGCTGGTCATGCGGGAATCGAAGCCGCCATGGCAGCCGCACGTCTTGAGCAAAATGTTCTTTTATTAACGACGCGCCTTGATCGCATTGGCTACATGAGCTGTAACCCCTCGATTGGTGGGCTTGCGAAGGGCAATATTGTTCGGGAAATTGATATTTTAGGCGGCCTTATGGGTCGTGTGACCGATAAAACATGTGTTCAGTTTAAAAGACTGAATTCAAAAAAAGGTCCGGCGGTTCGTGGTTCGCGCGCCCAATGTGACAAAGATTTGTACTGCCAAGAGATGCGTACAGTTTTTGAAAAACAAAATAATATTCAGCTATTAGAGGCAGAAGCCAAGTCCCTTGTTTTGAATGGGGGCACCTGTAGTGGCGTCATTCTTGAGGATGGTTCAGAAATCAAATCCACCACAGTGATCATCACCACCGGAACCTTTATGCGTGGAGTGATGCATATTGGATTGCAAAGAATTGAGGGCGGACGAGTTGGTGATAAATCCACGGTTGGGATCTCGGATCAGCTCGCAGAAAATGGCTTTCAGGTGATTCGCCTTAAAACAGGAACTCCTCCGCGCCTGAAAAAATCCTCCATCGATTGGTCTAAGACAACTCCCCAATATGGAGACGAAAAGTTTTATCCTTTTAGTTTTTCGAGCTCTACACAGACCGTGCTTCCTCAAATTGCCTGCTATCTCAGTTACACAAATGAACAAACTCACGAGATCATTCGCAAAAATTTAAAGTATTCACCCATGTATACAGGCCTCATTGAAGGGCTTGGACCTCGCTACTGTCCTAGCATTGAAGACAAAGTGACTCGCTTTGCAGACAAGGCCAATCACCAAACATTTCTTGAGCCCGAAGGTTTAACAACAGATTCGATTTACCTTCAGGGCATTTCAACCAGCCTTCCAGAGGAGATTCAGTACGAATTTTTAAGAACGATTCCTGGCTTGGAAAAGGTTGAAATGATTCGCCCTGGATATGCGGTTGAATATGATTGTATCGAGCCAACACAAATCTGGCCCACGTTAGAGACGAGAAATATTAAAAATCTCTTTTTAGCTGGGCAAATCAATGGAACAAGTGGCTACGAAGAGGCCGCAGGACAAGGATTAATGGCCGGAATCAATGCGGCCATGTCTTGTAAAGGGGAAGATTCGCTGATTTTAGCTCGCGACGAGGCTTACATCGGTGTGTTGATCGATGATCTTGTGACAAAAGGAACTCGAGAACCGTATCGAATGTTTACTTCGCGCGCGGAACATCGACTTCATCTTCGTGAAGACAATACCATCGAGAGACTGTTTGAGATTTCGCGAAGTAAAAAGTTACTCTCTGATAACGATGAAGCTCGTCTCTATACAATTTTAGAAAAAAGAACATCTCTGGGAAAAGTTCTCAAAGAAAAAAAGATATCTCCCACTGAACAAACACAAAATCTATTAAAAAAAATGAATACAGCTCCGCTTTTAAAACAAATCAGTCTTTCGGAGCTTTTACGTCGCGCTGAAATTTGTTTTGAAGATCTTGTGGGCCATGGATTGATGGATGCCGAGACAGAAGATATTTATGACTCCGTCGAGGTGGGAATTAAATACGAAGGATATATTACTCGTCAGCAAGAGCTCATTCGTATAGCAAAAAAAATGGAAAACATGAAAATTCCAACAGATTTGCACTATACAAAGATTCGCGGGCTCTCGCGCGAAGAAACAGAAAAGTTAGATCGCATTCGCCCCCTCTCCATTGGTCAGGCGCAGCGAATAAGTGGTGTAAATCCGTCTGCAATTCAGGCTATACTCATACATCTTAAGCTTCATCGAGAATCAGCGAGATAAAATGCAAACCGACATAGACAAAATTGACGAATATCTAAAAGCGCAGACCCCCGAGGCGCGAAATCTACTCAAAAAATATTACGAAGCTCTCGTGTATTTTAATTCAAAGGTAAATTTAGTTTCCAAAGCCACCCTGCCAATTGCCGCAAAGCAGCATTTTGCAGATTGCGTTATGGGAATTGAATTAGCTACGCAAGCGCACCAGTTCACATCCACAGTCTATGATTTTGGAAGCGGAAATGGCTTTCCAGGGCTTGTTTTGGCGATCCTTAAGCCTGACGTAGGCGTTTGCCTTGTCGAGCGTGATGTGCGTAAGGCGGAGTTCCTAAAGCATGTCGTGGCGGAGCTCAATTTAAAAAATGCGACCGTGTTTGCTAAGAGTATTGAGAAGCTCGAAAAGAATTCGGTTAGTCATGGAGTAACCAGAGCGCTGGGCTCGATAGCCACGGTGCTTATCCAAGTGAACTCTCTTTTTACTAAGGGTGGCACTTTATTTCATTTTAAAGCCGAAAACTGGTCATCGGAGATAGCCAGCTGTCCTACTCAAGTCTTTGCCAGTTGGGATATCCAAACGGTTGGTCAATATACGCTACCCGAAACTACGGTGGATCGATTTATTGTATCTAGCAAAAGAATTTGAGTAGTCAGACTATCCAAAATTGTTCCACGTGGAAAATTGCCTATTCAATGACTATTTCCTTTACTATCGGCAGGCTTTTTATCAGCAGCTTTCGGTTTTTCTGCCGGTGGTAGTATTAATCCGGCGCGCTTTCTCCAAATATAACTCTTTGGATTTACTTTTTGTGCTAGCAGGTAATCCTTATAGTCTTTTTTTATAGCTTCAGCGTTTAAACTCTCAGAATGATCTAAATAATACTTTGAGCGATCATTATCTTTCATTTTTAAGTAAGAGATCTCCTGATCTATCAACCGTAGATACTTTTCTTGAATAAAAATCTCGTTTTTAATTAGTTCTGCTAGTTTGGGAGTAAAAGAGGAGTCGTTGATTCGAAGCTTTGCCTCCTCAATACCGTTTTTGATCTGTGAATACTCATCTTCGAAATCTTTAATCTTATTTGCATAGTCAAGATGGATAGGATCAGAGCTAAAGCTGGGCCGCGTGAGGGCCACCTCTTTTTTGCACGATACAATAGCAAATAATAAGAAAATCAAAAAATATTTCATGTTCCACGTGGAACATCGGCAAATTCTGTTGAAATATTTAGAAAAAAGATATTACCTTATACTTCTCAACATGGAGGAGAGATGAGAACAATATGTATTGTGAATCAGAAGGGTGGAGTTGGTAAAACAACGACATCTGTGAATCTTGCCGCGGCCCTCGCAAACCTCAATCGCAAAGTTTTGTTGATTGATCTCGATCCCCAAGGAAATGCCTCCAGTGGATTGGGCGTCAAACGACACGAATATCAAGATAAGAACATTTATCATGTGCTTATCGGCGAATCGGAGATCCAAGAGGCTATTTATCCCACAAAAAAAGAGAATCTCTATATATTACCAGCCAATTCCGACCTTGTTGGTGCAGAAATAGAGTTGGTGGATGAGGCCGGAAGAGAATTTAAGCTAAAATCGGCCCTGGCCTCTCTTAAGAACTCCTATGACTATGTATTAATAGACTGCCCACCATCTTTGAGCTTATTAACAGTAAACGCCCTCACATCCGCAAATTCCTTTTTAGTGCCACTTCAGTGTGAGTATTATGCTCTTGAAGGATTAAGCCAGCTTTTGAACACGGCGGGTATTATCAAGAAGAAACTTAACCCTCAGCTTAAAATCGAGGGGATTCTTTTAACAATGTTCGATACTCGAAATAACTTAAGTCACCAGGTCGTTCAGGAGATTCAGACTCACTTTAAAGATAAAGTCTTTTCTGCTGTAATTCCGCGAAACGTCAGATTGAGTGAAGCGCCGAGCCACGGTGTGTCAATTTTTGAGTACGATGACAAGTCCATCGGAGCGCGAAAATATTTAGAACTAGCCACAGAACTCGATGCGCGAAATCAGATTGAGATTGGGACAAAAAGTGAGGAAGTAAATCATGTTGGACTCTGAGAAAAATAAAGACATTAAAAAGAAGCAAAGATTAGGTCGCGGACTCGGAAGTCTATTTACTGACGAAATCACAGAGCCTGGAATGGTGGATGAAGCAACGGGTGAAACCTCTGCTAAAAATTCTGAAGAAAACTTCAAAACTGTTGTAATTCAGGCGCCGGTCGCGGCGGCCGCAGAGGCCATCGGTGCGACGCAAAGAATATGGACAGTGGCCATCGAAAAAATAATTCCTAACAAAGATCAGCCAAGAAAAGAGTTTGATGCTGAAAAAATTAAGGAATTAGCGGCATCTATCAAAGAACAAGGAATTTTACAGCCCATTGTCGCCAGAAAACTCGAGTCAGGTGAGTATGAGATTATTGCCGGAGAAAGAAGATGGCGAGCTGCGCAGGTTGCCGGAGCGCACGAAGTGCCGGTAATACTTAAGGAAGCTGATAACAAAAAGGTACTTGAGTGGGCGCTAATTGAAAATATCCAAAGAGAAGATCTCAACCCGATCGAAGAGGCGGAGGCCTATAATCAACTGATTGGCAGCTATCAGTACACTCACCAGGCCTTGGCCGACAAAATGGGTAAGGAGCGGGCCACGATTAGCAATGCGCTTCGCCTTTTGACATTAAGCAGAGAAGTTCGAGAGCTGATTCGTGAACAAAAAATTTCTGCGGGCCACGCAAAGGCCTTATTATCCTTAGAAAATACTGAACAACAGCGCGAACTCGCCAAAGAAATCGTCACTAGAGGATTGAGCGTTCGTGCCGTTGAAAAAGAAGTTTCAGCCCTTAAAAAAGGAAGTCCTTTGGATGAAAATTCAGAGGAATCGGTCTCGGACCGTCTGGTCGAAATGATGGCCGAAGACCTCCAGAAGATTTTTGGGACACGCGTTAAAATTGATTACACTGAAGGAAAAGGAAAGATCGTCATCCAATTCTATTCAGACGAAGGTCTGACAGCAATCATCGACAAAATGAAGGCTTCAACGTGAGCGCCTCGCAAGAAAATGCCAATCCACTGATGGGGCATCTGCAGCAAGGCACCTATTTTGAGGGAAAACTGACTTTTGTTGGCGCCCTTAAAATTGGCGGACATTTTAAAGGAGAGATCGTTTCTGACGGTCTTCTTGTTATCGATGAGACGGCCATTGTCGAGGGAGAGATTAGCGTCCGCGAGGCCACGATAAAGGGCCAGTTTTTTGGTCAACTCAAGGCCGAAAAGCGGGTCACGATGCTTTCACCCGCAAAATTTAAGGGAACTGTTTCGGCACCAAATCTCAAAATAGAAGAGGGTGTCCTCTTTGACGGCTCATCATCCACCAACTTTAAACTTGACCCCCGCGCCAGCAACTAATACACAAGACCCGAACATCATTTCACAATTGGATAAAAATGGGTGCAGTTGTAGATATCCTGGTCGCGTTAGGGGTTAACAAAACTGTCTTCACACAGTTTGTGATCTTTATTTTCGCCTTTCTTTTTCTTAAATATTTTATTTTTTCTCCCTATTTAGCGGCTTATGAAGAGCGCCGCAAAAGAACCGTGGGAGTTTCGGGCGTGGCCAAAGAACTTCAGCAGGAAATTGACCAGCTTGAGGGTCAATTCGCCAAAGAAGCACGTGCTTTAAACGACCAGATCAAGGTCGTGTTCGAAGAAAAACGTGTGATTGCTCAAAAGCAAACGAATGAAGTGATTGGCGCGGCTCAAAAAAGCGCCCAAGAAAAACTCGCTGTCGGCAAAAAAGAAACAGAGCGCGACTACGCGACCGCAAAAGAACAACTTAAAACGTTTGTTCCAGACCTTGGACAGACCATACAAAAAAGGCTTCTAGAACCATGATCGCCGTATTTTTTGATTTACTCATTCAGTCCGTATTTGCAAGTTCTGGTGGAGGGCACCACGAGGTTGGAATTCCTACGGTTGTTTTTTATCAAGCCATCAATGTCGCCATCTTTGTCGGTATTCTTGTTTGGTTTGGCAAAGACAAAGTTCGCACGGTATTTCAAAGTCGCCTTTCTGAATTTCATCGTTTGGCCCAGGAAACAGAAAAGGCTCGTAAAGATCTTGAGCACAAAAAGGCCGATTTGGTGAGACGCGCGGATCAGCTCCAGAAAACAAGTCAGCAGAGTTTGCAAGATGCCAAACAAGATGCGGAAAAATTTTATCTCGAAGAGATCGAAAAATCGAAGAAGCAGGCGCAAAAGATCGAGAAAGATGTTGAGGCTCAAATCGTTGCCGATCAGCAGAAGTTGATTGAAAAGCTGCGAGTTGAAACTCTAGAGATGTCCGTCGCCTCTGCCGAACAACAAATGAACACTCTCGATGCAAACACCAAACAACAGATCAGCAAGAACGTCCAACAGAGAATTGAAGGGGCGTCAATATGAGTCAGCAGGTTGTTCAGTCCTATGCCAATGCGTTTTTTGAAATGGCCAACGAAGCGGGCAAGGCCAATCGATTCTCGGAAGAAATAGAAGCCATTTTGCCTTTATTCAGAGAGACAGAAATCGTTCAATTTTTTAAGTCGCCAATTTTTTCAAGCGCGGACAAGGAAAGTGTTGTTGAGGCCGCCTTGGGTGGGAAAGCCGACACCGATCTTGTGGATTTTATCAAACTTCTTGCGCGCAACGGCCGGCTTGGATTTTTGTCACAAATTATCGAAGAGTTTAGAGAGAGCTGTTCTGGTGGAAAAGGTCTAAAAAAGGGCGAAGTTTTTTCTGCCGAAGAGCTTCCCGAGTCCGAAAAGAAAAGTTTGCAAGAAGCCATCGAGAAAAAACTAAATATGAAGTTGCAGCTCGAATTCAAAACATCCAAAGAAATCATGGGTGGCATTGAAGCGCGCGTCGGCGGCTACATTATTGAAGACAGTATTAAATCAAATCTTAAAAAGCTTAATGAGTCATTAAAGAGGAGTTCAAACTAAATGGAAACACGAATTCGCGCCGATGAAATCAGCCGTATTTTAAAAGAACAAATCAAAGGTTACACCAATAAGTTAGAAGTTCGCGAAACAGGAACTGTGCTTTCTGTCGGCGATGGTGTGGCTCGCGTCTATGGACTCGAAACAGCCATGGCGGGAGAGCTTGTTGAGTTTCCAGGACAAATTACGGGCATGGTTCTCAACCTCGAAAAAGATTCTGCCGGGATCGTGATCTTTGGTGAAGATAGAACAATCAAAGAAGGCGATCTTGTGAAGCGCACAAAGCGCATTGTTGAAGTTCCGGTCGGCGATGGCCTTCTTGGACGCGTGGTTGATACTCTCGGCCGCCCGATTGATGGAAAAGGTCCGATCGTTTCAAAAGAAAACCGCGTGATCGACGTTAAAGCGCCTGGAATTATTAAAAGACAGCCAGTTCATGAGCCTCTTCAGACCGGAATCAAAGCGATTGACTCAATGATTCCAATTGGGCGTGGTCAGCGCGAATTGATCATTGGCGATCGTCAAACGGGAAAGACGGCCATTGCGATTGATACAATCATCAATCAAAAAGGTAAAAACGTTAAATGTTTCTATGTGGCCATTGGACAGAAGCAATCGACGATTTCACTCGTGGTTGAAAAACTTCGTGCAGCAGGCGCTCTTGAATATACAACGGTTATTGCCGCCGGTGCCAGTGCGCCTGCCCCACTTCAATATTTGGCTCCTTACTCTGGAACAGCCATGGCCGAATACTACCGCGACAATGGTGGCCATGCTTTGATTGTTTACGATGATTTAACCAAGCAAGCACAGGCGTATCGTCAGTTGTCTCTTTTATTACGTCGTCCACCAGGTCGCGAAGCGTTCCCGGGCGATGTTTTTTATGTTCACTCTCGTCTCTTAGAGCGCGCGGCAAAAATGTCGGCAGAAGATGGCGGCGGTTCGTTAACAGCATTGCCAATCATCGAAACGCAGGCTGGTGATATTTCTGCCTATATTCCAACAAACGTGATCTCGATCACGGATGGACAGATCTTCCTTGAGGCCGATCTTTTTTACAAAGGAATTCGCCCGGCGGTTTCTGTGGGTAAATCAGTTTCTCGTGTGGGTGGAGCTGCTCAAACCAAAGCGGTTAAACAAGTTGCTGGAACATTAAAACTTTCCTTGGCTCAGTATCGAGATCTTGAAGCATTTGCTGCATTTGCGTCAGATCTTGATCCAGCTTCAAAAGCCCAGCTGGCTCGCGGAGAAAGACTTGTTGAGCTTTTAAAACAATCTCAGTACACGCCGTACGAAGTGACAGATCAGGTGATCTCTATTTACTCTGCGACAAGCGGCTATTTGGACGCTTACCCAACCAGAGATGTTCGTCGCTATGAAAAAGAGATGCTGACATTTATGAAACAAAAATACAGCAAAACGTATGATGCCATCGCCAAAGAACAAAAAGTTTCTGACGATAGCAAAAAACAACTCGAAGATGCCCTAAAAGAATTTAAATCCATTTTTGAGCCTTCAACAAAGTAAGAGAGAGACATGGCTAGCTTAAAAGATATTCGCGCCAGAATTCAGAGCACCAAGAACACTCAGCAAATCACGAGTGCTCTAAAGCTCGTATCTGCGTCGAAGCTCAAGAGAGCACAAAACAACATCGTCAATCTTCGTCCTTATGCACGAGCGCTGAAGCAAATGATTTATGATTTGGCGGCATCCGAAAGAGCGCAGCATGCGCTTTTAGAAAAGCGCCCCAATGTTCAGAACCTTTTGTTGGTTGTTGTTTCGAGTGACCGTGGACTTTGCGGATCCTTTAATTCGAGTATCAATAAATTTACGGCTAAATATCTTGAAGAAAACAAAACAAAGTATCAGAAAATAGATATCGTTTTTGTTGGCAAAAAATCACGCGATTTTTTCTCACGTAAGAACATAAAGCCCGTTGAAACGGTGACTGATTTGGCCCGCGAGATTTCTTACTCCATGGCGGCAAAGATTGCTGATAAAGTCATGAAGTACTATCTCCAAGGACACTATGATGAAGTTCGTTTTATTTACAACGAATTCAAATCAGCGATCTCACAAGAGATTCGCTGCGAAACTCTTCTGCCCGTCGATCCGACTTCGGATGTCGACACAACGAAGGAAAACAATTTTTCAAAAGATTTGATTATTGAGCCCGAGCCACAACAAATGATTGAGCAACTTCTGCACAAATATTTTTCTGTGCAAGTGTATCGATCTTTATCAGAAAGCATTGCCGCTGAGCACTGCGCACGTATGACGGCGATGGAAAATGCGACGAAAAATGCGGGCGAAATGATTCGCGGATTAAGTTTAACATATAATAAATTAAGACAAGCTTCGATCACAAGTGAACTCATTGAGATCACAACGGGTGCAGAAGCACTCAAAGGCTAATAAAATGGTTGGAACACGAGGAGATCAAATGGAAACAGGAATCATCAGACAGGTCATGGGACCGGTTGTTGACGTTGAGTTTAAATCAAAAAAATTGCCACCAATTCTTTCGGCATTAAAGACGACAAACAAGTCGATCGATGAGCGCGAAGGAAATCTTGTTCTGGAAGTGGCTCAGCATTTGGGCGATGGACTTGTGAGAACCATCTCGATGGATTCAACAGAAGGTCTTGTTCGTGGACAAGTTGTGACTGACACAGGCACGATGATTTCTGCTCCGGTTGGAAAAGAAGTTCTTGGTCGAATCATTAACGTGACCGGCGATCCAGTGGATGGCGGCGGAAAAGTGATGGCCAAAGAGTACTGGCCGATTCACCGTGAAGCTCCTAAATTTGAAGATCAATCGACAAAAGCCGAAATGCTTATGACTGGAATCAAAGTTGTGGATCTTTTAGCTCCCTATGCTAAGGGTGGAAAGATTGGTCTCTTTGGTGGCGCGGGCGTTGGTAAAACAGTTTTGATTCAAGAGCTGATTCGTAACATTGCAACGGAACACGGTGGTTACTCTGTGTTTGCGGGCGTGGGCGAAAGAACTCGTGAAGGAACAGATCTTTGGCTCGAAATGAAAGAGTCTGGAGTTATCGAAAAAACAGCTCTGGTCTATGGCCAGATGAACGAACCACCAGGCGCACGTTCACGCGTGGCCCTGACAGGTCTTACTATTGCTGAATATTTTCGTGACCGCGAAGGTCAGGACGTTCTTTTCTTTGTTGATAATATTTTCCGCTTCACTCAAGCAGGTGCCGAAGTGTCTGCCCTTCTTGGACGGATTCCTTCTGCGGTGGGATATCAGCCAACATTGGGAACAGATATGGGAACTTTGCAGGAGAGAATTACATCGACAACAAAAGGTTCTGTGACTTCGGTTCAGGCGGTTTACGTTCCTGCGGATGATTATACAGATCCAGCACCCGCAACAACATTTACGCATTTGGATGCGACAACAAACTTGGATCGCGACATTGCGGCGATGGGGATTTATCCAGCGGTTCACCCACTCAACTCAACGTCTCGTCTTTTGGCTCCGGATGTTGTTGGTGAAGAGCACTATAAAACGGCTCGTGATGTTCAGGCTCTCCTTCAGAGATATAAAGAGCTTCAAGATATTATCGCCATTCTTGGTATGGATGAATTGAGCGAAGATGATAAACTTGTTGTGAACCGTGCGAGAAAAGTACAACGTTTCTTGAGTCAGCCCTTCTTCGTTGCGGAGCAATTTACGGGCTTAAAAGGTCGTTATGTTGACATTAAAGACACCGTTCGTGGCTTTCGTGAAATTCTTGATGGCAAACATGATGGACTTCCAGAGCAGGCATTTTATCTTGTTGGCACCATCGAAGATGTGATCGAAAAAGCAAAAACTCTCGTATAAAGAGGCAGAATGTTTAGTTTAACTTTAGTGACACCACAGAAAAAAATTGTTGAGGGAGCTCCCCTCAAAGAGGTCTTTGTGCCTGCTTTTCGAGGAGAGCTCGAAATTTTGCCAGGGCATGCGCCGCTGATTACAACTCTTTCTGAGGGAGTTCTGAAGTACAAGCTGGAAGCGTCGACAGAATTAAAAGCTGTTTCCATCAGCTGGGGCTACTGCGAAGTGACCCCAGAGGGACAAGTGAATATTCTTGCCGAAACTGCCGAAGCCCCAGAAGATATCGACCTCAAACGCGCCGAAGTGGCTCGCAAAGACGCGCTTGAAAAGCTTGCAGTTGTTAACTTTGAAGACTTTGAAAAATTTCAAAGAAAATTTATGCGCGCTGAAGCTCGTATCAAAACAGCAAAAAAAGATTTTAATTAAGCATGTCATCGTCAAAAACAGAATCCCGCGATGTGATGATGAGATATCGCTATCGCGCGCTGTTGCAGTCGGTCGACATTGTTTTTTTTCGTAAAGACCTTTCGCGATCATTTGAAATTATTTGCGAGGCAGAGCTAAAGCTTCCACTTCTCAAAAAAACATTCACGACGAGCACAGAGTTTTTAGATTCCTATTCCGACTGGGTTCAGCACTCACCCGTTTTAGAAAAGGGCGCCGAAAAAAAAATAATTCGCCGTGAACAAATTGAATCACAAGACGCCATAGACCCCGTGGGCTTTTTTATGCTTCTCAACGCGTCTGACTGGAATCAAAATAGTGTTCACCTTCTTATCGGCGCAAAAACTGTACAACTCGATGTGAACCCTGTGCCACAGGGCTTTGAAGTTCGTCGGCGCGAAAAAGAACAAAGGATCATAGTCAAAAAAGATGCACAAGGAATACAAAAGATAGAAATCCCCGTTCCTGTTATTGGCAATGTCGTCGTGGAGAGAGTTCCATGATGCAAAAACTCCAAGAACTATTTGAAAAGTATTATAAAGTGAGAGGGTTTAAAGCCGGGGCCCTTTTTTGCCATTGTTTTTTCCTATTCTTAGTTTTTTGGTTTTCACAAAAATCCGAGCGTACTTTTGTTGCAGATTTAATTTTTGTCAGCGGAATCATTTGTTTTACATTGTACTGGAAGCTTTTTGCGAAGATGAAAAAGAAAGAGTTCGATGCTCGTCAGTAATTGAATTCTGCAGGTAGCAAAGAAACCAAGATGCTGGCTCGATTGATGGCGTCGGCCGTAAAGCCACCCAAATTAGGATGAAGCGAAAAGACTTCTACAACATCCATAAATGAAGATTTGTCCTCAAAATGCGCCTTGGAAAACGAACTCACAACCACCGTGTTCTTTTTCTGAGCTTTACTTAATGAATAAAGGTCTTTGAGTTGCTTGGCATTGGTAATATGAACAACAAATAAAGATTTTGCATCTTTGTTTCGAAGAGAACTCATCTTATTCGAAGATGTTGAGTTTTGATTTTTAATATAGCGGCGAAAAGAATCTACAAAATTTTCAGACGGGCTTACAACATGAAGACTTTCGAATTGGGCTTCGGATTTTTCTAAACCAGGTAGCGTTTTAAAAAATCGCGAAACAATATCGCTGTAGATGTTATTGAACTGAATTTTTTTAAGATCCGATTTAAGATTTGTAGAAGAGGCAATAGAGCGTTCACCCCGTTGAACATACCGCTCCTTAAATTTAAGTATTTTTTTAAGGCTTGCATCGATTCGTGAATGAGGAATTTGTCCACGCTTAACGGCATCAATAACGGCGAGCACGGCTCTTTTTTGAAGTTCGGGAGACCAGGCAAGCATAATGATATCGTTTCCTGCGAGGACTGCAGAGATGGCACGATCTTCAATCTTAGATAAAGCGGCGGCGCCAGCCATTTCGATGTCGTCAGTCATGATTAAACCTTTGTATTTCATTTCCTCAGAAAGCAAAGTGGTTATGAGAAATTTAGAGTATGTTGCGGGCAATTGCGAAGCATCCACAAGTGGATAGGAAATATGAGCCACCATTATTCCGCCCTGAATATCGGAACTTGCATACTGAGTAAACGGGATCAAATCAAAATTTAAAAGTGTCTGATATGAAATCTGTCGATGAGGCGTTGTTCGGTGTGTGTCTAAAGAAATAGAGCCATGTCCTGGGAAATGCTTTGCAACAGGAAGAACTTTACTGTCCTCGAGACCTTGAGCAAAAGCGACACCCATGGAGCTTACTTTGTGGGGGGATTCGGAAAAACTTCGCGAAGAAATAAAAGATTGTAATTGAGAGTCGGTAACATCCAAAACGGGCGCGAGATTCATATTAAAACCCAAGAGCTTTAAAATCTGACCCGTGACTTTACCCGCTTGAAAAGAAAGGGCGGGATCGTTTGTATTTCCAATCGTATAAGCGCTAGGAAGTCCGGGGGATGTTTTGATTCGTGATACGGAGCCACCCTCTTGATCAATAGCAATAAAGAGGGGAGCTTTGGAGTAATTTAAAGACAAAGATTGGAGTTCTGAATTTAAACGTGACACTTGCGAAAGTGTTTTGATATTTCGTCCAAAAACAATAACGGCACCAGGTTGTAGCGATAAGAAATGAGCCTTCATTTTTTTATTCACTTTGGAGCCAGCAAATCCAAAGATAAACATCTGCCCCACTTTTTGCTCTAGGGTGAAATCGTCTGTTTCCAGAGACCAAGAGTTTGCCAGATAGAAAAAGAGAGAAAAACACAAGAGAATGCGCATTCCTATAGAGTATCAAGAGTCTGTAGGGTCGCGTAGGCAAGGTTTATAAAACAAAACAAAGGTTGGGAAAAGGAGGACCAAAGTACGGTGGTCTAGAGACAGAATTCCCGACAAACGCTACGATAAAGCATGTCTTCTCTCTTCTCGACTCTCATTTTTATCAGCGCGTGGAGCTCAACAGTCTCAATCATGACAAGGTATGTAGAGGCCGAACGTGTTGCAGGAGAGCGCAGAATGGAAGCTCTTTTTGCCAAAAAAACAGAAATCCTTTGCCCCGGTTACACACAAAAAGGCATGAGTCTTTGCGTGCGACAATACATCAAAAATTACAAAGTTGAAACGGCATCTTCCTATGCCGCCTTAACCAATTTTATCCAGATTACTGCGAATCAAGATCGAAACGCAAAAATCTACGACGCCCCCACGGCGCAGTTGATATCCTTTGAGACCATGGTGAGCCTGCAGGAGCAATTGAAAAAAGAGAATATGATTTGCGAAAGACTCAGGCCCAGCGGGCCGCAACATCTATTAGAGGTGAAGCAGGTGTGCGCGTCGGAAGAAGAACAATTTCGATCGCTTCAAGAAAAAAACAAAAAGTATATCCAAAAAAAATTGGTCGAAGTCGCGGCAGCTGTTTCTCAAGAATCGCAAATGGGCCCAAAAGCTTGGAAAATTCAGAAACAAAAAGAAATTTCGAGAGCCATCGAAGTCTCTTTTGGAAAAACATTTTTTAATGAAAGCCAATATAAAATCACAGACCAAGATATTCTTCGGCAAAATCAGACAACCATCAAGGTGAGCTGCGAGAATCTGGATGCAAGATACAAAAGCCAGTTTAATCAACAAAATCCATGTGAACTAAAATTTTCGCAATTGATGTTGTCGTGTGTGTCAGTCAAAGCGACCCGGCACCCGTCGAGTCTTCAGCCGAAAGAACTTATCGATTTGATTCAGAATCCCTTACCTTGCTTTTATGGCAAGGTCCAAGAATTTATTGGCCAAGCTAGATAAAACGTCAACAGGGCCTAGAAAGTTTTTGTAAATATTCAAGCTCGGAGTAGATGGCTTGCCACGTGATCGTGTTCATGCGGATTTTAAGTCGACAGTCAGGGGCGAGCGTGTACTTTTTATTTGGAAGCGCCGTGAGCTCAATGACTTTCTGTGGAGGGAGCTTCGTTTTCTCAGTAAAGAGCAAACTGATTGTGTTCACGCCGCTTGAAACATCGCGAATACCCAGATGCTTGCAAAGCAGACGAATCATCATGAGGCCCATTAAGTTAAAGACTTCATCTGGTGGCTGTCCAAATTGATCGCGAAGACTGGCTTCGATCTGATCCATCTCATCGACAGTTTGAATGTTCGACAGAGCTTTATAGTAAGAAAGGCGCAGGCGGATGTCTGGCATATACGAATGAGGAATAAGGGCCTTCATTTTAAGATTGATTTCGGGCTCGACAGATTCCTCAAGTGGCTGCCCCTTGGCCTCTTGAACTGCCATATCTAAAAGATCCATGTACAATTCATAACCGACAGCATCGACAGCGCCCGATTGTTCTTCCCCAAGCAGAGTTCCAGCTCCACGCAGTTCTAAGTCATATTGTGCAATTTGAATTCCGCTGCCGAGGGCTGAATTTTGCTGGAGGATTCGGAGTCGTTCTTTTGCAACATCATCGATAGAACCACTGCGAGGAATCAGTAAATAACAAAAAGCCCGTTGTTTTCCGCGACCCACGCGACCGCGAAGTTGGTAAAGCTGACTTAAGCCAAGCGCATGCGCTTGATCGACAAACATCGTATTGGCGTTTGGTATATCCATACCGGACTCAATAATGGTGGTGCAAATCAACATGTCGAGTTCTTTATTAAAAAAAGAAACGATCGTTTTTTCGAGGTCATGTTCATTCATCTGGCCATGGGCAACAGCCATTTTAACGTCCGGAATATTCTCACGGAGCTCATCGGCGAGCGCATAAATACTCTGCACTCGATTGTGGAGGAAAAAAACCTGACCGCCACGCTTCACCTCCGAGAGGACACTTTTTTTGATAACGGCCATATCAAATTTAGAAACAAATGTTCTCGTCGGCAGACGATCATGAGGCGGAGTATTAATCAAACTCAGATCGCGGAGACCCAAAAGACTCATGTTAAGGGTGCGCGGTATCGGTGTGGCGGACATCGCCAGTGTGTCCACCGTATTTTTAAGATAGCGAATTTTTTCTTTGTGCTTCACTCCAAACTTTTGTTCTTCATCGATCACCAAAAGCCCCAAGTTCGAAAATTGCACATCACTACTCAAAAGTCGGTGAGTTCCAATCAAGATATCAAGCTGTCCTTCCTTGAGTTCACGCAAAGTCTTTTGTGCATCTGCTGTGCTTATAAAGCGGTTTAAAACAGCAATTTTAAGGGGCCATTGAGAAAAACGTTTTTTAAACGTTTCCATATGTTGAAAGGTTAAAATCGTTGTTGGCGCAAGAATCGCCACTTGTCTTTTTTGCGAAGCCACAAGAAAGGCGGCACGCATGGCGACTTCTGTTTTTCCAAAGCCCACATCCCCGCAAATCAAACGATCCATCGGGCGAGCGCGCGAAAAATCATTTTTAATATCTTCCAGAGCCTTCACCTGATCGGCGGTCTCTTCGTAAGGAAAGGCATCTTCAAACTGTACGAAGTCTGACGTTTGCACATCATAAGGCGTTCGCGTGAGAGTTATACGTTTGGCGTAGAGCTGCACGAGTTCGGCGGCCATTTCTCTAAGGCGCATTTGCACTTTGGCTTTGGTTTTTTCCCACTGCTTTCCGCCGAGCCGATCCAGTATAAAATGTGAACCGGCGCCCGAGTACTTATGAACTTGGCTGAGTCGATAAATGGGTAGAAATAATTTGTCATTGTCTTTAAATTTAAGTTCTAAAAACTCGGCTTCAATCCCGCCGATGTTCATCACTTTGAGCCCAAGGTAAAGTGCGACCCCGTGCTGAGTATGAACCACAGGATCGCCTTCGCGAAGCTCAGAAAAACTCAAGGCTTCGGCCTGACTCATGGTCGTTTTGACAGAGGAGACGCGGCCTTCAGATTTTTTAAGAAAATGTTCAACACCAATAAAGGCACAGCCCTCATTGAGAGAGTGATAACTTGCATCCAGGTGATGACTCAAAAAGTGGACAATTGATTTTTGCTGGTTTTGTTGTTCGCGCAAAACAGAAAGTTCGGCCGCTTGTCCGACCCACTCGAGCTGAAAATGATTCTCTTGAAAAATATTAAAGAGCCGTTTGAACTGCGTTTCAGAGGAGCCGCAAATAAAGACATGACAGCGGGATGATTTAAGCTCAACCACCTTTTTGATCAGCAGATCCACTCGTTCGGCATAGGTCGTCGCCTTGGCGGGTGCAATGTTGCGCGAAGGAAAATCAAAATTTTGAATCGAAGGGTCATCACCCGTGTCGAGTGTTTCAAAAAACAATTGGGGTTGAGAAAGTTGACCCATGAGCTGGTCACGAGTTGCAAAAAGAGCCTCTGGCGAGGGAAGATGCGTCGTGTATTGAGCGTATTCTTCGCGCAGTTGCTGAAAGTCCGTTGTCAGTTGAGCATCCGTGGCTAAGGCATCGGGCATCCAGATGATTTTTTCTTTTGGCAAATAAGAGGAGATCAGGTCGACCTCAGAATAAAAATAGGGTGTTAAAAACTCGAGCCCATCAAAGTAAGTTTGATTGCGAACTTGTGATTTAACAAATTGCAGATCCGCTTCACTTTTGAGCCCCTCAAGTTTTTTACAACAACGCAAGATGCGATCATCATCAAAAAGAACTTCATGGGCGGCACAGATCGAAAAATCTTCGGCATCGCCAAGTGACAACTGGGTCTGCGGGGAAAACCAGCGCAGAGATTCGATACAGTCGCCAAACAATTCAATGCGGATGGGCTGATCGTGAGCCGGAGAAAAAAGATCGATGATTCCTCCGCGCAAAGAGAAGGTTCCGGGATCCTCAACTACAGGCACACTTTGGTACCCGAGCTGTTCTAACACGAAAGCAAATTGAGCCGGCAACAGATCACTCTTTTTAAAAAAGAGGACCGAATTGAGAAAAACATCTTGCGGCAGAGTGAACTGCGAGAGGGATTTTATGGGTGCGACAAAAACGGTCCCGGGGCCTGGCATTGAGGCATGATACATCCAGCGCAAGCGCTGCAGCATGGCAGAGCGCGAACTGTAGAGTCCGGAATACGGTGAAATATCGTGGGGAGGCAAAAGGAAGACTCTTTGTGGGTTTCTCGAAAGAAAGCCGGAAAACACTTCAAAATAATCTAAAAACTTTTGGGCGCTGGCCAAATCTTTAGTGATAACAAGATGCTGTGGTGCCTTTTGGGCGGTCATGGATTGCGCCAACAAAAGAGCGCTGCTCATCAAATGATCTGAAGAGGTGATTCGAACATTTTTTTGTGAAACTGCCTTCTGTAAGGAAGAGTCAAAATTTAGAAAAGCCATGCGGCAGAGCTTTCTCATATTAACGCGCGAAAAGATAGGCTGGATGGCGAGTGCGTTACGCGCCCGATCATGAAAGCAAGAGTCTATAAAAAGAACTCGAAATTTGTATAGACATCAGATACTTAGTTAGTACGTACATACAAAGAAAAACACCGAGGAACACCTGATGATTTTACCTATTCTCGTTCTCGCTTTGATCGTGGCCACGTTTGGGGCACTGCTTGTTTATGCAGCGTCATTGGTTGGTCCCAAAAAGAAAAAAACGGCAGCAAAGTATATGCCTTACGAGTGCGGATTGCCGGGACAAGAAAATAAAAAAACCAACGTTTCGATTCGATTTTATCTCACTGCGATTTTATTTATTATGTTCGATATCGAAATTTTATTTCTTTATCCTTGGGCGGTTGCTTACCGCGAGTTTGTGGATGCTGGTCAAGGGGCTTATATGTTTTGGGAGTTGTTTATTTTTATTGGCCTCTTTGTGTTTGGTCTCCTTTGGGAAATTAAAGCCAAAGCTTTGGATTGGGAATAAATATGGGTGTTGATGCTTTTGAAATTACGGTGAATGTTGTTAAGATGTTGCTCATCTTTTTATTGATGGTGCAACTCGTCCCTATTCTTGTATGGGTCGAGCGCCGAGGTTCGGCGTTTATTCAAAACCGCTTTGGTCCCAATCGTGTGGGCCCCTTAGGTCTTACACAACTTCTTGCCGACGCCGTTAAGTTTCTTTTTAAAGAAGAATTTGTTCCACCAAAGAGTCATGCTCTTTTGTATTATGCGGCTCCGGTCTTGGCTTTGATCCCTGGGGCCATTGCCTTTGGTGGAATTCCACTTTCAATGCCCATCGAAATTCAGCCCTTCCAAATGTTTGGTTCTGATTGGGGACCTTATACTTTTAAATTTCAGAGCTATGATTTAGGAATTGGGATTCTTTTTATTTTGGCCATTTCATCGCTCGGCGCGTACGCACTGTTGCTCGCTGGATGGGGTTCAAACAACAAATATTCTCTGTTTGGTGCGCTTCGCGCCAGTGCACAGATGATCAGTTACGAGCTTGCTATGGGACTTTCCTTGGTGGGATCGCTGATGCTCTACGAAACATTGAGTTTTTCCGAAATGATCGAAATTCAAAAAGGTCCGATGCATTTTATGTTCTTTGGCAAAGAAGTGCTTATTCCGTTCTTGCCGAATTGGGGGATCTTTTATCAACCACTTGGGTTTTTACTTTTTGCCACTGCCGCATTTGCGGAGACCAATCGACTCCCGTTTGATTTGCCAGAAGCTGAAGGAGAGCTGGTTGCCGGATATCACACCGAATACGGCGGACTAAAAATGTTGATGTTTTATATCGGTGAATATGGCCACATGATGGTGGCCTCCGCCATTATGACAACTTTTTATTTTGGCGGCTACGAGCTGCCATTTGAGCTCTCAGACTCACTCACGAATTTTGTGCGCAGTTGTTTTTCCTCAGTCAACCTGGGAAATGTGATGGCCGCCCTCGTGATGCATGTGGTTCTTCTTGTTAAAATTTTGATTTTCCTTTGGATCTTTATTTGGGTGCGTTGGACCTTGCCGCGTTTCCGTTACGATCAGCTGATGGATTTGGGATGGAAAACAATGCTTCCTTGGGCTTTAGCAAACGTTTTGGTCACAGCTTATTTCGTGCTGATGGCAGGGAGTGCGGTGTAATTATGGCAGAGATTATTCTTTTTTATTTTTTAGCCGCCGTGACTGTCGCCACAGCCGTCGGCGTTGTTATGAATGAAAACCCCTTGGTGTGTGCTCTTTATTTGGTTCTGTCGATGTTGGGTGTTGCCGGTTTATTTTTTCTACTTCAGGCGCCCTTCGTTGGTGCCGTTCAAATCATGGTTTATGCGGGCGCCGTCATGGTGCTCTTTGTCTTGGTATTGATGCTGATTGATACGAATAAAGACGAAGAAAAATTTAGTGGTGGAAACTTTTCGGCGCTCTTTAAAGGACTCTCTGTTGGTGTGCTTTCGGGATTACTCACTTCGATTATTTTACGCACTCCGCAGGCGTCGCGAATGGCGGTGGCTCAAGAGGCCTACGAAGTCATTGATATTGCTAAAATCTTATTTACAAAATACGCGTTGGCCTTTGAGCTTTTGGGGATTTTGCTTTTAGTCATTCCCGTCGGTGTTGTGGCCCTTTCGCGCATTCGTGGAGGAACCCATGAGCGTTAATACTATTGGGGCAGAACACTATTTAATTGTTTCGGCGATTCTTTTTTGCTTAGGACTCTCTGGAATTCTGTTGCGTCGGAATATGATTGTTATGTTGATGTCGATCGAACTGATGCTCAACGCCGTCAATTTAACATTTGTGGCGTTTTCGTACTTTAATCAAAACATAGAAGGCCAAGTGATCGTCCTCTTTGTGATGGCGATCGCAGCAGCAGAGGCCGGAGTGGGTCTGGCGCTGGTCGTAATGCTATTTAAAAAATTTAAAGAACTCAACATTAGCTTCTTTGAGCACTTGCGCGGATAGGTAGGGGTATGTCGAATCACGTATTAATGTCCATTTTGTTACTAGCGCCCGTTGTCGGGTTCCTCATCAATGGCTTGCGCTTTCGAAGCCAGCAAGGTGTGTTGGCAGGAACGATAGCAACAGCCGCTGTGGGAATTTCGTTTTTTGCGGCGCTCAGCTTCTTTTTTCAACTTTTAGGATTACCCGCTGACGAAAGACATCTTCGCATCGAATACTTTCAGTGGCTGTCCGTGGGGTCGCTCGATATCCCTGTGGCTTTTGTCGTCGATCAGCTGTCGATCCTGATGGTTCTTATCATCACGGGAGTGGGCGCGCTGATTCATTTATTTAGTATTGGCTATATGTCACATGATGAGCGACCAGCCAAATATTTTAGTTACCTCAATTTCTTTATTTTCAACATGTTGCTCTTGGTTCTTGGCGCGAATTTGATTTTGATGTTTGTCGGCTGGGAAGGCGTTGGGCTCTGCTCTTACCTTCTGATTGGCTTTTGGTTTTCAGATAAAGAAAAGGCCGCCGCCGGGATGAAAGCGTTTGTGACAAATCGTATTGGCGATGCGGGCTTTTTACTCGGAATCTTTTTGTTATTTTTAACATTTGGAACGATTGATTTTGCACAACTGATTTCCGTCCTTCCACAAACTGCGGAAAGCTCTTGGACAGAAGCGATGACCCTCGCGTGTTTGTTTTTATTTATTGGCGCCGCCGGGAAATCAGCACAGATTCCTCTTTATGTTTGGCTCCCCGACGCCATGGCGGGCCCGACTCCAGTTTCGGCGCTCATTCATGCTGCGACAATGGTGACCGCCGGCGTGTATATGATTATTCGATTGAACCCACTTTATGTATTGGCTCCCAATGCGATGGCCGTTGTGGCAATTGTTGGCGCGGCAACCGCCTTGTTTGCAGCCACTATGGGTCTTGCGCAGAACGATATTAAAAAAGTTCTCGCTTATTCAACAGTGTCACAGTTGGGGTATATGTTTCTTGCCGTCGGCGTTGGCGCTTTTGGTGCAGGATTTTTTCACCTTATGACTCACGCTTTTTTTAAGGCGCTGATGTTCTTGGGCTCTGGAAGCGTGATCCATGCGATGCATGAAGAGCAGGATATGCGCAAAATGGGTGGGCTCAAAAAATATTTACCAATCACGCATTGGACATTTGTTTGTGGTTGGCTGGCTATTATCGGCGCGCCCTTTTTCTCCGGATTTTTTAGTAAAGATGAAATTTTATGGATGGCCTTTCACAGCCCACGAGGAAATCCGCTCCTTTGGCTTGTTGCCGTGATCGCAGCCATGTGCACCGCCTTTTACATGACTCGCCTCATGGCGATGACGTTTTGGGGAGCTTCGCGCGTTCCTAAAGACACGCATCCACATGAAGCGCCAGCGACAATGGCCATTCCCCTCCTGATTCTTGCAGTTCTTTCTGTTTTTGCAGGATGGCTTGGCGTGCCGCACGGGTTATCGACATTTTTACCTGGTCACCCGACAAATATTCTAGAGCATTGGTTAGAGCCTGTGATTCAACCGCTTCCTGGCTTGGAGCACGGATCTATTTCTTTAGAAATGACATTGATGTGCGTGAGCGTCCTTTTGGCGGCCATTTCTGCAGCATTTGCATTTATGATGTACGCAGTAAAACCGAGCCTCTCGGCACGAACGGCTCAGGCGCTTAAGCCATTGCACACTCTCGTCGCCAACAAGTACTACATCGATGAGCTTTATCAAGCGACACTTCTTAATCCACTGGTAAAAGCCTCTCGTCTTTTGTGGACCAAGGCCGACATTGGATTGATCGACATGGCGACGTATAAGCTGACAGATTTTATTCGCAGTGCAGGTGATGGCTTAAGATCTCTGCAAACCGGACAACTGCAATCTTACACTCTGATGATGGTCATCGGTGTTGTGGGAACGTTACTACTATTGATGATGTGAGGAAAAAATGTTTCTAACCAGCCTGATTGTATTGCCGCTGCTTGTGGCGCTTGCGCTCTTGTTTGTGAATGACGCTAAAGCCGTGCGGATCTTTTCGCTCGCGAGCAGCTTGGCCTTGTTTATCGAAAGTCTTTATTTGCTAAAACTTTTTGATAAAACCAGCCCGGATCTGCAGCTTGTCGAATATTACAACTGGTTGCC
>CAZOGU010000011.1:51524-53652 GCA_964579625.1 uncultured Pseudobdellovibrionaceae bacterium
TGGGGCGGGGAAAATCGCATCTATGCGACTTACAAATTTTTTATTTATACAATGGCGGGTTCTGTCTTTATGCTTGCCGGGATCGTCTATTTGATTTTGCAAACTAAATCGCAGCTTGGTTTTTACAGTGCCAGCATACTCGATTTTTACGAGTTGCAAATTCCGTTTGTTGAGGGAGACTTTTTCACGCCACAAACATTGCTCTTCTTTGCCTTTGCCGGCGCCTTTGCCATTAAGGTTCCAGTTTTTCCGCTGCACACGTGGTTGCCCGATGCTCACGTTCAGGCTCCGACGGCGGGCTCAGTGATCCTGGCCGGTGTTATGCTAAAAATGGGAACCTACGGATTTGTACGTTTTGTATTGCCACTTTTTCCTGAGGCGGCGACGTCTTGGGGAGGATTGTTTATTGCCGTTGGTGTGATTGGAATTATTTATGGGGCTCTAGTGGCGATGGTTCAGGTCGACGTCAAAAAACTCGTCGCCTATTCTTCAGTTTCGCATATGGGCTATGTTGTGCTTGGTCTTTTTGTTCTCAACACCTATGGAGTGACCGGTGGACTCTATCAGATGTTGGCGCATGGTGTGAGCACGGGTGGATTGTTTCTTCTGGTTGGGATGATTTACGAACGCACTCACACGCGAGAGATTGCAAAGTATGGCGGTTTGGCAAAGGCCATGCCGATCTATACAATTTTTTTCTTAATTATAACGTTCTCGAGCATTGCGGTTCCAATGACCAATGGCTTTGTGGGTGAGTTTTTAGTTTTGCTAGGCACGTTTACTTACAACAAGTGGATTGCCGGCCTTGCCGTTACCGGCGTTATTTTGGGCGCCGCCTATATGTTATGGATGGTGAAGAAGGTCTTTTTTGGCGAGGCGGGCGAAACCATTATTAAGCACAAAGACATGGGAGATCTTAATCTTCGCGAAGGTTTAGTGTTGGCCCCCATTGTCGTTCTTATTTTTTGGATGGGAATTTTTCCGAAGCACTTTTTATCATATAGCGAAATCTCGATTCGACATTTTATCGAAAACAAAGCCAATTATAAATTGAATATTTATGGCGCCGAAGTTGTAGAAACGGCAACGGAAGAAGAAAGCACTGGGAGAGAGTGATGTTGAATACCTTTAATCCTGCCGATTTAATTGTCATAAGCCCGCTTGTGATTTTATTTATTGCGAGTTTGATTCCGATTTCTGTAAAGGCCTTTCGTGGACGCGAAATGCGCCCCTTTATATCGTTGGTTTGGTCGATTGTTGGCGTTGTCGGAGCGGCCGGCCTCAATATTTCTTTGGTGAGCGGGTATTGGAAGTTATCAAGCCTTAATTTTATCACCGCTTTTTCGGGTGGGCTGATTGTCGACGGGATTTCCGTTTGGAGCGCCTACGTTCTTTATATTATTGCAGGCTTTGTGCTGATGCAGCTTTATGAAAACAACGCGACCCGAGACTATCAATTTTCCGAGCACATTTTCCTTATTTTAAGTTCGGTGTTGGGAATGATTCTTGTCACCATGGCCAATAATTTATTAATTACGTTTATTGCGATCGAGCTGATGTCTTTGGCGATTTATTTGTTGATCGCGTTGAGCAAAGAGCAGGTTCTCTCTAAGGAAGCCGCGTTTAAATATTTTGTACTTGGAGGAGTGGGCTCGGCTATTTTTCTTTATGGCGTTGCTTTTGTCTTTGGTACCGCCGGAACAACGATTCTTCAAGAGATCGGCGCGCGCAGTGGTGAGTTGTTTGTCGCCAATCGACTCTTTGTGCTTGGTGTGGGACTTTTAATTGCAGGAATGGCCTTTAAAGTATCGCTCATTCCGTTTCATGCATGGGCACCGGATGTTTATCAGGGAAGCGCAACTCCTGTTACAACCCTCATGGCCACAGGTGTAAAGCTGGCGAGCTTTGTCGCATTTTTAAGATTGTTTTTGTACACAGATGCCATCGAAAAATCCAGTTTGGTTTATGTACTCCAGTGGCTCTCTGTGATCACAATTATTGGTGGAAGTATTGCGGCGCTTCGCCAGGAAAATTTAAAGAGAATGTTGGCCTATTCGAGCATTGCTCATTCGGGATACGCGCTGATGGGTTTGATTGCGGCAGGGTTTGGGGCGTCTTCAGAAGAGGG
>CAZOGU010000012.1:0-52769 GCA_964579625.1 uncultured Pseudobdellovibrionaceae bacterium
ATCAGAGGAGTTTAAGGAAGATTCTTAGTAAACAAGCTGGGACCTTTGGAATTAAAATTTATTCCGAAACTGTTCAGAAGGATCATTGGCATATTGTTTTGAGAGTTACGAATCGTCTGTTGTATCGAGGATTTATTCGCGCGCTTACTGGGCTTGTTGCGCGATTGCTTGGCAAGGGTGTTTGGCGACTTCGCCCCTTTTCTCGGTTGGTTCATTGGGGAAGAGATTTTGGGCATGTGAGTGACTACCTTTTATTGAATGAATGCGAAGTAGATGGGATTGTTCCTTATGCTATTCGCAAAGGAAGACGGAGGGAAGGGTTAGGGTAAAGGCTCTACTGCGGACCTTGGCTTATTTTTCTGATTTTTTTGCGGCTTTTGAGATTTCTTTGTCGATTTCGATTTCTCTTTGGATGCGATATAAGAGAGCGTTTTCTTCGAGACCGTCACTAATTAAGTTCTCGGGCTTTGAAACAAAATCTCGGTAAACTTGTAGGTTTTTTTCGATGCTGACTTTGGTGAGTTGGTCCGCTTCCTTGATCAAGTTGATGCTAATGTCGTAGCGGTAGCCACCTGCGTGCTTTTTGCCGAGATGGGGAGGTTTGAAGTAAACATGACTTCGTAGAATGGTGCTTTGGATCGTTCCCTGTTCCATATTGTTAATTTTAAGTGGGTAGGAAATCACGGCCTGCTGGCATGCGCGCCAGGTTTGGTCGAAATCAGCACGAAAAGTCCGCTCATAGGCTCGATTTTCTTCGGGAAGAGGGCTTGAAACGCAAGCAGCTGTGAGCATTATAAATAAGAGGGTGAACAAGCGCATTATCTGATTTTAGTGTGCCTGTCAGAAAGAGTAAACTAAAAAGTCTTACGGAAGCCGAGGTTAAAGATGGTGAACTCGGTTGTATTCCCACTCGTGTTGCTTTTAAAGGTTGTGGAGCCATAATCTAGAAAGATCGTCATGCTTTCGTATGCACGCGAAGGATCGAGTCGTAACCCGACACTGGCGCCGACCTCTCTATTGGAAAACTCAAAGCTAAAATCTTGTCCTGTGGGGCCATATCTTAAATCCGCCCAAAATCTTTCATTTTCCAAAGAAACTTTTGCTTGAAAACCGACAAAAGATTTAAAGCCGAAATCGAGTTCGGATTGGAACATTGTCAAATAGTAAAGACCTAGGCCAAACTTAACCGGGATATCATTTACACCAATTGGAGTCATGTACATAAGCCATTGATCACCACGGAAGATAGGTGTGTCTTTAAAGATATCATTTTGTGGTCCGTAGCTGATGGGGACCGCTATCGAAAATGTTCCTTGCACTTCTAAATCAACATATAATGGAGCGTACACACCAATTCCGAGAAGAACACTGTTCTGAGTGAATGTTTCATCGAGGAAACTTTGATTGAGTTCAAAACTTTGGTAGCCAATGAGAAAGTCATAATCAAATGTATTGTCGAAGATTTCAAATTTTTCACCTGGTCTCTTCTTCAGCCAGCGGCTGAGGAGTCGATTGTCGGAAAACATGTTCTCTTCAAATACATAGTACTTTGAAAGTCGCTCAACGCGCTCTTCATCTGTTTCAAACCCAGAAAAGCCGTACTCGTTGGCCGAAAGGAGATTCTTTGGCAGGATCGAAATTTTTCGGCGCGCAAAGTAAGATGGAATCCAGCCAATTTTGTGTCGGAGCACGCCTTCTTTGTCGTGAATGCGATATCCAATTTTATAAAACAATTGGAGTACGTTTTGGCGAGTGCGCATATCGTTGACCACGGCAAAGCTCGTATCCATTAAAAAAGCCTCGACGTGCTGATCAATACGATCTAGACAAATGTCTGTACCGAGTTGGCAATCTTTCCATGTCCAAGATCCTGGACGAGAATAAACTGGGACTGAACTCATATCACGCGGAACAAGAACATCCAGCTCGACCGCTGACTGTGTGGTGAGAACCGTATCGAAGTTCTTCCAATCGTAATAAACATATAAGTCTGTAGGGTCACCGCTGTTTTTTCGGGCGACTTGTTTCCAAACGCCTTGATTGTCTCGATCCATACGCATTTTGTTAATATAATCTTGGCTGCTATCGACAACTTTCACGAGTTCGCCCGGCTCAACTCGTGCCGCAGGAGCGTAAGAAGTGCTGGTGCTTTGATAAAGATTTTTTGAGCCATTGTTTTGGATGGGTCTTAATTCGATAAAGTAAACGACATGGCGATCGAGTTCGTTATTTTTCACCACGCCAACACGAGTGCGTGGGTCTGTGGTGTAAGTGGTTTGCGGGATCAGAGCCTCTTGAGACTGATATTGCGATTGAGGTTGAGACTGAGTTTGTTGTTGAACTTGAGGAGTCGTTGGTTCGGTTTGAATTTGTCGAAGACGAGTGTTTTCCGATTTGATTTCTGGATAGAGTTCTTCGAGATTTTTTTGTTGAGTACTGCCGTCTGTGAGCTTGTTGATATTCTGTGTAGATTCTTCTTTGCGATAATTATTATCTTGCACAAAAATAGAGCCAAAATGAATTGAATCTCCTGCCCACGCAAAAGAAGAAATAAAACCCAAACTCAGGAAGAGTTTTAAAGGCCAGATGTAAATCAACGGTCGTCGTATTCGTAACATGTCGAATTGTTTATCGGATATTCGTCCCGAGACGATGAGGGAATCATTGCTGTATTGTTAAGAAAAAGACTTTTGGCCAGTCCATATTTGCGTTTGAAGCACAATTTTGAAAGAATAGAGATTACACAACTCGCCCAAAGCCACGTTACGACTGAGGTGCCCATGAGATTTTTCCTATCGACAATCGTCTTTATCGCCTTTTCATGGACTGCTTTGGGACAGTATAAGATTTTACAAATGTCGCCTCCGCAAGCAAAAAAATATTTAAAGTCTCAATTAGCGAGAATGGACGACGTTCGTAAATACAAACACGCAGGACACATTGGCGAAGCCGACGATGCTATGCTTGCGATTCGCGACATCAAAACTTTGCCGGCGGCAGAGCAAGAAAAAGTAAAAAAAATTGTTGCTGATGAAAACAAAGATCGAAAATCCATCTATCAAGCGATTGCAAAATTTAATAAACTCAATGAAAAAGAAAAGAAGATGCTGATCGACAGCGCCTATGAGACCTATCGCAACACCGATGCCAAAGAGACCTATCATTTCGAAAAGAAAAAATGGATTAAAAAGTACTAGAGGGAAAATATGAAAAAAATAGTTTTTTTAGTCACAATATTTTTAAGCTCAACAGTATTTGCGCAGTCGTCCTTTCGCGGAAGTCCCTTCTCTTCGGGATTTGGCATGCGCGGCATTCATACCTACGCTGGATTTGGTTTTGCAGATTTTGAAGTGAAGAGTCCCGCCGCTGCGTTTCGTATGGATCAAGGAATTTTTGCTTTTGTCGGCGGAGAGAGAGAGATCAACGAGATGGGAACATCCGTCACGATTTCGTTTAACTATATGACCACAGAGGGTTTGTCATTTTACGACTACTCCACGCTGGGTGGAGTGAACTATGCAGGGAGCGATATTCCTTTTGATTCCACAAACTATCAGTTGGGTCTCGGGCTCAAGCAGCGATTTTTTCCGGAAAGCTGGCTACGTCCTTACGTCGAAGGTGGCGGACTTTTTGGCTACCATGAGCTTAAGTACTCAGGAAGCTCGTCGACGATTGTGGTCAGCGGTGGTGGTGATCCCAATGGTTTCAAAACAAAAGACGCACTGACAGGTTTTGGTTACTATGGAGAAGCTGGAGTCGAAATCGATTTTTCAGAATCCTACGGTGTGCGCATTGGTGGACGATACCAAATCACCGAAACCCGAAAGTTTGAGACACTGGGCGAACAAAAACTCAAATTCGAAACTCTCGTCTTCCAACTCGCATTCATGTTGAGAATTTAATATTTGAATACTTAGTAATACGGATTGTCGCCCGATGCGTGGTCTGTGACATCCACTACTCTTTGTACAAAATTAAAATTTCCTTTAAGGGCATTCTCAATACCATCGATCATCGTGGCTTGTGATGAGGCGCAGCCTTGGCAGCCGCCGCCCATTCCTAAATACGCCGTTTGATTTTCGAAAGCTTTGAGTTCAACCCAGCCCCCATGCATGGCGAGAGAAGGGTTAATGGATTCGGTGATAAATTGTTTCAGGGCAACCATCTCTACGCTCTCTGTGGAATTTAGGTCGTTCTTCTGTTGAAGTACTGGTGGCGTTGGATCTTGCTCCAATATCGTCATTTGGTCGATATGTTCTTCAAGAAGTCCTTGCAGTGGCTCAAGTAAAATATCCCAGTCGACCCAATCTTTTTTAGTGAGTTCTAAAGACAGTGGTTGAATGCGAATGGTTTCTGTCCATGGAAAGCCAAAAAGTTTTTTTGCAAGGGGAGAATTGACAGATTTTTGTGCGGTATCGATAGTAAATTCGCTTGTCGAAATTGGTTTTTCGAACTCAAAACGATAAGTCTGTTCAGAGATCTTTTGTGTTTTCATAGACTGAATTTAGAGCGAGTGAGAGCAATAGTAAATCATAAAAAATCTCGTCATTTCGACTGTCTCATTTTAAGACAGTCGAAACTTGACGCACCATATAGCTATTCATTTGCAATGTTTTGGTTTTTGTTCTTTTCCTGAAACATTTACAGAGGGTGACAAATTTCGTTTACATTGACAAAAAAAAGACAGTTATTAGTAACCTGGACATCACGGATTTCAATTATTTTAAGGGGTTACGTGAGATTTATTTGGGTACAAGAATTGTAGTATTAAGGTTTCGTAAAGTAGGGGAGCCAATGAGCTTAATCAGATACCTTTTGTTACTATTGATGTTGGGTGCAGCTGTGGGCACTCCTTTATCTGCGTCTGCACAGGTGAAAGGGTCTGTATTCTCTAACGATTACGAATATCGCGAAGATTTGTTTGAATCGAACGAAGGTCAGCTAGAGACCATTTGGCGGGCGCGCATTTACGGCGAAAGCACCGCTCTCGAAACACAAAGCGCGCAAATTGGTGGTTTTGATTTGTTTGCCGAAACCAAGTACCAGTTGCTCGAGAGTCTCGAAGCGCGAGTGTTCTTGCGAGGTAAATTCGAATCCGGTCGCAGTCAGTCTTTCTTTGGTGATCTCGAGCCAGCCAATACGATCTTAATCCGCGAAGCGGCAGTCAAGTACACACCAACCGATTTTTTAAATCTCAAAGCGGGAGTTTTAAACCAGGATTGGTTGGACATGCCACTCCTTGTTTCTCGTCAGTCATTTCCGGGTGCAAGTGGTGAGCTTTCTTATCAGATCACTGATGAGCTTCGAACAGGATTTGTTTCTCAATATCTCATTCCAACGTCACAAACGCTTTCGTCACGAACCGTTGGCGCCGAAGAAATGCCTAGCTTTGCCACTCAAACACTTTACCTGAAGTGGGCACAGCGAGATTTCGCGACTCATGTGAGTGGAAATTTGTATCAATATAAAAAATTACCAAGCTTCGTCGCTTTCGAAAGCCAAAAGCGTGGAAATACCATTGAGCAACTCAATGGCCCTAACAACTCAAGATTTTCCTACGAATTCAGTGGTTGGTTTACATCTGTAGGTTTTAACTACCGCATGAACTCTGTGCTTGAGCCATTGGCCTACTTCAATGTGATTAAAAACAATGATGCTCCCGAGACATACAATGATGGTCGGCTTATCGGCGTCGGTTCTAAATTCCATACGAACAACTATATTTATTCCGTTTTTTATGAAAGCTTTTTTGCCGAGTCTGATGTTGTTCCAGGTTACTACAACAGCTGGGCTTACGGAAATACCAACAAAAAAGGAAATGGCTTTGAAGTGGGTGTTCAGTTTAAAAAGAAAAATTTTCGAATTCGGGCACAGTACTACGAGGCCAAATTGTTAAATGTAGATCCTTTGCAGCAGAATCAGCAGTACTTTTATTTAGGGGTGGAGACGGGTTATGACAAAATTTAGTAAAATTTGTCAAGTTGGGTTGGCGGCAGTTCTTTTTGTATCTTGCGTGAAAGCGCAGAAGCACGAAAATCCTCAAGGACTTCGTGAGTTTCGTTTCTCAAGAACGCAAACGCCATTGAATCTTGTCGGTTACAATGCGTCTCAGTTTACGTCTTCCAATATCAGCGTGACGTCGTTTGACACCAGAGTCATTGGCGAAGACGCGAACATTCCAAATCAAAAAGAATATCAAATGCAAATGTGTGGCATACAAGACACCCGCGGTGCCGGAAGTATTCTTGGCCAAAAGTTTGATGTCTACAGCGAACTTGAAGTTCAATCACAAAACGGCCCCAGTCGCACGCTTCAGATCACCGCAGACAATGGCGGAAATTGTTTATCTTGGCGTGTAATTCTCCCATTCAATCCACTTGGGGATTCCGTCAATCTCGAAGTGAATTTTATCTTTCTCGCTCAAAATTCAAAAATTTATATTCAGCGTAAGACAATCTTCAACCCTTGGGATAAAATGCGCGGAAATAATCCAGAGTTCAGAGACATAACAAACACTGGAGATTTGACTTCCAATGCAACGGTTCGCCTGGCTCGCGGTGTTGACGACATTAACGTAGCGTTGGCTGGAATTAAATCGAAAAAGAGAAAACTTGAGATCTCTTCGGTCAACTTAAAGATGATTCAAAAAAACAAAACAAATTTTGTTGAATCTGGAATGGTCGGCGACGAGATCACAAATCAATTTGAATCACGCGAAAAAAATATTAATTTAAGGAATGCAATGGCGCGTGAAAGGTCTGCAAAGGTTGAATCTTTGCAGACTTTGGATTTGTATTTAAACGTTCGCTTGGACAATCTCAGTGTGCGTCTCTTTGACTCCGCCAATAATGTAAAACCGATGCCACTGACTTCTGGCTTATTTAAAATCTATGCGCAACTTGTTGCTACAGATCTTGAGTCTGGTGGACATGTCATTCTGACAAATAAAATGCTCATTTCTGATGCTAAAAACTGGAAGCAGTCTAACGTGGGCGTCAATGCAGTTTTACCAATCTCAGTAGCTATTCGACCACAGTGGGGGAATTTAAATCTTCTTTTAAAAGTAGTTCCTGCAAATATACCAGACCTTGAACCCTTTGAGGCTCTGTATAATCTAGGACGATTTGATGCTTTAGCGAGTGGTACAGCTCAACTTTTTGATCTCTCTGAGTATACTGTTGATAAAGAGTCTAACGAAGCTACCTTTAACTACGAAGAGTACTTAAAGACAGCCATCAATTATGATGGCTGGCAGAAAAATCAAACTACTCTAGGGCTTGATTTCGACAAGTATTCTACTCTAGAAAAAGGCTATTCTCGTTTTTTACCAACTGTGGCAGAAATTCTCTTCAGTCGAGTGATGCCTGGTGATACTTCAACAGATCGAACCATTCAGTATACAGTTGAAACATGTTTGATCGATAATTTTACGGGCTCGACAGTAAAGGGTGGTCTCAAATTTAAAATTGAATTTGAAGATCGTGGAAAAACCTACGAAGTCTTTCGCAAAACAAACAACGTCGGTTGTTTAACGTGGGTGGGAATGATTTCTCACAAATTCTTCCATCGTGAACAGCTTATTCCAAAGTGGTCCAAAGTCACTTACATGGGGACAGATATTAAAAACGCCAACTTTCAGATTGATTACTACATCAATCCTTGGGATGAAAAATTTACTTTTGGCCGTGACGTTCGTCGTTTAACTGAAGAGTATCTTGATCAAATCCGAGAGTCGCATAAAGTGGCTCCTCCAACGCGTGTTTTGATGGCGCATTTTCAGTACGACGCTACGGGTTTCCGCTATGCGATCGATCGTTATATGAACATGACTGTTAAAAAAACGGTCCTTATGCAAATTAAGCCGGTTGTTTTAAAGTACAACAGTATTGTTTGGGGTCGCAGTGGTTTGAGTGAACTGAAAGACGGCATTTATCTTATGAAAGTGGCCATGCAAAAGGATTACATTGATCCCTTGGCCAATAAAAATGTGGTCATCAGAAACGAACCACGTCCTTTGATTAAGAATGGTAATGACGTTCGTCCGATGACACAAGAGGAAGCCGAAAGTGTCGAAAAGAAGCAATTTCTTGTTGTTAAAGAAATGCTTGTTCGAGTACTTGGGGGCCAAATTGTAACGCCAATTGAGTTTGAAATCTATGATTTAAGAACTCTTAGAATTCGTTCACAAATGTTGATTCAGTTAGAAACAATTGATGAGACGTTGCTCAGAGCGGCCTTAATTGCTGATAAAAAATTAGGGCAGTTATTTAGTGGTGATAACACAAATACCACAATTAAGATTATGGGTTTACAAGACGACCAAGAGGCTAACAACTTAGAAATGGATCAAATCAGCGCGCAGTTAGATTCCTTGGTTGCAAAACAAAATCTTCAGTTAATTCAAAAAAAAGCTCAATTACTAACTAAAAATGATGAGCTTAAAAAACAAATGGAATCTTTGTTAAAAAATATTGACCCTGAGGTGGTTGAAAAAGTTCTAGCACAGGTAGATGAGATTCGTCGCTCGAAGGAAACGGATGTCTCTGTGGATCGCAACGTGAAGTTCCGTCAGGTCAACGATGCGATTGACGAAAAGGTTGAATCGATTCGTAGAAAGATCAAAGCCCAAGCTGCTAAGCTCGAAAAAGACTTAGTTCGCACAACACAAAGAAGCAAACTGGACGAGTGTTATGCCTTGATGTCCAATCTGGTCAATCGCGGATTTGTAGAGGAAGGTAAGCTCTACGATCCTAATAAAGCAGATACAGATGGCAGTTTGTGTAAACTGAATCTATCGAAAGACGAGTTGTTTTACTATTTATCAAACACGGACATGGCGGGTTCGGATGAATGGTTTAAGTCTCTCTTAACAGAAGAAGAGTACAAACTCTACCAATCTAATCTTTTACGAGATGATTTTACAAATCCTTACGTTCCTAATTTTGATTTTAATTTACTATCGAATCAAGGGGATGAAAGATTTTTTGATGACGGTAGTCCTCGTCCAGAAATTGATCAAACTGTGTCTGGCTTACCTCGTAGAACCTTTATTGGCCCAGTGACGTTTGTATTAAATGGGAATGGCTCTGCAATGAGGCCTACTGATGTTCTTGATGAAAGTCAGTGTAATGGTACTTGTGAAGCTTTGGGCGAAGTAGAGAGTACAATCATTAACAACTCCGAGCAAGCCAAAGAAGAGATTCGTAAATTTGGACTCTCGGTCAATGATGCTTACGAAAAGAGTCCTTATTTTGGGTCTGTTGAGCATTTTTACAAAAAGCAAGTGAATGACTTACAGGTTGTCGACCGTGGTCTGAAGTTTCAGTACCACCAAGAAATGAAAGCCTTTTCGCAGATTGGTAACTTTTTGGAGCAGATGCATTTAAAATATGTTTCGATGAATCCAAAATCGCCGCAGGTTAAACGTCTGGACTTTTCTTGTTATGCAAAATGGAAAACAAAAATGGAAGAGTCTTATCGTAAATGGAGAACAGGAGAAGACCTTAGCTTTACCGTTGAAGAGATCCCCGACAGTTGTTACGTCAATAGCAATAGGGCCATCAGTCTCGAAGCTTTTATGCACCAAACACGTTATAGTACTAAAAAAGTCTCAGACTTCTTTGAACAAAGAAAAGTTCAAGAGTACAGCGCAATTCCGGTATCGCAAAAGACATTTAAAGAGTTTTCGAAGAATGGCCTTGCCACTCTGTATCTTGATTTTGAGACAAAAATTTCGGTCTTACATAAAATGTGTTATTTGTTAACAAAACAAATGTATCCACAGACTGCGGATCTTAAAAAGAAAGTTTATGAAAGAGCTAAAGAAAACATCTTGCTCCCAATTATGGGCGAGACTGCATATTATTTATCTTACCGAGAAAAGATCAACCGTCATCAGTTTGACTGTCACAGTTATGTAGATCAATTTGCGAAAGATGTTTTAAACGATATTGGTAATAACCGTGATCCTATTGTTGTGAGTACTGCGATGTTGGCAAGATCGACACAGCTTCCTTTGATTGTGGAAAGACGAGTCCGAATCTTAGAAACTTCGAATCGCTATCTTTATAAAGATGGTAAAACTTTAAATTATTCAGTTGGGACTGGTTTTAGCACTACTAATTCAATGAATGTGAATCGTGGATATAAACTAGATCCATTGGAATTAATCGAAAAAACAGCTGGCTCAGTGAATAGTTTTTTTGGCAAATCCGGTAAAGCAACAAATACAATTGGAAAAATATCTGGAGCGACCAATGGTGTGCTAGGAGGTTTATCTGGCATGGTGAATTTCCAGTGGGGTGTTGGGGAATCACTCAGTGTCTCCGATGGTGCGTATGTTGGAGAAAACACAACGTTAGCAACACAAATTTCCACTCTTGATATTGAACTCGCAAAATGGGAAAAATGTATCGTCGTGCGTTTTGATGAAACATTTCTGGCAAGTAGCATTGATCGAAATTTTAATTCCAATGTTTTGATGAACCCCTCTGAGGATATTCAAGGTTTGGGTTACTTCTTATGCTCTGGTGATCAAGATACAGAGGACGATCAGAATCCTGGCCAGCCGTTAAGAGTTCGTGAAAGATATTTTTATCTGACACAGATTTTTAACGAAGGAGATATGCAAGATCCTGGCGCTCTCGCCAACCATCCATGGATGCTCCAGCTCCGCGGAATGCGTGATTTTGGTCGCTTCGAGAAAAAACTCAAAGAACCAGCCAAAGAAGTCACTTGGTGGAGTGCCCTCGAATTGATGGGGCGTGACCTGTACTCTGTTGTTACGCTTGGATCTGACAACCGTTTGAATCAGTTATCGTCGATGCAGGTGGTAAACCGGAATGACGTTGCAAAGGCCCTCGATTATATGCAAGTGGCGTTTGATCGAGTGCTACCGAACTTTCCAGGCATGTACACGTATTCGGACACGCCATACGATTTAGTCTTGGGATGGCCGCAGAGTAACAATCGTCAACCACCACGACCGACAACTCCAAGACCTCGACCCCAAGGAAATTAACAGTCATCCACAGGACCCATAGGGTCCTGAAGTGGAATTCTATGCAGAACCTTTTTTTTATTGTCGTCAATCCAGGATTTGAGCGACTGGCCCTCTACGAGCTGATCAGAGTGTTAAAGCGTATCGACGAAATCTTAAAAACTAATTATTCATTGATACCATTTCAGCTCCACCCAGGAGGCATTGAACTCGCCTTACCTTTAGAAGTTGGTCTTTCCCTCAATCAGTTTTTACGTATTCCTACGCGCATTCTTATGCGTTTAGGTGTGCAAAAAGAGTTGCTTCAGTATCAAGACTTTCAAAAATGGTTACGCACCTTAAAAATTGATAAATACTTTCCGCTCAAGAAAGTTTATGTCTCAACTCGGACGTCGAAACTCAAAATGAAGGATAAGCTCAAAAAAGTGTTTAGCAACACCTATCCCTTCATCCCAGATCCAAAGGGAACAGATTTATATATCCGTTTTTTTCGCGATGAGTGCACTGTGAGTATTGATACCTCGGGCGAGGATCTGTACATTCGTGGAAGCGAAAAATGGGTCGGGGAGGCACCGATTCGCGACAACATGGCAGCGGCGTTGCTGCAGTTTTCACTGCAAGGTGTGGACGATTTTAAAGAATGGCAACTGGTTGATCCAATGATGGGGAGTGGAACATTTCTTATTGAAGGGCTTCTGTATGCAGAACCTCTCCAGAGAGCTTTTAGCTATCAAAATTGGTTTAAAGGAAAAATGGAAACTAAATTCGCGACAGTTCCGAAAAAATCCTTTTCACACGTTTGGGGCGCAGATCTTAATGATAAAAATGTAGAGATGGCAAAAAAGAATCTTGAAGCTTTTAAAAATGTAGAGATTCAGATAAGGCACGAAGATCTTTTTTTAGGAAAAAAAGAAGAGTCTGCGTTTCGCAGGCTCGTGATTATTAATCCGCCTTACGGTAAGCGTCTCAAGATTAAAATGGAAGATTTTTACACAAAGATAGCCGATAAAATTGTCGAGCGCTTTTCACCAGAGCGAATGGGGCTTTTAATCCCTCGTGGGGCCACATTTCGAAAGCCTCAAGATTACGAACAAGTTCGCTATCTTGAGTTTTCAAACAACAGCATCGATGTTCATTTTCATTTGCTTTTGAAACACGAATTGTCATCCTGACCGAAGAGAAGGATCTCGGGGAGATTTTTCTCTGCGCTCAAGATGACACGTGGGGGGATTCTCTATTACTTACTGGCGCCTGGAGGGCCGCTGCCTTGAGGGCCATCATCACCATTGTTGCTATCTTTGCCGTAACCTGAGCCTTCGTTGGATCCGCTACCAACTTCTTTTTCGCCTGTAGATCCACCGTTGTTGTTCGAATCATCATTGTCATCATCGTTATCATTTCCGCCGCGATCTTTGTTCATACGACAATCGTTATTGCTAAACTGACGGATGCCGCAAACTTGATATATTTTTTCACAAATATCTTTACGTGTATATTCAATAAGATTTGCTTTTTGACTGCAAATTAAATATTTTTTGTTAGAATCAGCTCTGTAAGCCTGTGCGCGCTCGTCAATTGTTGCATCATAAGGGCTTCCCTGAACAAGAGGAACTCCAAGAGTCGAAGCGGAATTGTAGTCTTTGCCTGAGCAATATCCTGCAGCGATAATACTTGTAATCGCGGCGCGGAGTGTTTGTGGGTTCGTCCCGCCTTTTTTACTAGCCGATCTAATAAAGCTATCGATGTAGGCATTCGACAAATGCATATTGCGGATCCAATTATTTGATCCAAATTTTTGACCAGTTGGTCGTTGGCTGGGTTCTGTCAGTGCTGCTTTTATGCAACTGATCTTTGGCGGTGCCGGTGCCTGTGCCGGAACAGGAACGTCATGAACGTGAGTTTCGTTAGCAGGAGCTTCTGGTTTAGCATCTTTACCGCCACTATAAACAGGAGTTTCTTCTTGGTAGTTAGGATCTACGTAAGTGAGATCTTCATCGGGAGGTTCATAGGCGGGACCATTTTGTGGACCTCCTGCAGGGATGCGATCTCCATCGACGATAACCACTTCCGGCCAATCTGAATTCGTGGCCCACCAGTACTCGCCATTTTGAAGAGGAATAAAAAAACTTGCCGCAACCGCGCTTGCGAACAAACCAACGACAAAGAATACTTTTTTCTTCATAAAGACCCCTTTAGGACTTTTTAAAATCTTATGGCTTCAAAAAAAGAAAGCCATACTCTCCTTATACTATCGGAATCTCGGCATAAAATATTGAGAAAGGTGCGAAGAACTCGACCAACGATGAGGATACGCCCTAAGGCGTGGAAAGTTTTCTTTCGGCAAAATATTTGCGAGCCACGTACAGGGCCACAAAAAGTGCTAAGCCAATAAAAAAATAAAATTTAAACGGTTTGATCTTCATGAGGATTTCTTTTCCATAGAAGGAGACAAGTAGGACTTGAGTCGGTACGGAAAAGAGAGCAGCGCCCCCATCAATTAAAAGAAAGATCCAGGTTTTGACACCAAGAGCGCCGCACATGAGGTGGCCCGGGAAGCGCACGCCAGGAATAAAGCGAAAAACGCCAGGGGCAAGGTAGCTGTACTTTTGTGCCCAAGTTCGCACTTTGACCATTTTGTCTTCGGGAAAATATTTTTTAAAACGTTGGGAGTAAATAATCTGATGGCCAAAAAACTTACCCATCGAAAAGATAAAATAATCAGTGATAACAACACTGGCAAAAGTCACTGCGGCTAAAGTGTAGGGGTCCGCAGAAGCCGCGCCGGGATAAGGTGGAGGATACTCTTGCGGATTGAGAGCCATGTGGCCCACAAGTCCTGCGGAAATGATCACGACCTCTTCGGGAATTGGAACTCCCATCGCACAGATGCACATAAACCCAAAAATGGCGGCGTAAACGACATAGGGTTGATAGACATACTGTGCAAAAAAGTCGAGGATCTGTTGTTCCATTTATTTTTTCCGAATCGATAAAATAGTCACAGGCTCTTTCGGCACATTCTCATGCGGACCTGAAGAGCCAGTTTGCACTTTTGCGATGGCATCAAGAACTTCTAGTCCCTTCGTGAGTTTTCCAAACACGCAGTAACCATAGTCGTGCGAGTTGGTTCCTTGTTGATTTAAAAAAGGATTGTCGATGTGATTGATAAAAAACTGGCTTGTGGCGCTATGGATGTCCATCGTGCGCGCCATGGCTAAAGTGCCACGATCATTTTTGAGTTCGCGAGTGGCTTCGTTTTTAATGGCGGCTTTGGTCTGTTTTTGTTTCATATCTACTGTAAATCCACCACCCTGAATCATAAAGTTTGGGATCACGCGATGAAAGATCGTGTTGTCGAAAAATTTTTCTTCCGCATAGGCAAGAAAGTTTTTAACCGTGTTTGGGGTTTTGTCTTCCCAAAGTTCGGCTTCCATTGTTCCTTTGTTTGTTTCGATAATGACAACAGGGTTGGACATTTTTTTGGCTCCTTGAGGTTTGTCTTTATTATTGGCGGCAAGTGCCGTAGAAACGAGAAGGGTTGTGATGATCAATTGAATCGAGCATCGCAAAAAATTCCACATCAATGGTCACCTCTTCTCGAAAGTCGTTAGGGCGTGCGGACAGTTTAAAATGTGTCAGTATGTTTTGAAATTGATTTGAATCGAGGCGCGAGGAGGAATTGCTAGCGAAGCGCTATCAAGACGACGAGCAACGAAGAGTCAGATCAATTTCAAAACATACAGACACATTTTAAACTGTCCGCATGCCCTTGAAGTAAAGTATAAAGAATCGGTGCTTTTGACACCAAAAAATTGACATCGTCAAAATATTGACTCAGCTAGCTACCTGTTTATTAGTGGAGGGCGTGGTCTTTTTCTCTCACTGTCAGCTGACATTGCGAGCAGTAGGCAGTCTCTTTGACAAACGAATCTTTGTTATCAATTTCGTGAATCAATGTCAGTGGTTCTGAGCACAAGGCACATTGATTTATAGATCGTAAAAATGCACGAATTTGTTCGAGGCGTTCGAGAACAGAGCTTTTGATATTTTCTTTAAGTTGCGACATGAGACCCCCTGGCGGAGAACTTCATATGCAATTGCTGTTCACAGACTTTAGGCTTGAGATTTTTGAATGAGAATTGAGAAAAAAAGTAACCTCTCGGTGGGGGGCACCGAGAGTTTCAATTTCGAGATTTTTTGGGGGGATCTCTAATTGGGGGGTCATTCGAGATAAGGGGTTTATCTCGCTCGTGAAGGACTTTGGGGTTTGCCGCTTCACAAGAGCAAGACCAGTTATAGGACTCACAATGGAAAAAGAAAAATTATTCATAACGATAATGGTAAATTAATTAAACTACTGACCCATTTTGGAACCTATTAGTTTTATACTTAGCGCCATCTGGAGCATGGTACGTAAGTGCCTTAAATGACTTGTTAATCATAGATGGTTCGCCTAAAATGGTGCAAATATCTGCAAAGGAGTTCGCGTGGATTCACTATTGATAAGAGCCTTTGGTTTTATGCTCGGCGAATGTTTTTGGTTTTATGCATGGACAACCATTTTTATTTTTTTGCTATTTGGTTACCTGCGGGCGCCACTTCTCTTGTGGAGTTTCGCTGTGGGCACAGTGTTCGTTGGCCTCAATGCCTCACGTGAAGTCGTTCTTGTTTATATTGGTATCGCTCTGATTTTTAATATTCCATTCATAAGAGCCTTGATTATTTCGAGTGGAATTTTAAAACTTTTTAAAGCCATGGAGCTTGTTCCAAAAATTTCTGAGACCGAGCGCACAGCGCTCGAAGCCGGGGTTGTTTGGATTGAAGCCGAATTGTTTTCGGGCAAACCCAATTTTAAAAAAATTCTCAATGAAACGTATCCTGAACTTACAGCGAAAGAAAAAGAATATATCGATGTAAAAATTGATGAGCTTTGTGCCATGTCGAGCGATTGGGATCTGTGGCAAACCCGAGAGCTACCGCAAAGGGCTTGGGATTTTATTAAGCGTGAAAAACTTTTCGGGATGATTATTCCTCAGGAACACGGTGGTTTGGGATTTTCGGCTCTTGCGCATTCGGAGGTGGTGGCGAAGATTTCTACGCGCTCCATCCCTCTCGGAGTGTTGGTGATGGTGCCGAACTCTTTGGGACCTGCTGAATTGCTTTTGCATTATGGAACAGACGCACAAAAGAAAAAATACCTTCAGCGGTTAGCCACCGGAGAAGAAGTTCCCTGTTTTGCGCTCACCGAGCCGGGAGCTGGTAGCGATGCGGGATCTTTACAAGCCTCGGGAACTGTTTTTAAGGGAGCGGATGGAAAGCTCTGCATTAAACTCAATTGGAACAAGCGTTGGATCACGCTGGCATCCATTTCAACTCTCCTCGGTGTGGCCTTTCGTTTGTATGATCCCGAAAATCTTTTGGGGCAGGGAGAAGATCTTGGTATTACGTGCGCCTTGATTCCTACAAAAACTCCTGGAGTGGTTGTTGGTCAACGACATGATCCTCTCAGCGTTCCATTTCACAATTGTCCGACTCAAGGCCATGATGTGGTGATCGATCTGGAAGACTGTGTTGTGGGCGGCAGAGAAGGCTGCGGACGTGGTTGGACCATGTTAATGGATTGTTTGTCTGCAGGGCGTGGAATTTCTCTTCCTTCGCAGGGTGCAGGTGCTGGAAAGTATGCAACACGTGTGATTTCTGCCCATGTTGTAAACCGCAAACAGTTCGGTGTTTCGATTGGTAAACTGGAAGGTGTCGAAGAGGCCATCGCCAAGGTGGTTGGTTACACTTACATCATGGAAGCCTGCCGCAAGTTTACAGCGGGTGCCATTGATAAAGGCATTAAACCTCCGGTGGTCACTGCCATTGCCAAGTATTTTAATACAGAACTCATGAGAAAAGCTCTCTGTGATTCCATGGATGTATTGGGTGGAGCAGGGATTTCCCTTGGGCCCCGCAATACAATTGGTCATGCCTACATGGCGGCACCGATCGCTATCACTGTTGAGGGGGCAAACATTATGACTCGCACTTTGATTATCTTTGGTCAGGGAGCATTGCGCGCGCATCCTTACGCATATAAAGAAGTGGCCGCCATCGAAAAAAATGATGTGCAAGGATTTGATCGAGCCTTTTGGGGTCATATTGGTCACGTGTTTCATAATCTTTTCCGTTCGTTTGTTCTCAGTTGGACTCGCGGGGCGTTTTCTTGCACTCCTGGGGGGCCGCTTCGTCGCTACTACCAAAAGCTTTCGTGGTCGTCGGCTTCATTTGCCATTCTTGCTGACATCGCCATGGGGACACTGGGTGGACGTTTAAAAATGAAAGGCAAAGTGACCGGTCGTTTTGCCGACATTTTGGGCTGGATGTATTTAGCAACGTCTGTGATTCGCCGTTTTGAGCACGAAGGAAAAAAAGAAGATTTACCGATTGTTAAATACGCACTGGATTTGGCGCTACTTGAGATTCAAAAAGGATTCGAAGGGATTTTTGCCAATCTCGAAGTTCCAGGTTTGACTTGGTTCTTCCGTGGTCCATTGAGTTGGTGGGTACGTTTGAATGCTTTTAAATCAGCGGTGTCGGATGATCTCAGCCATCAAGTGGCACAAATGATTCAGGAAGATGGTGATCAGCGCGATCGTATGACCGATGGAATTTACCTTCCGACCAATCCAAAAGAGGGCCTTGCGATTATCGATCAGGCTTTTAAAGCAGTAAAACAGGCAGAAAAAATTGAAAAGAAAGTTCGCCAAGCTGTGCGCGAAAAAGTATTGCCAAAAATAAAAAGTGATAAAATTTATGATGAAGCTTTGAGCAAAAATGTGATCACAAAGTCAGAGTACGATCAGCTTAAAAAAGCTGCGGATCTCAGATGGAATGCGATCCAAGTGGATGACTTCTCCCAGAAAGAATATCTCGAGAGACGCGGGGGTTTGAGTCTTTAGTTGATAAGAGCGGGAAGAATAAGGTACACTGCGAAATGTCTCGGAATAAGTTTGAAATATGAAAAATGATCAATATGATAATAAGTGTTTAGAATAAGGAGAAACAACATGAAATTACTAAATATTATTTTTTTAGCAATGCTAGGACTTACCTTGGCCAACTGCCAAGGTGGAACGGCTAGCCCAAAATCAGAAGACGAAAAAAAGGTTTACGCAGTGGCCTATGAAACGGGCAAGAAATTACAAATCTTTCAACTCACTGATGGAGAGATGAAAGTTTTCAGAAAAGGTCTTAATGACGGCCTTAAAGATGCTAAAGAAGAAGTGGATATCAAAGCCCAACTTCCAGGTCTTTCTGAATTGATCCAAAAGAGATCAGCTCAGTTCGCAGAAAAAGAGAAAAAAGAATCCGTTGCGTTTCTTGAAAAAGAAGCCAAAGAAACTGGTTCTACAAAAACAGAATCAGGCATGATCTATCGTGAAGTGACTGCAGGTACAGGTGCAGTTCCTGCAGCGACAGACAAAGTCAAAGTTCATTATCATGGGACACTTCGTGATGGAACTGTCTTTGACAGCTCTAAAGATCGCGGAACTCCAGCGACATTCCCACTCAATGGTGTGATTCCGTGCTGGACGGAAGGCGTTCAAAAGATGAAAGTTGGCGGCAAAGCCATCCTTATCTGCCCATCAGAAATTGCTTACAAAGATCGTGGCGCTCCGCCAGTGATCAAGCCAGGTGCGGCTCTGAAGTTCGAAGTAGAGCTTCTTGAAGTTGTAAAAGAAGAGGCAAAAGCAGCAGCTCCACCAGCTGGTAAGCCAACAATTAAGAAATAATAACTTTAGTAAAATTTAGTAGAAGAAGGGCTCTGCGAAACAGAGCCTTTTTTTATTCTGGATATTTAATTCTAAGTATGGCAGAAGTTGGGCGTGCACAGCATGTGAGGATCTCACCTTCGCTGATTTCGTCTTCTGACAAAGCTTCGGCACCATCCATGTCGACGGTCCCCTCTAAGGTTTTAGCTTGGCATGAATTGCAGGTCCCAGACATGCAGGCATAAGGGGCATCAATGTTATTGCGAAGAGCGGTGTCGAGAATGGTTTCTCCCACTTCGGCGTCGAGAACGTATTTTTCGCCGTAAAGCTCAATGGTGATTTGTGACTTCATCTGTACCTCAATGTTTTTTGGTATAGCTCAACTTTTGAGGATTGAAAAGCTTTGATCAAGTGAATAGCTAGAGGTATTTCTGTTTTATGACAGCTCCTCTCTATCTTCTGAGCGCCACATTCTTTTTTACGGCTTTAAATATCTGTGTAAAATACCTTCCACACATTCCAGCGTCCGAATTGATCTTTTTTCGCGGACTGGTGTCCTTGACCATCTGTTATGTGGCCATTCGTCGGTTAAAAACATCTCCGTGGGGGCAGCAAAAAAAGTGGCTTCTTTTGCGTGGTTTTTTTGGAACAATCTCACTCTTAGCGCTCTTCTATGGATTGCAAAGAATGCCTATCGCCATGGCGATGACGCTCTCCAATTTAGCGCCACTTTTTACAGTAATGTTGGCCCATTTCTTCTTGAAAGAGCGCTCCCACTGGCTGCACGGGGTGTGCCTGTTTGGAGCTTTTTTAGGAGTTATTATGGTGAAAGGGGCCGATTTAAGTGTGCCTTGGTCTCTGGCTTTGATTGGGATTGGTGGAGCGCTGAGCGCGGCCTGTGCCTACACTTGCATCCGTATTTTAAAAGACACCGAACAAGCGTTCGTGATTATTTTTTATTTCCCTCTCGTGAGTCTTCCCCTCACTTTTTACCCAATGATTCAATATTGGGTCACGCCCAGCTTTAAAGAGGGCTGCATTATTCTTTTGATCGGGTTTTTAACACAATGGGCCCAGTATTTTATGACAAGAGCCTATCAGTTGGAAAAGGCCGCTAAAATTATGATCTACAATTATGCAGCCATCATTTGGGCCTTGTTAGTGGGCTTCTTCTTTTTTGATGAAACATTAAAAACCTGGCAGTGGCTTGGGTTTGCGAGCATCCTCTTTTGCTTGGTATATTCCGCCCATCTTTCGGCGCATGAATCGGAAGAGATGGCGCAAAATAGCTAGTCATTCAGACCACTTGCGGCGCATCATAAAATGTAAGTTCCATGACATTTGCATGACAATTCTCAACTCGTTTTCATGTATAAATAGAGGATATGCTTTCGGGGTTTTACATTCTTCATAAGAAAAACTTAAACGGTCACGAATCAATGCCTCTCCAGGCAAAGGCGACGTTTAAAACCTGTCTCAGATTGATCCATTTTGTATGGCTTCAAGAGGCCGAAGAATTACATCCTCAATCGGAATATGAAGTCTATCACGGAGCGAAAGCGTACCAATTTTTACTTGAAGTCATTTGCGGCCTCCACTCTCCGGTATTAGGAGAAACAGAGGTCTTTGGTCAGTTTAAAACATTTTTGCAGAACACAGAAATAGAATATCCGCTGATGCCGCTTCTTACAAACGCCATCGTGGATACAAAAAAAGTACGCGCACAACACATCCGTGATCTGGGTGGTCAGTCTTATGGAAGTTTAGTGCGTAAAATGATTCGTAAGCCAGCCCAGGTTCATATTGTTGGCGCTGGTTCTTTTGTGCAAGATCTGTTGCCATGGATTTATAAAGATGAAAATCAGGTTCATCTCATTGCGCGCGATCAGCAAAAAGCGATGGATCGTTTTTCTCAAACGTATCCAAATTTAAAATTTAACGATCTCTCTACGACAAAAATTGAATCGGGAGTGGTGATCGTGGCAGCTCCTCTGTCTTCGGAAGAAATTCATCAGTTGGTGCAAAACAAAGACTTAACTGTGATCGACTTGCGCGGTGAGAGTCGTCATGATGAGTGCAGTGATTTTAAAAACTATCAGAGTTTAGCAAAGTTTTTTTCTGTGATCGAAGAGAATCAACAAAAAATGGCACAGATCAAAGCTGTCGCACTCAAAGCCATCGATGAAATCAGTCAACAGAGATTATTGGTCGAAAATTTTCGACCGTTTGGGTGGGACGATATATGCGTCTGGTGATCGCGTCTCGAAAGAGCGATCTGGCGAGAATCCAAGCCCTGCAGGTTGGGCAAGAACTTCAAAAAAAAAATCCACATTTAAAAATTGAATATCACTGGCGAGAATCTCTTGGTGATATCAATTTAAATGATCCTCTCTGGAAGATGCCCGAAAAAGGTGTTTTTACAGAAGATTTTTTTAAAGGCTTATTAAGCGGGGAATTTGATCTCGTTGTTCACTCGTGGAAGGATCTTCCGATTGAGGATCGCCAAGGGACAGCGGTGGTGGCCACTCTGCCCCGAGAAGATCTTCGGGATGTTTTACTCTTTAAAAAAAAACATCTCTCACAAAAAAAAATCTCAATTCTCACGTCGTCTCCGCGTCGATCTTATAATCTCGGAAAACATCTTTTAGAGTTTTTGCCTGCGGGCTTTACTCATGTGGATTTTCAGCCGGTGCGTGGCAATGTGCAAACTCGTGTGCGAAAAATGCTCGAAGGAGAGGCTTCTGGTTTGATTGTGGCCAAGGCGGCTTTGGATCGACTTTTATCGGGCTCTCTTTCTGACGAATTCTTAGAAACTCAGTCCTTTTTAAAAAAATCACTCGCAGAGTTGCAGTGGATGATTCTCCCAATGACGGTCAACCCTCCTGCGGCGGCTCAAGGCGCCTTGGCCATTGAGATTCGTAAAGACAGAGACGATCTTCAACAAATTCTCCAAAGCATTCATTGCAAAGACACCTTCGATGCGGTGTCGCTTGAAAGAAAAATGCTTCGTCAGTGGGGCGGAGGGTGTCACCAAAAAATCGGGGTGGGAGTCCTTCATCGTCCCTATGGACAGGTGATCTGTGCGCAAGGTCAGCGTGATTCTGGCGAAACCATCAATCTGTTTCAGCTTGACGCCGCGGATGGCGCTCCCCTGCAAGGACAATCGCATTTTCCGCAAAGTCCCAAGTCCGCATTGTGGTTTGATCGTGTTCGCACTCCGGCGGGAGAAGAGTTTAAACACTACAATGCGCATTGGATCAGTAAGGCCGAGGCGCTCCCGGAGGATGTTTCTTTTACGACTGACAACCTCCTGTGGACGAGTGGTGTTAAAACCTGGAAGACCTTGGCCAAGCGAGGTCTGTGGGTGAATGGTTCGAGCGAATCCCTTGGTGAGCGCGATGACATGCGAATTCAGCCTCTTGATCAAAAAAATCGTCAGTGGTGCAAATGGACCCATGAAGGCGGCGAAGAGAATGATCTTATGCCTTTGATCAAAACCTATCGATTGCTGCCGAAAGCCCAACAGCCGGTGCTTTCGCCGGATACGAAACATTACTTTTGGATGAGTGGGAGTTCTTTTCGTGAGGCTTTAAAATCCTATCCATGGCTTGTCGATAAAACACATTGGAGCGGACCGGGTTTAACGGCCGAAGCCCTTCGCCACGAGATCAAAACCCGAAAAGGGACTGGAACGGTTCGTATTGCCTTAAGCTTTGAGCAATGGCAAAAAAGATTCCAATCATAAGGATGGACGTATGAATTCAAAAGAGTTGTTTGAACGCGCTTTAAAAGTAGCTCCAGGTGGAGTGCACTCTCCCGTTCGTGCGTTTAAGAGTGTTGGTGGAACCCCTGTGTTTTTTGAATCGGCGCAAGGGGCCTATTTGCAGTCTGTCGAAAAAAAGAAATACATCGATTTTTGTATGAGCTTCGGCCCTCTTCTTTTGGGGCATCGTGATCCCGAAGTGCAAGACGCCGTTTTATCAATGGTGAATACCGCATGGACATTTGGGGCGTGCGAGCCTTATTCGTTGGAGCTTGCCGAATGGATGACGAGCCAACAGCCGTGGCTTGAAAAAGTGCGCTTTGTGAGTTCCGGGACCGAAGCGGTGATGAGCACCTTGCGTGTGGCACGAGCTGTGACTGGGCGAACTAAAATTTTAAAATTTGAAGGCTGTTATCACGGCCACACAGATTCCCTCCTTGTGAAGGCCGGAAGTGGACTTGCTGGGACTTCGGCCAGTGACAGTGCGGGGGTTTCGCAAAATGTCGCCCAAGAGACTTTGGTGGTTCCTTTGGATGACGAGCAAGCCCTGGAGCAGGTCTTTGCGCAAAATCATTTACAAATTGCCGCCGTGATTATCGAACCATTGCCGGCGAATTTTGGTTTGATTGTGCAACGAAATGCATTTTTAAAGAAAGTCGAAGAACTGTGCAAAAAAAATTGCACGCTTCTTATTTTTGATGAAGTGATCAGTGGATTTCGTGTGGATCAAGGTGGGATGGCGACACTTTCTGGCATTGAGCCGGATCTCGTTTGTTACGGGAAAATCATTGGCGGTGGTTTTCCGGTGGGTTGTTACGGCGGAAAAAAAGAGTTTATGAATTTTGTAGCTCCCAGTGGCCCTGTTTACCAAGCAGGAACTTTGAGTGGCAATCCGATCGGTATGCGCGCAGGCCTTGTGACTTTGCAAAAAGCAGTTCGCGAAAAAGCCTGGTCCGTTCTTAAACAACGGACGGAGGATTTTAAAAAACAACTTCTCGCAATTTTTGCCAAGTGTGATGTGAATTTTAAAATTGCTCATCATCCCTCTCTTTTTTGGATTCATGGCTCCCAGCAAGAATTTCCATCAAATCTTGGGCAAATCCCGCTCTCCCATGGCGAGGAATTTAAAAAGTTTTTTCATGCCTGTTTGTTGGAAGGTATTTATTTAGCGCCCAGTGGGTTTGAAGTGAGTTTTTTATCTTTGGCTCACACGCCCGAGGTTTTAGCGGAAGCCCTTGAGAAGTTTGAATGCGCGATTCGGAAGTCCAAGGGGCTTGTGTGAAAAACACCCGTTGGCTTGTTCCACTTTTTTCAGCCTGGTTGATCTTTGTGGTGTCATTGGCCGTGTGGTGGATGATTTTTAGTCTTGGTTTGATTCAAAAATTTCACGAACAAAATCCTCAATCCGACTTTTTACCGCAAAAAACCATGTTGATGACAGAGGGGGCGGTGTTGGTGCTGTTTCTTTTGTTGGGTGGGATGGCGTTGATTTATTATGCCCTTCGTGAGCAGAAAAGATTGTCGGAAGTAAAACTGTTTTTTTCGACTTTTAGTCATGATTTAAAAACGTCGATCACGCGTTTGGTATTGCAAGGAGAGCGTTTAAGTCAAAAGTACCCAGAGGCCCAAGAGTTTCAAAAAAATCTCTTGATGTTAGAAATGCAATTGGAAAACAGTTTGCATCTAGCACAAATGGATCAGCGGGGAATGATTTTTGAACCCATCGATCTTAAAAAAGTCATTGCACGCCTTCATTTGCAGTGGCCGGGTTTGCAGATTCACTTGCAGGGCAAAGATCACTTTTTGGGAGATCAGGTGGCCGTGGAAAGTTTATTAAAGAATTTAATCAGCAATTCACTTTTGCATGGTCAAGCGGATGAGATTTTTCTTAAAATCACCAGTGCCGGTCCGTTGGTGAAAGTTGATTATACCGATAATGCGAAAAATAAAATTGATTCGATAAAAATGTTGGGAGTGTCCCTGCAGCCTTCGCAAAAAGGTTCTGGCCTTGGTCTGTACATCGCTCGTCGCTGGATGTTGGCGCAAAATGGTTCCATTGAGTTTTCAAAAACACCGCAAGGGACCTTGGCTGTGCAACTTGGATTTTCGTCACTTCGGGAGTCGGTATGATTTCGCTCCTTTTGATCGAAGATGACACACAGCTTGGAAAAACGCTCACCAGTCAGCTAAAAGACAGCGGATATCAAGTGTCTTGGTGTGCCAGTGTCGCCGAATACAAAGCTTGCACCGAAAAATATTTTGATCTCGCGATTGTAGATCTCAATCTGCCCGACGGTTCTGGGTTTGATGTGATTAAAACTCTTCAAGTTCCGGTGATTATAATGACAGCTCAAAACTCTCCTGAGAATCGTCTTTTGGGTGTCGAAATGGGAATTTATGATTTTATTCCAAAGCCTTTTTTATTTAAAGAGCTTCACCTGAAAGTGGATCGATTGCTTTCAAAAAGAAATTTTTTAATTGAGCTGAAGCATGGTGTGCAAATCGACCTAAAAAGTCGAACCATCGAGGATCAAAAAGGCAATACGACATTTTTAAATGATCGTGAGTATCAGATTTTAAAACTTTTAATCGAGCGTGCGCCAGAAGTGGTGAGTCGGGACGAGATCTTAAACAGCCTGCAAGAGGACGAAACAGCATCTCATCGCAGTATCGATAATGTGATCGTTCGCCTTCGTCAGTTGCTCGATTTTGAAGACTCTAAAACAATTCATTCGGCTCGTGGAGTTGGTTATCAGTGGATCGGAGAAAAAAAATGAATCCAAAGTTTCAGAACGCTATAAAAAGAGTGCCTCAGGCCTGTCCGCCTATTTGGTTTATGCGCCAAGCGGGACGTTATCACCAGCACTATCAAAAATTACGTGCCGAAAATTCGTTTATGGACCTTTGTAAAAAACCAAAATTGGCGGCCGAGGTCGCTTTAGGGCCGATCGAAGACTTTGATTTTGATGTCTCAATTCTTTTTAGTGATCTTTTATTTCCGCTCGAAGCCATGGGAATGGGGCTCGACTATGTGCCGGGACCAAAACTGGGGTGGCATGTTTCTTCGGCGGCGGATCTTAAGAAATTAGATAACAGTGAGCGGGCGTTAGACCAATTGCGATTTCAAACGGAAGCGTGCCGGGAAACCCGTCGTCTTTTACCTAAAGACAAGAGCTTTATTGGATTTGTGGGTGGACCGTGGACGCTGTTTTCGTATGCCGTTGGCGGAAGTCACGAGGCTCATCATGTGAAGAGATCAATTTCGTTATTTGATGGGTTTTCAGATATTTTACTGCCATTGTTAAAGCAAAACATTCAGTTGCAGCTTGATGGGGGCGTTGAGGTGGTGATGGTGCTCGACACCTCGACCGGAGATCTTTCGCCCAACCTCTATCAACGATTGGTTTATCCTAAGGTGAAGGAGCTGATTGAAGCCTTTCCGGGACGTTTGGGGTATTACACAAAGAACACCAACCATGAACACATCGAGGCGTACTATCAACTCAAGAGCCTTGCTGGACTGGGAGTGGATCATCGTTGGAATTTAGCGCCACTCTTGAAACAATCTCCGGGCCTCGTGCAGGGAAATTTTGATCAGCAACTCTTATTTTTAAGCCCCTCCGAGTTTGCCGAAGAGTTTCATCGCTGGATCGAGCCGTACAAAAAACTTTCTCCTGAGGAGCGCAAAGGGTGGGTCTGTGGCCTGGGTCACGGAGTTTTGCCACAAACGCCTGAAGAGAATGTACGCTCGTTTGTTAAAATGGTTCGCGAGGTGTTTGGTGGCTAAGCCAACTGTGAATCTGTTTCATAAGTACGATGTTCCAGCACCGCGCTACACAAGCTATCCCACCGTTCCCTATTGGAGCGAAAATCCCACCACTGAACAATGGCTGGGTTTTGTAAAACAAAATATGCAAAACACCAAGACCACATGGTCCATGTATTTGCACATTCCTTTTTGCGAATCCCTCTGCACGTTTTGTGGCTGCAATACTTCGATCACAAAAAACCATGATCGCGAAGAGCCCTACGTGCAGATGCTGTTTAAAGAGTGGGACAACTATTTGCAAAAAGTTCCCGATTTAAAAATGCGACCGCTTTCGCAGTTTCATTTGGGTGGAGGAACTCCGACCTTCTTGTCGGCAAAAAATTTAGATCTTTTAGTCAGCCGTTTTTTTAAAGACTGTCAAAAGGCGCCGCAAGGCGAATTCGAAGGGGCGTTGGAAGTGGATCCCCGCCGAACCACCGAAGAGCAGCTCAGTGTTCTTCGGTCGCATGGATTTAATCGCATCAGTCTGGGTGTTCAGGATTTTGATCCCGAGGTGCAAAGGCTGATCAATCGCATTCAACCTTTTGAGATGACAAAAAAAATCACCGAGATCTCACGTCGTTTGGGTTATGAGAGTGTGAATTTTGATTTGATTTATGGTTTACCCTCACAGACCGAAGAAAAAGTTCGTTCGATGGTGCAAAAAACCTGTGAACTCATGCCTGATCGCATTGCGCTTTACAGTTTGGCGATTGTTCCGTGGATTAAACCCGCGCAAAAACTTTTTAAAGACGAAGATCTACCAAAGGGCCAAGAAAAACGCCGATTGTACGAGATCAGTCGCGAAATGCTTTTAAAAGCAGGATACGTGGAAATCGGGATGGATCACTTTTCGCTTTCACAGGACTCTCTAACCAAAGCGACTCAGCAAAAACGGTTGCATCGCAATTTTATGGGTTACACCGATCGTAGAACGGATGTGCTATTGGGATTGGGAGTGAGTGCGATTTCGGAGACGCCAGAGTGTTTTCATCAAAACGAAAAGACATTGCCGGTTTACGAAAAACGCGTCACTGAAGGACAAGTGCCAACTCATCGAGGACACATCTTAAGCGCCGACGATCGCAGCCGCCGCGAGCAGATTCTGCGTTTTATGACAGAAGGGGAGCTGGAACTTCCGGCGACCCAACGTCAGGATGTTGAGCAATATCTTAAGGAAATGATTCTTGATGAGCTGGTGGAGTTTGACGGAAACAAAATAAAAGTCACAGCTCTTGGTAAACCCTTTCTGCGCAATGCCTGTATGGCACTGGATCAGCGCTTGCGTGGACAATCACCAAACACTCAGGTGTTTTCAAAATCGCTATGAAGAAAGTACGCATCCTGGGTGCCGGAATCAGTGGCTTGCTTTGTGCCTATTACGCTTCCAAAAAAGGGTATCAGGTCGAAGTGTACGAGGCGACGTCCCAGGCGGGTGGAAAAATTCGCACCCTTAAAGGATCGCATGGTCTTATGGAGACAGCGGCCAATGCCATCCTGGCCGATGCCGAAGTCGAAGCCGTGGCGCGAGATATTGGCCTTCATTTGATTGCCAAAAAATCTGAAGCGCGAAGCCGTTTTATTTATTTTGATCAAAAGGTTCAGCGTTGGCCCCTTGGGTTTAAAGAAACGTTTCGTTTACTCCTCTTTTTATTTTTTTGGAAAACAGGTTTAAAAAAAGTTTCGCCCAAAGATCAGGAAACGCTCCAGTCTTGGTCCGATCGCACTTTTGGACAAAAAACAACACGCGCGCTTTTCACGCCAGCTTGCCTAGGAATTTTTGGTGTGGACGCATCTCGTTTGAGTGCGAAATTGATTTTTAATTATTTCTTTTCAAAAAGAAAAAAGATTTTCGGAAAACTGAGAGGCTCTGTGGCTCCAGAAAACGGAATGGGCGAGTGGATCGTTGCCCTTGAAAGTTTTTTACAAAAACAAGGAGTGCGTTTTTTCTATGAAAAACCAGCGCCTCCTGATTTGCGGGAAGGTGAGCAACTCATCGTTGCCACTGACATAAAAAGTGCGGTGCAAATTTTAAAAACATTTCAAGATCAGCGCGCTGCAAGTTTAGAGCGGGTTCCCTGTGTGAATCTTGTCAGTGTAAATGCTTTTTATGAAAAACGTCCGATTTCTCAAAAGCCAGGATTTGGTGTTTTATTCTCACGAGAAGAGGGAATTGAGCCCTTGGGTGTGCTGTTCAATAGCGATATTTTTCAAGGCAGAACGCAAAAAGGATTTTCCGAGACATGGATCTTTGGATCTTTGAAAAATGAGTTCGTATCCAAAACAACAGATTCTTTTTTAATGCAGATCCAAGAAACACGACAAAAAATCTGGCAAGACTCTTCAGCTCCGAGCGAGTATCGCATCAACCCTTGGCCTGATGCGATTCCTCTGTACGGAGTGGAGTTGGAAACAACACTCGCCACAATGCCCGCAGGCCATCGTCATGTCCATTTGATGGGGAACTATCTCGGTGAAATCGGCCTCAATCGCCTCTTTCACCGCGCACAGAGTTTAATCGACAAGATCAGCTGATTTATTAGATAAGTTTTAGGGGATACAGCCGACGTATTCAGGATAACCATCGGGATTTCGTTGCGAGACCTTCAGTGACGGCTGAAGGACGTCTTCGTACTTCGCAAGGCCACCATCGGGATTGACGTAAAAAGGGCTTCGGTAAGCTTCGTCGATCATAACTGCGGGACCACTTGTGATCGAAAACTGATTCCAGTTGGTGCAAAGGACGGCATCGGCTGCCGCAATGGATTGACGAATCGAGCTTTTGTTATTGGCGAGGTTGTAGAGATCGGCCCAATCGCTGGAGACGTCGGAGGAATCCCCTTGATTGTTGAGAACCCAATTCTTCTCATAATTTTTAGGCTCTGTGCTTAAAAAATCCCAGTCTCGATTTAAATTTAAAAGTCGTTTCGCCACACCCTGAGCAAAAAGACTTTCTCCACCACGACGAGTGATATGAACAACATTTTCGCAACCATAGGCCTTAAGGATTAAAGTAGGAGTGAGATCTGGCCATCCTCCTGCAGATAAATAACGTTCGCCTTGAGATTTAAATTCTTTAAGAGCAGACAATCCAGGTTCCGCGGGAGACAAGCGTAAGGCCTCGGACCACGTCGCTTCACCAAGAGCTAAAAAGCGACGACTTTTGGCATCTTTAAAATCCAAATTGCGATCTATTTTTTTAAGAGCGTCTAAGTTTCCCCAATATCCAAAACGAACATCCTCAGGATTCGAGAGGACAAAGGTTTTTCCAAACTCAGGGTCCATCTTTTCATAATACAAGGCTTGCGCCATCTTTGCTTCGTCATAAGCGGAGTCAATCAACACAGACGTGATAGGAAAGCTGGCGATGCTTTGACCGATTTCTTTTTCGGAAAAGTTTTCTTTGTTGTAGCGAAAGGTCGAATCAATGGCGTTCTCGAGGAGATCTTGGCAGTGAGGTTTGTCGGCGAGCAATTCGCTCCACAGTCGCCCTTTGAGGGATTCGCTGCAAGTTGTGTAGAGCTCTTGCCATTGAGGATTTATCGCGGAAGCGCTGGCGTAGAGTGCGCCAATGCGGCCGAGTTGAATAGCGAGGCCGTCAAAATCAATAAATCCCGAGCGAAAGAAAAGATTATGATCGGACTGAGCATTGAATTTTCCGAACACTTCGTAGGTTTTATAGATTTCTCCCGAATAAAAACGCGCGGCTTTAAGAGCGAGGAGGATATCTGCGTCTTGTTTGGCGTTTTTGAGATCGTCGATGGCTTTCGCGAGGCGATTCAAACTTTCCATATTCACCAGGTTGAGCCTTTTTCCAGTTCGAAGATTGGCTTCGATGCGCGACAGTTGATCGTAAAAGGATTGAAGCGAACGGGAGACATCAGTGTCATCAATGGAGGAGAAAAAGTCTTTTAAGTCTTTACTCCATTCAATCGAACCCAGGTTCTGCGCTTGCCCGGCGAGAATGGCAAAATCTTGCCATTCTTTTTGGTTTTTGATCCACAGAGAAAATCCTTCAAGGCTTTTTAGAAAAAAGGCGGCACTTTCGGGGTTGGTTTTTACATACTCACTGGAGGCGATACTATCGAGGAGAAAAATAGAAATGGAGGCCGAACTTCCCCCAGCCTGTGCTTTAGGGAGACCTAACTTTTCCACCACAGTCGCCATAGCGCCCCAGTGGGCAGGAGCGAGCTCGCCATTTCCACGTATCGAAAGACAATAATCAACAGCCCCGGCAGTTCGAAAAAGTCCATAAATTGCTAGAAAAAGGAATTTTTGTAACATAATGTTTCTCCGTTGGAGATGTTCTATCGAAGATCGATTCACAACGCAAAGGGCCTTAGCTTTTGTATAAAGTCTTCATCAATGTTAAAAAGAAACAGAGGTATTCTTTGCATCATTCTCAGTTTGCGATGGATTTTTTATACCGATTTTTGTTCTCCCGTCGAGCGGGAGCTTTGATCAAGACCATTTCATGGCTGTCAGTCCTTGGCATCGGCATTGGGGTGGGATCGTTAATTATCGTCCTGAGTGTGATGAATGGCTTTAACCGCTCCATTCGCGAAAGAAAGTTTTCCGTCGAACCCCATCTGATTGTTCTGTTTGGACAAAAAAGCATGAAAGAGGTTCAGCAGCATCCCGCCACCCTTTGGCTTAAGAAACAAAAAGAGATTCAGATGTCCGTCACCGAAACCCAGGATCTGATTCTGCGAAGTGCGGATGGATTTGTTCAGGGAGCAATTGCTCAGGGTGTTTCGGATGAAACACTTCAGCTTCTTATAAAGTCTCGTCCTCGTTTGTTAAAAGACTCCAAAGAACCGCAAGTTTTAAAGCCGGGAGAAGTTTTAGTTGGTGCGGGATTGGGTGATATCATGGGTCTCTTTGAAGGGGATCAAATCGTCGCACTTTCTCCAGAGTCGCTATTGACTTCACAAGATGGTGCTAAAAATTTTGAAAGCATCAAAGTAAAAGATTTTATTCAAACCGACATTGAGGACATTGATACGCGAAAAATTTATTACAAAATTGACGAAACCTTGGTGCGTTTTCGAAACACCGCGAGCCTTGAGAGAACCATCGAGCTTCGCTTACCGGACGCCGAAAACTTTTCGGTGATTAAAAAGAAATTGGAATCCTTTGGAGTCAAAGTGGATTCTTGGCAGGATCGAAACTCAAATCTTTTTTATTCTTTAAAGCTTGAAAAATTTGTCGTCGGTTTGTTATTAGGATTGAGCACATTGATTGCGAGTTTTTCGTTAGTGACGGTGATGGTGCTTCTCGTGACACAAAAAAGAAAAGACATTGGATTGCTTTTAGCTCTCGGGATCAACCCACATGCGCTGCGTTATATCTTTGTCCAGGTGGGCGTGATTTTGGGATCTCTTGGTATCTTCGGCGGAATGTTTTTAGGATTGATGATGACCTTTTTAATTAAAAATTACTCCGATGGAATGCTGCCAAATATTTACGAAGACACAAACATTCCTGTCGAGGTTCACTTGGCACAGGTGCTATTTGTTATTGGAATCGCTTGCACGGTCACGCTGATGACGACGTGGATTTCTGTTCGTAAGCTTTCAACATGGATTCCATCGCTCGCACTTCGCGGATTGAGCAGCTAAGGTTTAGGGCGTGTCCTCATTTTATTCCGAATAGACTGCGGCTTGGCCGGCGGTCTCATGCACAGAAACCGAAAATACAGCCTTGAGCATAGACGGGCTTAATTTTTGGTGCAGGCATCGGGCCAGGGATTCTGAGGTGACGTTGCTTGCTTCGATAAAATAAATTTCTTTTTTTGGAAAACAATAAACACGATCGGCAAAACGGACTTCGATGTGTTTTGGGTAGTGTGGACTGTCGGCGATTTTTAAAAACGACGAATTGCGCGGGAGAAGAATTTTTTCGTCCAGTTCTTCGCAAAGAGCACGGACCGCTTTTTTAATCACGTTAAAATCCACGGCCATTTCTGTTTTTGCATCGACGGTTTTAAATTGGACTTTGAGGCCCACTTGATAATTGTGACCGTGGAGAAACTCGGCCTCGGTCTTATTAAAAATGGTAAAGTGAGAGGATGAAAATTTAAAATTTTGTTTTTTTAACAGCAGAGTGTAAGGCATTTTTATTGATCTCCTTTAAACAGAGACGTCAAAAGTTCTTAAGGCATCGTTTAAGGATGTTTTTAAATCGGTGCTGGGTTTTCTTTGGCCAATAATCAATGCGCAGGGCAAACCATAAGTGCCACCGGGAAATGTTTTATCAATGGAACCAGGAATCACCACTGCATTTTCGGGAACAAAGCCCGAGTATTGTTTTGTTTGGCTGGCGGAGACATCAATAATCTTCGTGCTGCCTGTGATTGTCACTCCAGCGCCCAGAACGGCGCCTTTACTGACGTGAACGCCTTCGACGAGAATGCAACGGCTGCCAATAAACGCATGATCTTCAATAACAACAGGCTTCGCTTGCAAAGGCTCAAGGACTCCGCCAATACCAACGCCACCGGAAACGTGAACATGGCTTCCCACCGACGCGCACGAGCCGACAGTGGCCCAGGTGTCGATCATGGTGCCGGTGCCCACGCGAGCGCCAATGTTAATATAGCTTGGCATCAGGACCACTCCGCTTTCGACAAACGCACCTTTACGCACGATCGCCTGAGGAACAACTCGAACACCTTCGGTGCCCGTCCATTTTTTCACTGGAATTTTATCAACATAATTAAACGGACCGTGATCTATTTTTTCGATTTTACGAATGCGAAAATAAAGTAGGATAGCTTTTTTAACCCACTCATTCACTTTCCAGGTGCCATCGTTCCAAGGCTCTGTCACACGCAAGGAGCCGCGATCGAGGTCGTTGATACATTGTTCGATCAAGGCGATCTGCGCTGCTGAGAAAGGATCTTTTTGTGCGTACAGTTGTTCGATGTCTTTTTGGGATTCAAGTGAGTTCATAGGTTTTAAGTCCTTCAAGAATGGCGGGGACATGGGTCGAAATAATTTTGTTGGCGCTGAGGCCGCGTTCAATTTCGTAAGTGAGAGTAGGAATGTTGCGTTCGATACCTGCATACGTACCAAGCGATCCAGGCGTGGGGTAGCCAATGTCATCTGTGATCGTGTATCCGGTGTGCGCAGAAACCACTTTGGCAAATCGTTTGCAATCGCCGTTGGTGTTGAGCAGTGGAATCCACGAGTGAAGACTGAGGATAAAATGCGGTTTGTAGGTTTTTATATATTCCACCAAGCACTGATTTTCGGGTTCGCTATTGGCCTGTGCACCAGGGAAGTAAGACTCTTTTGTAAATAGAGCCGACCAATCAGCGGTGGGTAAGTTTCGATTGAGATCCACGCCGTAAGAATTCTTTCGCTGTCCCAGGTGCATTCCATCGATGTTGAGGCACGGAATGAGTGTCGCTTGATAGGAGTAGGGAAAGTTTTTAAGGTAAGAGCCCAAAAGGCCGTGACTGGCTTGTACACCTTCGACTTCATCGCCATGGACGCCGCCGATAATGAGAATTTTTGCACCGCTATGGCCAAAGTGATAGGCAGGAATCGGTACGTTTTGACGAGTGTAACCAAAGACGAAAGCACGATGAGTCATAAGGCAAACATAACAGCTCCCGAGAGGGCTGTCAGCTCAGTGGATCTAAATCCACCTGCGTTATTTTGATGGATTTATCGTCCAAAAGAGTCTGGGCTAGACGTACAAAGTGAGGAGATTCGTCTGTGAGAAAAATCTCGAGTTTTGTTTTAGGATTTTTTGTAATAGGTCGTTGTTTTAAAAGATCTGCCAGTGATTCGCCAGGGTCAATCAGCTGAATGTTTGATCCAACAGCTTTTTGAATGAGTGGTCTAAGAATCGGGAAATGCGTGCAGCCTAAAATAATCACGTCGACATTTTTTTCGAGTAAAGGCGCCACATATCTTTTGATCACGGCTTCGGTGATAGGGTCATCGACCCAACCACTTTCCACAAGAGGAACAAGCAGAGGGCAAGACTGAGAAAAGAGTTCATAACCCGCAGCGATTCTCTTCTTATACTGACCGCCATCCACAGTGGCTTGGGTTGCCATGAGGCCGATTTTTTTTGTCGTCGATTTTTTTTGCGCTTCGATGCACGAAGGTTCGATCACATTAAATAGAGGGAGATCATCGGTGATGTTGTAAAGCAAAATACTGCTTGAAGCCGAATGGCAAGCGGAGACGACAACATCCACCCCTTGGCTTTTTAAGAAATGAATATTCTGTCGAGTGTAACGACGAATGGTCTCGGGTGACTTTGTCCCATACGGTAAGCGAGCTGTATCCCCAAGATAAATAAAACTTTCCTCGGGGAGGGATTTTTTAAGACTGCTTAAAACGGTCAGTCCGCCGATTCCAGAATCAAAGAGTCCAATCACTGTTGGCCTCGCTCATGAAGCAAATCCTGAAACAAGAACAGCATGTAAAGGCCTTGCAGGCTAACAAAAAAGAAGCCAAAAAATTCGGTCACAAAAACTTCAACTGGAGCATCAAAAAACGAACGTGTTGAGCTGAGTAAAAAAGTTCCGAGAGCCAGCAGGAGAACGAGGGTGGTGAGCCCCCAGAAGTGGCCGCGTGTGATATTTTCGGACCCCGCTAAGGCATCCACATCGCCCTGTTCATATTTTTTGCTCGAGGCGACCAAAAAAAGAACAAACTGATAGCGGATCATTTTGATCAAGCCGGGAATGACAAATAAAAATCCCCAGAGCAAGGCTTTAAAAAAAGCACGGAGGGATTCGATCAGACCAAGTTCGGTATGTTTTTTTAAAAAGGCGAGAAGAGGTCCTTTGTGATGGAAGTGATAGCAGATAAGAAGTATCCACAAAACTTTGGTGAGAGACTGAACGACAAAACCAACAAAAGCGATGGCAAACATGGCGGGGACGAAGTTGTCTGATTTTTCCTGCATGCGCATTTCCTGAAGAGAAATCATGCTTTGATTAAAAAGAAGATTGAGCAAGTGCATGGCGATCAATGCCAATGCAAATCGCTGAACAAAGCTTGGAATATTTAAGAACGACTTTTTCAGTCGCGCCAACGAAAAGACCATAATCATTTATCCTATTCGCTCTGTTCTTTGGCAAGCCCCAACCAGCTGTTGAGATAAGTCCCCTGAGGGAATTCCATCAGCATCGGGTGGTCCGTGGCTTGTTGCCCCTTGGCAAGCCAGATCATTCCTTTTTGCGATTTGAGTGCTGAGGTGGTTAGCACATCGACCAGATCCAAATCACTCAGATGCTGCGAGCAAGAGCAGGAGATCATCAATCCCTTGGGTTTTAAGGCCTTCATGGCGGCGGTGTTCACCTTGGTGTAGGCAAATTTACCAGCATCAAAATCTTTTTTGGCTTTGATCAAAGCCGGTGGATCACAGATGACGATGTCGTACATTTGCGGTGCAATTTCTTGGCACTTGTCGACGATATCCATTTTAAGCGGAGTTACTTTTTGCGCAAACTGCGAAACATTTTTTGTGCAAAAGTCCAAAGCCTTTTGCGAAGCATCCACCACGGTCACTTCGACTTGCAGTCCTTGATCTTTTAGGTGCTTTGCAATTTGGGCGCTCCACTGGCCCACGTAACAAAATAAATCGAGCACGCGCACAACCGGTTGCGAGAGGGCGGGAAGATGATGGAGAAGCAATTCGATATTGCTTCTTTGATCCAAAAAGAAGCCTGTTTTTTGGCCATTCAATAAGTCTGTCGCAAAAACAATATAATCACGTGGGTGGAGAGATTGGGCCACCATAATGTTCACATTTTGCAATTGCTCGCTTGTGAGTTCGCCAAAAACCTCGGCGTCTCGTATTTCGATATTCTCCATTTTACGGAATGAATTATCGCGTTTAATCACAAGAGTGGTTTTGTTCCAGGCAAAATAATTAAGGCCTTGATTTGCACACTCTTTGAGAAAAGCTTCAAACACAGCGGGAAGTTCTTGCAGAAGACGTTCCATCCCAGCCGTCAGAATTTCCACCACAAACACTTGCTGGCTTTGTGGTGTTTTAAAACAATCGACGACCAAGCCTGGAAGATGATCGGCCTCGGAAAAAATCAAGCGGTGAGAGTACTTGGTCATTTGCAAATGAGTTCGAAGTTGAGCGGCCTTTAAAAGTTGCGACACAAACCATGCGTTATCGATTCCTGGACTCTCTGCTCTTTGCAGGCAGCGAAACGCTATCAAAGAATGGGGGTTGCCATAGCCCAATGCCAAAGTGCGGCCCTTGGAGTTGGTTAAGCGAACCAGCTCACCAGCTTGGATTTTTTTGATGGGGCTTGTGATTTCGTTAGAAAATACCCAAGGATGGCCATCCAAAAATCGTTTCTCCCCGCGCGGGGAAATATCCCATGTTTCCATAGGTATGATTTAGCGGGTTTTTCGCGCTAGGTCAAACGTCTAGGGCGCGTCCTTAGTTATTGGAAGATTTTGTTATGAAATGAGACGAAGTTGCCGATAAAAAGACATGATCAGACAGGGTCAAAGCCTCCATATTCTTAAATCCATGGCACAAAAAATCCATTTTATCTCCTTTGATGTGGTGCAATTTCAGGACAAAGAGATGCGGAGTCATTGGTACCAGTATGAATCTTTAGACCTCTATTATTTCGAAAAAACCAATCTCGACTTGGTTAAAATTCATATCAACGTCTTTGGGCAAGTTGTGGAGTGGAATGGGCTCGATGGTGTTCGCACCGGAGTGCTGATCGAAGAGGAAAAAGAAGGGCAAGTTTTCGAAGTTTTGCAGTACGATTCCCGACCGAACGAGAAAGCCATCGCGCAGTGCTTACTTGTGCTCGAAAATGCCTTTCAGATTGAACCCAAACAGCGTGAAAAGATGATTAAATGCATCCAAAATCGCGAGACAAAATCTTTTTGGCACAAGTTCAAACAAACTTTGCGCCGCTATCGTCACCGCTAGAACTTCTAATAAACGGTAAGACCTAACGACTTTAAGAGCCTATCTTGATTGATTGGCGGATAGGCCATCGTCAAGCAATGAAGCGATCCATACATGTTGTCAGAGAGATAATCCGATTGAATTCCAATGACTTTATAGCCGAATTTTTCATAAACGGCTTTAGCTTCATCATCCTCTTTGTCGCCATAAATTGGCATAAAAACAGTTTTGTTAATAATGACAGAATTGGCGTAAGTTCGTTTGTCACCTGTTTTGGATTGGGGAAGCATTTCGACTTTATAACCAAGATCTTCGAGAGTATTTACATATTGTGTCTGATTGGTCAGGATTACATTATTGGGTAGGACTTTTATAACTTCATCCACGTCGCCAATGCCCGCTAAATAGGGAAGTCGAATCACCGATCCACAGCGAAAACCGGCTTTATAAGAGGTGTCGGAGAGGCCAAAGGCGCGGCTGCTTTGAACGATGAAGCAATCGCCATTGGCCGCGGCCATAAGATTGCCGCCGACGGCGACGAAATCAACTTCTAAAACATTTTCCGATTTCACAGACTGTGTGATCAGTTGATTTGCATCGTAAAATCTAAAGTATCTATGTGCCACAAGTTCCACAGTCTTTGATTGATCTTTGTAGACAGGATAGGGATAGGAATCGCGGGCCCAAAGAGTGTCGCCCAAATTTTCGCCACTGGCGACAATAAGGCGGTTTGACGGGGTCCATTGCAGGAATTTTTTTTTGATATTATCTGCCTCGTAGGACTCCACGACCACGATGAGTTTCATATCTTTAGGGAGATGGGTTGCAAATGTCTGTTGGAGTTCCTTTAAATTGTTAATACCGAGGTCATCGCCGTTGATGAGTAAGTACTGGAAGCGATCTGTTTCTAATGCGGGCTGTCCCTCGGTGGGTTTGATTGTTCTTGCTTTGGCTTCATGGAGTTGATTGATTTGAAGGGCTCTGCTCAGTTCTTCTTCTGTTTGCGATTTGCGAGTGATCTCGGCAAAAGACACTGTTGAAAAAAATAGCGACAAAACAAAGAAAAAAGAAATATTTTTCATAAAGAAACCCCCGTTGGCTGACTTGATAGCATCCACATTTTAGATGTCAATCAAAGACTCAAATTGCATTCTTGTTTTATGCGACCGCTTTGTGATGCCCCTTCTCAACTGGAGATTATTCACCTGACAGGGTGTTTAACTTCTATTAAAACAGAATCATGACAAAAAAAATAGGCTTGGTGATAGGCAATTTGGGGACTCCCCAAAGCCCCGCGGTTTCAGACGTTAAAAAATATCTCAAACAATTTTTGATGGATCCCTATGTGATTGATAAGCCGGCCTGGTTTCGCGCTCTTTTGGTCTATGGCATCATTGCACCTTTTCGTTCGAAAAAGTCTGCAAAAGCCTATGCCACTGTGTGGACAGAAGAGGGTTCGCCTCTTTTAGTGTATTCACAAAAACTGGTGCAAAAAATCCAAAAACAACTTGGAGACCGTTATCAAGTGGTTCTCGGAATGCGTTACGGAGAGCCCAGTATTCAAAAAGCCATCGCACAGGTGAAAGAGTGCGAACAGATTCTTCTTTTTCCGCAGTATCCTCAGTATGCAGAGTCGTCCACGAAGACATGGCTTGATGACGCTGAAAAAGAACTGCGCGCGCAAAATATTTCGGCCCCGGTTGCAACGATTGAGCATTTTTATCAGGCCGAGGAGTATCTTTCGTCTTTGGCTCAGTTGGTAAAAAAAGAAATTGAGGGCAAAGAGATCGATTTGGTGTTGATGAGTTACCATGGCCTGCCGGAGCGGCATCTAAAAAAATTAGATCCTAGCCAGAATCATTGTTTAATGCGAGCGGACTGCTGTGCACAAATCGGTGACAATAATCAACTTTGCTATCGGGCGCACTGCTATTTTGTATCGCGTGAAATTGCGAAACGAGTCGGGATTAAAAATTATCAAGTTTGCTTTCAGTCGCGCCTCGGAAGAGATCCTTGGATCCAACCTTTTACGGACAAAGTGCTCGACGAACTCCCCAAACAAGGCTTTAAAAAAATCGCCGTTATTATGCCTTCCTTTACGGTGGATTGCCTCGAAACCCTCGAAGAGATTCATGACCGCGCGCGGGAGCAATTTTTAAAAGCCGGTGGGGAAGATTTTTACGCCATTCGTTGTCTGAATGATGATGACAACTGGGTGCTCCAATTGACGAAGATGATAGAACGATCCATACTCAGGTCACGCCCTAATCCTTCTGGAGGTATTGCTTGAAAGATTTTTTTAAACAGGTTTTAGCCAGTGCTTTAGGCACATTTTTGGCTTTTGCGATTTTTAATTTTTTTATGCTCATTATCGTTTTTGGTCTGATCGGGTTCTTTGCTGCCAGTTATGGGGGAAAAGAAGGTATTGCCTCTGTCGAAGACAAGTCGATCTTATTTATCAATGTTGAGGGCGGGATTACAGAGCGCCGTGGCGCTGTGGATGTGGTTCAAGAGGTGATCTATGACGAAAAACCAAAAACCATTGGTTTGTATGAAATCCGCGAAGCTTTAGAGCAAGCGGCCACAGATAAAAAAATCAAAGGTGTCTATTTACGTCTCCGTTATGTGCAGAGTGGTTGGGCCAAAATCGAAACCTTGCGCAATCTTCTTAAAAAATTTAAAAAAAGTGGCAAATTTATCCTGGCTTACAGCGAAGCCTATGACGAAAAACTTTATTATCTGGCCACTGTAGCGGATGAAATACTGATGTACCCGCAAGGCGAGTTTGAATGGAATGGGATTTATTCACAGTCGATGTTTTTTAAAAAGACTTTGGGAAAGTTAGAAGTGGAACCTACGTTGATTCGGGCGGGGAAGTTTAAATCCGCAGGAGAGATGATCACCGAAGAAAAAATGTCGGATGAGAATCGTTTGCAAGTGAGGGAACTCACGCAAGGATTGTGGGACACCATTGTGGCGCAAATCGTCGCTGATCGAAAAGAGGTTTCAGTCGAAAAACTCAATCAAATGGCTCAGCAGTTATCACTGACATCGGCAAAAGAGGCGTACAACTCAAAACTTGTCACTCAGCTCATTCCCATCGAAGAGGTGGAGCAAAAGCTTTTACAAAAAAGTGGACTTAAAAAAGACGATGATGTGCGTTTGGTGGCGTGGAATGCTTATGGGGATCCCAGTGAATCCGGCAGCTCATTCTTAAGTAAAAAAAGCAAAGTAGCTGTTGTTCTTGCCGAGGGTGAAATCCAAATGGGAAGCGGCTCGGACAACGAGACGATCTACTCTGACGAGCTGTCCTCTTTGATTCGGGAGCTGAATAAAGACAAAGATGTAAAAGCCGTGGTCTTGCGCATTAATAGTCCCGGAGGAAGTGCACTCGCATCTGACGTGATTTGGCGAAGTCTCGAGTACCTAAAGAAGAGCAAAAAAGTGGTTTCGTCATTTTCTGATGTCGCAGCATCCGGTGGTTATTACATCGCAGCGGGAACTGATTATATTTTTGCAGAACCAACAACGATCACAGGATCCATCGGCGTGTTTGGCATGATTTTTAACACTTCGAAATTTTTTGATAACAAATTGGGTGTGACATTTGATGGTGTTAAAACCCATGACTCTGCTGATTTAATGTCGGGCTCGCGTTCGCTAACGCCCTACGAAAAGGGCCGCATTCAAGATGAGGTCACAAATATTTATGGAACGTTTCTCAATGTTGTTCACCAGGGCCGTAAAAAGTTTGACGGCGTGGAAGCTGTTCGCGAAGTGGCCGAAGGGAGAGTGTGGTTAGGCAGTCGCGCTCTTGAGCTGGGTTTGGTGGATGAAATGGGTTCTTTGGACGATGCTATTTTAAAAGCTGCGGAACTCGCAAAACTTGAAGACTATGATGTGGTTTTATATCCAGATGAAAAGCGATGGATTGACAAGGTGTTTGAGTCTTTAGGCGATGTGTGGTTTGTGCCTTCATGGTTACAAAAAATACTTTTAAAAGCACCAACAACCGAAATCTATTGGGCCCGTTGGCCATTTGATGTTTCCTTCGAATAAAAAGAAAACAACTTATTGATATCCGCATAAAAAAAGACATCTAGAAATGGTCAATTTAAACCAGATCGAGGCGCGACGACGAAGCGCTAACCAGAGGTGTTAACGAGAGGAGGAGTAACGAAGAGATGGCTTAAATTGACCATTTCTAGATGTCTTTTTTTATGCGGATATCAATAAAACTGAGATTTTGTTTTTACGATTTGCAAAAGGAGTGGCCAGTGATCGGACACTCCAGAGACTTCGGGAAGTTCAAAATCAGCAGGGGCGCCATCGTCGTCTGATTGAAATGAAAGTGCATTCTGGATTTGCACGCTTTGTGGATCCAGTGTCCAAGTCGCACTCTTTGCAAAAAAGCGCTGATCTAATAAAATCATATCTAAAAAAGACCATTCTTGATCGTAACTTTGATAGTTGGTTCCTGTACATGTTTCGCAGTACAGATGAGCGGGAATGAGCGCGGGAAGAAGCAGTTGTTGGTAAAAGTTGAGGGAGACTTTTTCTTCCTCAGGAAAATTAAAATCACCCAGTGCGATCGAAGGCGAAGGATCTTTGGTCATGGTCTCTTTGAGAGAGTTTAACATTTTTAATCGCCGATCTATGGGTGTCGATGCAATCGGAAAGTGAACTCCGTAGACAGAGAGTTGAGTGGCATCTGGAAGTTTTAAAACAACTTTTAAGGCTGGTCGCGAACTCCCAAGGCTGATCAGCTGAGGTGCACTTATTAAAGGCAGTCGCGTGATCAGGCCCACATCGATGCCGCGATTGTCATTATTTTCGAGTAAATAGGCCTTATATCCCTGTTTGGGAAGATACTCGCGTATCAAGCGATTGAGGAGTTGCAGGTTTTCGACCTCTTCGACCACAAGCACATCGGGGCCACGACCCTTCTGAACAGAGAGAATGACTTGCGAAATTCGCTTGAGCTTTTGATTTAAGACGTTGTCATTCCAATCCCACGTCATGCATTGTTTTTTCCAAGACTTGGTGCTCATTTTTTGACAGTTTTTAAAATGATTTGGAATTTGATGTTTTACGCTCAGGGGTAAGAACGTATCGTCATTGGTTTCGGGGTCATCTTGAGTGTCGTAAAGATTTTCCAGATTCCAGGTCATCAAAGTAAGGCGTTGGGAATCCGCCGAAAAATTTTGCAGTGGTTCGGGAAGGCCGGAGGATTGTTTTGTGTCATTGGGCCCACATGAGACAAATAGAAATACAAAGATCCACAGTTTTCGATTTTTCATCTTTGACCCCCATGAGGGGTGTTTACCATAGGTGCCTCGATCGCCAAAAGTGAAATTGACTGAATTTTGATAACGACGCTTTGTCCAAACGAAGAAGTCGTCGTCAAACTCGAGTCGACTTGTATATAGTGTTCCTATGAAAACAGAGATCTTACAAAAAGCCTATGAAGCCGCGAAAAACGTCCGCGAAAAAGCACATGCTCCCTATTCCAAGTTCCTCGTGGGAGCCGCGCTGAAAGTTGCCGGACAAGAGGAGTTGATCACCGGGTGCAATGTGGAAAATGCAAGTTTTGGGGCTACGGTCTGTGCGGAGCGCGTGGCTTTATGGAACTGGGCGAGTCAAAAAAATCGCGATCAAAACAAAATTGAATTTTTACTTTTGGTCACAGACACCACCTCTCCGGTCGCGAGTCCCTGTGGACTTTGTTTACAAACACTGAGTGAATTTTTAGCCCCGGAAACGCCATTGTTTTTAGCCAACCTTCAAGGGATTCAAAAAGAAATCCTTTTTAAAGATTTGCTTCCGTATACATTTCGCCTTCAGTCCTAAGTAAGCCCGAATTACTTTTGAGCCGTGCTCACAAATTGTCGGATTTTATGGATGGCAAGGTTACGGACGGGATCGGCCTCAAATAAAATTTCGTGCAAACTTCCTGGGATTTTTTCAAGCTGGCAGTTTGGAAGTTTTTTACAAACCTCTGTTTGTTTGTCATTGCTCACAAGAAAATCAGTTTCAGCCTGCAATAGAGAAATGGGCATCGTGATGCGAGTCCAATCGATCAAGGACATTTTATCAATAGAAGTCTGTGCGACCTTGATCCAGCCAATCGTGGCGCCCTGTCGCTCGATACGTGGATAGAGACGGATGGTTTTTTGATACTGTCTTTGCCGTACCGTACTATGAGTGAGACGACTTCCGCCATCAGTTTTTTTAGAAAATAAAAAATAAAGAGGTGGATAAGAAGTCTCGGGAAAGAGATTCAAAACCCAAGCCACAAACCGAACAGGGATCCAAGTTTGGTTGATATTGATTAAAGGTGAAGACAAAACAAGCTTGTCTAGGATCTGTGGGTTTTCCGAAGCCAAGCGGAGTGCAAGATGGGCTCCCATGGAGTGTCCAATGACAATGATCTCGGTATGGCTATTGCGCAAGCTCTGCAAAAATTGTTTCAGCGCCACGAGGTGAGTTTCGAACGTGTCGATGTGAACTTTTTTGGGCTCTGAAGGTAGCAGATGGCTTGAGAAACCCTGACCAATATGATCCCAGAGATAAAATGTGGCGTTTGGGATTTGAAGATGATCGGGGATCTCATAGTACTTGAGCGCCGATTCTCCCAAACCCGGCAAAAAAACAATCGCTTTGGGTTGGCCTTTGTTGAGGGTGTAATAGTGATTCTGTAAGTTTTTGTGAATGGGGTGTTGGATGTATTCGGATTTCGCTTTTTGCAAAAAAAGTGGCAAGTTGGACGGAGTGGCAGGCTCCTCCAAAGTTTGAGCTGAAAGTGGAGTTAAAAAGAAACAAGCGAGAATTGATAAGATCATGAGCACTTTTTTACCATGTCGAGGAATCAGGAGGTAGTCCTTCTCAAAGCCCGCCCAAGAAGCTTGACTCCGTGAGGGTTGAGAACTACAAATTTCTACGAATCTTTTGTGTCGGCGGGGTAGCTCAGGTGGTTAGAGCAGCGGAATCATAATCCGCGTGTCGGGGGTTCAACTCCCTCTCCCGCTACCAATACAATACCGGATATCTATATACGAGTTAACGGGTATACTCGATATCAGGTATTGTAGAAAAAAGCCCAAGCGAAATGGCGCATCGCATTATAAAGATTGCGAGATGACTATATTCGGTTCTACGCCACTTCCACAATTTGCCAGTGATAGAATTGTGAATAGATAAGTTATTATTTTCATAATTTCCTATCTGTTGATCAGGACGCCTCGACAAGCACATCGACATAGTTGATGAAACTAAGCCACTAACTGTAAAAGAACTCAACGAAGGTCCGGCAAACTGAGGAGAACGACACGGTACGTCTTACTTTTTTATAGATTCGTTATAAGTATTTGTTTACCCTTATGAAACAACAAAAAGAGAGGTCTTTATGAAGTTAGTTTTAGGATCCTTGTTGATGCTTGCGTTTGTCGCGTGCTCATCAGCAAAGAAAACAGATACAGCCGCGACAACAACTCCAGAGGCCACAGCTCCTGCAGCCACTGAAACAAAAAGCACAGATATGACTGCTGCTAAAAAAACAAAAAAGAGTGCAGCTCCAGTTTCAGAGACAGCATCGTCTGATGATTCTGGTCTTCCAGTAATCAACGGCACAGAGAAGTCGTCTGTGACATGCACAAATAAATCCGACACACGCAAAATCTCGATTCTGAATGTAACAGAAGGTGGATGTGGTGTGGTTTATAATAAAATGGGCGCAGACAAAACTGTCGCTGTCGCAAAATCAATGAATTATTGCGACACAGTTTCCAGCAAAATTAAAACCAATCTTGAAGGTGCTGGTTTTAATTGCGGTGGTGCTGCTGCAACTGGAACATCTTCTGATCAATAATTAAGAGACAAACATCTTGATATAAAAAAGGCTGGTCTATGACCGGCCTTTTTTTTGATCAGAATTATCGACGATCACGACGATCTTTAATTCTGTCGACGATGTTTTGATACGCGAGGTCCCCAAAAAGATCGCGGGCGGCTTTATTGTAAGCGCGCGCTGCCGCATCTTCGGTGGCAAAATCACCGAGGAAAAAAGCCTTATTGTTTTTTTCGATTCGCGCACGCCAGATTTTTTTAGAACGAATATAAGAAACACCTCTAAATTTTGATGAAGTTTTTTCGGCGCGCTTGGGGAGCATTCGTTGACGTTCTTTCATGCTACAGACGACAATATTTTCTTTGCGATAATCCAAGCCCGCTTGCCAGCGGCGGGGGTAGGCCATTTTCCCTTTTTTCGGTTTCATCAGATACTGGCCCAATGACATTGTTCGGGAAGAATCGCCGGTGCGAATGCTGGTGACCACAAGAGGTTTTTTTTCTTTTCCGCGATAGATCACTCGCCAACTGCGACTCATTAAGTCTTCGTAGTCTTCGGAATCCACTTTTACTTTTTCGCCAGTTTTTGTTGTCAGCAATTTCCATGCTTTAGACACAAAACGCCTCCTTGGATATCAGTAAATAATCTTCATTTTACACAAATCTGAAGCAATGAATATGACTTGTTTTAGCAATCAGCAGCATTGCTTACTTTATGGGCTAATCATTGAAGTTCACCCAATGTCCAATGGGCGAGTTCCCCAAGTTCTTTATGAGTTGTAAATGTTTGAACCTCGTCTCGAAGGTTCTGCAGACGAAGATTGGCAATCACGATAAGTGCATTGCGTTTAAGCCCTCGGCCTCCTGCGCGAACGAGCGGGGTCTTTGCAAAGAGTTTAAGAAGCTGTTTATTAGTACTCCGCAATATCAAACGTAATTCATCCTCGAGATCTTGTGGCGAAGACTTCGCATTGGGTTCTTTTGCTAAATCTCGAACTTTCATATTCCAGGGGCAAACCGTTTGGCAAATATCGCAGCCAAAAAACCAACCCGCAAATTTTTCTCTCAGTTCTACAGGAGGGACTTTTTTAGATTCAATCGTCCAATAGGAAATGCATTTTGTGGCATTAAGTGTACGATCGCTCTCGAGGGCCTGGGTGGGGCAAGCGGTGATGCAGCGATCACAGGTGCCACAATGATCGGGCACAAGGGGTTTTGAGGTGGTTGGTGGTGCAAGAGTGGAGTAGATTTCTGCAATCAAAAAAAGACTTCCCTGTTTGCGATCAATCAAACAGGTGTTTTTGCCGATCCAACCAAGTCCGGAGCGATAAGCGAGGTCCCGTTCGAGAACGGGTGACGAGTCTGTAAATCCCAAAAAATGTTCATAGGGGTGCAGAGCTTTTAATTCCGAGCAAATAGCCTCCACCTTTTGTTTCAGCCAAAAATGATAATCCTCACCTTGCGCATAAGCAGCGATTTGAAGGTGAGGCGTGGGCAAAGTGTTTTTTTGTAGACCATAATTGGCTGTTAATACAAAGGCACTTTGCGCTTTGGGTAAGAGCAGGCGATGATCCTCTTTGGCAGCGATATGAGTTTTAAGGTATTCCATGTCGCCATGGTAGCCTCTTTCGATCCATGTTTTATAAAACTCCAGGCTCATTGGAGTTTGAAGCGGTGTCCAGCTCCAATGTTCCACCTGATGTTTTTCAAAAATCGCTTCCAGCTCACTCATAGGTTCTTATTATCATAAACAAAGATAATCAGGGAAATTTTAAATTGAGCCCTTGTCCGTGAACCTGTTAGACTGAGGCAGATGATAGAAACGATTTTGCACAAACACCCCCAGTGGAATGACGTCTTTGCGATCTGCAAAACCCTTCAACAAAAAGGTTTTCAGACTGTTTTGGCAGGTGGTTGCGTGCGGGACGCTCTTTTAGGCCGTTTGGCAAAGGATTTGGATGTGGCCACGGAGGCGACTCCAGAACAGGTCGAAGCGCTTTTTGATAAAGTTGTGATGGTTGGCCAAAATTTTGGGGTCTGTCGCGTGGTTATTGCCGAGGGAAAAGAGCCTATCGAAGTGGCCACATTTCGTGAAGAGTTTGATTACAAAGACGGACGGCACCCGGAGAAGGTTTTGTACTCATCGATCGAAAAAGATTCTGCGCGCAGGGATTTTACTGTCAACGCTATGTTTTTTGACCCTTTTAAAAACCAGCTGATTGATTTTGTCGAAGGGCAAAAAGACCTTCACAATCAAATTTTGCGAACCGTCGGAAATCCGCAAGAGCGTTTTGCAGAAGACTCTTTACGCCTGCTGCGTGCGGCTCGTTTTGCTGCCCAGTTGAATTTTTCTGTGGAACAAAAGACGCTCACGGCGATTCAACAAAAAGCGGTCGATTTAATAAAAGTGTCACGCGAGCGATGGCAGGACGAAATCAATAAAGCATTTTCGATCGATCAGCCCTTTTTATTTTTTAAACAGTTGCAAGAGATGAAGTTGAACTCCGTTCTCTTTGCAAACTGGTCGTGGAATGAGGAGGGTCTGGAGACTTTTTTTGCCAAGTCAGTGAATAAAAAATGGGGATGGGCAGCGCTGGTTTATTTGCAAAGTTCCTTCTCAAAGAAGCAAGCGTTAAATGAGCTATCGATTTTTAAAATTTCTAACGAAACGATTCGCTTTGTAAAATTGAGTCTGGAGTTGGAAGAGTTTCTTTTTTCAAAAACACCCACACTTCCTGCTTGGGTTCGATTGATGAAGGAGCCCGAGATGAAAGACGTGGTGGCTTTTTGGAAAAAAATGGGTGCGGCACTAAAAGCGGGAGATTGCACAAATGTATGGGAAACATTTTTAACAAAATACGCGCCAAGCGGTGTGCTTCCGGCGCCTGTGATTTCGGGATCGGATCTCTTAAAAGCAGGAGTGCCCCCTGGCCCTGAACTTGGTAAAAAGTTAGAGCAGGCGACTTTGTTTGCGATCGAAAACCCGAACAAAACAAAAGATGAAGTGCTGAAGGCTGTTATTTCTCAACAAGAGCGCTGATCCCTAGAGTTGGTCGGGACCCATCCACATTCTTATGAGAAACTTTGGTTGAGGCACGAACATAGTTTTCATCATCTGTAAAACAAACCAATAGAGACTCTCCAGACTGATCTTTGGTTTGTTTAAGTTCACGGATTTCATCATCACCCAAGTTCAAAGAAATTTCATCACCCTGAGTATTCACCAGATTGATGTCCTCGACTAGTATCGACGCCCCTCCGTTGTTATTAAAATACTGGGTGTCAAAAAGAATGGCTTTTGTCCCCTTGGGTAGATCGCTAGCGATGGTTGAAAAATTTGTTTCAAGGCCTGTATCATCGAGAAGGTTTCCTAAAGCCTTGCCAACATCTCCACCACTCCAGCCAATTTCTTCTGGCTGAGTAACAGAGAGTTTTTGAACGTCTATTAAAGAGATCCAAGGACAACTGTCTTCAATTTGCTTTTTAACAGGGTAAGAGATATGGAGGGTAAAAATTTCTGCGGCTAATACGGTTTTTAAAAGAATCAGGGGGAAAAGAAATACTAAAATACGTGCCATAAATACTCCTTGGTTATAAAACACAATGGGAGATGAGCAATCAATGTGCCATGGAGAAGAGGTCTTAAGTTCGAATGTAAATTAGAAAAAGTAAAAGCGCCTGAATGAACGGATAATAATAACCCGTCACGAGGTTTAAAGTCCCGTCGATGGTTGTTTAATGAGAGGACGAAGATTTTTCGGTTTGTGTACTTTTTTGTGAGCGTCCTTGATGGCGATAAAAATCATAGTCAGGATTTTTAGAAAAACGGTCAGTCCACTGAGACCATTTTTGTTTGCCTAAGTCGTGCTCGACAGTGCCTTTTTTATTAAAAATTTTTGCATCTTTACCAAAAAGAAAATCAAGAATGGGTTTTAACATAGGATATTTTTACTTTAATACCAAAACAGATGTCAACCTGAGACTCGGTGACTAGTGCTTGCAAAAGGTCTTATTGACGCAATCTTCAGCAAATAAAATTTTGCGTTCCGATGTGGGCACATCACCTCTCATTTTAATATACCCTTGAACGCGCACTTGGAGGCAAGCACGAGCGGTTCGTTCGAAGGCTTCTTCGCGAGTGGCCCCTCTAAACTTCATTTTACCTACATCGGCAGATTCAAAGAAACAGGTTTGAAAATCTGCAGCGTTGATCGATCTTTCTGCAGGCTCCGGCAAAGCCCCCGCAACTGAGAAAAAAACCATCATGGCTAACAGAATTATTGTTTTCATAATGCACCCCTTGAATCTAAGAGCAGCAAACAAGATGCCAAAACACTTGAAGTGAGGCGCGGTAAGTAGTTAAATTATAACAATAATTTAATGTACTACCTTGAGACAGTGAAAAAGTGTTGATTCTATGTAATCACTGTCTAAAGTGAGATCAACTTCCATTGGGGTAAAGGAAAGTCTATCATTCTATAGGCTTTTCTTTACCCTATTCATGGTCGTGTTCGTCTCCGATATCCAGTTCCATCGCAATTTTTACGGTGCCTTCATCTTGGTCTGTATAGGCGTTAAATGGGTCTCCGCTCAATTGATCTTTAGTGAGGCGCATAATCCAAACATTATACCCACTTTTCCACTTCCAAAGTATAAAACCGTCTTTTTGAATTTCGGGGCTAGAGAGGTGCGGGAAAACGTCTTTTACGTTTTTAGCCGCAACTTTGAGAGAGTCTTTTCCTGGGGGGATTTCGAACGACATGTGCTGTAAAAATGGTTTTTTGTTTTCATCAGAAAAATACTGAGCGTGAAAGTAGCGAGTTCCGGGGAGAGGTTTTTCGGTGCGAATCACATAAAGACTTCCTGTCGAGGGATTTGAGTCTTGAAAATAAGTGGGTTGGGTTTGTAGTTTTTGAAGATTGGCAAGCACACTGGGCATATCTGATTTGATGGCTGAGGATTTTAAAAATTCCGTCATCAAACGCACGTTGCGAGATTGAAACGTCGGCTTTGATTGTGGAGGCCGGTCTTTTTTATGAGACCTTGCATAACTTTGCTGGTGCACATTTGGCGAGGCAGTGGAGGTACTCTGCAACGACTTTTCGCCAATGGAAATCTCTCGTTTTTTAAACCAATAGATTGTGAGGCAGAGAGTTAAAACAAGCATAAGGAGTGGCCATCGTTTTGTATTCATATTTTCCTTCCATTAAAAAGTTTCGTTTTCCCATTTTTTTAAATAAGACGTTGGGTCCATGAGATCAGAGCGGCGAGAGTAGGTTCCATTTCCTCTTTGCGTGAGCGGGCCTGTTTTTGCGCCTGAATACATTTCGAAGTGGAGCATTCCCAATTGGCCGATGTAGCCGATGTGTTGGCCTTTGATAACGCGACTTCCGGCCTCGGATTTGGAAACATTTTTAGCGGCGACCTCTCCGTAACGAACCACGGGTCCGGTGTCGTGTTGGACTTCGACGGCGTAGGTTCCTGAATAGAAATAATATTTTCTTAAAACAGTCCCACTGGTGATGGCATAGATATTTTCGTTGTCCGGGCGAAAGAGATCGGCAGCAGCATGCCGTCGGCCTTCACGTGGGGCCCCAAAGTATCTACCCCCTGAACCTTTGACATAATCGTATATTGGTTTTTTTGCAGTGGGGAATCGGTAATCCCCTGAAGTTGTGTCGACAACGATTGTTGAACCCTCGATGAGAGTTTCTCCGGTAGGGCTTCCGATAAGGCTAAAGCCATCACAGTCTGCTGGTTTTTTTATAAAATTGGCGGCAGCCCAGCCATTGATTTCTTGTCCCTTCGCATTTTCTGCTTGTACCTTTAACAGTCGAACAGATCCATTCCATTTTTCAATATTTTTTCCGTCCCATCCTTGAAAGACTTGAATCGATTGAAAGCGTTGAATTTGATAGATCACAGTATTTAAAGTGTCGTCATAAATTCTTAAGGACTCAGAGCGGGTGCAGACAACATTTTGTTGGGATCCTTGACGGACTGTTGCAGATGGTGAAACCACGGAGGAAGGTGTTATTTGGTCGCTAGGAACTGTAGGGATGTATTTTGTAGGAGCGGTTAAGGGAGTCAGAGTTTTTGGTTTTATCAGGGTTTCTGTTCCTTTCACTAAGATGTAGGTTTCTAAAAAGCTTGATTTTTTTGGATGGAATGCGAGATTGGCGATCCATTTTTTATTTTCATATACTTTATAAAGAGGCAAGATTTCACAGGAGGAATCCGTGCAGCAATTTTGAACAAGATGACGAGACTCTGATTTTTGGGATTGCAAGATTTTGCCTGCTAGCGAAAAGGAAAGGTCTTCATCTTTTGCTTTAATAACTTTGATCATCCATTTGTCTGAAGAATCCAGAAGAGAGTCGAAGAGAGAAAGGTTGAGTGGCAGCTCTTTCTGAAGGTCCCATGAACGAATGACTTTTCTTTTTGTGTAATCGAGAATACTTCCTTTGCGGAGGTAGTTATTCGTATTACTCAGGTCTGTATTGAGAATAAAGTAAGGAGAGAATCCAATAGCCAGCGTTTGGCACTGGGGGTAGGCTTTAAATTCATTATTGATAAAAGCATAGGAGGGAATTGGGTTTTCGTTAAAACCAAAGGCTGTATCCGAAATCGCACAGACGACGATAATTAGGCCTATTTGTTTAAGTGTCTTCACGAACACCTCCAAATCCATGATTATCAATTACAGGATTTGTACCAACGCCATTGATGAACTGTTTATAGCTGTTGTATCAGATAGGGAAATTATTACTTTTGTGATGACAAAAATAAGTCTTGAGCGTGTTCTTTTTTATAAAGCTGGCAGTCCAGCTCGTACCACACTGTCCCTCTTTTTTGTTAACCGTACTTTTGATGCAATCATTTAAGGTATGATTTAATCCAAGTATTGCGTCAAAGGAGTGATCAATATGGAACAAGAACAGGATAAACAACGTCGTAAGTTTTCGCCAGACCAGAAATTTAAAATCATCAAAGAGCAAATGGAAATAAAGACTTCAATCACCGAGATCTGCAAAAAGTATAATGCTGTTGGGGTCTGCTGGGGGTAGAATTCGATCTGGATTGGTTGCGGATCTCAGTCGACTTGATATGCCGATTAGTCCTTATGGTAATCCGCCAACAAACTACAATGGTGATTTACTAAACCGTTTATGGACTTCGCTTTTTTATGCATTCAATGTTCCAAAATCAGAGTATGAAATACAAAGGGGTGGGAATAATACAGTTTCGTTGAGCACTGGCTTTGGACACGTATGGCCGCGTAACGAATTTCCTTCGACATCCATAGATCGTTATACAAATCAGCTGACAAGAATCGGGGAGCCTTGGGAGTTTTTAACCAAATCAACGACAAACTGGGACTGATGAATACAGACCCAGGTAGTGGATCAGAAGCAACAAGCAGTGGCCGAGTTCCTGACTGGAACAAAATCTAATTATTTTTCATTGTTTTATTATGAGATAAACAACACAAATTTATGATGTTTGGCTTTTTATGGATTATAGCGATCCGTAGAGAATCAATGAGTAGTCTCATTTTAAGACATTATATGTTTCATAATTATTTCTTTATAACTCATTTGAGTATCATAATATTTATTTTGTCTAACTTTCGTCCAGTTCCTTAAGTTAGTACAAATACTACCGATAAATAAACGTGGT
>CAZOGU010000013.1:0-50693 GCA_964579625.1 uncultured Pseudobdellovibrionaceae bacterium
AGTCGGCAGGGTTTGTAAACAGAAATGTGATTTTAGGTCTGTTACTTCGTGAGTTAGAGACGGTATCAACTCAACCTGTTTTTGATCAAGCGTATTTGAACCTATGGTTGCAATCTGTTCGTCATCAAGTGGGCGAAAGTCGCATGGACACCGAGGCGTACCGCTGTAAGGATTTGAACCGTGAGGAAAAATACGAATGGTATAATCGCGTGAATGAATGGATCATCGATCAACAGCTTGTTACCACGGTCGCAAGCTCCATTTAAAGAATCTTATAAAGACCACGCCATTCGTTCCAATGACTCCACTTCTTCGCTCCAATAATTATAAGAGTTAAACTGTGGGAACAATCGTGGGAATGACGGGTCCTTCCAGCGATTGGCAATCCAGGCGGCATAGGAAAAAATTCGCAAACCTCGCAGCGCGGGGATGAGATCAAGATCTATTTTTTTAAAATCGCGAAATTGTGTGTAGCCAGTTAAAAATTGTTCGAGTTCGAGCGCTGTGTCCTTAATGTCCCCAGGCAATAGCATCCATAAATCTTGCACAACGGGGCCGTTGATCGAGTCATCAAAATCAACAAAAAAGAAATGATCTCCTGTGGACAAAATATTACCACGATGGCAGTCACCATGAATTCTTAAAAAAGAATTGGGATCCAAACGTTCATCTAAAAAATCCAAAATATCCAGGCAGGCGTTCTCATAACGTGGCCATATTTCCGGACTCACCCAATGTTCCAGCACTTCCAAGCTTTGCCATCCCAAATGTTGAGACGTTCCCATTGTAGGGCGATGGCGAAACTTTTTTTGGGCTCCACAATTGTGTAAGCGTGCAAGCAAAGAGCCAATTCGCTCCCAATCCCCAGACATGAACTCTTCGGGCATTCTTCCTGTTTTTTTAGGAAAAAGGGAATAATAAATGGGACCGGGAAGTGTATCGAGAGTCGATTGATTTTTAAGAAGTAGGGGCGCAACAACTTCGATGCCTTCATTCTTAAGTACTTGTAAAAAATCATGTTCCTCTTTGAGAGCGGCGAGATTCCATCGTCCCGGTCGATAGTACTTCCCAATCAATTGAGTTTCTTCGTGTTGCGCAGATGCTTCGAGGCGAATATTAAAGACACGATTTTCGTAGGAATTCAGTTGATAAAGCTCGCCCGTTGCAAGGTAGCCTTGTTTTTCAACAGATTGCAAAACAACATCTGGGGATAAAGAAAAAAAATCAGTCACAAAATTAGATTTAGCAGAGATTGCTTAGAAAAAGTATCGAAGATTAAACTGACCAAGCGAGTAACCCTCGCGATAGTCGGGATAAAGCGGGAATTCGTCACTGGTCCCAAACAAAATACTGGTTTTAAGGCCCACGCCCATGGCCCACTGTTTTTTGAAGAAGTAAGCCATGTCCCACATGGCTTCGTACTTAGTAAGAGAATCCCCGGTGCCGTAGACACCAGTTAACCCGAGGGTCCAACTGTTCATCAAAGGCAACTCAAAGAAGACACCTACTTTTAACAGACTGTATTTCGACAGAAAGTTAGCGAAGTTGCTGTTGGAGTACATCTCATAGCCAACAAAAGGCGAGATATGAAAGCCCACATTGTCGGCGCGCGTTTGTGAATCATAAAAGCGATAATGGTAGCGACCTTCGAGAGTGTAAAAATCAGCTGATCCAGGCTCGTTGCTTGTCAGATTCTTTTGAATCAAACCCTCAAGTCCGTGATGATCATACCACTTGAGTCCTGTGGCTTGAAGGCCCGGTGTTGCAATCGGGGCCACGCGAGCATCGGCAAGGGCCTTGGAATTAAAGCCGTCATAATAATTTGTCGAGAAAGTAAATCTAGATAAAATAAAATCAGCATTAAAGCCGAGTTGAATCACTGGGTATTGCATTTTGACGTCGAGATCATCTTTGGAAATTTCGGAGGCTACGTCGCGATCTTCCCCATCTTGGCCCTCAGTCTCGCCAGCACCTTTGCCTCCGCCTTGTGAGCTTTCACTCTCAGTCACGCGAACTTCAATGGCTTTCACAGTGATGGATGCCGTTCCTGGCTCAGACAGGTGCTGATAAGGATCGATGCTCTGCACTTCGGCATAATAGTTTCCGGCATTCTTTGGAGTCCAACGAAGAAAAGGATTCGTAACCACTTTTTCGACGATTTTTTCTTCGGTAGTATTAAATATCTTCACCTTAAAGTTTTTCATTTTATCTGGATTGTTCCACGAGAGAAGAAGACTTTCACCGGACGTTGTTTTGTAATCCTGGCGAGCAAATTGGGGAGCGATGAGATTGGCAGACTCATTCACATCAACGGTGGTTGTCTCTGACCATTCTCCCAATCGTAAATCTTCGTCGACGGCACGGAAGCGATAGTAGTACTTACCCGGTTGTGTAAATTTGAGATGAAGTTGAGATTGATAAGACCAGTAGGTTGTCGCGCCGCTATCAAAAAGAGGTTTGCGTGACGATTCCACTAAAAACCCATTGGCAGTTGTCTGGGTCGATAAATGAACATCCACTTCGGCCAGTCCGTCTCTCAGATAAAGTGTTTGTTTGTCAAAACGGGCGCTGACCTGCGAGGTGGGGAGAACAAGAGCGCGCACATGGAAGTGAGCTTTGCTTGACCAATCTTTTTCGTTTTGACTGCAATGCCAGTAGTTGTCTCCCAAATAGACTTGCGGAAGACTGCGGTCGAGAGAATCCACAGAGAATCGTCGAGAGTCAGAAAAATCTTTTTGATTAGAATATTCCACAAGAATTTCTGAGGAGCTATCAAACGTTTCAATTGTGAGTGGGACTTTGAGGCGCACAAGCTGTGTAGATTTGTCTTTGAGCTTCAACTGCGAACCGATACGATCGTACACATCGTAGAGTTTTAAGTAGTAATCATAATTTTTAGATTCGAGGCTCACCTGAATGGGTGTGGCCGCAGAGACTTCTGTGAGCGGCTCAGGTTGTAAATGAGCGATATCTAACTGCGACTCTTTTGTGGGAGAGTAGGTTTTCGATTGATACTGAATGGTGGGTGTTCCTTTGAGGGTTTCAACGCTGATATTTTTATTCTTATCTACCTTCAAAATAATTTCTGAACTTCCCTCGATGCTTGCGATTTGTCCCTTGATCGCGATTTTTAAATCCTTAAGGACCGCAACACGGTATTCACCTTCATCAAGATTTGCGATATTTTGATTATTGAGTTTTTTAAATTCGACGAGACTGTTTTCTTTGAGTTCAATTCTGGATTCGTTCATAAGGCTGATTGTCGCAAAAGATTTGGCGCCCGTATAAACTTTATCACCTTCGCGAACTTTTTGATTTTTTTGAGCAGATTGCCATAAAGTTTGCGCATAGTTTTTTATGCGAATGTCGGATTGTGTTTCTGCAAGATAACCAATTTCTTTTTCTGCTTGGCCATTATTTAAATTTGAAAAATTATGAAAACGAAGAAGGTAGAGACAAAAAAGAATGCCCAAACAACTCAAATAAATAAGTCGCCGTTCAAATGGTTTTAATCCGCGAAAAAGGTAAGAATCTCCCACAGTTAAATATTAACATTTCTATCGCTAAGCGTTAGGTCTTGCCTCTAGAAATAGACTTAGTTCAGTAGACTTGCGACGTATCAAAATTTTGTCACTCATCGATTTGATGAGCGAGTGGTCTAGGGCGTGTGGACAATTAAAAGTGTGTCTATATGATTTAAAATTGATCTGACTCTTCGTTGCTCGTCGTCTTGTTAGCGCTCTGCTAGCAATTCCTCCTCGCGCCTCGATTCAAATCAATTTTAAATCATATAGACACACTTTTAATTGTCCACACGCCCTAGACGTCGCGGCTCACCGAGACAAAAGTGATATCATCTTCGAGTTGTTGAATGGGATCCGACTTCTCTCTTAAAAATCGATAGAGCGATGTGCAAAGATCATCTTTATTCACGTTGGATTGAAAGTAGAGGTTATAAAGCTTTAAAATCTGCTTTTCGCTCATTTCTTGTTTTTCACGAAACATCGATGCTTGAACTCCATCAGTGTAAAGCAGGAGATGGTCGCCAGGATTTAATTCAAAAGTCTGGATTTTTTTTGAGGTATTTTTTTGTTCACCTAGACTGTAGTTGGGGGGGAGTGGGATGTAACTCCCTGTTTTCTTTTCTGCGATAAATAAAACGGGAGGCTCATGCCCCAAGTTAATCAGTTCGCCCTTTCCCGTTGGTAAATGCAGGCGACAGATCTGGGCTGTCATTAGCACCTCGCCCTTGGACGTGGAGTAAACAACGTCATCCCACACATCCACCAATTCTTCGAGAGTACTTTCCTTTTTGCGTAAATAGGCAAAGACGGCATTGGAGGCTGAGGTCACAAGAGCTGCTGGCGTTCCGTGCCCCGTTGCATCGGCAATGATTAAAAACAAATCATCATTGTATTTATAATAGTGCCACCAGTCGCCGCCGCATTCTGTGGAGGTTACATAAAAACCGGAGACCAAGTAGTCATCATACTTTTTATTTTTTTCGACAGGAAAAAGTTTGTCCTGAATAATACCCGCATTTTTGAGCTCGCGTTCCATTCGATCTTTTTCGATTTTTTCAGCAAAAAGTTTCTTAATTTCCGAACCCATTTTTCCAAAGGCACGCGACAAAATTCCCACCTCATCTGTGCTTTTTTCGTCGAAAGCGATATCAAAATTTCCTTTTCCGATCTCACTTGCAAGGTCCGTGAGTTGATTGATGCGATAGGTGAGGCTGTTTGAAAGCAACAGAGAGACGACAAAGGTGATCAGCGCGCTGATGATCAAGAAGATGATGGATTTGTTGTAAAGTTCATTGAGGGCCATGAGCGCATCTTTTTCGTCGGTGAGGGATACAAAGTTGAGGCCGTCATGGTTGGTTTTCGCAAAAGAAGAAAGATAGGAGGAGCCATTCATTTTGATTTTTGTCGTTGTGCTAGAGATGTCAGCGGTAGTCGTGACGAAGTTTTTTATCACTTCGGTCGCTTGTCCTGCATTGATATAATCTGTGCCACTCATTTTTATCGGCGTCAGATTTTCGAAGAAAATATTCTGTGTGTTCACAGACTCATTGGTCTCTTGCTTCCACTGAATCAACAACAATAAGACCTTATTGACTTCATGGCGGAGAGGAATAGATGCAATAAAGTAGTCGTCTTTGTAGTGCACAACATGGGTTTTTTTATAATTAATTTTTCTGTAAATTCCGTCGGTCTTGATGGTTAATTCCGGACTTTTTACGAAAAACGGCTGAAGATTTTTATCGGTATAATTAAAAGTAAAAATAGCATCGATAAAGTTTTGATTTTTTAGAAGAACTTCTTGATCATTTTTCTTTTCGGTAATGACTTGATCTTTAAATAACAAACGCGCGAACCAAATTGAACTATCGATCGCTTGATTAAACTTTTGAACTTGTAGCTGAATTCTATTTTGCTGCTCATCAAAAATGTAGCTGATTTTATCGGATTCAAAAATATGCGTGGCTGTAAAAATGTAGATCGAGACCAGACAAAGCGAGACGATAATAAGACTTAACGTAATTTTCCATTTAATGGACATTATCCTATTGAACTACAGAACAGTTGGAACGGAAAGTGAATGGTCATGGGGACGGGGCAAGCCCAGCCATTGGTCTAGGAGTTAGGGAAAAGTTCTTAAATTATCGACTCTTATGAAGTCCCATGACGGCGCTCACATTGTTGCCTGTACTGACATGTCGGTTTGTTGTAATCACCGCTTTCATCGAGATATTTGTACCGGCACTGCGAACCGAGCCCGGTGTGATCTTGAATGCACCATCATCGTCGCTACCGCCACCGATGACGGGTGGTGTGATCGCAGGATCGCCGCCAGTGACGAAGTCATCCACAACTTTGGCACAACCAGAGAGCACCATAAATAGGCTTAGAGCGAGTACAATACGCATATCTTCTTATCGACAGGACTAGATATTTCTTAAGCCGAGGGCGGTTTTTTCTCAATATGAGACAATTTATTTGGTGATGGTGGCGGGGATAAAGATTTCGATGCGGCGGTTGTCAGAGCGCCCTTGAGCGGTGTCATTTCCTGCAATGGGCTTGGTGTCTGCGTAGCTTGCCGCAGACAATCGTGCGGCCGGGATGCTAAAATCGCTCACAAAAAGGCGAACCACGGTGGTTGCGCGAACAGCTCCCAATTCCCAATTGCTACTGATGTCTCCTTGGCCTGTGAAAGGCTGATTGTCAGTATGGCCTTCGATAATCACCGGGCGATTGGAGTTTTTTAGAATAATCGCAAGTTTTCCCAGCGCGAGACGAGACGAATCGTTGATTTTGGCTTCGCCGGGTTTGAAAAGATTCGACGATTGCAATCGAATGCGAACGCCGCTGGAATCGTAGGTAATATCCTGAATCAGTCCGCCCTTTTCTTCTTTACTAAGACGGGAATTGATCTTTTTTTGGTAATAACTTTGCATATCAATTGGCAAAGCATTTTTCATTTGTTTTCCGATAGGGTCCATTTCCGAGCCCACTTGCATATTGAGGGGATTAAAACCGCCTCCGTAAACGCCTAAGTTGAGAGTGTTTCTGATCGAGCCTTCGAATTGTTTTTGTTTCACGGGATCTTTGTTGGAGGTTGCGTACATCACCACAAAAAAAGCAAAAAGCAGAGTGATAAAGTCGGCGTAAGACACCAGCCATCGCTCGTGATTTTCATGCTCTTCATGCCGTTTCTTTTTAGCCATTTTCTGCTTCTATTCCCGTATAGGCGCGCAGTTTTCTTTCGACGACTTTTGGATTGATTCCGGCACCAATCATCAAGGCGCCTTCCAGCAAAGCTTGTCTTTCTGCTGTGTTATGGTGAGCTTTTTTCTTGATTTTGTTCCCTGCCGGTAAAAAGAATAAGTTCGCAGAGCCCACGCCGTAAACAGTAGCAACGAACGCAACCGCAATCCCAGAGCCCAACTTTGTAGGATCCGAGAGATTGCTCATCACGTGAATGAGACCAAGAACAGCTCCGATAATCCCAATGGTTGGAGCAAAGCCACCAGCGTCTGTCCAGATCTTGGCGCCCGCGGAGATCTCATCTTCTTCCATTTGCATGCGTGTTTCAAAAATATCGCGCACCATCACCGGATCAATCCCATCGATCACTGCCGAAATGGCATCTCGAAAAAAATCATTTTCGATGGTGTTTAATCGCTTTTCGAGAGAGAGAATGGACTCTTTTTTCGCGATCTGAGCGCACTGAATGATCTCTTCGAGATTCTTTTTCATATCCGAATGCGTATCGAAAAAAGTTTTTCCAAAATAGCGCAACCCCGTCTTAATATCGGTCATGGTGTTGGAGTACAAGACAGCTCCAAAGGTTCCACCGATGACGATCAACGCAGCAGTTAACTGCATCAGAGAGTCTAAATGCCCCCCCTCTAATGCGTTCCCACCCAAAATTGCGACCAACCCTAAAATGACACCTATAATACTTGCTAAATCCATAAAATCAGTATGCCGGGAGTCTAACGGTGAAGGTAGTGTGTAGACCTGAACCTGGACCAAAAGCCTAGGGAATCTCTAAGATCTCCCGTTTACAGTCACCGGTTCCTTTGTTAGAACCATCGCATGTATAAAGTTGATGAGGTTTTGGGCACATGCGAATGGAACGACTGGACGTGGCAGCAGTCCAATGCGATCAAAGATCTCTCTGAATTGCGCGAGAAAATTCCTTGGCTCGAACTGGGCGTTGAACAAACCTCGAAAGTTTTTCAATTTCAGGTGACACCGTATTATCTTTCATTGCTTGATCTCAAGAACCCTCAAGATCCACTCGCCAAAATCTGTTTGCCAAGTTTGGCAGAGCTTCATTGGCGGGAGGGAGAGCTGGCCGATCCCATCGGGGACCGTGTCGTTGATCAGCAGATGAATCACAAACCAGCTCCGTGTATTGTTCACCGCTATCCCGATCGGTGTTTGTTGTTTTTAACGCCTCTCTGCTCCTCCTACTGTCGTTACTGCTTTCGACGAGAGATGGTGGCCAAGCCGGAAAACACGTTTTCGGCCAATGAGTTTGAGGAGTCTTTGATGTATATTGAAAAGACATCCTCGCTTCGCGAAGTGATTTTTTCTGGTGGTGATCCACTCCTTTACAGTGATGAGAAGTTGAAAAAGGTTTTAGTGCGACTTTCGCGAGTCCCCCATCTGCGCGCCTTGCGTTTGCACACGCGATTCCCTATTTTTAACCCCTTTCGTGTGACAGATGACTTGGTCGCTCTTTTTAAGAGTCTCAACAAACCTGTGATCTTTATGGTTCATACAATGCACCCTCGTGAAATAACTCCAGAGCTTAAGCAAGCTTTTCAAAAGTTGCGAGGGGCTGGGGTAACGTTGTTGAATCAAAGCGTTCTCGTGAAAGGTTGTAATGACGATGTCGAGACCCTGAAGGAGTTGAGTTACGCCCTTTGTGAACAAGGTGTGGTCAATCAGTACCTACATGTGATGGATTTGGCACGGGGGACTTCCCATTTTCGAGTGCCTTTGGAAAAAGCCCAAAAATTGATTCGCGAGTTGCGCGGTCGTCTCTCGGGACACCTCATTCCGCAATTGATGCTAGATATTCCAGGTGGCTTTGGAAAAATTCCGGTTGAAAACTCGTTGATCACCGAAGTCGGGAAGGAGAATGGTCAAATTGTTTACTCTTTGCAGTCTCCACATCTTCATCACAAAACGCTGACTTATAGAGACATCTGTTGACCTCGTGATAACAGATGCCAACAATGTGATATGTCTTTTCGTACCTTAATCACTCAAAAGTCTTTTTACCCGCTTTTTTGGACGCAGTTTCTCGGGGCTTTAAATGATAATTTATTAAAAAACGCGTTGGTGATTGCCGTAACAATCCAATCCGTCGGTGTTTTTGGTTTGGCCTCAGAGCAAACTGTGGCCTTGGCTGGGGGGCTCTTTATTCTGCCATTTTTTCTTTTTTCTTCGATCGCGGGAGAGCTTTCGGACAAGTACGACAAGAGCCAAGTTTTGCGCGCGACAAAGATTTTGGAGATTTTTGTGATGCTGTTTTCTGCGTGGGCATTGATGATTAAAAATTATGATTTTTTAATCGTCACACTTTTCTTCATGGGACTGCATTCGGCTTTTTTTGGGCCAGCAAAATTTAGCATTTTACCTCAGCATCTTCCAACCACACAGATCGTGGCGGCCAATGCTTGGGTCGAAGCAGGAACTTTTCTAGCTATTCTCTTAGGCACGATTTTTGGAGGCGTTCTGATTTCGCTATCCGGAGGACATGAGATTGTTGCCAGTCTTTTAATTTTGATTTCCATCTTTGGTTATCTTACGAGTCGAATGATTCCATTAGCACCAGCTAGCCAGCCGCTGATGAGATTGAATTTTGAGCCCTTCTCGGCGACGTGGAAACAGTTTCGTTTTTCTCTTCAAAATAAAAAAGTTTTCGCGGCAATGATGGCAGGTTCCTGGTTTTGGTTTGTCGGAGCCTTTGTGCTTTCAATCTTGCCGCCACTTTGTCTTAAGCACTTTCAGTCTAGCGAACACTTAATGACATTTTTTTTAACCGTATTTTCTGTAGGTGTTGGATTCGGTTCTTTTTTGTGTTCACGTTTTTCCAAACAAAAAATCAATATGAAACTGGTTCAATGGGGAGCCATTGGCATGGCGGGTTCGTTGCTCGCCATGGGTGTGCTTTGTTTAAGTGACGTGGTAGCGCCATCTTCGCTTCTCGATATCATTTTAAGTCCACTGGGAGCAGCGATCACTCTCTCCTTATTTTTACTTTCGGTGGCGAGTGGTCTTTACATTGTGCCGTTGAATGCTTTTATTCAGGAAGCGTCTGACGAAAAAAAACGCTCGCGTGTGATTGCCGCTTACAACATAAGTAATTCTTTTTTTATGGTTGTTTCCTCTGTTTTTTTAATGGCACTTTTTTCAATGGAGCTGAGTTTTGCAGCTTTCTTTTTCATTATTTTCTTATTAAATGTTCCTGTCTTATTTGCCGTTCCCTTCTTTTTACGTTGAGACGTGGCTCTTTAAGCAATGCGCCATTGAATTGTAATGTATAAAATTAACGCAGCCGGGTCCATTTTAGGAACGGGTTGTAGAAAAATATTCAATCACAGATTTTTACCGTTACCTTTCCCCATCGAAGAACTACACCACACAGGAGTCTTAAATAAAAAAGGGGAAATACATGAAAATATTAGTTTCTATTTTAGGTGCATTTTTTATTGGGATCATGACTGTCAATGCCACATCGGTGGAAGAGTCTGTCACGATCACTCAAAAATTGGCAATGACGAGCCAAAAAGCAGTTCAGCTGAACTGGTCGACCCTCAAATGTGTTCAATACGGCGGTCCCGCCAAAACATATCTTATCAAGGGTGTCGATGGCGTTAGTTATAAGATAAAAGACAAGAACTGGAATTGCGCCGCCAACGCGGATAACTTTAACTACAACGTGAAACAGTGTGAATGTAAGCAACTGTATCCCGCAACATCATCGGGCGGAGATAATGATAGTAAAGGGCGTCCTGTCTGCCCAAGAGGAGGTTGTGGGACAGATGACGACGACGATGGCGGCGGCACAACTGATGGTGGAACAACGGATGGCGGAGAAACAGATGCAGGTACAACGGATGGTGGGACAACAGACGCCGGAACAACTGACGGTGGTACCACAGACGCTGGAACAACCGATGGCGGTTCAACAGATGCCGGAGCCACTGACGGTGGAGCCACTGATGCAGGAACGATCAATGGTGCAACGGATGCTGGTACCTTAAACGGCGATCAGTAAAGCAATACGATTGAACCAATTATTGATAAAAAAAGACGATCCTAGGATCGTCTTTTTTTTTGCGATTTGCATTTCGAGAGGTTCTAAAAGTTTTGCACCATTTGAGTCGTGCTCAGCGGATTCCCCGAAACATTAGAGTGCTGAATTTTAAGAGATCCTTTTAGAAAATCCAAATTTGTTAATTGGTTATTGATCAGATAAACTTTCTTCAGCTCGGGCCATGGATTCTCGGGTGCGATCGAAGAAACCAAATTATTGTTCGACCCAACTAAAACCTCAAGCCGATGAAGGCTGTAGAGGGGTGAGAGGTCTTGAACTTGGTTGGAGCTAAAATCCAAAGAGTTAAGGTTTCGAAGAGTCTCCAATGGGTTTAGATTCTCGATCTGGTTCCAGCTGATATTGAGTTTTGTCAGCTTCGAAAATCTTTCAAGAATCGAAATATCACGGATCTTGTTCACCGCCACATCAAGTTCTTCAAGCTCAGTGAACCACTCAAAGCCCAAAATCGAATCAAAGCTTTGAATTCCCATCTCATGAAGGATGAGTTTTTTTATGGGGGTCTTTTGAAAGGCCGAAAAGTTCGGGATTTTTGTTTTTACAAATCGCAGCTGTCTAAGATTTTTTAAGCTGGCTAAGGGCTCTAAGGCATCCCACATGTCCGCTTTTTTAAATTCAATCTCACTCAAAGTGTCGAGAGCCAGTTCGGCCTTCTCGCAATCTAAAAAGATCTCATCCTGTGACCACGGCGTCGTTGTTTTTTCCATCGCATCAATCAGCAGTTTGCGGACGGTGAGCCATTGCGCATCCAAAAAAGTCGTATTTTCGCACCAGGATTTAAAACTTTGCGGATCGATATTTTTTGAAGAGCTAGGAATACCGGGTTTTGTAACGGGAGAATTCCCAGTCTTCACGACCGGAGATCCACTCGACGATTCGACCCAACCAATATAGTCGCCAATAAAGGTGTATAAAGTCTGAGCTCGATCGCAGTAGGCGACAAAGGGAAAAAGATCATCATCAAGCTTTTCATAGCTTTCAGGCGTCAGAGCCAAGTCAAAACCTGCGGCTGAACCAAAAACGAACCACTCTATTTGGCCGGTCTGAGGATTATTGACTGCGGCATATGCGGGGCCCCCAGAGTCTCCGTGACAGTTGTTGTGCCCTCTCTGTCCTTGCAACAAAACCAAACTCGCCACTTGAGTTGTATTCATGTATTTTTTAAAGTTTGTTGCTACGTGCTTTTTTTCGCCGGCAATAATGGTCATCAGTTCTGCCGACTGATTGCCATAACCAGCAAGGTGGATTGTTTCTGCCTGAACGAGTCTTTGAGCATCAACAAGAACCGGAACAGGACGGAAATGGGGAAGTTGAGTGTCAGTTCCATCGGCATTGGGCAAATCGGAGATCTTGATCCACGCAGAGTCAAAAGAGGGAAAGTAGTTTTGCCAATCTTTAGGGCCATAAACAGAGGATTCGAGAGGGGCGCGCAAAAGGTTTGGATCTATCCGATGAGTGTTATTTCCAAAGTAGATCATGTAATCAGAAAGCTGAAGGTCACCCAAGCAGTGTTTTGCTGTCATAATGATTTGCGGGGAAACGATAAAACCACTACAGAAGATTTTAAATTTTGTTTCATCGCCTTTGAGTTTTTTGACAAGAGCGACCGTATTAAAGGATGCCGGATGATCTTTTGGAATTTCTCCTTCAATCGCTCCAACAATGGAATAGGATTGAGAGCAAAAAAGAAAAAAGCTGACAAAAATAAACAGAAATTTTTGAATAGTCCCCAAATCCATTCCCCCAATTCTTCCGCGACCCCTCGCAGAAGAATTTATTTAAATACGATCCTGCCTTAATTTGAAAACGGTGAGTCTACGTCAGCAGGTTTTGGAAAAGACGCATCGAGGTTAAAGAAACCTTCGTACAATCCTGTTTTGTCCTGAATAATAAGTGTGTCTTCATAAAATTTACATTTACAGCCATCAAGGTGATCAGCAAAAGTTTTAGCATCGTTCACAGCGCCGCATTGAGCAGCTTGGCAGGACTTAACGATTTCAGCCTCTTGTTGAGAAGCTTCTACACAAACTTCTTTTTTGTCGCGAATTTTGTATTCGGATGTAAAAGTGCTGTGAGTAAAGACATCTTTACGATGAGCAACAAGGGTGTTTGTGCATATCTTCGTTCCCTGAATGGTGCGAACTTCGACTTCTGCACGGTGAACAACATCGGCAAGGCAATTTGGATTCTGTTTTGCTTTCCAAGAGTCGTACTTTAACACTTTAGAGCTAAAAACACTTCGCGGGGACAAGTCCAGCACTTGGGGCGCAAAAGAGATATCGAGCAATAAATTGATTTGGTCTTGATTTGGAGCTCGAACGATATCACTGCAATCTATGGGTTGTTCGGAGTGGCTGTTCAGAGAAAAAAGGAGGATTGTAAGGAATAAGTATTTCATGGCGAAGATTTAGCACTGGAGACAGCTCAAGGTCTTTCTAAAAAAAGACTTGTGCTTTTTTTGCAAAAATGACAGCCGGGTGGGAGGAAGAAGAAGTAGAAGTTTCTCAAAAAAAAAGAGGCCTTGATGGGGTATGGGGATAGGGGGGGTATCAAAGCCTCACAGGGGACTAAAAAAAAGAATACTTTACGGTAAATGTCGTGGATCTCGACCTGTAATCACAGAGCCCACAAAACTAATGGCTGCGAGAATCAGGAATACAAATAGTAAAATCCGACCGATTTCCATGGAAAGGCCGCCGACGCCATTTGCGCCCAAAAAGTAGGCAACGAGTGCGACTACAAAAAAAACAATTGCTGCTCGAACCATATATTTCCTCCTTAGAGATATTTTCAAAACAATGACATGCCCCTTTTAAAGCAAGCTCAATGCCAAGGATTTTCAGTTTTAAATCGAACCTGTTTTAATATCAAAAAATGGCGTTCAGGGCTTGGACGGTGCCGGGGATTTTTTGGACTGAGAACTCAGATCAACTTGATGAAGATAGTTCTCAATTTCTGACTTTAAAATGTCATTGGGATATTTTTGTAAACCTTTCAGTAAAATGAATGCCTTGATTCGCAAATGAGAAAAAAGCGCCTCTTTTTGCTCGGTGGTAAGATCGGTTCGATTGACGTGTTTGGCGAGAGCACGAACCCGCCACAGGTCCATCGAATGATATTGGCGAGAGAGCTGCTCGGGATGTCCACCATGTTTTATGGTGAGGGCCTGATCTAGAAATCCTATTTCTTCTTGCGCCGCAATTCTGAGCCACAAATCAAAGTCTTCGCAAACCACAAAGTCTTCGTCAAAGAGGTTCATCTCGAGCAAGAAATCTTTTCGGGCGAGCACAGTAGAGGCACTGATCACGCATTGCTCGGTGCATCTTTCAAAAAGGTGTCCACCTGATTTTTTATGTTTGGCCTTTTGAGGAAAGACGTTTCCATTTCTCATCCAAATTTCGTCGGTGTGAGCAAAGCGCAAATGATTGTTTTGTTGAAGATAGTGTATTTGTTTTTTGAGTTTATCAGGTGCCCACTCATCATCCGAATCTAAGAAGGCGATCCAATCCCCTTTTGCATGACGAACGCCGGTGTTGCGAGCCGCACTGACGCCTTTTCCGACGGACTGGAGGTAGGACACTTTGTATTTTTGAATGACACTTAAGATATCTTCCGTCGAGTGATCATCAACAATTAAAATTTCAAAATTTTGGTAGGACTGACGCAGGACAGATTCTATGGTTCTTGCTAGCAGGTGAGTTCTATTAAAAACCGGAATCACGACAGAGATCAATGGTATTCCCACAGTCCTAAATTGCAATCTTCCTTATGACAAGCGTTAAAAAAAGTCGAAAGGACTAAAATAACCAATTCCCGCAGGTTTTTATAATTTATCCGTTGAACTCTTGGGCAGGTCGCAGTCTAATAAATAAAAGCGCTCGGATGCGCTTGGGGTTTAAAAAGTTCTCAAGGAGGGGATATGCAAATGTTTTCACGTCGTTTGTTTGTTTTTGTGATGTTGTCTTTAGTTCCATTGTTTTCTAATGGAGAAGTTCAAAAAAAATACATTATTTCGATAGATCCAGAAAGATATCAGTCTTTCGTGCTCGGAAACCAGAGAGATGGAAGCTTTTTGACTCTGCGTTCAGCTAATGCAAAGTTTTTAGATCAATTGCAGATGATCATTGCGAATCTAACTGAGTCTCAGATCGCCGAATTAAAAAAACAGGAAGCAGTGATTCATATCGAAGAAGATCAAATCATTCCACAGCCGCATTTTCGGCAATTTCGCAAAACTCAAAAATTACAGACTACTCGATCGAAAAATGGGGAGCTCACGTGGGGAATAAAGGCCATTGCTGCAGACAAAGCATGGGGTGTGACAAAAGGAAATGGCGTTCGAGTTTTAGTTCTCGATACGGGAGTCGATGCCACTCACCCTGATTTAATCCAGCGTTTTGAAAAAGGCCAAAGCTTTATGGGTGGCGATATTAACGATGACGTCGGACATGGAACTCACACCTCTGGAACTGTGATTGCTGATGGCGCGGGTTCTGGCTTGATGGGTGTTGCCCCAGGGGCACGGTTTTTAATGGCCAAAGTGTGTAGTGGCGCAGGTTGCTCCACATCAGGGATTATTCAAGGTGTCGATTGGGGAATCTCAGAAAAAGTTGATGTGATGAACCTTTCCCTCGGAGGACCGTTTCTTTCCTTTTCGGCTCAGCAAGCTTATGTACGAGCGGAAAAGGCGGGAGTGGTGGTTGTCGCCGCTTCGGGAAATAGTGGTACCTCAACGGTTTCCTATCCGGCAGCGGTGAGCACAGTCCTTGCGGTGGGAGCACTGAACCCGGATTTAACCAAAGCACCCTTCTCACAGTGGGGACCAGAACTTGATGTGATGGCTCCTGGAGTGGATGTGCTTTCCTCCCTCCCACAAGGCACCGGCCGAGAAGGTTTAGTGACCGTGGATTTAGGTCAGGGTTTGGAAGAGCTGATCAATACAGTCTTTCAGAACTCATCGACGGATATGCAAAAAGTTTCGGGACTCGTAGAACACTGTGGTCTTGGGAAGCCAGAAGATTTTATGGGTAAAGATCTCTCCGGTAAAATAGCGTTGATTTCGAGAGGTGAGATTACCTTTGCCGAGAAAGTAGCGAATGCACTCAAGGTGAACGCCGCGGGAGTTTTGGTTTATAACAACGAGCCAGGAATCATTGCTGGCGGACTTCAAAACCCTGTTAAAATTCCTGTGCTTATGATCGAACAAGCCGCTGGTGCAACGATGGCGCAAACAGCCACACTTTCCGCAGAGATTGGAGTTGTTCCATCGGATTATGGATCTTTGCAGGGGACATCCATGGCCTCTCCGCATGTCGCGGGTGTTGCCGCTCTGGTAAAGTCGATCAATCCTGCGTTCACTGCGCTTCAAGTGCGACAGATTATCAATAGCAGCACCCATCCACTTTTGCCAAATCCCAACAACGAGTTTGGCAATGGCGTTGTCGATGCAGAAATGGCTGTGAACGCTGCGGTAGCGATGAGTATTCCTATGGCTGCGGGATTTTAAATTCAAATTCAACCTTCTTGACTAAAAGAAAACCAGTGACTAGCTGGTTTTCTTTTTTAAAATCGTCTGTATTGAGAAAAGATGGGCGTAAAAAAACACTGAGGAAGTCGACAGTGAAAAATTTGTGCAATACAATCAAGAAAATAGAGAGAGGCCATCCTAACAACGACGGAACGCTTCGATCTCATAACTAGAACTAGTTGCGCTCGGTCTTGTGCTTGAAACCGGTAGTAAATGCATGAACACCACACAAGTGGTAAGGCAAAAGAAAGTCGAGTTTTGTAAGCTGTTAACCTAAAGGCCTCGTATATTGGATGCGCTCAAATATTCAATAGGGTGGTCTTGCTAAGATAAAACCTAGGTCGCGTTAAGTAATATCATCAATAACTCCGAGATTTAATTATCTGGGGGTTATATGTTCAAAATCATCGGTTTATTTGTGTTTTTTTTGGTGGGTTGTCAACAAGCAGCCGACTCGACAATTTTAGAAGTGACCGAGGACGTTTCTGAGGAGCATGTAGACGAAGATACAGAGCTGATCGAAGATTTAATATACGAGAAGGCTGCATGTACTAAAGCTTCAAGCTCTCAAATTTCTACGGTAAATATTGGAAATATAAAAGTTGAAGATTTTCTAGATAAATGCGGTGAGGCCACACAGGGATCTCCGTGGTGTATTCAGTTAATTCGCCCCAATCCAAGCAGTAAAAGCATCTTTGCATGTACCTATGGAGCCAATCAGATTCATCAATTAATTCATCCTAACCAAGATACATGGAAGTATGCCTATCAGGCCGTAAATTTGATAGAACGTTTAGAAATGAATGGAATTAAGATTGCGCAAATTTATAACTGGTGGAGACCAGAGCCCTACAATAAAAATGTTGGAGGTGCTCCGGGGCGACATCCCGCTGGAACATCTGTGGATGTTAGGTTCTCAACCAAGAACGACCAGATAAGAGCGCATAGCTTACTCTGTAAATGGCGCAAGCAAGGTGAGTTGAGAGCCTTAGGATATTACTCAAGTAGTGCTCTTCATTTTGGAATTGGTGATACGAGTGCAAATACATGGGGTAAAAACTGTCCATGATTTATAGAAGTTCAGACTTGGTCGTTTTCTAAACCTCTTAATTTTCTTTCTGGTCAGTGGATTCTTTCAATCCTAGCACTTTGCTCCACTTCGGAAAAAATCTTGGCGTCGCTTGGGCATATCTTCGGTAACGCTCGCCAAATTCATTTCCGACATCAATTTCTTCACGGATTGAAAGTCGAATGTATGTCACAAGCAATATAGGGAACATGATGAGTGTAACGAGAGTGGGCCATTGAAATAGAAACCCTAACATCACTAATACGAAGGCAACATATTGCGGATGGCGAATATATTGATAAGGACCATCTATAGCCAGAGTATTTGTTTTTTGTGCTCGATAGAGGACGCGCCACGAAGATGAGAGAAGCCAGAAGCCCAAAACAATAAGCACATTGCTTGTGATATGAAGGACATCGAAATGGGGATCACCTTTAAGCCCTAACATCGTATGGAGCAAGTGGCCGCTATCGTGGCTAAAGAAGTCTATCTGTGGGAACTGTTTTGTAAGCCAGCCTGAGAGAAGATAGATCGTCAGAGGAAAACCGTACATTTCCACAAACAAAGCAACAATGAAGGCAGAAAAAGTGCTGAAGGTTCGCCAATCACGTTTGGTCTGTGGTTTGAAAAAGCTGAAGGCGAAAAAGATAAAAATTAAGGAGTTGATTATGACCAGACTCCAAAGTCCGTAAGCTGATGATGATTCGGAGTGGTTCATTTTTCTTGATCCTTTCTCTCGTTAATAGAATGTCCATGGTCGTGTCCTTTGTGCATGAAAATATGCATGAGTGGACAGGCTAAAAAAATCAGGTAGGGCAAAAATTGAAAAACATGGTCTCGATGTTCCATGAGCAAAAAGTATGTCAAGATTACAAGTCCAAGGTAGGTGACCCAGCGATGCCTCTTGAGCCAAGATAGCTCATTCCATGAACTGTGATTGTGTTCGTGTGGATTCATAAGATAACCTCCTCGTTCCGATTGAATCTTCTTTTTTGCCTCTCGACAAGATAATTTACATTGTCTTGAATTTTGTCATAGGAAATTTTAGCGATTTTTCCCTCAGGGCTACATACGTCTTGAACTTGATTAAGAAATCGCTTGCATATGGACCATAAGGTCTCCATCCATTGAAAGATGGAGACACGCCCTAAAGTTTTTCTGGATTTTGATGTTGATATGCATGAGATTTTATATAACCTCATACTTCTTGCGAATCTAGTGTCCAACGTGTTGTTGCTTCATGTACTTTTCAAAATTGGCTTTGCTTTCAAAATAAAGAACATTTCCAGCGTTATTCGCTGCAATTATAGCGGTAGCTTTATCGACTGATTTTTTTGTCAACGGATCAGTGGCTGTTCTAGCCGTTTTATCTACAGTCAAAGTCTTTTTACAGCCCTCACAGCATCCGTAGTAAGTTTTATTCCCAACTTTGACTGGAATCTGAGGCTTAGAGAAATAGGCCTCTGTAACCATGCACACCATTTCATTGGGCACAATCTTCCACGATATGTCGTAAGAATACGCAAAAGTCGCAATTGATGCGGTGATAAATATTAATAATGTGATGAATTTTTGCATGTAAGGACTCCTTATTTTTTATCTTTGTGGGTTTCGAGTTCCTGTGAACTTCTTTCAATCCAAGTGTAGATTGTTTTGATTTCTTCAGTTTTGAGCGCCGATGACCAATGAAGGGCACGATACCGAAACGGTGGCATCGTTTTTTTGTCGATCACCTTTTTGATGGCTTCTAGATCCTCAATTGGAGACCCATGGCCTCCGAATGGAAAGTCATTGGTCATGTCCAGATGGATTTTTGACTCCCGAACGTCGTAGTCAATAAGCTGCTTTGCGCCAGGAAGTATGTGATACCAAGGATATTTTGTGAGGGAACCATGACAGTTCATGCAGCTCTTTTGAAAAATCGGTTTGACTTGCGCGATATATTCCTCGTTAATCTTATTGAGAATTTGCTCTTTAGAGTCGGATATAGTTTCATGTTTTTGTTCTTGATGTCCTCCATGTTCGCTATTGTGGGCAAGAGTTTTAATGGCAAAGCAGAGGGAAACGATCGGCACTAAAATGATAAACTTATTCGTTCTGGCTTTTTTCATATATAACACTCGCTACAAATAATCAGAATTCAATTTTTGTGCCAACTCTTATATTTTTTCCAACATAATCTCCGCGATCCGGAACTGTTGTTACTCAGCAATGTTCCATCACTCTATGCGAAGAGTAGTACGCTGTCACTAGCGCTTTTGTGACAGCCTTCCAAAAAAGTTTTTCTAACGCGTTTTACAGGCTCGGTGCATCTAAAAGCAGTCAGATTCATCCTTGTTTTTTTGAGGGAATAGGGCGTGTCCTCATTTTAACAGAGTGCTGTAAGTTTAAACAAAATTGACTAGCGAGGCGTCGACGACGAAGGACTGGCCCCAAGCCAATTCGAGGAGGAGCAACGAAGCTAGGCATTTTTGTTTAAACTTACAGCACTCTGTTAAAATGAGGACACGCCCTATTCAACCGTTCAGGTTTTTTGCGCTTTTAAGGATAAGATATAGAACTTCAACCTACAAAATAAAAACGGAGGCTCCGTTCATTCTCTCCATAAATGAGCCTTTACAGTTATAATCTCATTTTTTTAAGTCTCAGAGCGTTTGCAATTACAGATACCGAGCTCAAGCTCATCGCACCTGCGGCAATCATAGGATTTAACAGAACTCCAAAAAATGGATAAAGGATTCCTGCTGCAATCGGAACCCCTGCTGCGTTGTAAATGAATGCAAAAAACAGGTTTTGCCTGATGTTACTAATTGTTTCTTCAGACAAGGCTCTGGCCCGAACGATACCAGTCAAATCACCTTTGATAAGAGTGACATGTGCAGATTTCATAGCAACATCCGTACCTGTTCCCATCGCAATACCAACTTGGGCTTGAGCAAGAGCTGGAGCATCGTTGATGCCATCTCCAGCCATCGCGACGATTTTACCCTCGGCCTGCATTTTTTTAACAATATCGGCCTTTTGTTGCGGAAGTACGTCGGCAAAAAAGCCATCAAGATGAACTTTGTTTGAAACAGTCTGTGCGGTTTTTTGATTATCTCCAGTCATCATGATGACTTTCAATCCTGTAGCTCGAAGTGTACTAATTGCCGCAATGGTCGTTCCCTTGATGGGATCAATTACACCTAACAGGCCGGCAAATTTTTCGTCAATTGCTGCGTACATGACGGTCTGACCATCTTCACGCAAGATGTTTGACTCTGCCGCATGTCCTGGTTCTATGGAAACTGAAAGATCGGTCATCAGAGCTTTATTGCCGACGGCGACCTTTTTGCCATCGATGATTCCTGAGGCCCCTTTTCCTGTGAACGATTGGAAATCCTTTACCTTTTTTAGAACGATACCTCGATTGGTCGCTCCAGAAAGAATTGCTGTTGCAAGTGGATGTTCACTTGCTTGTTCAAGGCTTGCAGTCAGTGAAAGAAAGTCATTTTCTGAAAGGTTATGAACAAAGGATTTTACCGTCACAAGTTCTGGTTTTCCAAGAGTCAGTGTACCAGTCTTGTCGACAAGAAGGGTATCAACTTTCCTCATCATCTCAATGGCTTCGGCGTTCTTAAAGAGCACTCCTTGGGTTGCGCCTCGCCCTGTCGCCACCATTATTGACATCGGTGTTGCAAGCCCTAAGGCACAAGGACATGCGATAATCAAAACTGCAATCGCATTGATCACAGCATGAGCTAGGCGAGGTTCAGGACCCACGATGCCCCATACGATAAAAGTTAAAATGGCGATGATGACAACTGCCGGTACGAAATAGGACGAAACTTGATCGACCAACTTTTGAATGGGCGCACGAGATCGTTGAGCTTCGGAGACCATTTGCACAATCTGAGATAGTAACGTGTCTTTACCTATTTTTTCTGCCCTTACTAGTAGGGAGCCAGTTCCATTAATGGTGGCTCCTACAACTTTTGAGCCTGATATCTTTTCAACTGGAATCGGCTCGCCACTCACCATTGATTCATCAACACTCGTGTTTCCAGAAAGGACCACTCCATCCACCGGGATTTTTTCCCCAGGACGCACGCGAATCTGATCCCCAATCTGAATTTCCTCAAGAGGAACATCTGTCTCTGTACCATCAGGATGAATACGTCTTGCTGTCTTTGGTTGCAGGCTCAGAAGAGCTTTGATTGCAGCACTTGTTTGTCCACGAGCTTTTAACTCTAAAATCTGTCCCAAAAGAACCAGGGTCACGATAACAGACGCAGCTTCAAAGTAGAGGCTCACCCGTCCTGTCATTGGATCAAGAAAGGAGGATGGAAAAAGATCTGGTGCCAAAATCGCAACTAAGCTGTAGGCGTACGCAACGCCGACACCCAAACCTATAAGTGTAAACATATTCAGGCTCTTTGTTTTGATTGATTGCCAGAATCGAAGGTAAAATGGCCATCCTCCCCAAAGGATTACAGGAGATGAGAGAATAAGCTCGAGCCAAGGCAGAAAAGATTCCGCATTTTGCGCGGGAATAAAATGTCGGCCACCCATCGTTAAAAACAAAAGCGGCGTCGAAAGGATCGCTCCAATGATGAAGCGTTTTCGCATATCAAGATATTCATGATTGTCCTCGGGATGATCGGCGGAGAGTGTTACAGGCTCTAGGGCCATGCCGCAGATGGAGCAATTTCCGGGGCCCATTTGAAGAATTTCTGGATGCATAGGGCAAGTAAACTCAACATTTTTCAAATCTTTCATAGTTGGCTTTGGATCAAGGTAGGCTTGAGGATTTGTATCGAATTTCATCTTACATTTTGGATTACAGAAAAAATAATTTTGGTTTTGATAAAGAGAGCTTCCGCCCTTGGCGTTCTTTGGATCAAGACTCATGCCACAAACGGGATCTTTTACGGTTCTGTTCTCAGAGGCATGATTGTGAGGGGAGTTGTGTTTAGAGTTCTGATCGAATGGGTTCATCGTTTCTCCAAGAGAGCATTTAAGTATTTTCAAAATCTCAGCCAATTTCTTTTTAAAGTTTTGAGGTGTACCGTTCTAAGCTGTCTCTTTATGCAAGAAGCTACAGGCTTATTCGCGATAGACATCGCAAAGACTTTTAGAGCTATACACGCGGCATGTGCCTGCTAAATAATAGCTGGACTGTAGCGCCAATCCAAAATCATCTTCTTACAGGCTCTGTTAAAATGAGGACACGCCCTAGTCCTTGAAAGCTGACCTATAATTTTTATTTAGCCGGATTAAGCCATCAGTGTCAATCAGATCAGAGTCGGTAAGCTGGTTATAAAGATCAAATTCCTTTACTTCTCAGTTCTTAACGCTCCATCTGTTGACCAAAAGAGATACGAAGTTTAGTATGCCTTGTTAGTGTAAGTCTTACTTGAACATCATTATCATATGGTGATTACAGGCTTCGAGAGAAAGGTTCAGGGCCAATGAAAATACCATTTGCCTCAAGACGGCAGTTTCTCAAGCGAGTGAATGGATTTGGCATACTTACTTTTGTCAGTTATTTTCTCCCTCCGTATGTTTGGGCTGAAATCAAAAATCAAAAAAAAGCTTTGAATACTTCCAATTCAATAGATCTGACGATCGATAGAACTGAATTTATGGTAAATGGTCGCACTGGTTCAGCAGTTACGGTCAACGGCACAGTTCCCGGGCCAATTCTTCGCTTCCGCGAAGGTGAAGAAGCCATCATCCGAGTTAGCAATAAACTTAACGAAACAACATCTATTCACTGGCACGGCATCCTACTTCCTCCCGAGATGGATGGTGTGCCCGGTGTGAGTTTTGCGGGTATCAAGCCCGGTGAAACCTTTGAGTATCGCTTTCCTTTAAGACAAAGTGGAACTTATTGGTATCACAGTCACTCCGGTGGCCAAGAACTCGAGGGACTCTATGGACCTTTGATTGTAGATCCAGCAAAACAGGAAATGATTTCGTATGATCGCGATTATGTGATACTGCTTTCTGATTGGAGCTTTATGAGCCCCACGAAAATCATCTTAAAACTTAAAAAAGAAAGTACTTACTTCAATTACCAAAAGCGTACAGTCGGCGATTTTATTCGCGATGTAAAAAGAGAAGGTTTTTCTAAAACCTTCTCTGAGCGTATGCGATGGCAGCGAATGCGCATGGACCCCACTGACATATCAGATGTAACAGGCGCTACATATTCGTACCTTATGAATGGACTATCGCCTGAAGCCAACTGGACTGGTTTATTCCGCAAAGGAGAAAAAATCCGGCTTCGTTTTATAGATGCAGGTGCTATGACGGTTTTCGATGTTAGGATTCCAGGTTTAAAAATGACTGTCGTTCAAGCGGATGGACAGAACGTTCAGCCGATAAAGGTTGAAGAATTTAGAATTGGGCCAGGCGAAACTTATGATGTGATTGTTGAGCCAAATGAAGATGGTCCCTACGCAGTTTTTGCAGAAACAATAGATCGAAGTGGTTACGCGCTTGGCACGCTTGGCACAATACAAGGCCAAAAAGTTGAGCTTCCTGAGCGTCGCAAAAGAGCAGTGCGAACGATGGACGATATGGGAATGTCGATGGATGATATGTTGGACCACAATATGAGTAGTAAGCTAGTAACATCTGGAGCGCAAAGAAACTCGAATGCAATGGCTGGTATGAATATGGATGGAGCCAGTAGAAAAAGCGAAAAAAAAGATCCTAGTACTGCTCATAATCTGCAGCGGATGAAATTAAAGCCTTCAGTTGTTTCTCATCTGTCTACCGAATCAGAAATTCCCGGTGCAATAGCAGTCAAACATGGTCCCGATACACACGGATCGGGTAATTCTGTTACGCCGGAGAAAACAAAAAGCCGACTTCATGAGCCAGGATCAGGACTTGAAAATAGTTCGAGAAAAGTTCTTGTTTATACTGATCTACGGGCTATAGAACCCTATGAAGATCAGAGGAAACCTTCACGTGAAATTGAGCTTCATCTAACTGGGAATATGGATCGCTACATGTGGTCTATTGATGGAAAAAAGTATACAGAGGCCAGTGAACCGATTCTGTTTCACTACGGAGAAAGACTAAGGTTAACTTTTGTCAATGACACAATGATGGAACATCCCATGCATCTTCATGGAATGTGGATGCATCTTGAAAACGGCTCGGGAGATTTTTTACCAAGAAAACACACAGTCGTTGTAAAGCCGGCTGAGCGCCTCTCTGTTGCGGTAACGGCTGACGCATTAGGTGAATGGGCCTTTCATTGCCATATGCTTATTCATATGGAGATGGGAATGTTTCGTGTCGTGCGAGTGGCAAAAAAAGAAAGACCTAACTCATGATTCGGATTTTTCTAGTCCTTTTTTTAGTACAGTTTCTACTTATTACCGAAAACATTTTTGCTCAACCTGTAAGTCGAGGAAACGATTCTCTGGAGCGGTCAAATCTTGATCCTCGTATTAACTGGCCAAAGCCTGTTGATGATGAAGAAATCTTTAGTCTTACCCTTTTTGAACTGTTTGAGTACAACCCTGCTGACAATGGATCTCTTACTTGGGATTTGCTTTCGTGGTACGGGGGTGACGTCAACAGGCTTTGGATAAAGACAGAGGGTGATTATGGGTTGTCATCACCTGTTTCCGGAGCAGCTGATTTTCAACTGCTCTATGGAAAACTTATTACACCATTCTTTAATGCACAAGTGGGCGCTCGATACGAGCAAGCTTGGCAGGGGAGCCGACAAGCATCAAGAATCTCAGCAGTACTTGGGCTTCAAGGTATAATGCTTTACTTTTTTGAGCTTGAAACGGCGGTATTTATTGGTGAGGCGGGACATCTTGCTGGCAGATTGACCGCAAGTAAGGACTTTCTTTTTACTCAAAGAACCGTTGCGCAGGTTCGCTTTGAATCGAATGCTGATGCTCGGCACTTAGATGAATTTGAATCGGTATCCGGCATTAATAATTTTTCTATAGGAGCTAGGATGCGTTATGAAATTAGGAGAGAGTTTGCCCCTTATATCGGTATCGAATGGACGAGCCTTTTTGGCGAAACGGCTGACTATCGAAAACGTGTAGGTGGAGATACTTCAAGTTGGAATGCTGTTGCGGGGGTGCGTGCTTGGTACTAAATGAAGGTAAATTATTGGTCCTGTATTGTGGGGAAAAAATGAAGCTCACACGAATCGCATCAATGTTGTGTATAACGTTTTTTTTATCGCTAATTGTATCGCATGCACGAGCTCAGACTTCTCCTGAAGACCATGCTAAGCATCACCCGGGTACGGCAGCTCAGATGCCGGCCAAGCAAGGGGCCCCCGCTCAGGGAGTTACCAAAAGTGGTGGTATGATGGATGGCATGGGCGAGATGATGAAGGACATGATGGAAAAAATGGGGGTTCCAAAACAGAAGGAGTTTTACCCATCACTCATGGAACTTCCAGAGTTGTCTGAGGAAAAACGTTTTGAGATGGAATCAAAAGCGCATGAGAGAATTCAATCTGGCGCAGTCATTTTTGATCAAGGTGATGAGGAGTTGGGAAATGCCATTGAAGAAAGTAACTTCACTGCCATTAGAGAGTCAGCGATCAAAATTCGTGAGGGCTTAGCACAAATTGAAAGTGGAGCGGCCACACTTAAGGCTCTTCAAAATGAGGAGGCTCCACAAGCAATCGGGCTACAGTGGTTTAAAACAAATCTAGGTCTTGATAATAAGATTTTGACGCATCCACAAGCCAGAGCTATTTTTGGTCTGTCTCTGTTCCACGTATTTATCATGTTTTTACTTTTTAGTTTTTCGCTTGCGATGATTGTGATGTATTTCTATAAGATGAGAAGAGCGGTTGCGCTTCTCTCAAAACTAGAAGCTCACGGCGGGAGCCCGCACATAAATGTGGCACCAACGAGTTTAAATCCCGTAGCTTCAGCCCCACCTGAACCCGCTTCAACTCCCAATCCAAATTTAACACGTCCATGGACCGGCCAACTAAAAGTGGCTTCAATCTTTGTAGAAACTCCGACGGTCAAAACTTTTAAACTCGTTTCTCCAGAAGGTGGAGATTTGCCGTTTACTTATTTAGCTGGGCAATTTTTAACTCTTGCAGTCACAATCGATGGAAAACCAGTTAAGCGGGCGTACTCAATCTCATCACACCCGTGTGACCGTAAGGCGTTAGAAATTACAATTAAACGTGAAGAAAACGGACTTGTTTCACGCTACTTACATGACGTCATTCGTGAAAGTGACTTGATTCAGCTTGAGGCCGCCTACGGACACTTAACATTTTCAGGTGTTGGTGGGGAAGGAATTATTTTGATCGGTGGAGGTGTAGGTATTACACCTCTCATGAGTGTTCTTCGCTGCTTGATCGCTTGCGGAATGAAAAACGATATTCATCTATTTTATGCTTGTAAATCCTTAGACGAACTCGTTTTTCGAGACGAGCTTAGGCTTTTAAAAGAGCGAAACCCAAACTTTAAAATACTTGTTGCAGTCGATAATCTTCAAGGTTCTTTTCCAGGGGCTTTTGAAGGAAGGCTTACAAAAGAAAAGATCAAAGAGACAGTTCCAAATATTGAAGCTATGCGAGTTCATTTGTGCGGCCCACCTGGAATGATGCAGGCAATGCGTGCAGCACTCGCTGAGCTCAATGTCCCAGACGAGCAGATTAAAACAGAAGCCTTTGGTTCTACAAAGTCCCCACTTCAAAAGGGAAGTGCCAAAGATGTTGCATCGAACAACGGATTTAAAAATATTACGTTCAAAAAAGCTGGAAAGACGCTAAGAATTCACGAAGGTGAAACTGTACTTGAACTCGCGGAGACTTCAGGGATCGACATTCCCTACTCATGCAGAGTTGGTACGTGTGGCGTTTGCAAAGTAAAGCTTCACTCTGGCGAGGTTTCAATGAATGTGCAAGATGGATTAAGTGAGGGAGACAAAAAATCGGGCATGATCCTCGCTTGCCAAGCAAAAGCAAAGACGAATCTGGAAATTGAGGAACTATGAAGCAGAATGAACCTCTTATTGGTTTTTTATTAACTGTTCTATTGCTTTTATTGTGGCTTGGTTTTTTAATTCACCAAGATGAGCATTTTGCGGGAAGTCTTCTTGGTGGTGTATTGGCTGTCACAGGATCCCTTTTTCTCATCATTCCTCTTTTGTATTCTGGCTTAAAACGTATTCTAGTCCTAAAACGGGTTATTACAGAGCGGATTTCATTTGCGACCCTTCTTACAATTCATATTTATGCTGGTTTCATCGGAGCGATCTTAGTTCTGCTACACACTGGACATAAGTTCCACGGAATTTTAGCTTCGACACTGACCGCGACACTTCTGATCGTGGTTTTTAGCGGCTATATTGGTCGCTATCTTCTGAGTCGAATTTCAAAAGAGATCAGCGAAAAAAAAAGCATTCTCACAGGCCTTGAGATTCAATTTTCACTGGCGTTAAACGAAGTCCGCTCACAAGCAGAACAAAAAGAGATTATCGGCATATTCTCGGGATTTTTCTCCAGTCTCTTGGCGCCATTTTTTTTACGAACGACGAGTCAGCTAAGCTCAGTTGCTCATGCAAGAGAGATACTTCAACTCTCCGATGCGATCGCCGATGTTGAATACGCGATCTCAACTCATGATTTTTTCAACCGTGGTTTTTCAATCTGGCTTAAAATCCATATCGCTTTAAGTCTGATATTTTATTTCCTACTTGTGCTGCACATTCTAGGCTCTTACCATTTTGGCATAAGGTGGTTTTGAATGCACTGGAACAAGGCACTGCTCGCTTTTGTGTTAGTCATATTCCTTGCCGTGGGCTATTTAATGATTCGCGATCTTCGGGCCTATGATCAATCTAGTGCGATTGCCCTAGCGTTTATGCCAGGGAACATGTCTCAATCACATGCGTTTCTAGAAAAACAGTGTGTGTCTTGCCACACACCTAACCAAGGAGTGTCCGCCTCTGGTTGCATCAGTTGTCACTCTAATAATCTAAGTCTCCTTCAACGACAACCAACCGCATTTCATGCGAATGTAACAAGTTGTAAAGAATGCCATCAAGAACACCAAGGTGGGATAACTCCGCCACTTACAATGGACCATTTTGCATTGGCAAGAATCGTCGCGGCAACTCACGCAAAAGAATCTAGTCCTACCAAGAATCAACTTCTTCGAACTTATAAGAATTCAAAGCATATAAAAGAAATGAGTGCCAAGACAGTTCCTATTAATTCTCAAGAACCAGCTCTTGTTTCTTCTCTTAATTGCGTAAGTTGTCATTCAACTGGTGATAAGCATCAAGGTTTTTTCGGAACCTCGTGTTTAAGTTGTCACTCCACTCACAGTTGGCAGATCGCAGAATATAGGCATCCATCGCCTAATAATCGTGAGTGCGCTCAGTGTCATCAGGCTCCGCCAAGCCACTATATGATGCACTTTGAAATGGTCTCAAAGAAAGTGGCAGATGTAGAGCACGCCAAAGTAAACCAGTGTTTTCTCTGCCATCAAACGACATCGTGGAACGATATAAGAGGAAAGGGGTGGTACAAACATCACTAATATGTGTTTTCGAAGAGCAGTAAAATATGTTAACAAAAAACAAAAAAATGGATATTAGTATCCATAAGAACAAAAGGAATATTTATGAATTCATTTAAAAGTACAACCATGCAGGTTTTAATACTCAGCTTCTTTTTCATGGGCACTATTAGTTCAACATATGCACAAACAAAATCGGATGATACTAAGACCAAGCAAAATACGACGCCAATGAGCGTGGAACTTAAGCGCGATACAGCAGAAATGTATTCGAAAATGGGCGAGTGTATGAAAACGGATAAATCCATGGAGCAATGTCAAAAAGACATAATGAAGGATTGTCCAGTTATGAAAAAGATGGGCCATTGTCCACTTATGGAAGGGATGAAGCCAATGAATGGAAAAATGCATGATATGAAAAAAATGGATCATTCCAATCATCAGTAACTAGAAGCTATCGATTTTATAAGTCTCATATACTTGTGACTGGCACGGAAAAGAGTCGTTTAGTTTTTAAACTCATTCTTAATCCAAAAACTAAACGATTCTATCCTATTGAGACGAGAAGGCCACGAGACGGAACACTTACATGGATGCTGCTTTGGTACTGCAGATGGAGTCGAGGTCAAACATGAGAAGAAGTAAAGCCATGAAGAGTAATAAAAAGAAACCTAACCGTCACGAAAGCTTAGGAGAGTCCACACGTTTTGCGATGAGAGGTGTTGTTCGGATTCACGCCAAGGGATATAGCGACACTAATATTGCATCGATTTTAGATCCTCGTTTTGCAGTTCCCGAAGAATGGACTGGAACAGGATTTTTAGTGAGTCTAAAGGGAAAAGAAGGCTACATTTTCACCAATGCTCATGTAGCGCGCAATGCTGATACTCTACATATTTACTCGCCGTTGGTTAGTGATGAGATTTTCCCTGCTCGAATAGTTGGGATTGTAAACGAAATGATTCCTGATTTCGCTCTTCTAAAGCTTCCGGCAAAGGAGATAGCTCGATTTAAAAAAATGTCTGGTGTGACAACATTGCCGTCTCTAGAACTTGCGGAGATTAAGGATTTGGCGAGAGGAGAAGAAATAAAAGCTATTGGCTTTCCTTTAGGAATAGAAGACCCGCATGTTTCCGGAGGAGAGGTATCTAATTTTATTTCAGCCAATGAATTTTCAGTTCAACAAATTCTGACTGATGCTGCTATCAATCCAGGCAACAGTGGTGGGCCTGCGATTATCCGTGGTGGAAAGGTGATAGGTATTAATACTGCCATTATTATGGAAGCAAATAATATTGGATTTATCACTCCCATTTCAGTTGCTAAGCGACTTGCATACCAATTTCTTCTTAGGAAGAAACCACAAATGATTAGCTTAGGTGCTAAACTTCAAAAAAACTCTCAACAAAACGCCAAATTTCTTAAACTAAAAGAAGCGCACGGTGTGATTGTCGCGAATGTTTATCCTCATGGGATCGCAAAACTTGCCGGCGTTCAACAGTATGATGTTTTGCTTAAGATAAATGAGTTTGAATTGGACAGGCACGGAAATATTTCTCACCAGGCATTCGACCACCGTTTGAGTGTTTATGACGTTCTTCAATCAACAAGCGAAGGAGAGCGGATCACTCTTCAAGTATGGAGAAGTGGAAAAATACTTCAACTCAGTTGTATTTCAAAAAGTCCTCGACTCGGGCGGGGAGATGTGCCGAATCAGCCAATTTTGCGACAGAGGAAGTTCATTTGTTTAGGCGGGCTTGTTATACAGGAGATCTGTCAAGAAATTGTCGAGGCGCTGAATCTTCAATTCGATATCGACTCAGGACGTATCTTAAGCGATTTTAGCCAATCTTCCTCATCTCTCATTGTCACCCATGTCTGTCGAGGTATGCAGGGTGAACAGCTAGAAATTCACGCGGGAGAAATCATTACCGATATAAATAACCAACCAGTAAAAACGCTCAGGGATCTTGAACAGGCCATTACTAAGGCTTCAAAACAAAAGAAGAAAGGAATACTCGTGCGAATGCAATCCGGTGTTTTTGGATTTTTCTTAATGCGATCTTTCGATAAGAACCAAAGAAAAATTACAAGTTTTGGAAAATAAATAACAGACACGCCCTAAAAAAACATTAAGTATTAGAAAGTACATGCATGGGGAGAATCATTTTGATTGTTTCTTAGGTTTGTAGTCTCTCGAGGATGAATGCGTATGCACAATCTTCCATTCATCCTTTACTTTACGAAAGAGAAAGGTCTCATGTCCCGACTTATCGAAGATGTGTCCGCTTTTCTTGACCTTACCTTTAATTCTTGTGTCGGCTAATGCCCAAGCAAAATTATTTTCAAAAAAGACCTTGATGCTATGAAAATCGAGAGAAAGGTACTCAAGGGCATCTTTCTCCGGTTCTACGTGATGGGTTACTAGATCATTCAGCCCCACGTTTTGACCTCCAGACTCGAAGTACTTGGCGCCTTCAAAATCAAGAAAATATTTTCTAAACGGTTCAGCGTTTCCATTTTCCCAGCCGGATTCAATTGCCGAAATAATTTTTAGTATTGCCTCCTCGTCTTTGGGATTTGCCCATAAGCAGGGAGAAAAAAGAATTAGAATGATTGTGGTTATCAGCTTATTCAAATGAAGTCTCCTTTTTCATCAATAATACTTGTCAACGAAAGAAACGATAATCGCACTATATATCGGTGTCTCTCAAAATGATATTAAATATTTTCGACTAGGTTCACAGTTATTGGCATTTTATTGATTGTTTAGTATACTCAAGTCCAAAAGTTTGGGTGGCAGCCCTTTGTATAATCTGTACTGCTTCCTCTTGCGAATCGGTAACCGTGAGAAGTTTGAAATCATTAGGGTTTATTGTCATATTTTTAATAAGGTTTCCGAGAATAAAATCCAGTAGCGGCTGCCAATAATCTGAGCCCATCAGGATTACCGGAAAATTTTTAAGTTTTCCAGTTTGAATGAGAGTCAGGATTTCAAACATCTCATCGAGAGTTCCGTATCCACCGGGCATAACAATAAATGCATAAGAGTATTTAGCTAGCATAACCTTTCGAACAAAGAAGTATTTAAACTCCACCCACTGGTCTAGAAATTCGTTCGGTTGTTGTTCTTTTGGGAGTGTAATATTACATCCTACGGAGTATCCACCCGCAATTTTTGCCCCCTTATTTGCTGCCTCCATAAGGCCAGGACCTCCACCCGTTAATATCGTAAAGCCTTTTTTAGCAAGTCGTGTGGCTGTTCCTTCTGTTAAATTGTAATATTTGTGATCACTTCCGAAGCGTGCTGAACCAAACACTGTCACGCAAGGGCCGAGACTGCGAAAAGCAATAAATCCACGCAAGAACTCGAGAGAAATTTGGAATAAGCGGCACAAGTCAAAGAAAAGGGGCTTTTGCGCCTTCAGAAATTGTTCTTCGTTTTTATCTGCACAACATTTTCCCCAACGAGAAGCGGACTTCATATCAATATTTTCTCCTCCGTGTTTCATTTTATATTCCTTTCATTCAAACTAAAACTCGCCAGAAAACTTCTTTGAAGCGCGCTTTGTTTTCCTTGCTATTGATGCAACAAAACTGTATTTCACTAACTTGCCGACTAAAACCGCTAGTCCAGCGAATCCAAGTGGCATTTTCATTAACCCGCAAGCTGCCAACGCTGGGGTCAAAGCAAGAGGACTTGCTGCGACTACAGTAAGTACAAAAACGCCATACTGAGCGACCCACACTTCAGCTGATTGCCACCCTGAAGAGTTGATAAGATTTGGGTAATATTCAACGATCCACACCAATCCCCAGCGATGAAAAACCCATGTCATTAAAATGGCGCCAACAGATGCTCCAAAAACACTGGCGGCAACAAATCTTTTCCAATGTTTAGGATTTAGAGCGACGAATATTGAGAGCACCCATGTGACAGGAATAATCTCTACGATAGTACCAACAAAACCATAAAGCGCCATAAAAGCAACAGAGAATGGATGAGATGAGCACTTGGAGACAACAGCCTTCGTGTATTCAAGCACTACTAGGGTCTCTTGTGAAGAAAGTGAGCTTCAATGTCCGCCAAATTATATGAACTCCACATGTGTATTAGTTCTGAAGTCAGTGGTTTGAGCTCAAAAACGAGGGCAACCTTACTCAATTTTAAATTAGTATGCTGCCCAGGAGAGTCGTTCACAATCACATATGACCCATTCCGCCTGCCGGGTCTTTAGGTTTGTCTGCAGGAGGCATTGAATCATCATCCATCATGCTCGGATCAGGATTGTTCATTTGCATTGATTTATCTTTTTTCTTTCCCGTCTTCTTCATGTGCTGATGCTTGTTCGTCATCGACGACTTCGCATCTTTTTTCATTTTCTTATGATCCTTTTTCATCTGCTCATGGTCAGCCTTCATCATGTCATGGTCATGATCATTGTCCGTTGAGTCAGGAGTATTGGATGAGTCACTCTGCATAGGTTTAGAATTTGACGGTTGTTGGGTTGAGGGCATTGCTCCCATCATGTCGTCTTCAGCATTTACGATATCCAAACTGAAAGTGGCCATGGCGGCTAGAACTATGATTGTTGAAAACAAAACATTTTTTGGTTTTTTGTAAGACTTGGTTTTCATATGAAATTTCCTTTCGATTGTTTGTTAAATTTTTTTTAAGTTATTGCTTTACATTTTTTCTACGAACGAACCTTCCTCAAATAGAACACCTTCGTCAAATTGAACTAATGAATAGTGCTCGCTGATATTTTCTTTTACGGTGCCCATGCCGATTTGGTGTTTTTCACATGATCGACTGCTTCCACTTTCTACACTTTTACTAGTGCAAATGTTTCTAAAGAGACTGACTCTGTCGCCTGCTTTCACTTCGCTTTTATCAATGCAGACGTGTGCTTGGTTAGAACTTATCTTCATTGCGACTGAGCCACGCATCACTGAGTGTGCACATCCGGAAAGACCTGAGATCAAAAGGCTTATGGTTATGATTGCTGTTGGTTTCAATTTATTCTCCTTTGAAAGTCGTCTTTAGATGGTTATTTTTAGTTTTATAATTCATAAAGGTTTCCTTCTTCTGGAACTATGCAGTCCCATTTGAATTCGTCTTGAAGTTTTGTCTTTAATGCTTCAGACCCAATGGGTTCGCCATGGGTTATAAAAACCCTCTTGGGGTTTATTTTTGAATCTTTAAGCCAATGGATCATTTCACTAGAGTCAGCATGAGCCGAGAGATTTTCGAGATTATGTACTGAGGCATTCACGCGGAAGTATTCCCCATGAATTTTAACTTCCTTAGCTCCACTAACTAGTGCCGCCCCACGAGTTCCTGACGCCTGAAAACCTGCAAAAAGTACAATATTTCTAGAATCCGGAAGCATTGACTTTAAGTAATGAAGAACCCGGCCTCCTGTCGCCATTCCGCTTGCTGAGATAACGATCTTTGGACTGGAACTTGCCTGGAGAGCTTTCGACTCTTCAATTTCGCGAACATACTTTACACTTTTACACATACGTACACATTCGTCCTCAATCAATCGATGATTCTTCATGTAATCGCAGTAGAGATGAGTCGTATCTAGGGCCATTGGGCTATCAAGATAAATTGGAAAATCTGGCATGTGACCATTTTCTTGTAGTTTTGAAATATAATACAAAATCTGCTGTGCTCGACCTACAGCAAATGCAGGAATTAGCACCGAACCGCGCTGAAGCCAGGCGCGCTGAAAAGTTTCTGATAAGAGTGTCAGTAGGTCAATTTTGGGGTGGATCCGATTCCCATAGGTAGACTCTACAACAAGATAGTCTGTTTCTGAGAGGTTTTCTGGAGTAGGCATAACGGGATCATTAAGTCTTCCGACGTCGCCTGAGAAAGTAATGCTTGTCTTATCGTTAGAAATGCGAACACTTGCCGCTCCTAAAATATGCCCCGAGTATTTAAAATGAATCCGTGCGCCACCTGGAATTGTTGTCGTCTCATGGAAGTTGACTGAATGAAACTGTTCAAGAGCTCGTTCAGCATCCTCAGTCGTAAAAAGTGGAAGAGCTGGTTTATGTTTAGAGAAGCCTTTTTTATTTGCATAAAGAGCTTCTTGTTCCATGAGCTTTGCTGAGTCTAAAAGTAGGATCCGACAGAGACTGGTCGTCGGAGGGGTGCAATAGATTTTACCTCTAAAACCCTCCCGCACCAAACGTGGAATATAGCCAGAGTGATCAATATGAGCATGGGTCAACACGATCGCTAGAAGTTCAGAAGCTTTGATTGGGAAAGGTTCCCAGTTCTTCATGCGAAGAGCCTTTGCCCCCTGAAATATTCCGCAGTCGACAAGAATTTTTCCCTTGTCGGTTTCTAGAACATACCTTGAGCCTGTAACAGTTCCGGTTGCGCCCAAAAAAAGGAGTTTCATTTTCTTTCCCTTACCTTTCCTGCAAGTGAAGTTTTGAGTTAATTGCTACAATAATAGTGCTTGCTAATAAATACAGCACCAAACATTGACTTGATTGTACGCGTTGATGAATCAATACTCTTGGCGGAAGAGCAACCACATTGCATTTGATAACACTTAGTAGATTCTGAATCAGAGGTGAGAGAGGTAAGATGGGAACTATAAATAAAAGACAGAGTCTACTAAAATGCTTTTTAAAGTCTGCGGTTGGTCTGTAATAGATATCCGTGTCACTGGAATCTATTTGGTCTGTATCATTAGAATTAAACCGAACATCATTCTTGCGACCATGTCCGCCATGACAATCATAATAAGTCATTGAGTGCATGTTCATCTCTCTTTGTGTAATCTTCATCGTACTTAACAAAACAGAACGGAACGCACAGCAACAATACTTGTTAAGCAAATATTGGTCCATTAAAACATAAGACTAATTGCGTTGAATTTATAGGGTTGTCTCAGATCTTCTTTTACGCGATAGAACTGTAAAAACTTCTTGATTCATGGGCTGCATGGGCACAGGGTGTTTAAAAAGTCAAAAAGCCTTATTTCCCAGCAGTTTTTTACTTTTTGTCACAAATCTGCTGTCAAATCCGTACTCTCGACTATATGAGGTATTTTTTTCTTACACTATCTGTATTGATTTTGTTCGGTGCTGATTTTGCTCACTCCCAACAACAGGTTTTGACGATGGAACAATTCTTAAAAGAAGCTCAAGCCCAGAGTTTGGATATCGCAGTTGAACATGCAAATATTTCGGCGGCCGAAGCCCGTGCTAAAGGTATTCGTATCGACTCACCTATGCTGGGTTTCATGGAAATGAAAAGCGACATGGGTTCAGCCAAAGGCTTCGAAGCTTCGCAAAATATTCCATTTCCCACGAAAATAATAAAAGATAAAAAATTACGTTCCTTAGAGTTTGATGCCCAAAAAAAAAATAGCGCCTATCAAAAAGTGGTCATTTTGGCAGATGCACGCAATGCATACCTCGCTTTTTGGAGTGCCTATGAAAAGGTACAGATTTTAAGGGCAAAAAAAGAATGGCTGACTCATCATGTGAAGCTAAGCCGGAGTGCGGCTCGTTCTGATAACTCGGCACAGGTGCATTATTTAGAAGTGGAATCTGATGCTGATCTTCTTGAGAATGAATTGTTAAGCCAAGATGCAGAGCTTAAGGAAAGAATGAATGAACTAAAAATATATGTTCCTTCTTTGTCTGTGGATTCGGTTGTTCCCGAAGAGCCAGCATTGGTTGAAGTCGAAGTGCAAAAAACGAAAAGTTCTTTGGTTGCATGGAAGGAAAGTGAACTTGCTGCAAAAGAAGCTTACGAGTCTTTTAAAAAGCAGTCCTATATTCCCGATATTTCTGTTCGTCTTCGTTCCTTCAACAATACAAGTCAAATGCCATTTGTAGGTCAGGAGTTGATGGTAGGAATCAGTGTTCCTTTTCTATACTTCTGGCAACCAAGAGCCGCTGTTGCCGAAGCATCGGCGCAAAGGCAGCGTGCCGATGCAGAGTTGAGAAAAGCAAAAATTGAATTTGAATCGAAAACGATCACCTTAGCAACGCGAGCTAAGGCTATACGATCTCAGCTTAAAAATTTAAAAGAAAAACTCCTCCCCCGTGCCGAGCGTCGAATGAAACTTGTAAAAAATCTGTCACCAAGAACAATGAGTGGTCTCGAGGAACACAATTCAGTAATCATTGGCTACTTGGACTTACGACTTAGAGCCGTTGAACTTAGGGAAGGTTACGAAAAAAATTTTGCAGAACTATTAAAAATTAGCGGCGATCAAACGGCTGTGGAGAATTTATGAAGAAACTTCTAGTCATGACTTTAATTTCATTTTTAACCGTTATAGTTTCCTGTACACCTGAGAAAAATGAAATCTCCACTAATCAGGCCGGGGCCACCCATGAAGATCCTGAAGGATATTACACCTGCCCTATGCATCCAGAGGTTCATGAGCATAAGTCAGGGGCTTGTCCGATCTGTGGAATGGCTCTTGTAAAAGTGTCTGGTAAAAAAGAAAGTGAAAATAAAGCTGTCGACTCTGAAATTACTTTCACGGGAAAGCAGATGCAACTTGCGGCTACGAGTAAATACACGGTGATAAGAAAAAATCTAAAATTTACTATCCCATTAGCGGGAAGACTTCTCTCCTCACGGGAAGTCTCATTCCAGGTTTATGAGTCCGATGTCGGGGTGCTTAAAAATGGCATGGAATTCAAAGGCACCCTATCTTCAGCTTTAGAGGAAATTTTAACTGGAAAAATTCGTCACATTGAACACCTCATTGATCCATCGACACGTACGATAAGCATAATGGGTCTTTTAGATAAAACGTCTCCAAGAGCCATTGTTGATAGCAGTTTTTATGGAGAAGTCGAGGTAGCGCTCTCTGATCAGATCGCTGTGCCTCAAGAAGCTGTTTTTCATGCCGGCGAGCGTGATCTGGTATATGTATTCACCGATGATAAAAGTCTGCAGTCGAGACTCGTGATTGTAGGCAAAAAAGCCGGGGACGAATACCAAATTATTTCCGGTCTCAATGAGAACGAAGTTATATCGTCCGGGGCGAATTTTCTAATCGATTCAGAGGCAAAAATTCGAGGTAAAAATGATAAAGAGCATCATTGAGTTTTCTGCCACAAATAGGTTTTTGGTCTTGCTTCTCACGGCACTTTTTGTCGGGGCGGGAGTCTATTCGGTTAAAAAGATCCCCCTTGATGCCATTCCAGATCTTTCTGACACCCAGGTAATTATTTATTCCAGATGGGATCGTTCACCTGAAATTATTGAAAAGCAAGTTACGTATCCAATTGTTTCCTCTCTTTTGGGGGCGCCAAAGATTAAATCGGTGCGTGGATTTTCAGACTATGGTTTTTCTTATGTATACGTTATTTTTGAAGATGGTACCGATCTCTACTGGGCAAGGAGTCGGGTGGTTGAATACTTAAACCGCATTACAGCGCAACTTCCCCAGGGGGTAAAATCTGAGCTTGGTCCTGACGCAACTAGCGTCGGATGGGTTTATCAGTATGCATTGATTGACGAGAGTGGGAAAACAAATAACGCGGAACTTAGGTCACTTCAAGACTGGAATCTTAGATATCAAATTCAATCGGTTCCAGGCGTTGCCGAAGTCGCAAGTATCGGTGGGTTTGTAAAACAATTTCAGGTCAAAGTTGATCCCCGAAAGCTTCAGCTTTTTCGGCTTTCCCTTGCGGATGTTTTAGAGGCGGTGAGAAACTCCAACCAGGAAAGTGGTGGGCGAGTTATTGAGTTCTCTGGCACTGAGGCCATGGTGCGCTCGCAAGGCTTGATTTCATCTATTGAGGAGATAGAAAACGCTGTCGTCAAATTTCCTGAACGAAGCCTTGCGCCTATACTTCTAAAGCAGGTTGCACAAGTATCTATTGGCCCAGAAATGCGTCGTGGACTTACGGATTTTAACGGACAAGGCGATGCCGTGGGAGGTATCGTTGTTATGAGGCAAGGTGAAGATGCGCCTTCGGTGATCAATCGAGTTAAAGCTAAAATTTCAGAAATACAAAAAACGCTACCTCCTGGTGTAAAAGTACAAAGTGTCTATGATCGCTCAGACCTCATCGAGCGTGCCATTGACACCCTTAAAGGCACTCTTTTAGAAGAATTAATTATCGTAAGCCTTGTTATTTTACTTTTCCTCTGGCACATTCCCTCGGCGATTGTACCTATAGTCACTATTCCTATTGCAGTGCTTTTAGCTTTTATACCGTTAGTTCTCATGGGGCAAAGTTCTAACATCATGTCTCTAGCCGGGATTGCGATTTCCATCGGCGTGCTCGTGGATGGAGCTATTGTAGAGGTAGAAAATGCCTATCGAAAAATTCAGGAATGGGATGAAGGAGGTAGGAAAGAGAGTTTTTTTAAAGTCAGACTTGAGGCTCTTACCGAAGTTGGCCCGTCAGTGTTTTTCTCTCTCCTTGTTATCGCAGTCGCGTTTCTACCGATTTTTACCCTTGTAGATCAAGAAGGAAGGCTTTTCCGCCCTTTGGCTCTTTCAAAGAATCTAGCGATGGCAATTGCCGCCATCTTGGCAATCACTCTTGATCCGGCGATGCGGATGCTTTTTGCAAGAGCTGATAAATTTAACGGGCCTTCGCGTTTTTTAAATGCAGTTGGAAATACAGTCCTTGTTGGCAAATACTTCTCCGAGCACAAACATCCCATCAGCCGCAGACTTTTTAGTATTTATGAACCCGTACTTCATTGGGTACTAAGGAAAAAAAAACTTGTTCTTGGTCTCGCAGGACTTGCGGTTTTGTCGATTTTTCCTGGCTTTGCTCTCTTAGGTTCGGAGTTTATGCCGACTCTTCACGAAGGCAGTCTTCTCTATATGCCAACAGCCCTACCGGGAATCTCCGTTTCCGAAGCACAGAGGGTGTTGACCCTTCAGGATCAGATATTAAAATCATTTCCAGAGGTAGATACGGTTTTTGGTAAAGCGGGACGGGCGGAAACTTCAACAGATACGGCGCCCCTTTCAATGGTTGAAACAACGATAGTCCTAAAGCCAAAATCCGATTGGCGAAAGGAAAAAAGGTGGCATTCGTTTCTGCCTGAGTTTTTAAAAATGCCTTTAAATAGAGTGTGGCCTGAAACAATTTCTGAAGAATCTCTTGTTACGGAATTGAACGAAAAACTCAATTTCTTAGGTATGCCGAATATTTGGACGATGCCGATTAAAAACCGCATCGACATGCTTTCAACGGGTATTCGCAGTCCTATTGGTATAAAAATATTTGGTTCCGATTTAAAAACGATTGAAGGTATTGGCCAGCAAATTGAAAAAACTCTCAAAGGTATGAAGGGCGCAAGAACTGTGGTGGCAGAGAGAATAGCTAGTGGGTATTTCTTGGATATAAAGTTTGATCGACAGAAACTTAAAGCTTATGGAATGTCGTTAAAAGCAGCGCAAGATCAAGCCATGGCGGCCATTGGTGGTGAAAATGTTTCTACGGCTATAATGGGTCGAGAAAGATACCCTATCCAAGTTCGCTTAGCTCCCGACTTTAGGCAAGATCCGCAGGCGATAAAAAGAGTATTGATTTCCTCCCCCCTGGGCTCACAAATACCTCTTAGCGAAATTGCCGAGGTGAAAATGAACGAAGGAGCATCGATGATTCGTGATGAAAATGCTTCGCTCGTGGGTTATGTTTATGTGGATTTAGATACGACAAAGACGGACATCGGGAGCTTCGTTGAAGAGGCGAAGAAAATCGTGGCAAGTCATATAAAACTTCCCACAGGTTACACTCTTGCATGGAGCGGGCAGTATGAAAATATGGCGAGAGTTAAGGAGCGTTTAAAAATAGTAATTCCAATTACACTCTTACTTATTATTTTCCTTCTTCATTTTAATACCAAGTCATGGGTTAAGACTGGAATTGTTTTGCTGGCTGTTCCCTTTTCACTCATTGGTGCTGTTTGGTTACTTGTTTTTTTGGGTTATAATTTGTCGATTGCTGCGTGGGTCGGGATGATCGCTCTGTTGGGGCTTGATGCGGAAACGGGTGTGTTTATGCTCATGTATCTTGATATCGCTTATCATGATCGTGAAAAGCGTGGTCAAATGCGAAACGAAAAGGACCTTCACGATGCTGTGATGGAAGGGGCAGTGCATCGAGTGCGGCCAAAACTTATGACAGTGTTGGCGCTTTTTGTGGGACTTATTCCGATTATGTGGTCGGTTGGGGCTGGAGCTGATGTGATGAAACGAATTGCAGCGCCGATGATTGGAGGCCTTTTTACTTCGTTTACTTTAGAGCTACTCATTTATCCGGTTATTTTTTATATATGGAAAGCCAAGGAGCTTAAACTAAAAACGTAAAGTTCTTTCTTAAACGAAAGATGGAAGGAAAAAATGAAAAAACAAATGATTGCCACGATTGTTCTATTACTGTCGATCAATGCTTTTGCTAAACAAAACAAAAAGGAAATTAGGATTTTAGTTACTGAGAAAGGATTTGAGCCCAAGTCAGTGGATGTGAAAGCCGGGGCCCATGTAGTTTTAAAGGTGACGCGAAAAACCGATACCACTTGCGCTAAGCAGATCCAGGTTCCGTCAATAAAGATACCAAAGACGGATCTGCCAAGGGATCAAGTCGTGTCGATAGATCTCGGCATACTCGAAAAAGGTAAAGTTCGTTTTGGTTGCGGAATGGATATGATGGAGAGTGCCGAGGTTAATGTGAATTAGTCCGACGCTGAACATGTCTTAGATGCGTTGCGGGATTTAAATTTAAGAACGATCTTGAGGCCGTCCTTATTGTTCTTTTTTAGTGGTAGTGAAAACTTCGTGTTAATCGTCATTGAAATCTAAAAATTAAATTTGTTCTTCCCTAATTTATAGACCTATTTTTTTCTTTAGAGTGTGTGCGTTTGCGAAATGAAGACCAAATTAATAGAAAGCCAGAAATGGTTAAGATTATAGAAAGCGCAGAAAGTATAATTAGCCAAGGGCTATTAATGTTTTCTCTGTTCACATAATCCATAATATGTAACATCCAGAAAAAATCAAATATTCGCCATCTTTGATTGCGTACAGCGTTTATTTCTCCAGTGAATGGGGAGACGTACAAACTATAATCTTCAGGCGATTCATAGTCTAACTTCCAGACAGGAAGATCACCTTTATATTCTCGATTTTTGCTATCAATGAGAGTGACATTAGTCGGTTGACTCGAAAATAAAAGTTTTTTTGAAGTTGAAAGAATAACGTCTTTTTCATTCAAGAGGGAGGCCATTTTTCCAGAGACCGCATCAAAGGCAACTTGATTTTCACCTGACCGAAAAACATAAAGATACTGTTCGCCACGTTTTTTTAATTCAACAAAATCAACAGAATGGTTGAAAGAAATTTCAGAGGGGGATTTAATTTTATCTATCTTAAAATTTATCTTCTCTTCTTTTATAAGATGTTTTCCTCGTACTTCTAGGATAGGAAAATAGGACATGATTGTCCCACTTAAGAACCAAAGAAATACTTGTGCTCCTACAACTAGAGAGATCCACTTATGTAGAAAGCGGCTCCAATAGCGCCAATTTCGCTTCATTCTAGAAACCTGAATCTCCATCGCAATCCCATAGCGATTGTGGGTCTACACGTCGGCCATTAATAATGGCTTCGAGGTGGACGTGAGTTGATTGGCCTCTCGCATTGCCAGAATTTCCAACACCACCTACGAGTGCGCCGCTTGAAACTCTCGTTCCACTTCTTGCTTTAGGCGGCTGACCATTCATGTGCATGAATTTAAAGCTATCTCCATTATTGCATTTAATAATGATAGCGTTACCAGTAATATCGCCATAGCTTGAACTTGATACAACTCCTTCACAAGGAGAGCGAAGCGGGGCTCCTCTGGGGGCGTAATAATCTGTACCTGTATGTGGGTAGCGACGTGAACCACGTCTGCGTGGAGAACCATAGCGTCCAAGGCCGCCATTATTTTTTAGTCCTAAACACTTATCAAGTGGAAACTGATGCCCTCGGCTATTTGTTGAAGCTACATCGGTTGTTCCTGTTTCAGCAACTTTTGTCCTCCCACCATCAAGTGCGGATCGACCACACTCTCCATTTCTAAAACGTGCAAAATCATCTTGGTTAAAAACTTCAAAATAAGAGTACCCTGAGCCACCAGGACAATTTTTGGTGTCTTCTGAGGAAATTTGCACCCAATTTCCTACAACCCCGATGATTGTAACTTTATAGGACCCGAAGGGGCGTTCGGGTGTCGATTGAAATATTCCACAGCGGGAATTCTGAGAGGAAGGACCTTTGCGAATATTAAAACCTTTCTCGACCGTCAACTCACAGGTCCCAGGTGCATTATCAGCGTAGTAGGTCTCGCCTTCTTCAGGGCCACTCTGAAACTCTTCAGGACTTGTGGTAGTTTCAGAAAAAGCAATAGGTACATTAAGAATACATGCAAATAATAAAAGAGTAAGTTTTATCATTTGTGCACCCCAAGGATTTCACCTGTGTGATCATTCACATGAACTTTATCAGAGAAAAAAACAATTCCATTTTTAATCTGAATAGTCTCGCCGCCGTTAAAGCGATAATGGTGGTTGTCGTACAGACCGGAATGACTCCAGATGATTTTCCCATCGGTTTTATTAATTTTAAAAACTTTTCCAATACCAGATATATATATGTATTTACTTTCTATGAGAGGGGCTGAGGCGTTAAATGCTTCAAGATCAATAGACCAAAGTGTTTTTCCAACTTTATCAACAGCAATTAAAAATACAGTTGCTACGTCAGAACCTTCGAGATCTGCAATAACATAATTTAGAAGGCCGTCTGTAAAATACTTTGGCGAGTTTTCAAATTTCATATTTTCTGGAATTTTTAGAGAAATCTTAGATTCAATTTTGTCAGACTTAAAAATAATATTTTTTTGAGAATTATCTAAAACCACGTTTGGTTCAGCGAACGCCAAAATTGCGGTTACGAAATGTAATAGAAAAATCATAATGTTTCCCCTTTTTAGTTATCTTACTACAAAAAAATAAATTTTTTGTTTAATTACTTTAGTCTAACTGTTCTGTGACAAAAATCATATGTTTTCATTAAAATTGCATTTCAATTCCACCGCCGAGACTATCATTTGTAAGCATGAGTCCAGCAGCCCATGACCAAGTGGGTGAGTACATTAGGGACACTTCGAGTTCAGATTCATGAGCACCCTTTTGGTTGGGTCTTAAACTATATTCAAAATTAGAGAATACCGTTTTGGTCCATTGAAAGCGCTTATCAACGTCAATCCGCATTTTTCCTGAATTGTTGATGATCAGGTTGGTGCGAACAAGAAATGGAAGCAAATAGCCGACTCCAACGACAGCCTTGTTCTCTTCACCGTAGCTTGTTCCGCCAGCAATGATATTAAAATATCTATTTAACCAGCGTCTGTAGAAGAGATCTGCTTCATAATCCCAGTTTCTGCCCTCAAAAGCGAATTGCTTATTTTGAATATTTGCGGTTTCAACCCTTGCTTCAAACTGATTCCAAGTTTGGGATAAACTTAAAAATGCTTGTGCATGATTTGAAGAGGTCTCAAGTAGTCCATAAGAGTACCAGTGGTCGTGATTATGTGGATCATCTTTTTGCCACTTTGCAATTTCAGGTTTGGGGGTGAATGAGGAGTATTTCACGACACGGGCCATTCCGGTTTTGAGATGATAGAGATTATGACAGTGGAGCATCCACTCTCCGGGTTCATTGGCTAAAAACTCAATGGTTCTGGTTTGGTGCGGTGGAACATCCACCGTGTGTTTGAGTGGAGACTTTTCTCCAAATTTATTTATAACGCGGAAGAAATGTCCATGAAGATGCATTGGGTGATGCATCATTGTCTGATTTTCTAAAGTAAAACGGACGATATCATTTTCTTTAATGATTATATTTCTATCCTCTTGAATCGTCTTCCCGTTAATAAACCAAATGTAGCGAGACATATCTCCACCAAGAACAAGTTTTACGTCATGCATGGGAGTTTTAGTGTCAAAAGAAGTTGTTTCAGAAGATTTAATGTCATCGACTGTGACAGAATCTACTGTAGGTAAATGAATAAATTGATTTGAGGATTGAGGGGTGCCTTTTTGGTGTGCGGAGTGTTGCTTATGTTCGGAATGAAGTGATTGGTTTTGATGCTCCATCTGAGAATGTGTTGTGTTCGTAGTATGCTTTCCATGATTCATAGAGTGGCTACTGTGGCCCATCATTTCGTCTTTTGAGTGAGTGCCTCCATGGCTCGCGTGATCCATAGTCGCGTATTGATCGGGTTTAGGTTTATCTAAGGCAAAGACTTTTTCTCCCATGCCGATCCAGGCCGAAGCTTTACCGGTGCCATCCTGTGCGGTTGCTTTGAGTTCAAAGTTTTTGTGCTCTGGAACTGTAAAAATAATATCGTAGGTTTCTGCCATACCAAGAAGTATTTCTTTGGAGTTTAAAGGTTCTATATCAATGCCGTCGGCAGAAACGACAGTAAAAGATTGGTCAGCAAGAGAAACGTAAAAATAGGAAGATGCTGCTGCGTTAATAATTCTTAGGCGAATACGCTCACCGGGATGAGCTTCGATGAGTTGACTATCACGTTTACCGTTAATGAGAAAGGCATCGTATCCGACATCGGAAAGATCCATTCCTCCCATACGAGTCCACTCATTGAAGAGGAATCGCTTCAGTGCGCCATCGCCCTGTTGTATAGCTCCAAACCAAGAGCGTATCGTATCCTTCTTATAAAGATAATAGTCGCCATCTTTTCTAAGGTTTCTCAAAATTTGATCTGGATTTTCGTCGGACCAATCGCTGAGAACAACTGTAACGTCCTTATCAACTTTAATTTTTTGCTTTTGAGGAAGAATAACAATTGCCCCGTAAACACCTTTTTGTTCTTGAAGCCCAGTGTGGGAGTGGTACCAGTAGGTGCCATTCTGGCGAATCTTGAATTTAAATGTCAAGGACTGACCAGATTTTATAGGAGCCGTTGTTACATAAGGAACCCCATCCATCTCTGGAGGTAGTAAAATTCCGTGCCAGTGTATTGACAGTTCTTGAGCCAAGTTGTTGATTACTTTGATTTCAGCATCATCCCCTTCTGTAAATTGAAGAGTTGGTGCTGGGATTTGATTATTAAGTGATATTGCAAAATTGACTTCTTTTTTTTCACTCAGATTGATTGAGTGTTGAGAGGCTGTAAGTTCATAGGAAACGACTTTAGCGTAAACAAAGTCAAAGTTTAAAAAAAATAATAAAAAAGAGGCAACACGTAACTTTCTCATAATGCTGATTTATAATTGTCCTTCTCTAGTTTAAAGTAAAACACAAAGTTTATCAGAACTAAGGGCGGGTGTTGAGTGTGGAATCTATTTCATGACGCGGCTTTAAAGTGAAGCCAACGGCGCAGAGTCCATCCCAAATCAAGCGACAAAATTCCACCAATTATGGCACCAGCTTGCCAGATCAGGCCTAAAGAAAGTACAATCTCTGCGCCAGCGGAGACAAAAAATCCAAGTGAGAGGGAAGAGAGAACGAGTAGTTGCAAAAACTCATATTTTTTAAAAACTTTAATTTCTTCAGGATCTAAATAAAAACTCGAGACAATAATACTTATTCCCACAAAAATAACTCCACAGCTAAAAGTACAAACTTTATGTCCAAATTGCATGAGGTATGAAACAAGTCCGAGCTGTGAGGTGATCGAGACATTAAATTGTGGGCAAAACAATAAGGTGAAAAAACCTACTATAAAATGAATAAATGATATTTTTTTGATCACTTGTAAAAAAGATGGGTTGAGTTGTTGATGGATTTTCTCAAGGATTGTTTCAGTTAATTTTTGTGGAACTTCAGCGGGCTCCGACCGCAAAAAATCTGCAAATTCAGATTCCCAGGTTGTCTTTTTATCGTTTTTCATAAAAACCTCTCAAATATTTTAGAGAGCGACTCACAATTTGTCGCGCATTAGCGGGGGAAGTCTGAAGTGCATTGGCAATTTCTTCAAAAGTGGCATCATTATAGTATCTCATTCTAAGCGCTGTTTGTTTGTCCTGGGAAAGCATTGACAGGTCAATTTCGCGATCTTTGTCAATTATTGCTTTTTGTGTATCGTGGATTTCCTCATCAAAAGATTCGTATAAAGTCTTCTGTTTGCGCAAAAAATCAATGAGTTCATTTCTGCAAATCGTAAAAATCCAGGGAGAAAAAGGAAGTGAAGAATTGTAAAGAAGCTTGCTTTTATGAAGCTTTAGATGGGTCAATTGAAATACATCATTCACTTGAGAATCATTAAAAAGTTTTGATCTCAAGTATCCATAGATTTTTTTTGCATAACGATCATACAGCACCATAAAAGCGCGTTCATCACCCAATTGGTAGGCCAACATAAGTTCCTCGTCGGTTTTATCTTTTTTCACTTAATATAGTCCCTATCTGCTACTACGAACGAAAGGTGTGGGTTGTGACGAAAATAAATATATTTCGTAAATACTTAAAAATACTAGGTAAACCGCATTATTTAATCTTTCTATAAATTTTTGTAACAAAATCAGTAAGCTGTTCGTACCTAATGTGGGTATGGGCGGATCCAAACAGATTTATTAGGTTTCTTGAGTTCAGGCTTCTTGACATAACGTGTATGAAATAGATAGCTTTCTATATAAAGGGGGGTACCATGATTAAATTATGTTTTTTAAGTACATTATTTATTTTCAGCTCTGTGTTTGCTGGCGTTAAAATTGAGAGTTCACAAAACAAGGTTTCTGCGTCGGATAAGATCAGCTATGCTTTTAATCTTGTAGATGATAAAACAATGGTATCAATTTCTGAAAAAGATCTTGTAGAGACGCATACGAAAATTCTTCATCTTGTCGTTTACGACGCTTCTTTGAATGAATTTAATCATGTTCACCCTGAGTTTAATGGAGCTTCATGGAGTGTGGAATTAAATCTACCTGTAGACGGTTCATATTGGGTGTGGGCACAAGGGAAAACATCTAATGGAAAAGAGTTTTCCGTAAATAGACCACTTGTTGTTGAAAATGGAGCGGCGGAGATTGCGGTGGCTCCACTTGGTGATGTGAGAGTTGGTACCGATGGCACAACTCAAGTTGAACTTGCGAATACAATTCTTAAAGCAGGGAAAATGGAGATGATTGATTTTATGGTGACAAGAACTGATGGTACGACTCCCAGTTTGTCTCCGTATCTTGGTGCGTTTGCTCACGTTATTGCAACTCAACTTAATGGAAATGATCTTATTCATGTCCATCCCATGGAGGGGGATCAACCGAATATGGGAATGCTTCATTCGACATTTCCCTTAGCGGGTGAATATCGTTTATGGGTTCAGTTTATTGACGATGGAGTATTAAAAACAATTCCCCTTTCTGTCGTGGTAAAATAAGTAGATATGAAGTTTGCTATATTCCGATTAAATGTTCTTATGAATCTCAAGTCTTGTCTTATATTGATGGGGTGTGTCCTCATCGCGAGAGAGGGGCGGAAAATATTCATTTAGAAGTTGCGGCATGACAAGAAGGGATCATTCCGTATTTTTTCTGAATGTAAAGACAAAGGAAAAAAGCAAAGTACTTAGTGTTAAATTTTAATGAGTTGGTCAAGGAAGGTTTTTTTAAAACAAACGACCGACTCAACTAAATAAAAAGTTAATAAAAAAGTGTCCAAGGAGGGCCTATGAAAGCAATGCATCTATTTGTGGTATTTTTTCTTTTCGGATTCCAAGTAAAAGCACAAGAAGAGTTTCTATTAAAACTTGATAAAAACGCTTCTATACAAGATGTTGAAGTTGATTTCGGAAAATCCAACGTTAAAGATCTTGGCTTTAATAATTGGGTAAAAGTTACGGTTTCAAAAAACAGGTCATTCTCTAATCTACAAAAATTCTCTCAAAATATTGAAAAAAATAAAACCTTCAAGATTCAACTTGCCAATTACAATAACTGGTCAAGATCTGACACTTCGCCTGTTAAAGTGGACCCAGATTTCCCATTAACCTTTCCTTCGTCTTCGGGTTCAGATACAGAATTTAATAAACAATGGGGCATGATTGATTTGGGAGTGAAAGATGCGTGGGTAAACTCATCAACACAAGGGGAAAATGTGGTCGTTGCTGTCATTGACTCGGGTGTTGATTACACCCATGACGAATTATCTGAAAACATTTGGAGAAACCCAGGTGAAAGTGGTAATGGCAAAGAGACGAATGGAATTGACGATGATGGTAACGGGTTTGTAGATGATGTGGTTGGTTGGGATTTTGCAAAAAATGATAATAAACCATACGATGTTAAAGGTGGTTTTATGGGGAATCCGGGGCATGGGACGCATGTGTCTGGTATTATAGCAGCAAGAGCTGATAATGGCCTCGGCGTGCTAGGTGTTGCTCCAAGTGTAAAAGTAATGGCAATGAGATTCATCACTGAGCAAGGCTCTGGTACGACTGATGCTGCCGTGCAAGCGATTAAGTACGCTGTAGATAATGGGGCTAAAATCCTTTCTAACTCATGGGGATCTGAAGGTGACGATCCTGAAGGTCAGATACTCAAAGAAGCTATTCAATATGCATTAGATAAAGATGTCTTATTTGTAGCTGCGGCAGGAAATAGTGCATATGACAACGACAATCCTACAAAAATGGCTGTACCTGCCAGTTATGATTTTGACAATATCATCAGCGTCGCAGCCATTGATCGCAATAATAAACTAGCATCCTTTTCTAATTATGGACAATCGACGGTAGATATCGCGGCTCCTGGCGTGGATATTTATTCCACAGTACCGCAGAACAAATATATGACGCTTCCTGGCACCTCAATGGCTTGCCCTCATGTATCAGGTGCTGCGGCTCTATACTGGTCAAAATATCCGAATGCAAAAATGAGTGAAGTTAAAAATGCGGTTTTAAGTTCAGCGATTCCAATTAATTCCTTGAAAGGAAAAGTGCTTACTGGTGCAAAATTGAATGTAACTAATCTTTTCACATCCCCATGATTAAATAAACATGGTTCCAGCACTTGGCTTTTCAATTTTGACCCCTTTTTATGATTTTGTTGTGCGCTACACAACAAAGGAAAATCTATTTAAGTCGAAGTTGATTCAGAATTTAGAACTTAAAAACGAGAGCATAATTCTAGATCTTGGCTGTGGTACTGGAACTTTATTAGAAATGGCCCATAAAAAAAATTCTATGTGCCATTTTTATGGAATTGATGCCGATCCCAAGATGATTGCACGTGCTCTAAAAAAATGTCAGCCAGATATTCATTTTATCAAAGGTGATGCAACTTGTCTTACATTTGATGATGATTATTTTAATTATGTAATATCGAGTCTTTTTTTTCATCATCTTGACAGAGAGTCTAAGTTACGAGCTCTCACAGAAGTAAATCGAGTGTTGGTACGAGGTGGAAAAGTAATTATTGCTGATTGGGGGCGGCCATCGTCATTATTAATGCGGTTATTATTTGGAATAGTTCAGCTACTTGATGGTTTTAAAAATACGAGAGATCATGTTACTGGTGGGTTTGTTGATTTATTATCGAAAAGCGGGTTTTCAGAGATTAAGGAGATTGAAAATATTAATACCATTTTTGGAACACTAACAATTTGGACGGCTGTAAATAGGTAATTTATTATGTATGAGTGTGTGTCCTTTGTCTGCGATTAAAATTTCACTTGTATTTGAT
>CAZOGU010000014.1:0-49136 GCA_964579625.1 uncultured Pseudobdellovibrionaceae bacterium
GGAATATCTTCATTTTATACTTGTAGACATAGGCGGGTCCATATACTTTGCCCTGGGGTTTTGGATTAAAATCTAGGGTCGACCGTTACTTTGTTTCTTTTGTTGAAGAGAGTTGATTTTAAGAGGGTAAAAGGGGTGTCAATTCTTTTGTTTTTTTTTACTTTGCGTCGAATGTTGTTATTGAAATTTGCCGTTCATGTGTAATGAAGGTTTTTGCGGCAGTTTGCTTAATACAAAATTTATTTCCATCCTGGAACATGAAAGACTCTTAAGCAACTGCGTACAGAATCATTTGTGTCTTTCGTCTCTTCTTTCAGCGTCCATGGTTCTTTGCTCCAGCGAGGATCGTGTTTGTATAAAAAATAATTAACAACATCGGGTGAAAGATTTGTTCTCTTTTCTTTTAGAAAAGATGCAATTTTTTGTGTGACCTCGGTCCATAATTTTAAATCTTGAGGGCATAGAAAATCTTGATAGCGAGAGTTTTTGTAAATATTGAGCGACGATGCAAACTGATCGCGTTGAAACACCACACTTTTTACATCTCCCTTTCGGGAGAGGATTCGATTGACCAAAACGGAGGCTATTTTTTCGATAAGAACGGGGTGATGCTCTCGGCAGTTTGCGGCGAGGACTTCAGCGTAAACCAATCGGCTGGCGAGGCTGATATCGGATTCGTTTTGCAATTCCGTACGATAGCCATCGTATTTGTGATCGTTCGCTTTATTTTTATTTAAGCTGTCTTGAATATTTTTGAGATGGGCTTGGGCATTTATACAGGGTGGGAGAGGAGGCTCAACAGCAAAACAGTCTCGTGAACTCAAAAAGAAACAAAGAAGAAGAAAAGACGACAGGTGGGGAGTCCCCCTCTTTCGGGTTTTCATTGGAACATTAAAAAGTGATTGTTTTTTAAGCATCCACTCATTTTAATCTAAATTCGCACGGAGTCGAAGGTCCCCCAGACTTCCCTGGTTAAAACGCTTTTACTTAAAAAAATGCCTTTAGATTGCACACTTTGCTGTAACATAATGTTTAATTCATATCTAAATCCATGGAACTCTTGATCTTTTTCCCAGTTTCATTGTTAGATGAAGAAATCGCAGTATTAAAACACAGGAGTTTGAGTTGGCAAAATCCCAAATTACATCAAGCAGCACGGCGGAATACTTTGCTAAAAACTTGCAGCAAGTGGGTTTTTCTTCACCGACGAAGGCCGTTTTAACAACTCTTAAAGAAGCCGTCGATAATTCTCTCGATGCTTGTGAAGAGGAAAACATTCTTCCTTCGCTGGATATTATTATCAAAAAGGTCGGAGCTGGTGGCAGTAAAAATACAGATTTGATCGAAATCACAGTCGAAGACAACGGGCCCGGGCTCGAAGCTGAGATGTTACCTAAAGTGTTTGGTGAATATTTAGCCTCTTCAAAATTTGGTCGTGGACGTTGTACGCGCGGTCAACAGGGGATCGGGATTTCTGCAGCTACAACCTGGGCGCAGCTCACCAATGCCTCTGGTGTTTTGGTCACGAGTAAGACTCCAAAAATGAAAAAAGCCGTCCGTGGTTTGATCGACGTGGACATCAAAGGCAACAAAGGTTTGATGAAAAACAAAGAGACTATTGATTGGAACAAACCTCACGGGACGCGTGTTACGTTTCGAATTGATGGGCGAATTCAGCTGAATGGGGATGGTGGTCTTTTAACCTACCTCGAAGGCACAACTCTCGTTAATCCTCACTTGGAAATGAAGTACAAACTTTTGGACGCCGATGTGGTTCACATCAAACGTGTGAGCGATGAGTGTCCCGATATTCCTGGTGCGACACTTCCGCATCCGCACACCATGAAGCTCGGCGAGTTTATCACTCATTCTGGAATTTATGGCAAAATCACTTTTGGTAAATTTTTAAAAACGGCTTTTTCTAGAGTCACAGATGCGACCTTAAAAGATTTTGTCGCCAATAAAATGCCCAAAGCGTTGCTTGAGAAATCACTTCCGCAAATGAAGGAAGCTGATTACAAAGCGGCCTATCAAGCGATTCAATCCACACAATTGCCAAGCCCTTCCACGCGCTCTGTTTTGACGGTGGGTGAAGACACGCTTTCGAAAAGCATTATGCGTTTAGGGGACATCGACTTTTTTAGTGTGGTGACTCGTAAGCCAACCATTTGCGATTTTAAACCAGTGGCTGTCGAAGTGGCCCTCGCACGTTTTATCGGTCGCGGGAGTGACGATGAGCAAGTGCAACTTTTGCGTTTTGCCAACCGAGTTCCCTTGCAGTTTGACAAAGGCGCCTGTGCCATCACAAAAGCCATCGAGTCGGTCAATTGGCGCTCATACGGTTTAGCACAATCCAAAAACAATTTGCCGCAAGGTCCTTATATCTTTGCAATCAGTTTGGTTTCGCCATTTATTAAATTTAAAAACGCGTCGAAGGAAACCATCGACGCCAGTGATGAGTTGGTCGAAGAGATTCGTTTGGCCGTGATGAGAGCTGGTCAAAAACTCTCTCGCCACATCAATCGCGAGACTAAAGCAGCAGATTTAGAACGAAAGATCCAGCACATCGAACAATTTGGTCCGATTCTTGTGGAAACCTTGGCACGTCTTGTAAAAGCGCCTGAAGCACGCAAGGTAAAAGCGCGCGCGGGTTTAGAGAAAATTCTCAGCCGCGATTCAAAAGCTGCAGAGAAGGATTTGGATGATGCAGATACACGCCTCCAAGAACTTCGAGCCAAAATGAAAGCGCGTGGCATTGTGGGAGAAGATTTTCGCTCTCGCAACAGCGAAGTGATGGCGTCCGAGGCCGAGATGCAAGAAGGTGATGAGGCTGCAGTTGTGGTGAGTGAAAAGCAGGGCAAAAAGAAGAAGCGTTCTACAAAAGAGGTCGAACATGTCTAAGATGATTCAAATTCGCGAACAGACAAAAAACATTCCTCACGAAGTCCGTGTGATTTGCGATAAAATGCTCAAAGATCTCGAAAATGCCAAGCGTCCCACGTTGGATGCCATCAAGTGCACACTCGATAACAGCTTTTATAATCCCAAGGTTGGATTTCTGACTCCGGGAGATAAAGTTGTCACCACGGAACTCAATGTGTCCAGCGTGCAAAAAATGGCGCGCGTGGTGTTCCTGATGGAAATCCTTTTGCGCAATATGGATATCGGTTCGGTCAATACCAAGCGTGAAATTTATTATATCGCCAAAGGTTTGATTAAATCCGAAAAAAACCTCAAAGCCCTCGATTTTGACGATCAAAATGAGAGTGACGCTACGATAGATTTTATTTGCGATCTACTCGAAGTGTATCGCGAAGAAATGAATTGTTTTGCCAACGATCGCGGCGGGCAAACCTACTCTCAGCAGCTTGTGGTGACAGAAACTATGGCTGATGGCGAAAAAGCCACGATCGATCTCAGCACTCTCGGAACGGCACCGTTCCAGCCCAAAAACCGTCCACAATCTTTAAAGCTCAAATCCAAAGGCAAATTGGATTTTTGTTTGGTGGTGGAATCAGAAGGTACGGCGAACACTCTCGTCGCAAACGGCATGACCAAGCGCCACAAGTGCATCGTTGTCGGTGCGCAAGGTGTTCCAAGTAACGCGGTTCGCGGCTGGGTTCGCACCATTCAAAATCAACTCGATGTTCCGATCTTCTTCTTCGGAGATCTGGATGCGTACACACTTCAAAACATCTACCGCACACTCAAAGCCGGCTCCGCAGCTAGCTTGATTCGAAACAGCGATTTCTCCGCACCCGAAGTGCATTTCCTCGGGGTGCTTCCTGAAGACGTCAAAAAGTACGATCTCAATTGCTACAAAGTGAACGAAAGCGATGCCAAAGAAGGCCGCTCCCTTAAAAAAGCAAAAGACGCCCTCAAAAACGATCCGTTCTTCCAGGACAAAAAGAATCGCAAACTCTCCGACATCCTCAACTGGCTCATTAGCCAAAAACTACGTTGCGAACAACAGGCGTTGTATTCGGTAAACCCCAAAGACCCTCATATCTGCGAAAAAATCCTCGTCGATAAAATCAAAAACAAGGTTTACGTTTAAGACATTTATTTCGGGCTCTTTTTTAAAACTCTCTAAATCGGACACGGCAGTCCTTACCTCTACCGTTGTCGTTCGCTTCGCTCACGATCGCGTCACGCTCAACGGAGGTCCGATTTAGAGAGTTTTAAAAAAGAGCCCGAAATAAATGTCTTAAACGTAAACCTTGTTTTCTCTGTATGTTTGGTGATCTCACTACGTTTTTTGCGGGTGATTAGCTTCATGAATAACTGAATTGCCAACTTGATACATTTTTTCTCGCAGTTTTAAAGGCTAAACTGCTTTTTAACTCTTTTTAGCTTTCACCTTAGAGTTCATGCAATTGAGGTTGTTCTCTCCTTACCGAAGCGAAATTTATTCATAAAGTTGATTTGTTACCTTCCAAAAAAATGGTAATGGCCCTTCTTTTTCGATTTTACTTCTTATTCTTCAGGGTTTCTTAAGAGGACCTCCGTTGAGCGTGACGCGATCGAGAGCGAAGCGAACGACAACGGCAGAGCCAAGGACGAGCGTGTCCTCTTAAGAAGCCCTGAAGAATAAGAAGTAAAATCGAAAAAGGCCGTTATACTATGCAGAACTCGTTGAGAGGGTAGGGGGTTTGTCGTAGACTCTCAAGATCCTAGGAGGACGCTCATGAGTCGCATCGAAACTACGCCCGATATGGTCCAAAATGTTTATAAAACGACAAGACAGCGTCTTGAAATCATTCGTAAGCGCTTGGGGCGCCCTCTCACTTTGGCCGAAAAAGTGGTGTATGGCCACTTGGATGACCCGCAAAATCAGGAGCTGGAACGCGGAAAAAGCTTTTTAATACTTCGGCCGGATCGTGTAGCGATGCAGGATGCGACGGCGCAAATGGCGCTTTTGCAATTTATGCTGGCGGATAAAGAGACGGCGGCTGTTCCTTCGACGGTTCACTGTGATCACTTGATATTGGCTTACAAGGGCGCTTCTGAGGATTTGAAGCAGTCCAATCTTGAGAGCAACGAAGTTTATAATTTTCTTTCGAGCTGTGCGAGCCGTTATGGAATTGGCTTTTGGAAACCAGGGGCGGGGATTATTCACCAAGTGGTTTTGGAAAACTATGCCTTTCCTGGTGGTTTGATGATCGGGACGGATTCCCACACTCCCAATGCCGGTGGTTTAGGAATGGTGGCCGTGGGTGTTGGAGGCTCTGATGCGTCTGACGTCATGGTTGGACTTCCGTGGGAAGTTAAAAACCCGCAACTCATTGGTGTTCACCTCAAGGGAAAACTTTCCGGTTGGACGTCGCCGAAAGACGTGATTCTGAAGCTTCTTGGAATTTTGACCGTCAAAGGTGGAACAGATCGAATTGTGGAATATTTTGGCGAAGGCACAAAATCCATCAGCTGCACAGGAAAAGGAACCATCACAAATATGGGAGCTGAGCTGGGTGCCACTTGCTCCATTTTTCCATACGATGAGCGCATGAAAGCGTATCTCAATGTCACCAAGCGCGAAGATCTTGCAAAACTTGCAGATCAAAACATGGATATTTTAACGGCGGATGAAGATGTCGTAAAAAATCCAACAAAGTATTTCGATCAAGTGATTGAAATTGATCTCGATACATTAGAGCCTCATTTAGTTGGCCCACACACACCGGATCTCGCTCATAGCATTAGCCAAATTAAAGAGGCGGCACAAAAAAACAATTGGCCAACAAAACTTTCAGCGGCTTTGATTGGCTCTTGCACCAACTCCTCTTACGAAGACATCGGCCGCGCCACATTTGTCGCCGAACAAGCTCTTGAGGCGGGCGTTAAGATGCCACAGACATTTATGGTGTCCCCAGGTTCTGCGCAGATTAAAAATACCATCGAGCGTGATGGACAAATGAAAAAACTCAATGACATGGGTGCCACTGTGCTTGCGAATGCCTGTGGGCCTTGTATTGGTCAGTGGAAGCGTGATGATATTAAAAAAGGCGAAGTGAATACAATCATCACCAGTTTCAATCGCAACTTTCGCGGACGTAATGATGCCAATCAAGAGACTCTGTCTTTTATCGGAAGTCCAGAGATCGTAATGGCTCTTGGTATCGCCGGTCGTTTGGATTTCAATCCCAACACGGACACCATTCAAACGCCCAAAGGCCCTATTAAATTAAAAGCTCCCGTGGCTCCTGAGTATCCTGCAAAAGGTTTTGTTGCCGATCCTGAAGGCTACCAAGCTCCAAAAGGGAAAACAGCGCAAGTGCAGGTCGATACAAAATCGGAACGCTTACAATTGTTAGAGCCGTTCGCAAAATGGGACGGAAAAGACCTAAAAGACATGTATGTTTTGGCCAAAGCCAAAGGCAAGTGTACGACAGATCATATTAGCCCTGCAGGAAGCTGGCTGCGCTTTCGTGGTCACCTCGATAATATTTCAAACAATATGTTGCTCACGGCCGTGAACGCATTTACGGGCGAAGCGGGTAAAGGAAAAAACCAACTCACTGGTGCAAAACAAGAATTCGCTCAGTTAGGACGATCTTACAAAGCTGCTAGTAAAAAATGGGTTATTATTGGCGATGAAAACTACGGTGAGGGCTCAAGCCGTGAGCATGCAGCGATGTCACCACGCTTTCTCGGCTGTGCCGCTGTGATCACAAAGAGTTTTGCACGAATCCACGAGACAAATTTAAAAAAGCAGGGTGTTCTCGCCATGACCTTTGCAAACCCTACCGACTATGACAAAATCCAAGAGGATGACATCGTGGCGGTTACGGGAGTGATGTCTCTTGCGCCAGGCAAAAACCTAGCACTCGAAATCAAACACAAAGACGGCAAGACGGAGTCGATCCAATTGAAGCACTCGTACAACGAAGAGCAAATTAGGTGGTTCCAAGCGGGTTCGGCCTTGAATCTTTTGCGTCAGTAAGGCTCTTTGGCGAGATCGTTTGTTAATACTATGCAGATAAAGAGACAATTCGACCTTTGTCGAGTTGTCTCAGATGTTGATGAATGTGATCCTAAAAAGAGTGGTATGTATGTTGTTTCTGATTCATTTCATATTGACGAGTATTGTTCTAGCTCAAACTCCAAATCCGCGGGAATTTTGGGCTCCTCGAAAAACAATCATTGGTAAAAGTATTGGTGCTAAAAATCTTCCTTATGAAATCAAAACACCTTCAGAGGTTGAGAATTACTTTCGTTGTTACCTGACAGATGAAAAGAGTAAACAAAATTATTTAAAATATAAAGCAGAGTACGCTCAATTAACAGAATGGGCTTCGCAAACTTTTGATATGCCTCGTGCACTTTCGATGTGTATGATTTTTAAAGAAAGCACTTTCGATAATGCTGCAAAATCCGAGGCTGGAGCTTTGGGGGTTGCACAAATAACACCTGATACTTTCGGTGATTTTGCAAAAGTTTTAAGAAGAACCAAAGCTAACATTGAATTTGGCAAGCAATTTGATGAGATTACAAACGACAGAAATTTTTATGAAATTACAAAGAAAGAAAATGAAGAAAAGTACGGGAATAATGAATTTATAAGATGCGCGCAGTATGTGCAGCGAGACGGACCTTATTACTGGAGTAGTACAGACGAAGAACGAAAGAAAAGTACAGAGCACTGTCTAGATTTTTTTGCTAAACATAGATATCGACCGCAACTGTTATCAAATTATGGGATGTTTCTTGCTCATGCACGAAACCAAATGGAAAAAAGTGGCGATATAGCTTCCCTCAAAAGGTACTTTCCTAACTCTAAAAAGGAAGGACCAATTTCTGAGAAAGATTTTTTTCCACCAGAGAACATAGAGAATATGGTCGCAAGTCCTTTGTTAACGGTGGCTGCGCAAATGTATTATTTGAAGGAAGCGATAGTACGTATGGACAATCAACTGATAACTAGTAAAATAGAATCCGATGATGTTGTTGGTTATCTGACGTTGCTCGCAGGTGGATACAATGTTGGCATTAACGCTTTGCTTCCAAGCCTGCAATCAGGAAATTCTATCGAACAGTGGTGTAGGAATTTAGCGGAAAAAGGCGGAAAAGAAACAAAAGAATACATGCTATCTGTGCGTCGTTGTCTAACAAAAGCGGATTACTCCCCTCGTACAAGTGATGAACCCAGTTGTACAAATAAAGATGCAAAAAGAGATAGCAAGGACAAAGAAGGCATCAGTGATCCTTGCAAGCCCAGTTTTACGGGTCCATTGCCGCGTCCACAACGAACAGCTCCCCGTTCTACAAGAGTGAATAATTAGGGTGTGTCCTCATTTTAACAGAGTGCTGTAAGTTTAAACAAAATTGACTAGCGAGGCGTCGACGACGAAGGACTGGCCCCAAGCCAATTCGAGGAGGAGCAACGAAGCTAGGCATTTTTGTTTAAACTTACAGCACTCTGTTAAAATAAGGACACGCTCTAGTCTCAGCTAGGAACTAAGCCGTCCGTTTAACTAAATTGTTAATATGTGTATAAATTCCAGCTTCGATAAAGATGCGTAGAAGCTCGGCATCGAGCTTTCCTTCGTTGGCCTCAGTCAGCAGGATATCAATGGCTGAGTCGGGGGATAGAGACTTTTTGTAAGGTCGGTCAAAAGCGACAAGGGCATCGTAAATGTCAGCAATCGTCATCATACGGGATTGAATCGGGATCTCTTGGCCAGCAATCCCGCGTGGATAACCTGAACCATCCATTTTTTCGTGGTGGCAATGAGCAATGTGTGCCACTTGTTCGAGGCCGTCGGTCCAAGCGATTTGTTTTAAAAAATCATAGGTGTGAGAAACATGGGATTCGATTTGCTGGCGTTCTTCGCGGCTTAAGCTGCCTTTTGGAATTGATAGAATTTTAATTTCGTTATCTGTCAAAACTTTGTGATCAAAATGCTCTGTAGTTTTGGTAATCATATTGAGCATTCGATCAAGTGCTTTTTGATCTTTGATGACGTAGGGTTCATTGGTTTGAATGACACCACTTTTCATTTGTCGAACACGCAGTTTGGTGGTTTCAAGATGATGCTGAATATCATGAACCTGCTGATGAATCCAACCGGCATCCACTTTTGGATCTTTTTCGATACGCTCCAAAAGAGTTTCGATAAATTGTCGCCACTGTTGGGACTCGTCTTTGTATTCCAAACTATCGAGTCGCAAAAGAATTGATTCTAATTCTCGTGAGTGTAATTTTTTTTGTTTAAGAAGCACATCTTCTTTAATGCCTATTTTTCCAAAATCATGAAGGAGAGCTGCATAGCGAAGTTCTCGAATTTGCTCTTCGGAAAAATACACACTTTTAAAACTTCCGATTTGCGTTTTATGCACAGAGAGCGCCAATTCCACAGTTAAAATAGCAACACGATCACTGTGACCACTGGTGGTGGGATCTCGAGCTTCGATGGCTTTTACTGACGCATGCACGAAGCTTTCGAAGAGATTTTCGATACTCTCGGTAAGCTGTGCGTTTTCGATGGCCACGGCCGCTTGCGAAGCAAAGACTTTCATCAGTTCTTCGTCGTTTTTATCAAAGGAGATCACTTCGTCATAGGGAATCGAATTTTCTTTGATTTGCTTTAAACCTTTTTCACTCATCTTATTCACGAGTTGAACAACACCACGAACTTGGCCGTGGGCTGAGATCATAGGAATGGTGAGTAAGGATTTGGTTTTATAATTGTTTTCCTTGTCATTTTGCGGATTAAAACGAAACGGACTTTGCGAATCAATATTGTAGCAGTCCTCGATATTCACAATGTTCTTCGAAAAGGCACTAAAACCCGCGATGCTTTTTTTATTGATTTCGACGAGAGAACTTTGATCTTTTGGGCCCAGAGAGCGATTCATGGTGCGTAAGAATTTAAGCACCGGAATTTTTTGCGGGATCATTAAAGGATTGTTTTTCGAATCATGATAAATCATCTTTTTATCAATGAGATAAATACTCGCACCCTCGGCTTGAGCCACTTCGAGACACTTGTCCAAAAACATTTGCATGAGATTTGTGAGTTCTTTTTCGGAAGAAAGAGCAACGCCAATTTCGATCAGCGATTTTAGTTTTTCTGCAAGCAGAGCAGGGTCTTTGGAAAGGGCTTTTGACATACTCCTCTATCGGCTTTTTATAAAAGAAATTTGAACACTTAAGGGTGTTTTTGCCTGGGTATATTCTCAAAGTGAGACATAAGCAGGTCTGAGAGGGGTATTCCACCTCAAGTTTTTATGGACTTTTGGCGATAAGATTCTTGAAGGGGGATAAAATATCTATGAAACGCAGTCATTTTTATCTCTTTCTTGCTCTTTGTCCGGTTCTTCTTTTTCAGAACTGCGGGCAAGAGTATAACTCTTCTTCGCTTTATGGTGACGGACAAAAAGTTCTTGATAGTGATGACTGTATTTCAGATGTGGTCGACTGTGGTGCTCAAACCGAATTATTACTTATAAGCATCGATACACCAAATCCTTTGATTATTCCTGCCGCAGCAACCACTTATGTGATCTCTGGTCGCTGTAACACGGGTAATTACCCAGAGCACTACATTCGCTATGAAGTTCGTAGTTCGACAGGAGCCATGGTTCGTTCCGCAGATCTTATGGCTCTTTGCCTGCAAGGACGTTTTGAATTTACGCTGTCTCTAGCAGGGATTGCGAATAACCAGAATTACACTCTCAAAGCATCTATAGTGGGTATCGGCGAAGACAGTCGCTTATTTTCCAACCTACTTGCCGGTGGAAGCTCACAAGTCGACTTCTACAAACAGTAAAGTAGACTACTCAGATCCTTCGCTCTGCTCAGAAATAATGGACGCCCCCTCGTTGGCAAGAGGATACGCCCTAAAAGCTAAAAAATTTAGTGTCTGGGATTTCGTTGCCAAAGCCGCAGCCTGGTAATCCAAGCACCGCGTCAATGGTGCCAAGATCTGGAACTTCATTTTGAAAACGATGAGGCATTGTTAATTGAGCCGCGAGTTCTTTAGCCTTTTCAGAAGTCGAAGAAAACACAGCGGCAGCACATGCATATTGAGTGGTGTTGGCGAATTTAATAGCCTCGGCAGAATTTTTATAACGAGTGATCGTTAAAAGAGAACCCAGAGTTTCTTGCTGATGCCAAGGGGAGCAGTTATTAAAATCAGAATTAAGAAAAAAGGAATTGGAATTCATCTGGCGCCAATTTTTTTCTTTAAAAAGAGAGATATTTTGATTTTTAAGTGCCTCAGTGTAATCGAGATCAGTTTGAGCCTGTTTAGAGAGAGATTCCATTACAAAAGGAAAGACAGCTTCTATCTTTTCAATAAACAAGGAATAGTTTTTTTCCTGCACAAACCAGCGGTGGAAACGATGTTCTGAAAGATAGCTTGATTGCAAGCTTGCCATAAGGACGGCTTCCAACGAACTCAGCTCCGCATCATGAGTAAAAATCACCGGGTTCTTGCTTCCCAAGTGAATTTTAATTCTTTTCTGAAAAAGGGGCAGCGGAGATTTTTTTAAGAAGTCACCTTCATAGGCATGGCCATGAAAGTGAATCGATTTAAGAGCGGGATGTGAAATAAGAGTTTCTAAAGCTTCAGGATCTTTGGTCGATAGAATACCTATCGAGGATGGTGGGATACCGCAGGCGATGAGTTTTTCGCAAAAAAAGATATAAGCTTCGACCGTGGCAGGACTACAGAGCAAAATCACAGGACACTGTTGAGAAAGAGAGTTCAAAACGGGAATCATTCGAAGTAGAGGAGAGCTTCGGCTTCCATAGATAAGCGATGGGCCTAAAGGGATCGATCGTTGGATGCCGGAGTTAAGAATCTTTTGTGCTTTAGAAAGAAACAAGTCTTTTTCATGTTTCGAAAAAAAAGGGGAGGCTTCAAGTACTTGTATGAAGGAGATAAAATTTCCAAAAGCGGCAAGAACTTTTTGTTGTGGGATTTTTTTAAAATCCTGAAAGCTTTTACTCACCGACTGAACCGCTTGGACCGTGACGATAAAATCCGCCCCTAAGGGGTTCTCAGATATTTGTCTTTGCCCGTATATCAATTGCATGTAGGTCATGCCCTACCGAGCCACTTTGTATTTTTGCTGAAAAAATATTTTTTGATCTTCTCCCCAAAAAATAGTTTCAAAATCAACAGAGGACGAGGAGGCACTCTCAATTTTTAATTCCAGATAGTTGCTATCGCCATCCTTTGAAAACAGTGCGCGGCGATTGGGGTGTTTGGCTGTGGCGCCCGGGTACATTTTGCTATGGAGGCCACTGGAAGTGAGTTCAAAGGTTTCAAAACCAAGGAGGGGCTTTTCGATCTTCATGAGTTCTGCGATATGGCGGTCCCCAGAAACAAAGACGATTGGTTTTTGAGCCTTTTTCACGTCTTGAATGACTTTTTTAAAATCGACGGGATGATGTCCTTCGAAGGACTCAAAGGGATGATGGGCTCCAAAAAATTGATCACCACTGATTAACCACGTGGTTCCTTTGTGTTCTTTGAGGCTTTGTAAAAGCCACGCCATTTGCTCTTGGCCAAAGTGAGTTTGCGGGTTGGTTTTTAAAGGGGATCGAAAGGTTCTATTGTCGAGGAATAAAAACTGCTGCGTATCTATCTTTAGTGATGACGCCACACCAGGGCCACTAGTCAGGATAGCGTTTTCACCCATCGGGAAGAACAGACGAAAGACTTTTTTTGAAACATCTTTCAGTGGAAAACGGGCGTCGCCGTTATTGACTCCGTAATCATGATCGTCCCAAGTGGCAAAAGTGGGAATGAGATTTTGCATTTTGTAAATATCGAGATTGTTTCGGGTGTCGACGTAGCGGCTCCAGATGTCACTCTCATTGATATCTGTGAGAATTTTAAGAGGAGAGATATCCACGTAAACATTGTCCCCGATCAAGAAGAGCATATCGGGTTTTTGATCTTGAATCTGTTTCCATTGTTTTTTTTGCAGTTCTTGATAGCTATCGCTAGTGCAAGAGATAATAAAGAGGCGGGGTTGTTTAAAGTCTTTGGGGAGAACTTTAAATTGCCGTCGATCTTGAAGCACTTTTTTTTCGTAGACACTGAGTGTGTAGGTCAGATCAGGAGTGAGATCTTTTATAAAAATCTGAATCATTTTCCATGGATTGTTTGGAATACTTTCGATTTTCTGTTCTGGAGCCTGGAGAACACTTTGATCCATGCTCACGACCACTTCGAGGTCCTGCTCCGCGCGGGCCAAAATATTGATCTGTGTGGAGGTGGAGTCCGTAGCTCCTTGCAGGATCGACAACAGATTTTGAGGAGACTGTTCGTGGTGGATGGTTTGGCAGCCAAAGAGAAGAATAAAAAGAAAAATCGTAAAACAGATTTTAATCATTTGAACCCTAATTGGATTTAATTTTTTTCATTAAGAACTGAAAGCTTTCTTGCACGGCAGAGGACCGACTTCGTCCTTTGACATAGGCCACGCTGATTTTATTCTTGAGGTCTTTAGCGGACTTTCCTTCAAAAATATAAAGAGTTTTTCCTTCGGCTTTTAACTTTTCCACATGGTGACCGGGCAAAATTCCTACACCCAAACTTGATTGAATAAGCTTCGCCACGCCCAGTGTGTCCGCAAGAATAGCTCGAACTCTTAGATCAACATGCGTGTGCTTGTGGTGATGCTCGATCCAGCGCTGTGACATCGGTAGATCTTGGTCATATTCGATATACTCGAGGCTTTCGAAATACTTTTTGTTATTTCCCTCGCCTTTGAGCTTCATGTATTCTTTTGAGGCACAAAGCAGGAGAGATTCATCATATACATTTTCGGTTTCGATCTGTCGATCCATATTGAATTCATCAACAAAGGCAAAATCTACCTCTCCTTTTAGGAGAAGGTTGTTAAAGCTTCGTGCGAGATCAAAATGAATTTTAAATTTGAGCAGAGGGTGCATTTTACCCAACTCGGCAAGCATAGGAACAACGATATTCAGTCCAAAGACCACAGGCATTCCAATGATAACTTCGCCGCGCAAAGAGTTGTCTTTATTTGTGAGCTCTAAAAGAATTTCTTCGAGCTTCGAGAGATGTGGCGAAAGTTGAGCATAGAACTTTTTGCCATCATCTGTTGGTACTAATTTTTGCTTGATGCGGTCAAAGAGTTTAATTTGCAGGGTGTCTTCGAGGGATTTAATATGTTGGCTGATCCCAGATTGAGTCAAATGAAGCTCTGCCGCCGCTTGAGTCATGCTGCGTGTTCTATACACAGCCTCAAAGATCCGCAGATAGTTCATATTGATCTGGTCTAAAAGCATAGGGCGATCCTCTCTATTTTGTACAAGTTTTTCTCATTGAGTCTATTGTCGAGTCAATCACGAAGTTAAAACTTTAAGCATTTCAGAGGTTTAAACCAAACGTTTCAAGTCTAAACAGTCTCAATTGAGGGCAAAATGTACGAATGTCCTCATAGAATGACTGGACTTGGACGAAAGTAGCTATGGGTCAATAGAACCGTCAACTGTACGGTACGGAGGAGCCCATGAAGAAGAATATAAGTAAATTGGTGTTGTCGGTGTTGGCACTCGTCGCCGTGGGTTGCGGTGGCAAATCATTTAATGTGGCTCCAGAATCAGATGCATTTCAGCAGTCGAACTCTGTAAAGAGTGTGCCTGTGGATATCTTATGGGTCGTGGATAACTCAGGATCAATGGAAACATCTCAAAACCTACTTGCAACCAATGTCGCGTCATTTATCGATAAGTTTGCGGCGACAAACTTTGACTTTAGAATGGCTGTAGTTACAACAGATGCCTACAAAGGGATGCCTGCTTACGGTTCAGATCCAACAATGTCTAATTTTAGAGACGGCGCCCGTGACTATTATCCAACGGATGGTATCGATGACTCCACAAGTAGCGGTGTTTTTGTTATGGCCCCATCAACGCCAAACTTGAGTAGTGTTTTCCAAACCAATGTATTGCAAGGAATTTATGGTGGTGGGGATGAGCGCGGTTTTCAAAGTATGGAAGCAGCTCTTCTTAATACAAGCAATCTAGCGATGAATTTTCCCCGTGCGGAAGCCTTTCTTGTTGTTATTTTTCTCACAGATGAAGAAGATTTTTCTTGGGATGGAACAGCAAATATTCAGATTGTTGCAGATCCTGTAACAGGTCTTCCAGTGAACAATACAAAGGATGATCCACGTTTACATCCAATTTCTCGTTATCTAGGAATTTTAGATATTGTCACAAACAGCACACCAACAAAGAGAAACTATATGGTCAGCACAATAGCGATCTTTGATGAGGCTTGTCGTGCACAGTTGGCAACAGCCACATTTTCTGGACGTCGTATTGCTGAAAGATATGCAGAACTTGTTGATGCCACTGGTGGTGTTAAGGCAAGTCTTTGCGATGACTTTAGCAATATTATGTCAAGCCTTTCAGACTCTATTCTTGAGTTCTCTAACAAGTTCTATTTATCACGTGAACCAGTTCCGGGAACATTGAAGATCTATGTTGATGGAGTTTTAGTGCCAGAAAACGGATTTACTTATAACTCAGTAGAAAACTCTGTAACGTTTGATGTTTTATATATCCCACCACAGAATGCGGACATCAGAGTTGTGTTTACTCCTAAAAATCTCAAATAAGTTAGAGCCTATCAGTTTAAATAAAAAAAGCCTCTTGCGAGGCTTTTTTTATTTTTAAAACAGAAAGAAAAACTATTTCTTTTTTGTTTTTGAATTGCCGCACTCGTAAGCAATTTGCCATTCTTTCACAGCAGTTGTTGTTGTTGTTGAAGATGTATTTTTGCTAGGGTCATTGCCGCCAGACATGATGGGCATTCCAAAAAGGCTGCCAACTTTTGCGCCAGGAGTTCCAGCATCTTTCGTTTCTGATGCATTGCCAGTTGTTGTTTGACCAACAGCCACTTCGCCTTCTTCAGTTACTTTTACGGGCATGTCACCGCAGTTCTTTTTCATCATCATGTCCGCTTTAGCACGGTCTTCGTCTCTGTGCTCAGTTTTAAGAGCAATGATGCCACCTTGATTTGGTTGTTTTTTTACGTCGCGAGCGTAGGGTTGGTAAGGCATTGTTTGGCAGCCAAACAAAAAGACTGTAGCAAAAATAGCAATAATCAGTTTAGACATAACGTCTCCTTTTTTGGTTTGTTCCTAGATCCTCAATATATTTGAAAAAAGTGTCAACTAGAAATAGCGAATGATGCCGCCGAGAATCGAGTGATTGCGGTGTTTCACGAGGAGCGGGCTGCCTGAGTTTTTAGCATCTCCCAGAAAATACATATTACCGCCGACAAAAAAGATCCAAGGATAGAGGTCGTAGTAGGAGTAATTCACACCGACCGTTGTTTCCATTAAACCCTGCTTGGCGTCGTAGGCGGGGCGCTGAGTTGTCGCAAATTGGGGAGCCACTTCGTAGAAGTAATCATTGTATCCCTCGGAGGCGTAGTCGAACTCGAGACGTGTTGCGATTTCGCCCCAACCGGGGCCTAGATAAAAAATATTGCGCAAACTTGGGGCAATGTTCCATTCGCGTGAATCAAAGCGATGGCTAAAATCCGTGGAGCTCACAAAGCGAAAGGGAATGCGAATAAACATGGTGTGAGCTTTTGTTCGATGAAGATAGATTTGCAGTTCTGGTCCCAGCTGCAATGTCCAATCGAGGTCAGGCATGCCTGCACGAACGGGAATATCATCGGAGTCGGTAGGAAATAGAAACGAAAAACTCACGGAAAATTTAACGCGACTTTGCGAGAGCAATTCTCCTTTAACTCCTTCTTGCCTGTCGATGGTGATATGTTTTCCCTTAAATGTAGGAACGGCTAAATAGCGAGGGCGTCCTTGGGCGGCTCCAGGATAATCATTAATCCACCCATAGCCGAAGCCGATGCCCCAATGAGACTCCGTGACATCCAAAGGATCTGGATTGTCCGGTTCTAACTCTTCGGCAATGGCCAAAGGAGCAAAAAAAAGAAGCCACAATAAGAGCCAAAGTTTATTCACAAATAAAGCCCGAATTGGTGAGATTGGTCACTATTTTTTGGCTGACTTCGCGGCAGTATGTTTTTTCTGATTGTGCTTTGGCAATGGATTTGGACGTCTTGTGTTTTGTGTAGCTGACATGGCAGCCTGATTTTTGATAAGGCAGAATTTCAATTTGTCGAGTGTCGGCGTTTAAAGTGCAAGTCACCTTTTCGGAAGCGGTGGGCGCTCCCGACAACTTTGATGAGTGTTGACAAGCGACCATCGACCAAAAAATAAAAAAGAGAAAAACAAAGTTTTTCATGTGCGTTTTTCTTTGGCCATAGATTTGACGTGAATGTCCATTTGTTGAAATGGAATCGAAATGTCGTGGAGGCGGAATTGGCGGTCAATCTCGAAACGAATCTCAGACAGGATCACTTCGTTAAACCACAGTTCGGAGAGCCAAATTTGCACTTTAAAATCAAGCGAAGAAGCTCCAAAATCCTTAAACTGAACAGACGGCGGTGGTGTTTTAAGAACCTGAGGATGAGCATTGACTACGGAGAGGAGAATCTCTTGCACTTTTTGCGTGTCCGACCCATACGCAACGCCTAAGTGAATTGAATATCGAATGCGCTCGCCCGAAAAAGACTGATTGACCACTTGTTTGGTAATAAACTCGGAGTTGGGGACAATAATGACCACATCGTCACGGGTGAGCACCAGCGTTGAGCGAGCGCGGATATCGAGTACGCGCCCCGTAATGCCATCGACAACCACGAGGTCGCCGCGTTTGATGGGTCGTTCGGTGAGTAGAATCAGGCCCGAAATAAAATTCTGCGTGATATTTTGCAGGCCAAACCCAATCCCCACGCCAAGAACAGCCCCAAACGTCTCCAAGGTGCGCAGATTAACGCCGACATAGGAGAGGGTGATGATCACACCGAGGGTGAAGACACCGTAACGGGCAAATCGTTCGATGGCTGTTTTGGCTCCTGGATCAAAATCCTTTTTAATCAGGGCACGATGAAGGGCTCTTTCGACCGCCTTAGAAAGTTTGCTAAAAAACCAGAGGGCAAAAAGTGCGATGGCAATTTTTCGCGGTGTCACAGCCACTTCGCCAATGCGAATGAGCTCTTGCGACATCAGTGAATTGATCTTTTCCATGAAGTGCGACAGCGATTCAAACATAACTTAAGTATCAAGAATAACGACTCATAAGTCCAAAATGTCTTTTTCTTGACGCACTGTTGTGAGTGTGAGACGAAAAGTCGAATCCTTCAACCAGAGTTAAAGTAAAACTTTATGAATCTGATTTTAAAAATACTTTCTTACCCTCGAGCCATTGTCGGAGCCTTTTTTGCAGTTCTTTGGACACTGATTTGCTCGTTTATTGTGATCTTGGTTATTTTACTGACAGGGAAAAAAGAAAAAGCGGCCTACGCGACATCCAATATCTGGGCGAAGGTGATTTTGGCCTTTTCTGGTGTTGAGGTTGAACTTCGCGGTCGGGAAAATTTACCAACTTCGGGTTGTTTGTACATTTTCAATCACACGAGTCACTACGATATTTTGACTGTTTTTGCAGCATCACCCCGCTTTTGTTATTTTGGTGCAAAGAGTGAGTTGTTTTCGATTCCTGTTTTTGGCAAAGCGATTCGCATGGCAGGGGCTTTACCCATCGAACGGCGAAATCGCGAAAAGGTGATGCAAGTCTATCGAGACGCCGAAAAGCGGGTGGCCGAAGGAGATGTTTTTGCTCTAGCTCCTGAGGGAACGCGCCGAGAAGGAAGAGGAACCTTGGGGGAATTTAAATCTGGCCCATTCTTTTTTGCGGTGAATGCGCAGATGCCGATTGTCCCACTGGTTTTGATTGGTTGTGAGAATGTTTTACCTAAAAAAGGGTTATTGGCAAACTGGGGAGTTTGGAAACAAACTGTGATCATGGAGATTCTTCCGCCCATCTATCCGCAAGGGCGCTCGGAAGAGCAGGTTCCTGCGTTGAAAGAAAAATCCCGTCAAGTGATGATGGACTGTCTTAAAAAACACTGGGGTTGAGATAAATTTGGCCTTCGAAATATAAGAATTTGTCTGTGGTTGCAGAGTTATTTGTCGGTGGTTGAAGAGCCTTCGGGCTCTGTGCTGCTTGTGTCGGCTTTGCAGGCGTTGAGGTTTTTCATCACGCCTTGGAAGGAGGCGAAGAGTCTTGGGTCGTTGGGGATTTCTTTGCCGGTGTCGCGTTTTCCGCTCTCGGTGATGAGGATCGTTTTGTCGCCGCAGAGGCCTGGGGTGACGCCGTTACAAGAGTAGCACTGACCTTCGGATGAATTGGTAAGATCGACAGAATCTTGGTTAGCGCAGAAGTTTTTAGTGTCAACAGTGCGATACCGTCCGTAGTATTCGACGGGGACGTTGATGCAGCTTTTTGTGCCGCAGGCTCCTGCTTGGGAAAGACGTGTGCCGAGAGAGTAAGTGGGGGAGACTTCGATTTTGCTGAGTACTGTTGTGCTTTTGAATGAATTCTTAAGTTCAAAGAGGGAGGAGCGTCCCGTTTCTTTGTCATTGGAGAGAGTGACTTGTAAAACGGGTTTTGATTCGTCCAATGTCGGTTTGTAATTAAACTCTTCGTCTTGAGGGTATCCAATCGTAGCAGTTGGATTGCCTTTTTCATCAATACCTAATTTGACCACACCTTTGTTTTTTCGAATGTCGTTTTGGCGAAAGCCAATGGAGCGTGTGATGTCGTTGAGGCGAGGATCACAGGTGACTTGAGAGTTTGGATTGTTGGGTAAAAAGTGGATACACCAACTTTTTTTATTAAAATCAAAAAAGTAGCTAGTGTGGTCGCCGACAAAAAATCCAGGAGTGTTGCTGACTTTAATTTGGAACTCGGGTTTATTTTCTTTGTCCCAAAGTTTATCACCTGTTGAGATGGTTTTTTTGCCAAAGGTTTTTCCGCACTGTTGGTTGTCTTTTAAACTCGAAACCAGTGAGCGATTGCTCGTGGCATCTTTAATGACGACGACTTGATTTTTGGGAGAGCAGCTTTTGATTTTATCGGCGATATCGGAATCGTTCGGTGTGTTTCCACATCCTTTATTTTTTAAACAGATATTCTTTGTGTAGGTTTTTGGCGTTGGGGATTTTTTACAAGTTTGGCCATTGTTGCATGTTGTTGGGTTTTGTAACATCATCACCATCGCCGGTGTTTCGTTTGGTTTGCAGTATTTGGGATCTTTTAAAGTCTGTTTTTCGATTTTTTTGCAATCTTTGGTTTCTTTTTTCTCGATCTCGACTGTGCCATCTTCTAAAATCTTTTCGTAAATGGCAATTTTATTTCCTTCGCCTTCGCAGCGTTGAAAGGAGGGCCCTTCGCAAGAGCGGGTGTTGTCAATTTCTGCAGAGGGGACGAGCTTGCCATTGACTTCTTTTCTGTCGATGCGGATGGTTCCACAGACAAAAGACTTTTCCGAAATATCAGGGTTGATAAAATCACTTTGGATTTGAACTCGCGCCATTTGATGGATGGGGTCAATGTAAGAGGTGCCAGCTCCAGAGCTTTCAATCATTTCGGTTAAACCGAAAGCCACTTCAAACGACAACGATATGAGAATCAAAAACAGAGTTTTCATGCCTATTTTATTCGGTTTTTTTACGACGAATATTAAGTCCATTCTGCGGAAAACAGACGGTGGTCTAGGTCTGCTGGACAAAGAGTCAGGTTTTTAAATCGCAAAATACACCCAAGTCATTCAGACAGATTTATCGATGTTTTTAAATTGCGTCTTAATATTTCTCTTTGAGTCGAATACACTGATTGAGATGAAGATTCTTCACCTCAGCAAATACTACCATCCTTATCGCGGCGGCATCGAAAAAGTGATCAAAGAACTCGCGGAAGCGGCTTTGGCACAAGGTCACGACGTGACCGTGATTTGCTCAAGTGAAACAAATCAAAAAATCGAAGAACGTGTGAACGGTGTAAGAGTGATTCGTCTTCCGCAGTGGGGGACGGTGTTTTCGCAGCCGCTCACGCCGAGTATTTTTTGGGGTGTTAAAAATGAATTCGAAACGGCAGAAGTGGTTCATCTTCATGCTCCCAATCCACTTTTTGAAGTGGCGTGTTTAACATTCGAGTTTGCAGCGCCTCTTGTGGTGACGTTCCACTGCGAAGTGATGAAGTCACGTTGGTTGAATCGTTTTTACGAGCCTGTTTCGAAAGCGATTTTACAAAAAGCCGATCGAATTTTGGTCGCGACACCTTTGCACATTGAGTACTCTTTTTGGCTTAAAGAATTTAAACAAAAGTGCGAAGTGATTCCTTTTGGAATCGAGCCTAAATTCGAAAATAAAACTCTCGAAATGAATGAGAATTTGCTTAAAATTAAAAACACCTATGGCCGCTACTTTTTATTTATCGGCAGAATGGTCACGTACAAAGGCGTTAATATCCTCTTGCAAGCCATGCAAACTGTTCCACAAAATTTAGTGCTGATTGGCAAAGGACCATTTTTAGAAACATGGAAACAACTCAGTCGCGAGATGGGTCTTGCCGATCGAGTTCATTTTATCGGCCCGGTGGAATCAGACACAGAATTTGGTGCGTTTCTTCATGGTTGCGATGCTTTGGTATTGCCTTCGATCAATGAGGCCGAAGCGTTTGGCTTAGTGTTGTTGGAAGCCATGTCTTGTAAGAAGCCAGTCGTGACCACCGATCTTAATTCGGGCGTTAAGTACGTCAATGTCCATGGTCAGACGGGACTCGAGGTCCCGCGCAGAGATTCAGCGGCCCTTGCCGCCGCCATGAATTTGCTGAGGGACGACAATGATCTTCGTTTGGATCTTGGACAAAAAGCCTACGAGCACTTCACTCAAAACTTTCTCATTACTCAAAGCCTCCAGCGCCATCTAGAAGTTTACGAAAAGATGGCTAAAAAAGTAGCTGCTTAATTTTATGAGAGCCTAGGATACGCCCTAAATATATTGTCTCATTTTGAGAAAAAGCCTCAATTCTTAGCGCAAAACTGACGATAAGTTCCTTGATGAAATCCATAGCTGCTTTTCAAAAACTCACAGGATTTGAGCTCCCACGTCATGCCGAAAATGAAGTGCAACGCCTAATGCTCGAGCTTAAGGAACACGATATTGGCACCTACGAGCACTGCGGACGTGTTTCAGAGATGTGTTTGACGCTGGCTCAAGATCTACAGCTCGACCTGATCGATCAAGCCATAGCCGTTTATTCAGGTTTATTGCATGATGTGGGTAAAATCAAAGTGCCGGGTTTTATTATCAACAAGCCAAGCAAACTTACCAATGACGAATTTGATATTATGAAAAAGCACACTGTCTTTGGTGTTGAGCTGATTGAGTCATTACAAAATCTTCCTTTTTTTCGTAAAGTCAGCGAAGCCATAATGTATCACCACGAGCGTGTTGACGGAAATGGTTACCATAAAATCGCGCCCAGCGAGATTCCCTATATTTCAAAAGTGATCCTCGTCGCAGACACCGTCGATGCCATGGGCGAAGACCGAGCCTATCGGAAGGGTTTATCCATCGAAGTCATCGTCGACGAACTCATCCGCTGCAGCGGCACTCAATTCGACCCACACATCGTCAACGTCTTTCTAGACTCCCTCTCTCGCAAGAAAAAGATTGCGGCGTAGAGCCTTGTATGGGAAGGGCGTCAATTACTTTTTTGATTTATGCTAATAGTTAAAATCGCATCTTTACTTCACTTAAAACAGGGATCATTTCTGTTTGAAGTGGGATGGATTTAATGTCTTGGAGATCTTTGACAAACTCAGGGGAGCCGAGTCCCATGATGATGGAATCGATCTCTGAGAAACTGAGGTACATTTGTGTGACTTTGTTGGAAAGTTTTTTACTTTCCGCAAAGCACAGGTTTTTTTCTTCTAAATACAAAGAAATCTGATTTGTGCGAAGATTGGAAATGCTCTCCAAACTTTCGGTCACAAGGCGAGTGACAAGATTTAACTTTTGAATGTATTTGTTCTTCCAAATTTCCCAGTACATATCTTGCGGAAGATAACTTAACTGCTCCATGGTCTTTGGACGCATTTGTCGTTGAACGTAGTTGGTCCACTTCCAAAGGTCACAAATGCTTTCGAGATGATCGCGTAAAAAGTGTCCCCAATTGAGGGATGGATAGGCCGCAAGTTTCGCCATCATCTCTTTTTCGAGTTCAATCAGTTCAAGTAAGTTTTGATGGAGTTTGCCCTTGGTCGAAGCCTCATCGCGCTCCGGGAACGTAATGAAATGATGAAGCTTGTCGCGATGATGACTGGTGAGTGGACGGCAAGTGACGACGGCAAGGTCGAGTTCCTTGGCCACTTCAAAAACACTGCGGCCTTTGTGATTTTTTTCTGTTAAAGCGTAGGTTTCAAAAAGATTAAAAGGGATTTGTGCCGCTGCAAAATGATGATTGGGGCGAATGGCTTGAGCCACTTGGTAGATTTCTGAAAGATTAATAAAATCCGAAGCAATGTCTTTTTTAAGAAGGGCGCTCGAGGCGATTCCGTAATAGCGGATACGACCTTTCATCACTTCCACTTCCAAATGCTCAAAGGCTTTCTTAAGGGCGGTGAGCATGTCTTGCTTGGTTTTACCTTGCGAAAGCATCATCTCTGGAGCTTGTAGAAAAACAAAATCAATATGATCTAAATTTAAGCGTCGTAACGACGTGGTAATCTGAAATTCGAGATAGTCTGGGGAAATGCAATGAGCCATTTGCTCACTGACTTTAATCATCCCCGGGAAAGGATGACCGAGATGCTCGCGCTTCATTGCATCGGCAAAAACACGTCCTTGGAGCGTTCCGATTTTAGTCGAAACCACAACCTGATCGCGATGCACTTCGCCGGAGGAAATTTTTTCGTGGATCACTTCACCAATCAAAAGTTCGGAGGCGCCGTCGCCGTAGCTTCCACTCGAATCAATAAAATTAATTCCAGTCGCAAAAGCCGTGCGCAGGGACTCTTTGTACATTTCGTTTTCGGGAGTCAATCGAAGGCTGCCAAAACAGATCGGAGAAACCATATATCCTGCACGCCCCAAACGGCGGTAGGGGAATGGTGACAACTTTTCGAGAGCATTCTCTTTGTATTTTGGTGCGTTCATGAATCATTAATCGGTTTCTTTGCAAAAAAAACTGAGCCGCAAAGAGCCAAAAAAGGGCCGGTTGATCGGTTGACTTAGGACTTAGGTGGAGGGCTCTATTTTAAGAACATCACAAATTGGCGGGGCCAGGTTAATACCTTGTCTTGAACAAAACCTGCAGCCTGAAGTTCTTTTGCAATTTGTGGGGGTTGAAAGCGGAATTTTTTTGGTGGTCCAGTCGGGGAATCTGGTAAAAAATCCACGATCACGATCTGTCCATTCGGTTTGAGTAGGTGTTTGATTTTTCGAAAATAAAGCTCACGATTTGGAAGGTGATGATACGTATCCACGATCAGGAGAATATCCAATTTTTGTTCAACCGCAAAGCCGTCGTCTTTGGAAAGTATGGGTATTAAATTTCCAAGTTTTTCTTTAGTGGCTCGCGCTTTAAGGTAGTCCACCATCTCCTTTTCGTTATCAATGGCGTAAACCGTGCTTTGAGGAAATTGTTTAGCAATGCGCGCGCTAAAATAGCCGGTTCCCGCTCCCAAATCGCCAACCACGGCAGTGGCCGAAAGATTGAGTGCGGCAATCAATTCTGCAGGCTTTTGCCATTCATCACGTGAGGGATCATCAAAAGCCTTAACCCACTTCTCAGCGTTTTTAAAAGACATGTGATGGTGGTGGCCTTCTTTTGCAGCAGAGAACCAGCTTAAGAAAAAGAGTAATAAAAATTGCAGCATAGTGAAGACCTTTCTAGAGCGTTTTATTCAATTTAAATCACAGAGACCGAAAATCTCTCCAAGATTTTTGTGAGTGCCATCAAGGGAAGTCCTACGATGGCGCTGGGATCTTGTGTCTTTACTTTTTCAAAAAGAGAAACACCTAAACTTTCGATTTTGTACGATCCGGAACAATCAATCGGGTTTTCTAAATCCACATAGTTTCGAATCTGCGCATCGGTGAGAGTCTTCATCGTGAGTTCTGTGACATCCGTGTATGTTTCCATTTGGCCCTGGGAAATCACGGCAATGGACGTCAAAAGTTGATGAGTTTGCCCCTGAAGCATTTGCAGTTGAGAGATGGCTTTATCTTTGGTTCCAGCTTTATTTAAAGCCTGGCCTTGAAACAGACCCATTTGATCGCAGCCAATCACCAAATCCTGCGGAAACTGAAGGGCAATGCATTCTGCTTTTTTTTGCGCAAGAAACAACGGCAAATCGGTGAGGGACACCGGGGCATTTTTTTTAAGGACGTCCTCGTCGACAGTTGGAGCGACAACCTGAAACGTCAGGTTGAGTTGTTGCAATAACTTTTTACGATAAGGGGACGTGCTTGCTAAAATGATTTTCACAAACCCATCTCTGTTTTTAAATAGGCGAGCAGAGTTTTTTTGCTTACGGCTTGCGAAGTGCCAGACTGAAAGTTTTTAAATTGAACTTCGCCGCGAGCATCCTCATCACCACCAACAATAATCACGCCCGCGCACGGCAAGCGATCGAGTTTTTTTAGTCGCTTGGATAAATTTCCAGAATAAGGCATTTGTGCGGCGATTCCATTTTGGCGAAGGTCTTCAAGCAAGCGAACAGCTTCGGTTTCGTTTTCTGGATTGAGAGGGACAACGCCGATCAACTGCACTTCGTCTTTAGGCAAAGTGGCTAATAAAGCCAAGCGATCGATGCCCGCACCCCAACCCACACCGGGAGTCGCGGGACCACCCATCATTTCGATAAGTCCGTCGTAGCGCCCGCCCGAAAGCAAAGCATTTTGTGCACCAAGTGCGTTGGTTGTGAATTCAAAAACGGTATGACAGTAATAATCCAATCCGCGCACCAATTTTTGATTTTGCACAAACGGAATTTGAAGCGTCGTTAAAAGTTCACACAGTCGTGCATAGAACTCTTTGGATTCGCTATTTAAAGAGTCCTGCATTTTTGGCGCTTTAAGAATCCACTCTTGATCCTGCTCACTTTTAGAATCCAAAATGCGCAGTGGATTTTTGTCCAAGCGTTGTTGGCTTTCTGTGGAAAGCTTTGAAAAACAATTCTGAAAATAATCCGTGAGGACTTGGCGGTAGTTTTTACGAGACTCCGCATTGCCAATGGAATTGATCTCAAGTTGCACCTTATCAGTCACGCCCAGTTTTTGTAAAAGCGTCCAGCCCATCGAAATCACTTCGGCATCGGCCACCGGGCTTGCAACACCGACAAGTTCCACGCCCAGTTGATAAAACTGACGATAGCGACCTTTTTGCGGGCGCTCGTGGCGGAACATGGGACCTTGATAAAAATATTTAACCGGAAGATCACGAAATAGACTTTGCGAAATCAGCGATCGCGCCACGCTGGCTGTGCCCTCGGGGCGCAAGGTGAGCGAGTCGCCACTTTTATCGGTAAAAGTGTACATTTCCTTGGTGACGATATCGCTTGTGTCGCCAAGAGTGCGACTAAACACTTCTGTGGACTCAAAAATAGGAGTTTCGATTTCCGAAAAACCATAAAGTCGAGCCACCTCGCGAGCGGTGCTAATGATCTGTAAAAAAAGTTTGAGTTCGTCGCCGGTAAGGTCGCGCGTTCCACGAACGGGTTGTAAAGCCATGAGCGATTACTCCAATGTGGTGTGAATGCGGGCGCAATCTTCGTTATCGTCCAGGGCATCCAAAAATTCGTAAACGTCTTTCAACTGTTCGGCGCTGAGTGCGGTTTTATTTTTTGCAACATACGAATACTCGCACGTTTTAATCTGCCAGCCGCGCGCTGCTAAACTTTTTTGCATGGAATCGATATCATCCGGAGAGCCATAAAAAGAATAAAGGCCTTCTTTATTTTTACTCACATCATTGGCGCCAACTTCGATGGCTTCCTCTTCGGGGTCAATATCGGTGCGAGTGTGCATGCCTTCGATAAGAGCCACGCGATCAAACATCCAGCCCACGCTGCCTTGTTCGCCCATAAGGCCGTCATGTTTTTTAAATAAAAAACGAATATCAGGAGCGGTTCGCGCGCGGTTGTCGGTTTGGCATTCAACAAGGACGCCCACTTGGTGCGGTCCAAAGCCTTCGTACATCACTTCTTCGATTTGTAATTTGTCGTCGGATTGGCCAGAGCCTTTTTTAATCGCACGCTCGATGGTGTCCTTGGGACAGGAAGCTTCTTTGGCGGCGTCGATGGCCATGCGAAGTCGCGAGTTGGCCGCGGGATCGGGGCCGCCCAATTTAACGGCGACGGCGATCTCTTTAGCGATCTTCGAAATCACAGCGCCTTTTTTATTAGCAGCTTCGACTTTGTGAGGATTTTTCCAACTTTTTCCCATAGGTTATAAAAATATTTAAAAGTGGAGGATGTGTCTACCAATGGTAGCACTTTGACATGGCGCCCTTGGAAAAGTTGACAGCCAAAGCCCTTCGCACAATGGTGAACCGTGATGATTTTTGAGCAACCCAACGTTTTTAAAAAAATTCAACAGATCGAAGACGAATGCCACCGAATCCTACAAGGAAGGGCTCAACTTTCGATCCCGCAGGAGCCAGCTCGCGATGTACAGGTGTTACCGATACAGGCTATGCCACCGCGCCCAGGTTTAGGGACTCAACAAGGCCAGATTCGCCTGCTACACGATCTCGCCAACATCGAACTCCAAGCCATGGAGTTAGGATTAAGAACGCTGATAGAATTCCCTCAAGCACCGCGTCAGTTTCGGGAAGAATTAGCAAAAATCACCATCGAAGAATCGACACATTTACAACTCTGTTTGGAGGCCATCGAATCTTTGGACGGAGCTTGGGGCGATTTTCCAGTTCATATTGGACTGTGGGGCGCGGTCGCAGATTGCGATCACCTTTTGGAGCGAGTTTTTATCGTCCATCGTTACCTCGAAGCCTCGGGCCTTGATGCGGGGGAAGGACTCTTGCGACGACTCACCGGAATTTCCAACAAGCAGATCTCTCGCGTAGTCAAAACAATCGTCGACGAAGAAGTGGGCCATGTCGAATTTGGTTCCCGCTGGTACTTTGAACTCTGTCGACAGCAAGGCATCGACGCCTTCGAGTTTTACAAAAAAGCCACGCAAGTTCTTGTGAAAACCAATCCGCGAAAAGAACCCGTGTGCGTTCCACTTCGCAGGCGTGCAGGATATGAAGATCGAGAAATGGTTTATTTGGCTGAGCAGAAGCGGGTTTGAGAACACTTGTTTCATAGACGGACTCGGTCTGACTTTGAGAGGTTATTTGAGTCTGGATAAATTTTCAGTGCATGCCAGCTCTATTCAGCCAATAAGCAGCAGCCTCAGCATCAGATGCAGTTTCAGTTCGGCTTTCGGTTTTAAGCAATTCTATTCACATTAAGTAGAAAACCGCTTACTAAAAACTGAACTGAAACTGTATCTGATGCCGATGCTGCTGCTGCCGACCGAACAATAGCTGGTTAACTTTCTAGTCCGTGTGCAGATAAGTACGGACCCCATATTCCTACCTGCGGTAAGCTTTACGTACTCCAGCGGGGCGGTGTTTTTTAAAGGCGTTGGATTTTTCATCTTCGTTTTTGAGGAGGGCAAAAATTTCTTTGCGTGAGAGGTGGCGCCATTGGTTGGGTTTGAGATTGCCAAGCAAGATAGGGCCGATGCGGGTGCGGAGAAGGCCTGTCACTTCGAGGCCCACGATTTCGCACATGCGGCGAATCTGGCGTTTTTTTCCCTCTTGGAGGACAAAGCGCAGTTGATCCTCTTTCATGTGTTCAACTTCGGCGGGGAGAAGCTCTTTGCCATCCAGCGAAAGGCCATGGCGGAGCATTCTGAGTTTGTCTTCGGTGATCGCACCATCCACCCAAACGAGATATTCTTTTTTCATTGTGGACTCGGGCGAAATCACAGCGCGGGCCACGCGCCCATCTTGGGTTAAAATCAAAAGTCCCCAGGAATCAATATCGAGTCGACCTGCCGGGGCCATCGACATCAATTGCAGGCGTGAAGGGGCGCCTGGGTCTCCCGGGTTTCGCACTTGGTTTTGCGCGTTGAGGAGATGACTTGCCGGAGTGTAATCCTCTTCGGCTTGGCCAGAAACAAAACCCATGGGTTTGTTAATGATGACCGTCAGTTTGCCTTTAATCCATTCATAGGCATCTTCTAAGAGCGTAATTTCAGACTGAGGAGAAACTTTTGTGCCTAAGATATCAACAACGATACCGTCCACTTTAACCCATCCTTTTTCGATGCAATGATCGGCCTCGCGGCGGGAGCAGATACCTTGATCGGCCATGAGTTTAGAGAGACGGACGGGTTCTTGAGGCATACCATTACTCTTGCCAGAACCACGACGGATTGTCATGATAATAAGAAAAGGGAGTTGTCATGTTTTTATTGATTTTAAACCTGTTTTTAGCTTTTGCACACGAAAATGCATCCGCAGATCTCTATGATGTCGATGGAAAAGAAAAGTTGCTTTCGTTTGAAGCGATCCGAATCGAAAACAAAGATTCCTACACCTACGAATCAAAGTTTAAAGATGCAAAAACAGGCGAACTTGTGGCCCATGAAAAAGCCGAAATTCTCAAAGGAGACCTCGTTCGTTACGAAGTGCAACGAGTGGGAACAAAAGAGTCAGGAGTGGTCGAGGTGAAAGACGGAAAAATCCGTTTTACTTATGAAGAAGCTGGAAAAAAATCGGAGAACAAAGAGGATCACAAAGAGCCGACAATTATCTCTGCGTCGTTGGTGCCTTTTATTACTGGGAACATTGATGGATTGCTTGCAAAAAAAGAAGTCAAGTTTCGTTATGCAGTTTGGTATCGCAAGGAGACGATGGGTTTTGAATGCACTCTGGATAAAGTCGAAAATAATCAAGTCGTTATTAAAATGAATCCCACAAACCTTCTCTACAAGTCTCTCGCAAAACCGCTTTATTTTACTTTCGATAAAACGAGTAAAAAACTTTTAACTTTAAAGGGAAGAACACTTCCTAAACTCAAAGTCGGAAGTGCATGGAAAGATTTGGACGTCCTCGCAATTTACAAATAGGTTTATATGAATAAAAAAGTTGCTTTCTGGCTCGAAGGTTTGGCACTGGATCTACGTTCACTGGCGTTGTTCCGGATGGCCTTTGGAATTTGTTTATTTATTGATGTGCTCTTTCGAATGTTTTACATCAATGATTTTTACACGGACCAAAGCGTTTTACCTCGAGAGGCCATCATCGGCCAGTTCCTCGGTCAGTGGGAGACGAGTCTTCTTTTTATTTCGGGACAGCCAGAAATTATTTTTACGATCTTTTTAGCAACATTGGTCGCGATCGTGATGTTTACGATTGGTTATCGCACACGACTCGCAGCTTTTTTACTGTGGATTTTAATCAATTCTATTTATTCTCGAGCGCAAATTGTGCTCCATGGTGGGGATGATTTAATTCGTGTTCTTCTTTTTTGGTGTCAGTTTGTTCCGCTCGCGGCGGTATTTTCGGTGGATCGTTATTTAAGTGGTCAAGAGCCTCCTCAAAACAAAACTCTTTTGAGTTTAGGTGGCGCAGGATTGCTTTTTCAGCTGCTATTTTTATATATGTTTACGGCGGCACTTAAGTTTCATCCTGTTTGGACCAAAGAGGGTTCGGCCGTTTATTACGCTTTGAGTTTGGAACAATTTACTGACAAACCCGGCCAATGGCTTCTTCAGTTCCCACAGCTAATGAAGTTTTTAACTTTTTCGACATTGGTGTTGGAACTTTTTGGGCCCTTTCTGCTTTTGGTGCCTATGATTCAGCGGTATGTCCGAATTCCCATTGTGCTCGCTTTTATCAGTTTCCATTTCGGTCTTTTTGTCACTCTTCATCTGGGGCCCTTTCCGTGGACATGTATGGCCGCATGGCTTTTTGTTTTGCCGGCGGGTTTTTGGGATCTTGTGCAAAAATGGCCGTACCGACCTATCTTTCACATCAGTGAGTTCATAAAAAAACAAAAATGGATCGCCGAAGTTCCGCCGCTCAAATTTTCGTCCCTCTTTGAATGGGTTGCGGGCGTATTTGTTGTTTTAATGCTGCTGTGGAATTTGTCTCATCACGACTGGTTTCCTTACAAAAAAAGTGAAAACTTCCGCATTGTGATGGTGCTGACTCATTTGCATCAAAAATGGAATATGTTTGCGCCGTATCCCCGTAAAGACGATGGTTGGTACATTGTGGAAGCCAAACTTTTTAATGGCGAGACAGTCAATCCCTTTGCTCACGATTTGGTTTATACGGAAGAAAAACCACGCGATGTCGCAGCCACCTATAAAAATACAATGTGGCGAAAATATTTATCCAACAGTTGGCTAAAAACAAATCATAAATACCGAGTTTATTTTGGTCGCTACTTATGTAGAAACTGGAATAGCACGAAGACAAATCATGATGACAAGATCAATACGATTAAGATTTCTTTTATGCTACAAATGACACCTCCACCAGGCAAAGAAGCGGAGCCCACCAAAAAAGAACTTCTCTGGCGGCACTACTGTTTTAATAAACCAGAAAACTGGGACAAGGAGTGACCGCACAAACGCAGGCGTATTTTTACGCACTGGGTGCCTCCCTCAGTTTTTCGACGGCGAGTTTGGTTTTCGCTTCTTATGCCAAAAATATTTCTTCCGTGTGGATGAATTATTTTAAAACCACCGTTTGTTTTATTTGTTTTTCATTTTGCATGGTCTTTTTTGTGGAATGGCAGGCGCTTCCCTGGTCGGTGGTGGGAGCTCTTCTACTCAGCGGGATTTTAGGGCTTGGATTGGGAGATCTATTTCTTCTCGCAGCCTATGCTCGCATGGGTGCTGGTCGGACCCTCATTCTTTTTGGTTTTCAGCCCATGATTTTAGGGATTTCGTCATGGTTTTTGTTTTCGCAGCCGTTCAGTTTTTACAAACTTCTCGCCGTCCTGTTTTTCCTTATCTGTCTGTATTTGTTCAGTCTCGAAAAGTTTAAAGAACATGGACATTGGGAAGTGACAGGTCTTTTCGCGGCATTGCTCGGCGTGGTGTTTGATAATTCGGGCATTTTACTCACGCGCTGGTCATTTGATTCGGCGCCAGAGGTGAGTGTTTTACAAGTCAATTTTATTCGCACGTTTGGGGCGCTTGGATTTTATATCACTTTCAATCCATTTTTAAAATCTGGACTGATAAAACGTTTTTTGGCGCTGACTCGTCAACAAAAATGGGCCATCACTGTTGCTTCCACAGCGGGGACCTTTGTTTCGCTATTGTTATACCTTTCGGCGGTTCGGGTGGCCCATTTGGCCTCACTGTCGGCCATTGGTGTTTTTGGACCTCTGTACTCGACCAGTCTTGAGTGTTTTATTTATCGCAAAAAACCGAGCAGGTATTTGATATTTGCCGCCATCAGTTTTGTGATTGGTTTTTGCATTCTTCTTATTTACTGAATCATCATCGGTGGAGACCTTTGAAAAAATGTCTGATGATTTTGCATCACCAGCGAAACCGTCTCAGGGTGTTTTTCATGAATCATTTTAAGAAGCGGTGAGAGGAGTTCAGCTTCGGTCGAATCTACGGACGAAGCGGCTGAATAGACAAGAAGGAGTTCAATGGCTTTTTTGTCTCCGTTATCGAGCAAAGGCACCAGATGCTTCATACTCAGAGTGGCAAGACTTTGTGCTTTGTAAATCAATTGCGACGAATTTTTAAACAGGCCAAAATTTTGATATAAAACGGGGCTTTGATTTCTTCTTGCAGTTGTCACCAGTTGTTGAATCACTTTTTGAGCGGACGGACTTTTTTTTAATTGCAAAAAAGTGAGATAATTAGAAATAAGCTTTTGTTCTTGAGGGAGCCCAAAAGTCTTTTTTTTGAGCCACGTTTTGTAAGCCTCTACATCTTGTGAAGCGGCGGGAGTTTGGGGCTTTGTCATTGTTTCTGTAGGGACAACAGGCTGGTGTGTGCACCCCAGGATCACAAAGACGACAAAAATGAATTTCATCTCAAGGATCTCGTGTTGTCAGAGAAACCCCACCATCCACCGGAAGAACGGCTCCCGTCATCCAAGCGGCGGTCTCGCTGCTCGCTGCAAAGTAAACAGCCTCGGCAATATCACGAGGTTGTCCCATGCGCTGGAGAGGTTGCATGCGATCCAGTCGGTCGCGCAGCACTTGATGTTCTTTTTTCGAGCTTTGATGAAACGAATGAATGGGCGTGTCGACAAGTCCTGGACAAATGGCGTTCACGCGAATGCCTTGCCGTCCAGCTTCGAGTGCTAATGTCTGTGTCCAATTGTTCATGGCCGCTTTACTCGCTGAGTAAGCTCCCGTGTTTTCGATCGGGCGAATTCCCAAAGTGGAGGAAACATTCACCACGGCCCCTTTATTGAGCACAAGCTGCGACCAAAAAAGATGAGTCAGGCGTACGGCACCAAAGAGGTTTGTTTCGAAATGTTTGATCCAAGATTCGGCCGATTCATCTTCGAAGCGACTGGGTTGGTAGATTCCGGCATTATTGACGAGAGCCGAAATCGACAGTTTTTGAGTCTGGACTTGCTGGGACAGGCTCACAAAGTCTCCCACATCACTCAAGTCAGCGACAAGAATGGAAGATGATGTTTTGAGAGATTTTTGAGCGTCTTTTAGTTTTTTTTCATTTCGCCCAAGAAGAACAACCTGCCAGCCCTTTTCGCTGAAGAGTTGGGCGCAGGCGAGCCCTATTCCTGATCCTGCTCCGCTGATAAGCACTTGTTTCATAGAGACCTCTCTAAACCACGGAAAAAGTTGCGTAATTAAAAGTATTTCTAGCATAGGAAATGCCGACCTGCACTGAGAAGCAAGGGCTTATTGTCACCGTGTGACAATTTTGTTAGATTTCTAACATTAACCGTCAGCGGGGAATTTATGAATTTGAATGTTTTTTTGCAAAAAATAAAGTCGTCATCTTTTGTGATTTTTATCAGTCTGGTGACTCTCTTGCTTGTTTCGCGTTGGATTCCGCATCCGCCAAATTTTACGCCCCTCCTTGCGGTGGCCTTATTGGGCGGCAGCTTATGGCGCAAAAGTCACTGGCGTTTTGTCGCTCCGATGCTCGCTCTGTTTATTTCTGATGCGATCCTTGGTTTTTATCCCGGTATCGAAATGAACTACGTCGCCGTCGCACTCAGCGTTCTTATCGCACCAGCGCTCTCGGCATCTCTTTTGAGTGTTGGTTTGAGAAGTGTTCTTGCGAGTGTTTTGTTTTTTGTGATTTCGAATTTAGGAGTTTGGATGTTTGCAGGTCTCTATCCAATGACACTTGCAGGTTTACAAACGTGTTTTGTGTTAGCTGTCCCATTTTATTCAGCGACCCTTGTAAGCACTCTTCTTTACTCGACGATTTTGTACAGCGTGTATCGTCTTGCCTACGCTCGGCAGGGCTTTGAAGGGTTTTTAAAAGTGAAATATGGCTGATATTAATAAAAAGTATCCAGACAATATTTCTGGACGTTATTTTGTCGACAATACCTGCATTGCCTGTGATGCGTGCTGTATTGCAGCTCCCGATCATTTTAAAATGCACGAAGATGATGGGCATGCCTTTGTTGTTAAACAGCCTCAAAGCCCCGAAGAAGAAGAACTCTGCAAAGAGGCCATGGAAGGTTGTCCAGTGGAGTCCATCGGCAATCATGGCGTATGACGTCCTCTGAAAATAGCTCTTTTTTAAACCGCGAACTTCAGTGGTTGGAGTTCAATCGAAGAGTTTTAAATGAAGCGCGCGATCCGCGAACACCACTTTTAGAGAGACTCAATTTTTTAGGCATTTTTACCTCGAACCTCGACGAATTTGTGATGAAGCGGGTGGGCGGGCTCAAACACCAACTGGAATTAGGAATTTCTTCCTACTCTCACGACGGGCGAACCACAGCCGAGATTTTGAGTGATATTCGAGCGCAGATTCAGGTCTTGATCGAAGAGCAAGCGACGATTTACAAAAATATTTTACCGGAGCTCGAAAAACACAGCATTCTATTAAAAAAGTGGAAAGATTTAAGCCCCAAAGAAAAAGAATTTGCCGAGAAATTCTATCAGAGCCAAGTTTTCCCTGTTTTAACACCTCTTGTGGTTGATCCGGCACTTCCGTTCCCATTTATTTCAAATTTATCGCTCTCTTTAGGCGTTTGTTTGCAAGAAGACGACTCTGAGGAAATCCTCTTTGCACGAGTGAAGGTTCCAGAAGTGTTTCCGCAGTGGTTGTCGATCGATGTTCCCGAAAACAAAAATAAAAATGTTTTTGTGAGTCTTGTGCAGCTGATTCAATACAATATTGCTGATTTGTTCCCTGACATGAAGGTCCTAGAGGTGATGCCTTTTCGCGTGACTCGAAATGCAGATTTAGAGCGCGACGAAGAGGATGCTGAGGATTTATTAGAAATGATCACCGAGGAGCTTAAACAACGGCGTTTTGCCGAAGCCGTTCGTATCGAACACGGCCGGCAGGGCAGCTCTTGGATGATCCAATTTTTAAAAGAGGAGCTCGAACTTGCCGACGATGAAATCTATGAGGTTCGAAGTCTCTTGGATTATCGCAGTTTAAAACCCATCTATAATTTAAATTTGCCACACCTCAAACACAAGTACTGGGAACCACAAGCTCCAGAATCCTTAGTGGGTCATCAGGGCGATTTTTTTGAAGCCATCCAAAGACAAGATTTTTTAGTCCATCACCCGTACGAAAGTTTTACCTCATCGGTCGAAAAATTTATCTTCGAAGCTGCCGAAGACTCCGAAGTTTTAGCGATCAAAATGACTTTATACCGAATGGGTGATAACAATCCCATCGTGCACAGTCTGATTCGCGCGGCCAACAGGGGCAAACAAGTCGTATGCATTGTCGAGCTAAAGGCGCGCTTTGATGAGCAAAGAAATATCTATTGGGCGCAAATGATGGAAAAGGCGGGGATTCACGTTGTCTACGGCATGGTTGGACTCAAAACCCACTGCAAGACCACTCTTGTATTAAGGCGCGAAGGTCAGGGCATCAATGCCTATGCTCATATCGGGACAGGAAATTACAACAACGTTACATCGCGCTTTTACACCGATGTCGGACTCTTTACTGCGAACAAAAAGATAACCGATGATTTGGTTCAGCTCTTTCATTTATTAACCGGACGGTCTTTTAAACGAAAATTTTCAAATCTCCTTGTCTCTCCTAAAAACATGCGCGATCGTTTTGTCGAGCTCGTTCGTCGCGAAATCGCTTTTGCCGAGGCCGGAAAGTCGGCTCGTATTATAATTAAATGTAACAGTCTCGACGATAAAGAAATGATCGAACTCTTGTACGAAGCTTCACAAAAAGGTGTTCATATCGATTTGATCGTTCGTGGGTTTTGCACTTTACAGCCAGGAGTGAAGGGACTTAGCGAGCAGATTCGCGTGATTTCTATCATTGGACGGTTTTTAGAGCACTCGCGGATTTTTTACTTTCAAAATGGCAAAGAAAAAACGGTCGACGGAGACTACTACATTGGTTCTGCAGATTGGATGTCGCGGAACCTCAATGCCAGGATCGAAGTTGTCGTTCCTATTTTTGAACGCAAACTCAAGCGACGTCTTTGGGAAATCCTCAACACCACTCTTGCCGATTATCGCCAAGCTTGGGAGATGGAACCTGATGGAAAGTACATCCAAAGAGATGACGAAACACTCTCGGGAGAAACAAGCTCCCAAGAGCGCTTGATGCAGTTTGCTCAGCTGCGTTCTCAGCAGCTCAGCTCAGCAACAGAGTCCTAGGTCGATTACATTCCTAAAACATAAGCAAAGATCAAGGGAGCCACAATCGTGGCATCCGATTCAATCATAAACTTAGGAGAGCCTACATCCAATTTGCCCCAAGAGATCTTTTCTGTCGGCTCGGCGCCCGAATAAGAACCATAACTTGTGGTCGAATCGGAGATCTGACAAAAATAATTCCACTTAGGAACATCTTTTTCTAAATCTTGTTCAATCATCGGAACAACACAAATTGGGAAATCGCCAGCGATACCGCCACCAATCTGAAAAAAGCCAATGCCATTTTTTCCGGCGCTTTCGATATACCACTTTGAAAGACTGATCATGTAATCAATTCCAGTTTTCATGACAGAAATTTTGATTTTTCCCTCAATACAACGACCAGCAAAAATATTACCTAAGGTTGAATCTTCCCAGCCCGGAACAACCATCGGAAGATTTTTTTCGGCAGCGGCCATCAACCAGGAATTTTTAGGATCAATTTGGTAAAACTCTTTAAGGTCGCCATTGAGTAAAATTTTGTAAAAATACTCGTGCGGCAAATAACTTTTTCCTTGGGCAGTGGCTTCTTCCCAAAGTTTAATAATGCTTTTTTCGATACGGCGGATGGCTTCTTCTTCGGGGATGCAGGTGTCTGTCACACGATTCATGTGTTTGTCGAGGAGTTTACGATCATCTTCCTGAGTGCAGTAGCGCCAGTTGGGAATGCGGGCATAGTGTTCGTGAGCGACGAGGTTAAAGACATCCTCTTCGAGATTGGCGCCCGTGCAGCTGATCGCATGGACTTTTCCTTGGCGAATCATTTCGGCTAAGATTTTACCCATTTCGGCGGTGCTCATGGCTCCGGCCAGTGTGACTAGCATTTTGTTGCCATCTTCGAGGTGTTTTTTATAGGCGCGAGCGGCGTCTTTTAAAGTGGCCGCATTAAAATGAAGATAATAATTTTCGATAAAACTCGTGATGGCAGACATGAAAACCCCTTGATTAGTAAGATTCAGGGATTCTCTTACCTCAGAAGCTTCAGCTCTTCAAGAATGAGTCCATCTTTAATTCCCACCCCAGGGATTCGCAAATCCAAACAGAAGGCGGTCTGTAGAAAAAAGATGCAGAGCACGATGGCCGGCATAATCACATCGGCTTGGTCGGCCTTTAGATCAAACATCTTCATGCGCTTTCCTAGCGAAAAGGGCGCTAAAACATCATACATATTGATCAACTCTTGCAGATGAACCTTCTTGTGATCCTCTGTCTCCGCGATCAAGCAGTTCACTTTGCCCATGCGTTCGATATTGCCACCAATGCCCACACAAAACTGGAAGTTGGTTTTAAAGTCGCGAATATAGCTCAAGGCGTCTTGAAGCAGGGGCTCTAAGGATTTGATCGGATCAAAAAATGCATCTGGGTTGTTTTTAAGAGCACTCAATAAGCGAACTGTGCCAAGGGGGAAGCTCTTTCCCTTGATGATTTCCCCTTTTTGAACAGCGACAAGCTCAACACTGCCTCCGCCAATATCAATCAAGAGTGCGTTGTCTTTTTTGAGGTCCATTTCGTGACGGATGGCTTTAAAAACCAGTTCTGATTCCCGATCTCCCGAAATGATTTCAAGTTGAATGCCTGATTCTTCAAAAATCTTTTTAACGACATCTTTTTGGTTTTTGGCGTCGCGCATGGCACTGGTGGCAATAGCCTTAATTTTATCGCACTTGTGTTCTTCGGCAATTTTCTTAAACTTTTTAAAAGCCTGGGCCGTTTCGTTGAGGAGATTTGCTGAAATACGACCGTCGCCAAAGACATCGGCCCCAAGACGAATGGGTTCGCGGTGCTTAAACAGCACCTCAAAACTTTCACCCTTGTCTTTGGCTATTGCGAGGCGGATGGCATTGGACCCAGTATCAATCACGGCAATTCTTGGCATACGTAAAGTATAATGAGTGAAAGCAAAGAAGCGCCAGACGCAGATCGTTAGATAGCTGCTTTTTTAGAACAGGATTCCGATCCTTACACCATTCATCACAGGCGTAATGCCATCAAGTATCGCATGCACGTAATACTCAATACTCATCTGTGCGTTGGCCGTACGGAACAATCGAACTCCTGCAAAACCACCCGCCAAAAAACCTGACGGGTCAGAGATATCATCAATATGTGCGTAGCCATAACCAAATTCAGCGCCGATCACTGGTGAAAAATCGTCAGTTAAAATCAGCCATCCGCCGCCAACGGATGCAGAAAGCCAAGTACCTTCTTCTTTTGAGGCTGTTGCAGCATCGGCATTGATTCGAAGTTCGGCGTGCGTGGTCACTTCCCAATGACTGCCTAAATGAAGGGAGTAGAACATTTTGTCATTGTTCATGTCGGAACCAAAAGCTGGACCAAATGAAATGCTGGTCAGTCGAAGAGATTCAACGCGTGTCTTAACACGTTGCTGATCTTCGGGCGTGATTTCACCCACTCTCTGTGCATGAGCAGATAATCCAAGAGCTAATGAGATTAAAAACTGTAACATAAGGCCTCCTCAATTTTAGCTTACAAAACTGTAAGACTGGTCGCTGCTTGGCGCAATAAATTACGATTAGAGTGAAAGTTTTTCAATGGCTGAAAGCGCTGAACTGCGAGCTGTTCCACCTGTGAGGTTGCGGCTCTCGATCGATGTCAGATGATCATATTGATGTCCATTTTTATAGTGCTCGTGGATCTGCAAACCGTGTTGATCCGCTTGCTGAATGGCAGAAGCCACGGTGACATACGCTTCGCGAAATGTGGAGGTTGCAGCCAAGTGATTCGCAACATCCGTTGCTAAAATATGACCTTTGTTCAATAAAGCAGCTGCCGATTTTTCATCAATGCTCAAACCGAGAGTAAAAGGTTGTAATACCAATAAACACTTTTTCAATTCCGTTGTGGCGTTGATAAAAGTTCGCTTCAGTTCGTGGATATCACTGCCGTAACTCGGAGTCACAGAGCGCATCAGAGTGAGCCCCTCTTGTGCGGCGGTCATAACGCGAGCCATTTTCGCCCGCACAAGCTCCGGAACATCGGGATTGCGCTTGTTAGGCATAATCGAACTGCCTGTGGACCAATCGTAAGGAAGTTTTAAAACCTTAATTCCCGAAGAGGACCAAAACAGAACGTCTTCACAGTAACGACTGAGATGCATCGCTAAGAGCGCATAAGATTGCAAAGTGCTGAGCATGTAATCGCGATCACTGACGGCATCATAGGAATGTTGGAGTGGATGGCTAAAGCTAAGGTTTTTTGCGAGAGTCATCAAATCCACTTGCAAATGGGTTCCCGCAAAAGCGGCCGCACCGAGAGGCAAAGCCTCTAGACATTCTTTTTTATTTTGCGCCAATCGGTTCAAATCACGCTTGATCGCAAAACCATGAGACGAAAACAAATGACCAAAGCGGAGCGGTTGACCAAATTGCATATGAGTCATGCCCGGAGTTAGAACATCGATCCACTGTTTGCTTTTTTCTTGGATGGCCAAAATAAAGTGGTAAAGAAGCGGGCCCAGAGATTGAATTTCATCATGAACATAAAGACGAAGGGTGCTTGCGATCAAATCATTTCGAGAGCGACCTGTATGAATTTTTTTGCCCAGTTCGCCCAGTTGCTCTGTTAAAAATCTTTCCAGATTCATATGGATATCTTCGTCAGATATTTTCCACTCAAAGCCTCCGGACTCGATCAAGGCTTGCGCTTTTTCGAGAGTTTGAATCAGGCTTTGTGTCTCGACCGAGGTGAGGACGTTGGCTTGTTGAAGGGCCTGTGCCCAGGCCTTTTGCACACGGATTTCTTGACGATAGAGAAAGCGATCCACGTCGAGTCCTTGAGTGAACTCGAACAGTGACAAGTTGTCGGCCGTATTAATATCCGTGTTTAAAACTTTCATAGTTCCGCTTTATTCACCTGACCTGATTGCCACTGAGAGAATGTTAAAACGCGGCAGTAATCCTTGGCGGCTTTGTTCAGTCCAAAGGTGTCTTCTTCGAAGCTCACAATTTTTTCATTGTAAAGAGAGTAAGGGCTTTCACGTTTGGTGATAAAGACCTGACCTTGTCCGAGTTTAAAGCCCACAGTGCCTGTGAGTTTTTTACTGGCTTCGTTAAAATAACCTTCAAGATAGGTACGCGCATCCGAATGCCAAAGACCATCGTAAACCATGTTGCCGTAAATCGTCGAAAGATACTGAGTCGTCGCATGAACTTCGCGGTTCCAACAGATTTGTTTTAAATTCATCAGGCCTTTTTGCAACAGGGTTCCGCCGGGTGTTTCGTAGATGCCGCGACTTTTAACGCCGGTCACGCGCTCTTCGACCAAATCAACCAAGCCAATTCCATGTTCACCGCCAATTTCATTCAATTGAACGAGCATTTCTGCAGGCGAAAGTGTTTTGCCATTTAAAGCCACTGGTGTTCCAGATTTAAACTCCAAAGTGATTGAAGTGAAGTCCTTGGACATCTTTTGTGGAGGTTTAATAAACTGAAAGATTTCGTTTTCGTCGTAGGCCTGAGAGATGTCCTCCAAAATTCCACCCTCGGAAGAATTATGAAAGAGGTTGGCGTCGATGCTGTAGCGAGGATTCACTTCGCCAGCGTAATCGACATTGTTTTTCTTGAGATAATCAATCAGATCTTGGCGGCCTTTGTAGTCCCAAATTTTCCACGGAGCAATCACTTCGAGATCGGGAGTAAGATAAGCCCAGGCTCTTTCGAAACGGATTTGATCGTTGCCTTTACCCGTGGCTCCGTGAGCGATGGCTTGTGCGCCTGCTTTTTTTGCATAATACGCCACACGCTCAGCGATTAAGGGGCGAGCAATGGCAGTGCCTAAAAGATATTCACCTTGGTAAAGTGCACCGGAGCGGAGAAGAGGAAAAACAAAATCTTTTGCGAAGGTATCTTTAAGGTCTTCAAAAATAAAATCACTGGCTCCAAGTGAGAGAGCGCGATCTTTGAGAGTTTTTTCCGAAGGTAGATTTCCAACGTCACAGCAGTAGGCAATCACATCGGCGTCGTAATTTTGTCTCAACCATAAAACAATGGCCGAAGTGTCGAGACCGCCAGAAAAGGACAAAACGATTTTTTTTTTCACAAAAACCCCTCAATGTGGTTGTAAGGGCGTGTGGACAATTAAAAGTGTGTCTATATGATTTAAAATTGATCTGACTCTTCGTTGCTCGTCGTCTTGTTAGCGCTCTGCTAGCAATTCCTCCTCGCGCCTCGATTCAAATCAATTTTAAATCATATAGACACACTTTTAATTGTCCACACGCCCTAATAGCAAAGGTTTATACTCCTCTTTTTTTAAATATAAAGAGAATCCCAGCACTTATTGCGGCGCGCAAAAACCACGAGCACGGAGGCTTTGAAAAAACTACAGAGAACGAAAAAAATACACCATCCGGTTGATTTTAAGTCCAAAAACAAAGAACGTTCCGGCAACGACAGGCTTAATTGGGGTCGCAGATCGACAGAGTGGGGGGGGGAGTTATGAAAGTCGTCATACTTTTATTTGTACTGTTAAATGTCGCGCGTGTGTGGGGGGCCGCTCCGGTTCATAAATACACAGAAGAAGAAAATCAAAAAATGATTCAGCACAATGCTGAACAAGCCACGAACGATTTTATTAATTCCATTTTCGAACAGCAACGTCCGCAAGCGGCCTCGGTTGAGATTGTTCGCCAACCTTTTGCCGAATACAACGACGTTGGATATGTCATTTTTAATGATCTTGATCATTACAACACGTTGTCTGTAAAAAAAGAGATCGCTAAAAATCTCCCAGAGGGGATAACGTTAGTTATTTTTACTGGAAGCAAAGATAAAAAATACCGCAGAGAACTCGTTGATATTTTTTCTCAGCAAATAGATAGAAATCGTCTTCGTATTGTCTATTTGCCAAATGGGGATAATGGTTTTTGGGCACGAGACGGAATTCCTGTTCCAACGTGGAACTTGACTGATTCAGGGGGCAAAGAGTTTGCTGTCGTGGATGCGAAATATTATAAATCTTTTGAAGCTGACCAAGAAGTGAGCAAGTTATTTGGCGCAAAGCATATTCAACATGATTATTATCACGAAGGTGGAAACTTTTTAGCCAATAATCAAGGTGAGTGTCTTATTGTTGATAACGATCGGGCGATTAAAATTTCTGATCAGGTTTTTAAAGATAAATACGGTTGTCAAAAAACCATTCGTTTTCCTCATACCAAAGGCATTGGCCATATTGATGAGACGGTAAAGCTCATCAATGACCACCTCGCAATTACGGATGATCAAGAATATGCACAAATTCTCCAGAGAAATGGTTTTACTGTTCAAATGGTGCCGCGCCCGTTTAAAGAGTACGAAACCTATGTGAACTCTTTGTACGTAAATGGAACCCTCTTCTTACCTGTCTTCTCGGAGTCAGGAGACGCAGAGGCCATTCGACTTTATAAGAGTTTTGGTTACAAAGTCATACCTTTGGATTCCCGATCTCTTTCAAATGATGGACTTGGGTCTATTCATTGCATTACAATGGCCTATCCGCCCGTGGCATTTAACGAATTGTTAGCCAAAGTTGGTGGAACGGAAGTGAGTGCGCAGTAAAATGATTGAATCCTTTGAGAAAAAGCCGGTCCTCCATGTTTTAATTTGTACCCGTTCTAAGGAAAAGGGGGAGAGCTGTGGGAATAAAGGTTCCACGGCCTTGCGGGATCAGCTTAAACAGTGGGCGAAAGACGAAAAGTTGAGTCCAGACGTTAAAGTAACTGCGTCGCTTTGCTTGGGCTTTTGCGAGCAGGGCATTACCGCTTGCTTTCAGCCAACCAATCAGTGGTTTTTAAAAATCAATGCGGAACAAGATGTAGCTAAACTCAAACAAAAAATTCTAGAGACCTATCGCGATATCAAAGCGAAGAGTTGAGTTTAGGGTTTTGATTTCAAAACACCCTTCCTGTTGGGCGCTAAAATACACTTTACCAACTTCACGATATCCCTCAAGCCTGCGAACCGTGTTATATGGCTCCGTCGGTGAAGCAAAGACCGATTGAATGGTGTGACTTGGTAAATTAAAGCCAATAAAATTTCGATGTTGGTAAAGCCATTGCCAGTGAGGGTCTTTGACTAAGGGGCCAAAAAGCGATCCATGCTTTTTAAATTGGTACAGTTCACCTGTGTGAAACAAGCTGAGTGTTTGCGGAGAAATAAAAAAGTCGTTTAAATCTTTTTTGACCCCACTGTTTTGTATTGGAGCGAGAAGATGAAGATGCCCGAGGTCCACATAATAGACGTAATCTGCAAATGACAATCGAAGTGCTTGATGAATTTGATCAGTTAAATTTTCTAAAAAAGAGATGGGAATCAAAAGACTTTTATTTTTTTGTTTATAAATATAACTTTGTAAATCTTCGGACCAATAGATTCGATCTTTGAGTCGACGCGGGTCATTATAAACTAATTTAAATAATTCATAGGCCTCTTGAGAGTTCTTAACCACGGGCAAATCATTTTTACCGAGCGTCGGTTCTAGGACTGAGGGCTCAGCACAATGTCGTCGATCTTGCTGAACTTGAGCGTCCTCGGCAATACCAAACATACAAATGAAAAATAAAATAAAGAAAAACAATTCTCGCCCCCGCAAGACATGCAGGAGGTTATACATCAATTTAAAGCTATTGGCATCTTTTTTCGACAGAGAGTTCTGTTTTTTCTTGTGATCCGAGAAAGGCAGTTAACTGAATGGTTGAGTCACATTCGAGGCTCGATGCTTCGTTATAAACGACTTCAAAAGTTCCACGATCACAAAGTGATTTACCGCTCGAGATAATCGAAGCATCTTCTCCAGAGAGTCTCCAGCTGAGGAGAGCCCCTTCTTGCTCCTGGGCGCAAACGCCATAGGCCACAATCTGCGTGGATCGGTCATCGATCTCTGCTTTGGACTGGAGAAATTGGATGGACCCAGTGTTCACTGGATTGATAATTCCGAGTTCTGGACTAGCAATAGGACCTGCATTTAGGTCGGTGTCTGTATTTTGTTGAGCTCCAGTGGAGCCACAATTTTGATAGTGAAATAGTAGCCCCGAAAGAGCCACAAAGATAATGACTATTTTCAAATGACGTTCCTGCATTCTTCCCCCCGCGATCTCCCAATAGGATAAGGCTTTTTTTTCCTACGACCTAGGGCTAAAAGGAAGATTCTCATTTTGATACATGAATTGTCTTTAGAGTAATCTAAGTGAATTGGAATCGGGGGGGATTCATGACTTATTGTAAGACAATTTTTGTATTCTTGTTTGGATTAACTTTTATAGGTTGCAGTTCGCAATACGAGCAAAAACGCACAACCCAACCAGAGACCGTGAAGCCAAAGGTGATCTACGGACAAGATGATCGCTTGGATTTTTACCAGGTCTCTTCGCTGGATTGGCAAAAACGGGCTCTTTCGACTGTGGCTTTGATTCAAAAAAGCAAACTATCTGCCGTCGCTAACGGTTATAAAATTTTTACGAGTTCTTACGGAAAAACTCAAAATTTATGTCAAGGCGAACCGTTTTATGAACAGGTTACGGCCGCCTTTTGTTCTGGTTTTTTGATTACTCCAGATATTATTATGACGGCAGGACATTGTGTAAGAACCGACACCGACTGCGTGGGTGTTCGATTTGTTTTTGATTTTGCTTATAAGGCAATGGGTGTAAATCCTGATTTCGTAGACTCGGATGCTGTGTACTCTTGCCAGTCTCTCATCCGCAGCGAAATCAATTCCGGAACAAATTCGGATTATGCGCTCATTCGTCTCGACCGTCCTGTGGTTGGAAGAAGCGCTCTTCCAATTCGTCAGAGTGGATCTATCCAAAACGGTGATCCCCTTGTTGTCATTGGCCACCCATCAGGCTTAGCAACAAAAATTGCGGCAGGTTCCAATGTTCGATCCACAACACCAGACGCTTACTTTGTCGCCAATCTCGACACGTATGGAGGAAATTCCGGCAGCGCCGTTTTTAACGAACAAACGGGGCTAGTCGAAGGGATTCTGGTACGTGGTGAAGTCGATTTTAAATATAAAAATGGCTGTTACGTTTCCAATGTGTGCACAAGCAGCGGCTGCCGTGGAGAAGATGTCACGCGTGTGTCTGAAATCTTAGCCTACGTAGACCCTTCCGAGCTAGCACCACTACCGTCAGCGGAAGAACCAGCAGTCGGAGAAGAAGCGAATTAAGAATTCATTTTAAAGGCATCATGTCCATTATTTCTGACCGAAGGGAAGGATCTTGCTGAGATTCTTCGTAGTGCTCAGAATGACGGGGGCTTACGAACGACTAAATGTCACGGCTTCGCCGATGACATTGCTAAAAATGGTGTCTTCGCGCATGGCGATTTGGCCTTTGAGTAATGTCATTACGGGCCAGCCTTGGACGTTCATGCCATCGTAGGTTGTCCAGCCGCTGCGACTGCGAATCCATGAGTTGCTGATGGTTTTTGTTTTATTTAAATCTACCATTGTAAAGTCGGCATCGTAGCCCACTGCGATTTGCCCTTTTCCCTTGGCGCCAAAAATTTTTGCTGGATTTGTAGAAATCAAAGCGGTGAGTTTTTCCAATGACAATCGCTTTTTTGCGACGTGATTGAGCATCACGGGAACAAGAGTTTGTACGCCGGTTAAGCCGGATGGAGAACGTGGGTAGGTCTTGTCTTTTTCTTCGCGCGTGTGGGGCGCATGATCCGAGCCTAACACATCTACGGTGCCATCGTTGATTGCTTTCCAGAGGGTGTCTTGATGATGTTTTTCGCGTATGGGTGGATTCATTTGTGCATAACTTCCAAAAATCTCATAGCACTCAGGAGCTGAAAATGTGAGAAACTGTGGAAGACATTCGACAGTGGCAACATGTTTTTTGTGTTTGAGGTAAAGCATTTCGTCGGCGGAGCTAATATGTAGCACATGAATGGATCTCTTGTATTTTTCTGCCAAAGTCACAATTCGCTGGGTTGCACGTAGCGCGCTTTCCACATTTCTCCACTGGTGGTGATAACGGGCATGTCCGCCTTGTGTGGCCACTGACTTTCTCTGTAACAGAATTTTTTCATCTTCGCAGTGAACTGAAATCGGAACCTTTACTTTTTTAAGAATACGATCCAAGTAATGATCTTCGGAAACCAATAAATCACCTGTCGAACTACCCATAAATATTTTAACTCCACAGCAGCCCGGAGTTTGTGCAATCAAATCCAAAGTGTCGGTGTTATCATTAGTAGCACCGACAAAAAAGGCGTAATGGCTTTTTGCTTTGCTCTGAGCAAGATGAAGTTTTTCATCGAGGCGGGCTTGGGTGCTTGTGTTGGGAGAGGTGTTGGGCATTTCGAAGATAGTGGTAACACCTCCGCAAATAGCCGAGAGAGTTCCTGTGTAAAGATCTTCTTTGTAGGTGAGACCAGGCTCGCGAAAATGCACCTGACTATCAATCACACCAGGAAGTACAGTGAGGTGAGTTGCATCAAGAGTGGATTTAGCCGACGTTGTGCTAGCTAGACCAAGTGCGAGGATTTTTCCATTTTTAATCCCGATGTTGGTTTTTTCGCTCCTTAAAATCCCATTGGAATCGGTTATAAGGCAGTCTCCATTGAGTATCAAAAGATCGTAACTAGACATTCACTTTCCTTGTCTTGATTTAGATTTTAAAAAACGAGACAATCTTATTATGGAAGCATTGATCTATTTTGTCATGGCTCATGGGACAATGGTGATTACCACTTTGCTTGGAGCTATTATTCTTTGTGTTTTTGCGCTTTTAATCATTAGTTTTCATAGTCCCAAAGAAGCCATTGCCCTTGAAGTTGGTTCTGTTGAACGACTCGAGGGAGTTCTCAGAAATATGCTTACAGACCAAAATTGGCCGCGTTTTGCTGGTGGCGGAGAAAATTCGGGCGGAGTTGTTGGAAGCTCCGATCAAATCTCATTGCTTGTTGAGCAGGTGAGTGGGCTCGAAAGCGAATTAAAAGAAAAACAAAAACAGCTCGATGAAATCATGAGCGTATCGCCGGATGAACCACAGGCGGCTCCTCTTAAAATGAAAATCAAGGAGCTCGAAGAAAAGCTCGCCGAGTACGCCGTTGTCGAGGAAGACATTGCGGACCTTTCACGTTTTCGCCAAGAGAATGAAAGTCTTCGCGCGCGGATTACAGAAGCTACGGGAATGGCCGCTCAGGACGCTATGGCGATGCCGTGGGAAGAGTTCGAGAAGATTGTAAAACACAAAAAATCAATGGCAGGTTCGCATTCATCCATCGTGGTCGAAGCCGCTAAGCCAGAATAAGAGGCTGCAATGTATTGGATTGTCTTTTTTGTCTATTTACTTTCAGCAGCTCCCCATTCTCCAGAAAAAATAGCGTTTGATCCGTCTGTCTTAAAAGAGGCTTTACGTTCTGATCAATTAATGACAGTCAAGAGCATGGGCCCTCAGGGCTACAAGTACCTTCGTGAAATCACGCAGTCAGAATCTGAATCCATTGAACAACGCTGGCAGGCGGTCTTAGCAATGGCCAAAATTGGACGAAACGAAAGTCGACAAGATCTCGAATCGTATCTCAAGAGCCCAACATGGTTTTTACGAAGCTCAAGTCTTTTGGGTTTGAGTCTTATCGAAAAAGAGTACGCTCAGAAAAAAGCCAAAGAATTGCTACACAGCGATCGCGCCCTGCTGGTGAGAACATCTGCACTCCAAGTTTTATCCCAATCGACAAAAATCGATCGAGAATTTTTATGGAAAGAGCTCTACAATCCAATTAATTTCCGCAATGGCCGCGGCCTGTCCATTCGCGCTAGCTTACTGAAGGTATTGTCACAAAATCCACAAAAGAAAGAAAAAGAAAAGTTTTTATTCTTAACCAATGACAAAGACCCAACTGTAAAAAAGCTATCAATGCAAGCCTTAGAGTCCGTCGTAAGAAAGTAAAATACGAAGTTACATCATGCTCCATTCTGTGAGCATAGATGAATGACACAAAACGAAAAAATAAAAAGTATTTGACGCCCCTTTCTCCCTCTTAAAATCACCTCAATTCAACAAAACAAAATGAACAACGGTCGACCCTAGATCTTCACCTAACTCCCAAGGGCAAAGTCCATACTTCTTTTAAACTAAGATCTTTCGACTCTTTCAAATGACAACCCATTTTTCAAAACCAACAAAATCAAAGAATTAAAAACCCATGTTAGTTTTTTTTAAAGAAAATGAATCGGGGGTCCAATTGGGAACCGAGGAAAGTTGGTGTGAGTTTAGAAGATCTTCGTTTTAAGACCGGCCCGTCTTAGAAAGGGATTTCCGAAAACCCCCGATTCATTTTCTTTAAAAAAAGTTCAACT
>CAZOGU010000015.1:0-48720 GCA_964579625.1 uncultured Pseudobdellovibrionaceae bacterium
AGGAAATCGATGCGGTTTCTTGGGGCTCCCTTGAGTGTGGCGAGAACCAATCGGCCGGAATCAAAGCCTTGGATGGCGAAGGAGCCTGGGCGGTCGCGATAGGTTTGGCGGAACTCTCGATAGAAGTCTGAGTTTAAATAATTTGGAGAATCAGGCAGATGAGTATCTACAAACACAGATTTTTCGACGAAGTTCTGCGCGCGGTTGATAAAGTCGGGGGAGCTCCAAAGGTTTGTGCCTAAAAGTTTGATGTTGTTCACATCATTAAACGAGAGCATGGGAGCAATTTGTCCAAGAGCTTTTGGTCCATCTGGCACAAAGAGCGATTCAAAATTAATAATCGGTGGAAGAAGGGTTTCTGGCGGCTGTTTGCGCTTATTTGTATTCTTCTTTTTCCAATCACGGAGGAGATCTTGATACTCTTGCTGACGATCTTCAAGATAATAAGTCCCCACCATTTTTTTGATATGGGCTTTAAAATCAGTTTCACCTGGAGCATAGGTCTGGGCTGAAGTGACTTTTCCACCGCGGGAAACAACAACATCCCAAAAAATGTTGGCGTACTCGACTCCGTAACGATCGTTAGGGTAAATGATCGCAAATTTGCGATGCTTCAGTTTATCCATGGAATACGAAACCAGAGCCTCAACCTGCAGGCGAGGAGTTAAAGATGTTGAATAAATAAACGGACCCACTTTGGTGAGGTCGGACTTTTGTGACATTGCAAGAAATGGAACGCCCAATTCTTGCGCCCGAGTGGCTTCGGCCATCACAGTTTTTGCAGACAATCCGCCGACAACAGCAATGGCATGATCCACAAAAACCAGTTTTTCAAGAGCTTTGGCCGCATCTTCAGGTGTTGAGAGTGAGTCCTGAACAACAAGTCGGATGTTAAATTTATTTTGTGTTCCAGAGATACCGAGGGCCAGTTGCAATCCACGCAAAGTTTGTTCGCCAATCTGGGCATAGGGGCCCGACATCGGCAACACCGCGCCAATCGTTTTAGTTTCGACAAAGGCGCGAGCGTCGAGTTGTTTGACCATGCTTTCCGACTGCTGGGCAAGATACGAATTAGGAGCTAAGCTGATAATTCGCGAAAAATAACTTTTTGCTGTATCAAGCTTGTTGTCGTTCACGAGAGCAAGTGCATATTTAAACATCGCCTCAGCACGAAAATCTCCAAGGTCCGAATCTTCTGCTAAGTCTTTCAGTTCTTCGGCCTTGAGGCGGGAGTCGATAAAATCTTTGGCAAGATCTCGGTGTTTTTCTCGGGAGTTGTTGTTGGGGTGAAACTGCGCCAAAAAGGCAAGAGCCTCAAAAGTTTCCAGCTGGGAATCTCTTTTTAAGAGCAACGGGAGTTGAGCTTCGAGGAGATACGCCTTCTCTTTTGTTTCTAATGAACTTTGCGCTAGAGAGTTACGAATCAGTTTTTCGGCAGCGTCTTGCTGATCTTGTGCCAGCAAACACTGAACAGCAAAAATCCGCGCTTCGTTTTCTCGGGGGCTCGTGTAAGAGGAGTTAAAAACTTGCTCAAAATATTTATAGGCGGATGAGTACTGGCGCTTTCGAAAGTCAATGCGGCCCAAAAGAAGAAGGGCATCATCAGAGACATCGGACTGAGGATCTTTTTTAAGGAGTTGCTTCAAAAGGTTGGCCGCATTTTCGTCCTGACCATGATCAAAGTACTGTAGAGCCTCTTGGTAGGTTTTTTGTGAGGCCGCAGATGACGGCGAGCTTTGCATTTTTTTGTCTTGCTGAGGAGACGTCTGACAAGAAGTGATAACAAGGGCTACACAAAGCCATAACAAAAAATTTTTCATATCTATTTCTCCAAAAGAAGATCAATTTCTTTTTGCCAAGCACTCACCGGTAAGATTTTTTTAACTTGGCGAAGTTTTTCTTTTTGATTTTCATCCAAAGCGGGTGGGACATCAACTATAAAACGCACATAAAAATCGCCAAACGAACGACTATTCTCTGTGACGGGGAAGCCCTTTTTTTCGATTTGAACACTGGCGACACCAAAATCATCGAGGAGAATTTTTGGCACGAGAACGGGGCCATGCAACGAGGGAACTTTCACGGGGTCTCCGGTCAGAAAATCAATAAAAGACAATGGAACCTTTAAAAGAATGTCGTTTCCATCGAGGGTGTAGTGGTGGTGAGGGGCCACGTGGATATGAACGATCAGGTCTCCTGGAGTTTGATGGGCCGAAAGAGACTCTCCCGCTCCGCGGATGCGTAATTTTTTATCTTGGCGAATTCCCCGCGGGACAACCACGGGAATTTGTGAGGTTTTGCGAGCCCCATTGATCGTGCGCACATAGGAAATTGTTTTTTCACAGCCAGAAAAAGCTTCCTCGAGTGTTAAGTGGAGTTGATAGATCAGGTTTTTTCCCGCAGAGGTGGTTTTTTTTGCAGCCGGAGCTGAAGCTGTGGACCGAGGTGCACTTTTCTTCACTTGTTTTTGCGGAAAATGAATTCGGTCGTAATCGCTTTTTTTAAAAGGATCCGACAAAACAGAATAAGCCGCCGTCATTTCTTTAAATTTTTTCTCCGCCGAGAGATCTCCTTGATTTTTGTCAGGATGAAACTTGAGCGCTAATTTGCGAAAGTTCTTTTTTATTTCCTCGGCAGACGCCGCGGGAGTCAGACCTAAAATTTCGTAATAATTCTTAGACATTGGCTAAGTATTGCTTTTGTCTTTTTCTTTAGCAACAATCACTTGGCCGGGACGTAAAACTTTATCGTGAAATTTATAAGCTTTTTTAAACACACGGGTGATGTGACCACTTTGGACCGAGTCCGAGGGTTCAGCCCCCAGGGCTTCATGAAGAGTCGGGTCAAAAGCCGCCCCCAAAGAAGGCACTTCATGAATCTGATGTTTGGTTAATGTGGAGCGCAGCTGCTGAGCTGTTAACTGAATTCCAGAGACGAAGTTCTTATAGGTTTCTTCATTGACCTCGTTCTCTAAAGCAGAATCAAAAATATCGAGTGTTTCTAAAAGGTCCTTTGCCAGTCGTTCCCCTGCGAAGCGAATCAGATCCGCGCGCTCTTTTGTTGCTTGTCGACGATAATTGTCAAATTCGGCACGCAAATACAGGTATTCATTCTTCGCTCGCATCAACTCGTCGCGCAATGCCGCTGGGTTTTCTTCGGAAGTCTGAGGGGCTTGCTCTGAATCGGCGGGAGCGTCGGTCTTTTTGATTTCGTCGTTACTCATGCCCCTACATTATGGGGTGTCCCTAAGCCTTGTCAATGAAGGCAAGTAAACACGTAGTTGCTCAAATGGCGCCCTTTTTCGGTGAGTCGCCAACGATCACCCGTTGTTTGTATAACGAGGTCTTGAGATTTTAGTTTTTTTAACTCATTCAAAATATCAATCGTTAGAGAATGGGAAAATTTTTTATGGAGATTTTCTTCAATGAGTCCCTCCTCGAGGCGCAAAGCAGTATGACAGTAGTCAAAAAGTGATGACTTTGCATCCGGACGCTCTAAGCACTGCATCTTTTCGAGTGCCAGAATGGGGTCTGAGGGCTGCGAAAGAATCAACTCTTCGTATTTTTCAATCGTCGAAGGATTCCAAAAGCGGGCGCCCCAAGTATCGAGAGTTTTTAGATAGGAATGAGCGCTGAGCCCAAGTCCTATATAATTTTCATCCTGCCAATAAAGCAAATTATGTTTGGATTCAAATCCCGGTTTCGCAAAGTTCGAAATTTCGTAACGACGTATTCCCACATCAAGAAGTGCGGATTCGATTCGGCGAAACATTTCGACCTGTGCATTATCCTCAAGGCGATGATAAGACATGGGATGTCCCTCGGGCACAGTCAGACAATACGCACTTAAATGTGGAGGGGAATATTCGGCAATGATTCGCAAATCCTCTTCCAGATCTGCTAAAGATTGATGTGGTAGTGCAAAAAGTAAATCAAAGCTATAATTCACGTTCAAATGACAAAGCAAGTCCAAGGTCTGGCGAGTGTCAGCGCTCGAATGTTTGCGCCCCGCTTCGCTCAGCAGGCTGTCATTAAAAGTTTGAGCGCCAACAGAAAACCGATTTACGCCTCCTGCCATCAAGCGTGTAATTTTATCTCGGCTCAAGGTTGCGGGATTGATTTCGAGGGTGATTTCAGTCTCTTGCGAAATTTTAAGACCAGAGTTTGCAATATGCTCGAGGAGCGATAGAATGAGTGAGGCGTCAAGAAGGCTTGGCGTTCCACCGCCGAAATAAATCGAGCGTAATTCTTTTTGCGGAAAAAGGGCTTGTTTGAGTTTTAATTCCGCAATCAGGAGCTCAACATATTTTTCTGGCGGAAGAATTTGATCAAAAACGTAAGTCGCAAAATCACAGTAGCGACAACGTTGTAGGCAATAGGGAATGTGAATATACAAACCGAGCATAACGCGGGAATATACCAATGATTCATCAATTTACAACTGCGAACGGATTAAAAGTCATCGGCATTGAGAGCCACAAGTCACCCGTGGTGTCTGTGCAAATATGGACACGCAACGGAAGCGCCGATGAGCGCGCTGGAGACGAAGGCCTCAGTCATTTTATCGAACACCTGGTTTTTAAAGGCACCAGGAGCTACGTCGCCGGAGAGATTGCCGCACGAGTTGAGGCCTGCGGTGGCGAAATCAACGCCTACACCTCATTTGATCAAACTGTTTATTACATCACAATTTCCAAAGAGTTTTACACCGAAGCCCTTAAAATTATCGCAGAAATGATTTCTTCCCCTCGTTTTGATCAGCTTGAGGTGGATCGCGAGCGAGAAGTCGTCATCGAAGAAATCAAAAGGAGTCATGATAGCTTGGGTCGCAGAGCCAGTCGGCTTTTGTTTTCGAATTATTTTACTGGCCACCCTTATGCAGTGCCAGTCATTGGTTACGAAAAAAACATTCTCGAAGTGAGCGTCGACAGGCTCAAGAAGTTTTTTGCGGACAGATACGTGGTCGACAATATGTTTTTAGTGGTGACCGGAAACTTTGAGACGGATGCACTGAAAAATAATGTGGAAACTTACTTTTCTGATGTCAGTCGGAGCCCCCTTAAAAAGCCGAAGCGCGAGGAGCCAGCGCCTCTTGTTGGACAAAAAGTTTTTGTCGAGGAAGCGCCCTTCGAAGAAGCTGTTTTTTATCTCACATGGCCTGGAGTTAAAGTCGATCACAAAGATCTTGCCGCGCTGGAGTGTTTACTCCTTATTTTTGGACAGGGGGCCAGCTCTCGACTGTATCGCACCCTGCGCTTAAAAAAAGATCTCGTAAACTCTATTGGTGCAGGCCTATGGGCGCCGTCGCAAGCCGCGGGCTTTTTATCTGTCTCGGGAAGTTTAAATCTCGACAAGATGGAAGCCGCCCTCGAAGAAGTGCGATTGCAGATCGAAATTCTTTTGCGCGACGGAGTCAGCGAGCAAGAACTGCAAAAGGCCAAAACAAATTTTCTAGCAGAGGAAGCCTACATTTTAGAAACGGTGGGCGGGCTCGCGCGGAAGTTTGGCGGCAATTACGAGGCGACCGAAGACCTTTATTTTCATGAAAAATTTCACCAACAATTGGAAGGCGTGACGACGGATACCGTTTTGCAAGTGGCACGAAAGTATTTGCGCAGCGATAATCAACTGGCGGCGGCCATTGTGCCTCGCGATAAAGAAAAAACAGAAGCGCTCCTGCAAAAAATAAAATGGACAACGCCCGCGTTTAAAATGAGCGAATCAACTCAGCCGACGACAGCCGCAAAAAAAACCAACCCAACAAAAGCCACTCAATCTGGTGCGAGCCAGGTCGAATCAAAGATTCTCAGCAATAAACTCAAAACTTTTTACAGCATCAATCAAGAGGCGCCTATTTATAATTTACGACTCGCCCTTCTTGGTGGCTCACGGGTCGTCTCCGCCGAAAAGGCGGGTTTGGCAGAGCTTGCCGGTCGTGTTTGGAGTTCAAAAACACAGAGTCGCTCCGAAGATCAAATTCGCGAAAAATGTGATTCCTTGGCCAGCAGCCTCTATTCTTTTTCTGGCCGCAATACGATTGGTTTGGTTGTCGACGGATTAACCGAGCACGAGGAAGAGATGGCCGAACTTCTTTCGGAAACGATCGAACACTTTGCAATCGATGAGTCCATCCTCGCTCGCGAAAAGAATTCGATCTTTGAGGCACTTCGATCGCGCAAAGATTCGCCATCAACTATTACATCGTTGTGGTTTCAAAAAATGCTTTTTCAAAATCATCCTTACTCTCTAGATCCCATGGGCACGGTGGAAACCGTGGGTTCATTAACGGCGAAGGATGTTGAACGGTATTTGCAATCCTTTTTAGCAAGCGAGACAGGAGTGGCGGCCATCAGCGGCGATTTTAAGTTCGACCTTTGGCAAAAGGCGCTATCAAAAGTTCCCTCTCAAAAAGCACCAGCGCTCACGGCCATTGGGGCGGCTCCGCAAAAACTCACAGAAGATCTTTATCACTACGAAAAACTAGAAAAGGAACAGACGCATATTATTTATGGGGTTCATGGTTTGTCTCTCGATGATCCCGAAAGGTACACACTGCAGGTCCTAGAGGCTGTTTTATCTGGGCAGGGCGGACGTTTGTTTATCGAGCTGCGCGACAAGGCGTCGCTTGCATACAGTGTTTCGCCTCTTCGCATGGAAGGGCTAGGTACGGGCTATTTTGCGACGTACATTGGTTGTTCACCCGAAAAGGCAGACACCGCCATTCAGATGATGAAAGAAGAATGGCAAAAAATGGCAGAGTTCAAAATCTCCAACGAGGAGCTTCTGCGCGCACAAAACTATTTGGTGGGCGGTCATGATATTGGTCTTCAGAAAAACTCGGCCATTTCTTCATCGATTGCATTCAATGAAGTCTATGGCAATTCGTACAAAGAGATGACAGACTTTGCTCATTCGGTGAGAGCTGTTGATGCCGATAAGGTTCAAAAATTAGCGCAGAGACTTTTTTCGCAAAAGGCAGCACTTTCGGTGGTTGGTCCGCAGGAGCCTAAACACCGACCAAAGAAGAGTTTTTCATAAGAGTGTCTTATAGTGAGACAAAATAAGACACATTTTGAAAAATTCTTTTTTTAGACGAATTCACTTCATGATAAAATAAAGGAGTGAAGACAGTTCTATCGTTTGGTGAAGACGCTAAAAGCTTTTTTAGACAATCTCTGAAGGAAGCTTTAGTAGAGCGTAAAATAGAGACCTATCCACAAGTGGAGTCCTACCTCGTAGATCTCCTCAATCACTACCTCTTTGTGACAAACCTCTACGACGAAGAAGATCCCACAGGAAAGAAAACGCGTGAGACACTCGCGGAAATGATGCTCAAAGCAGCAAACGCCTCCACACGTCAGCGCTCGGATCTGCTTAAAAAGCTGGGCGATAGCGCCCTTTACATGAGTGGATTTTTTGGTGACTCTTTTCAGCGCAAAGTCATCGACGTGGATTACTACATTGATATGGGAGCTTCGGCTTACAGTTCTCTTTCCAAAGAAATGTATGAGGACACCTTTGCTCGCATGTACATGGAGATTGCGCAAAAGTTTAATCTCTTTGTCGATGTTTTTATGCTGATGAGTCGCAAGACCATTGGCAGTGAACACAATAATATTCTCCGTTTGATGGAAATTCATGTCAAAACAGGCTCGCCTCTGGCTCAGGACCTTTTGGTCGACAAAGGGATTTATACCCCGGCCCAAACACTCAAGGGCTCCAAGAGCCAATGAGGAAAATGGGTGACAGAATTTCTAGTCAAAGTTAAGCTAGTCGAACATGTTTAATCTCGGATTTTCAGAACTCATTATTATTGGTGTTTTAGCGCTGATCTTGATCGGTCCCAAACAACTTCCCGAAGTGGCCAAAGTTTTGGGTCGTATGATGAGCGAGTTTAAAAAAGCCACGGCAGATCTTTCCGGCGGACTTCTCGACATGAAAGAAGAACTTAAAAAACCGATGCAAGAAGGATTGGGCGCCATTGCCGAAATTGAAGACGTTGTCTTTGATGCCAAAGAGAATTTTCGTGCCCAGCTTTTAGAGGACGAACATTCTGTGACCGTCGACTTGGAAGAAGAGCTGCGCAAACATCAAGAGCTTAAGCAAGCGGAAGAAGCCGATGAAAAAAAATCAAGCACCTGAGTCTCCAGCAGAGCAAGACAATTACACTCTCGTCGAGCACCTCTCCGAGCTGCGCACGCGCATTGTTTACTCTCTTTATGCCATCGTTTTATTCACCGCGGGTGCGTGGTATTTTAGTGAGCAGATTTTTGATTTTGTAAGAGCGCCCATTTCGGAATTTCTTCCAGGCAAAGGGCTGGTCTTTACCGCTCCCACGGATAAATTTATGGCCCATATCAAGGTTTCTGTTTTGGCGGGCCTCATTGCCGCATGCCCGGTTTGGATTTATCACCTTTGGAAATTTATTGAGCCTGGTTTGTACGTAAAAGAGAAAAAGTTTGGTCGTTATTTTATTTTCTTTGGAACTTTTTTATTTATCATTGGTGTCAGCTTTGCTTATTTCCTCGTTCTTCCGGCGGCATTTAAGGTTCTTTTGTCTTTCGGCGGGACCATTGATCAGCCGATGATTACGATCAATGACTATATGTCTTTTTTCTTAATGACCATTCTCGTTTTTGGCGCCTCCTTCGAGATGCCGCTCATCTTAGTGATCCTTGGCCTCATGGGAATTGTTTCAAGTCGCGGACTGAGTCGTATGCGCCGCTACGCCATTGTGGCGATTGCCATTGTTTCGGCACTTTTTACTCCTCCCGACGCCATTAGCATGATGTTGCTTGCTGTGCCGATGGTTCTCCTCTATGAAGCCTCCATCATCATCCTTCGCCTGATCGAGCCCAAAGAAAACAAGCTCGTATGGTAGATGTTGTTTTGGCACAGGTCGATTACTCCGCAGAAGAAATTGATTTTAGTCAGGCGACTTTTACAGCCGTCGTCAGCGACCTCCATTTGTGCGAAGCGGAGCCGATCAACCCTCGGCACCCACTTTGGAAAAAATTTAAGTCGAAAGAATTTTTTTTCGACAACGAGTTTTTAACATTTCTTAAGTTTATCGATACAGAAGCCGCCGGGCGCCAAGTGGAGCTGATTCTCAATGGTGATATTTTTGATTTTGATAGTATTACAAGTCGCCCCGAACAGCCGGGCTACCATGTCTCTTGGCTAGAAACACGCCGCGGACTCGACGCCGAAAAAGAAAAATCTATTTATAAAATCGAAGTCATCTTGCGAGATCACCCTGTCTGGATCGAAGCGCTGGCGTGGTTTATTCGCGAAGGACACCGCGTGGTTTTTGTGATTGGCAATCACGACATCGAAATCAATTGGATCGACGTGCAAAAAAAAATCTTGGATATTTTGCAATTAAGCAATGAAGAGCGACGACAAGTCCGCTTTGTTGAATGGTTTTATATTAGCAATAAAGACACGCTCATAGAACACGGCCACCAGCATGACCCGTTTTGTGCCAACAAAGACCCCGTGAATCCGGTGGTTGTCGATTACAATCGTATTATGATGCGTTTGCCGTTTGGAGATTTGGCCTGTCGGTACCTCAGCAATGGGATGGGTTTTTTTAACCCCCACGTGGATGCCAACTATCTACTTTCTGCTTGGGGATTTACCAAAGTGTATTTTCGCTACATGCTCCGCGCCCAGCCGCTTTTAATTTGGACAGGGTTTTGGTCAACAGTGATAACTTTTGTGCAGACCATTCGACACGGAACCATGCGCACCATGCAAAACCCCCTGACCATCGAAGACCGAATTGACGAAATCGCAAAAAAATCCAACGCCACACCACGCATGGTACGGGAGATGCAGCAGCTATTTATTCAGCCCATTTCCGAGAGCCCGTGGAAAATATTAAAAGAGTTGTGGCTGGATCGTGCCTTTATTTTTCTGCTAGGGTTTTTTCTTTTACTCTATGTGTTTCTTTTGGTTGATAAAATCTACGATATTTCTTTTTACTGGATGCTGGTTCCGGTAGCGATTTTATTTCCGCCCTACTTTATTTACAGCCGCAATGTCCAATCGTATGCCTCTTTGTATAAAAAGCCAGATGAGGAGATTTTGGCCATGGCCGGAATGATCACCTCCACCAAGCGGATTATTTATGGCCATACACATATCCTAAGACACGAAGTCATTGGCGCCATTGAGCACTTAAACCCAGGGACATGGTCCCCGGCGTTCTTGGATGTGGAATGCACCCAAAGGATTGGGCAGCAGGCTTTTGTTTGGATCGCCCCTAATTTGGAAGGGGCACGAACGGCAAAACTGCTCCAAGTCGAGGGCGAAAGCATCCGCGAGATGTAAGGTACGAGATGTGGGTCCGTAACTCAGAGGCAGATGTCAAAGCTCTAAAGCACTGAAAATACTTACTAAATGATGAATAGCGCCTTGCAATATGTTCTTTTCTCAACACCCGATTATTTCTTTTGAACTCTCTCTAGCTCTAATATAAATTCTATAAAGCAATTTAAGCACTTTTAGGAGGTCCTCATGGCAGACGTTCTTGTCGTCACTAGCAAAGTAAAAAAACACATTAAAGACAAATATGGCTTTAATACATCCGCAGAAACCATTGCCATCCTCAGCAAGGCTGTGGAAGCTCTGTGTGAAAAAGGTTCAGAAACCGCAAAGGCGGATGGTCGTAAAACAGTTATGGCGAGAGATATCGTCATCGATCACCTGTAATCGATAAAATTTCCAAGTAAAAATTGAAGTGGGCTTACCGAAAGTAAGCCCATTTTTTTTAGAGTGTATCTCGGCCTATAAAATAGACAGTTGCATTGACAAAACTTTTGCGCTGTGGCAGTTCTTAACCCCTTTAGGAGGTACCATGTACGCAGTCATCCGCACAGGCGGAAAACAGTATAAAGTGAAGGCGGGAGACGTCGTCAGAGTCGAAAAACTAGATAAACAACTTGGTGATGAGTTCGACATGAACGAAGTTTTGTTGGTATCAGGTCAAACATCTTTGTTTGGTTCGCCGCTCGTGAAAGACGCAAAAGTCACCGTTGTTGTGACTCAGCAAAGTAAAAATCCAAAAATTATTATTTTTAAAAGACGTCGTCGTCAGGGTTATCGTCGCCTCACAGGCCACAGACAGCCCTACACAGAGCTTTTTGTGAAATCGATTGTTTCTCCCAACGGAGAAAAAGTGGTCACAGAAATGAAGGCTCCTGTGAAAGATCCAGCAAAGAAAGCTGCAAAACTTGCAGCCGCCGCTGCCGGAGACGGAAAAGCTGTGAAAAAATCTGCGAAAGCTGCAACAAAAGCGGCTCCAAAGAAAAAAGCAGCCGCTCCTAAAGCAAAAAAAGCAGCAAGCAAGAAAAAAACCACACCGGCTAAAAAAACAGCCGCGAAGAAAACTAAATAATTTAGAGGTGAAGTATGGCATCGAAGAAAGCCGCGGGTAGTACCAAGAACGGAAGAGATAGTCAGAGTAAAAGACTTGGCGTTAAAAGATTTGGTGGCGAAACTGTGACACCAGGAACGATTATCGTTCGTCAGCGTGGAACAGAGTTTTATGTTGGAAACAACGTAAGAATCGGTCGCGATCATACCATTTATTCTGTGATTCTAGGTCAGGTTAAGTTTGAACGTATCACTAAACAAAAATTCAAGGTGAGCGTTTACGCTGAGACTGCAAAAAAATCAGCTTAAAGAGCCCTTTGGTCGTTGCGAGCAGGTCTTTGCTCGCAACAACACGACGTCGCATTTTCCGACGAGTCTCGAGATTTCATGAAGTTCGTAGATCAAATTAAAATTCAGTTACAATCAGGAAAAGGCGGACCAGGAAAAGTCAGTTTCCGACGCGAAGCGCTTGTTCCGCGTGGTGGACCTGATGGTGGTGATGGCGGACGAGGTGGGCATGTTATTTTTCGCGCCACTCCCAATGTCAGCAGTCTTTATTCCTACACCGGAAAAAGAAAACTCCAGGCTCAAGACGGGCATCCCGGTGATTTTCAAAAAATGAGCGGTGCCGACGGGCAAGATCTGATTGTGGATGTTCCAGTGGGAACAGTCGTTAAAGATTTGGAAGGCGTCATTCTCCTCGATATCGAAAAAGAAGGGGACTATCAGTTTTTAACTGGTGGACGCGGCGGAAAAGGAAATACGTTTTTTAAAACAAGTGTCAACCAAGCGCCAACCTATGCTCAACCCGGAGAACCCGCTGAACTTGTTGAAGTGATCATCGAGATCAAAACCATTGCGGATGTGGGAATCATTGGATTTCCAAATGCAGGAAAGTCGACATTGGTTTCCTCCGTCACGGCGGCCAAGCCCATTATCGCAGACTATCCTTTTACGACACTCAATCCACAACTCGGAGTGGTGTCGATTGCCGATGACAGAAACTTTATCATTGCAGATATCCCAGGCCTTATTAAAGGCGCGCATTTAGGACAAGGCTTAGGACATAAATTCTTAAAGCACATCGAGCGGACAAAATGTTTTGTACATCTTCTGGATCTGAGTGACTTTGCCGACAGAAATGTATGGCAAGATTTTTGCGATATCAACGAAGAGCTGAGCGCTTACGATAATTTGAACAAAGAGCAAGAAGGCTACCGTCCTCTCGCCAGCCGACCTCAGGTTGTTGTATTTAACAAAATCGACTCCACAACCCCAGACCGACTGGAGTATTGGCAAAAAACTTTCGAGAAGAAAGATGTGACGGAAATCTATAAAATCTCAGCAGCAACGAGAATGAATTTGCCACAGCTGGTTTATAGATTGGCAGAGCTTGTTTTTGTAAAGGAACAAAAAAATGAACAATGATTTGGTGGCCATTTACGGCGGGACCTTTGACCCCTTTCATATGGGTCATACCTATTGTATCCAGACGATTCTCGAAAAAACAAAAATCAACAAAATTTATGTACTTCCAGCTCATCAAAACCCACTGAAAGAATTTGTCGACGGACCAACGCCAGAACAACGCGCCGAAATGGTTCGTGTCGGCCTGCAAGATTTTGACAATGTCGAGATTGATGATCAAGAGATTCGCCGCAAAGGAAAAAGCTATACAATTCAGACTGTGGAAAAGTACTTGGAAAAGTATTCTCCAGAACAACTGCATTTGGTGGTGGGCCTCGATGAGTTCTATCAACTTCATAAGTGGCATCAATTTGATAAGTTATTGAGCCGCTGCAACTTTATTGTTGTGAGTCGTCCTGGGAATATTTTGCCATTTGCAAAAGAAGATCTTCCCGAAGCGCTCCGTCCGTACGTGGATGTGCTGGATCGTTCGTTTATTGCCTTAACGAGCGGACGTACGGTTGAGTTTTTGAGAGTCAAAGGCATCGATGTTGCCGCCACTGAGATCAGAAAATTTTTAAAAACAAATCGCAGCGTTGATAAGTTTCTCGATATGCGAGTGGAAGAGTATATTAAAGAGCACAATCTCTATCCGTTGATTGGCCCTAAGGTAGGAGACTATCGAGCATTCACTGAGTTTTGTGCGGATCGCCTTTTTGCGCGCAAAGCGATCAACCTGCGTGGTCTTAACTTACAAAATTTAACGGCCCCCTCGGACTATGTGATTATTGCTTCGGGCACCAGCAAGCGACATGCCCAATCTCTGGGAGAATGGCTCACCAAAGAAGTCAAAAACCAATACGGACTTACACCCATCGGTATCGAGGGAATGGACGAGGGGCGTTGGGTGTTGATTGATTACGGTCTTTTGATTGTTCATATTTTTTATGATTACGTTCGCTTGGAATACAATTTAGAAAGCATTTGGCGAACAGCTCAGGATCTTATGCTCAAAGATCCTTACATTGACAAACCAGATCCGGGCCGTTAAAAAATGCCGCAGATCCGTCTTCTTGTGGTTTCTGATAACAAAGAAGAGTGGCTGCGTTCAGCGCAAAGTCTTTACGTCAAAAAAATAAATCACTTTGAAAATTTTGAAATCGTTGCGCTGAAGCCGTATCGACAAGCACGAGCTCAAACTCAGGAAAAAATTGAGCGTGAGAGCGAGCAGATTTTAAAGAAAATTGAGCACAAAGATTATGTGATTTTGGCGGATCTCGACGGCAAAGAAACGTCCTCGCTCCAGTTTGCTGAAAAGATTGAGAATTTATTAAGTCACTTTAGTGGCCGGAGATGGACATTCGTTATCGGTGGCGCTTACGGTGTGAGTGACAAGCTCAGAGAAAGAGCCGACACCAAACTCAAACTTTCAAAGATGACAATGAACCACCACGTCGCCCAAGCCTTTTTGCTCGAACAAATTTATCGCGCCTTCACAATCATCAAAAAAATCCCCTATCACAACGAATAAAAAGATTTGCTCAGGATGACGGTAAAATTTAAAGTTCGATTTGAACGCCGAGTTCGATCACTTGTTGGCGAGGGATGTTATAAAAAACAATGGCGCCTTCGGAATTTTTCGACATAAACGAGAAAAGTTTTTCACGCCAGATTGCCATTCCGCGATTGTGTGTAGCGATGATGGTTTCTTTCCCTAAGAAGAACGAGGTGTCATCGGGTTGTAAGACGATTTGATTGTCGCCGCTGACATCAAAGATATCTGTGATATCGGGCTTTTCCATAAAGCCATAACGCACAGACATTCTAAAAAATCCCTCTTTGAGCTCCGTCACATCAACGTGAGCCGACTTTCTAACAAACGGGACTTCCTCCACAAAAATTGTCAGAAAGATATTTCGCTCGTGCAAAACCTTATTGTGTTTTACGTTGTGCAAAAGAGCGAGAGGAATCCCTGAAGGTTCGGCGGTCATAAAGATCGCGGTGCCAGGGACACGAGCCGGCGGCTGAGTGCGAATGTCTTTAAGAAATTGTTCAAACGGAATTGTATGAGATTTTAGATAATCAAAGAGAATCGCTTTTCCGGTTTTCCAAGTGGTCATGATCATAAAAAGGAAGGCGCCGAGGGCCAATGGAAACCAACCGCCATGTTGAATTTTAATAACGTTCGACGAAAGAAAAAGCAGATCCACGGCCATCATAAGCACAAACACAATTCCAACAGTTGTCGCCGACCAATTCCACAGACGTCGCGCCACCATACAAGCCAGAACGGTGGTGATGATCATGGTCAAAGACACCGCGATTCCATAGGCCGCGGCAAGTGCGCTGGAAGTTTGAAAGGTGATCACAAGCCAAACTGTCATAGCCAGCAAGGCCCAGTTCACATGGGGCATATAAATTTGTCCCTTTGTTGTGCTCGAAGTATGAACGATGCGAAGTCTCGGCAAATAACCCAAGTGAATGGCTTGTTGCGTGATGGAATACACACCTGTGATTAAGGCTTGAGAGGCAATCACCGCAGCCATGGTCGAAAGAATAACCATGGGGTAGAGACCCCAACTCGGCACTAAATAGAAAAATGGATTTTCTTTCGCGTCAGGAGAAACGAGTAAAAGCGCACCTTGTCCCAAGTAATTGAGAACCAAACACGGAAACGCCACATAATACCAGGCCTTGCGAATGGCCGAGGCCCCAAAGTGACCCATGTCTGCGTACAGAGCTTCCGCTCCCGTTGTCGTTAAGAAAACAGCGCCCAATACGACGAGAAATTTTCCGCCAGCCGTACAACAAAACTCCACGGCATAAAGAGGATTAAACGCCTCGAGCACAGCAGGTGCTTGAAAGATCGAGTAAAGGCCAAGTCCACCAATCGTTGCAAACCATAAAAGAATCACTGGCCCAAACACAGCACCAATTTTAGCGGTTCCATAATGTTGGGCCCAAAAAAGGATCACAAGAATGGTAATCGTAATGGGGACAACAAACGGTTTAAACATGGGAGTGGCGACGTTTAATCCTTCAACCGCACCTAAGATCGTCACAGCGGGCGTGATAATGCCATCGCCAAAGAGTAAAGCGGCGCCAAAAAGACCAATCAATAAAAGCGGGCTTCGTTTTGTCATTTCTGCCGGACGCAAAGAAGAAATAAGCGCCGTCAAAGCCAGCACTCCACCTTCGCCTTTGTTATCGGCGCGTAAAACAAACATCAAATATTTTAAGGAAACGATAAGAATGAGCGACCAAATCATTAACGAGAGAACGCCTAACACATTGATGGGATCTACGCTGAGGCCATCGGCATGATTGAAGGCCTCACGCATGGCATAGAGGGGGCTTGTTCCGATGTCTCCAAAGACAACGCCCAAGGCGGCAAGAATAACAGTCGATTCGCTGACGGAGGCCTTTTCTCTTCTCATAAAGAAAGTGAACATGCTCCGACTCTTACAAATAGTCAATGCTGTTTCGACAAAATCAATCCGCCTTTTTGTTTAGGTAAGATGCTGAAATGATTAATATTTTTTTGCCATCACGGCTCCGACAAGTGAGTGCAGAATGATCCTGCCGTGGTTGCGCAGCTGCGCCCACTGCTCGGGGTGTTTGGGGCGTGTGGATCTCTTTTGTGAAGCGTGCTGGGAGAGCTTGTTTACGCAGCTGCGTTTCGAGGAAAGTCATGCGGTGAATCCCCAATTTTTAACGACAAGTCTGTGGCGGTGGGGACCAAAAACTCCTCTCGTTGAATGTTTTGTGCGATCGCAAAAATCGTGCACTTTGCGCCAGGCGCGAGAACGAATTGTGAGCCAGTATCTCTCCTTTTTCCCTCGAGAACGCCCCGCAAGCATCTGTTGTGTTGTTTCTGATTTGCGAAAAACAGATCATGGCCCAGAGTGGGCAAAAGCCTTTTCAAAGGCAACGGGGCGCCCCTACTTTTTGCTCCAGCTCTCGGATCAAAGTCGTCACAAACAAAAAGGTCGTAAACAGCGATACCAAGAGCGCCACGTGTTGCCGCCGCAGAAAGCTCCGAGGAACCGGCAAAACTGTTGGTTTATCGACGATGTTGTCACCACGGGCGCGACGGCCAAAGCAGTTTGGGTGGCCCTCAACAAACCCAAGGGTTTCCGAGCAGTTGCGCTGGTGTATCGGGCCCCGCCAAGCACTTCAGAATAAAACTTTTTCAATTCGGTCTGTAAAATTTGTGCTTAATGCGGTTCTTTGCTAAATGTATCAGCAATGATTGCGACCCTTTTTCTCCTCCTATTTTCTCTCCCGATGTCACTGGGCGCACAGACTGCCGTTCGTGCCGATACGATTGATCTTCTTAAAAAAGTGGATGCGAAATATTTAGCAGCCAAAACCATCACGATGAACGTTAACAAAACAGATAAGCTCGCAGCTCTGGAGCAAACAAAAAATGCCGAAGGCACGCTGGCGATGAAAAAAGGCAAGTTTCGCCTCGAGCTTTCAACAACAGACGCCAACAAAGAAAAATCCATGGTCATTGTCGACGGAAAGACATTGTGGTTCGTCACACCAGCGCTCAAAGATGTGAAGACCTCTAAAACGCAAGTCGCAAAAACAGCACTCGCTGATAAAAAAACAAAGCCCCATGCGTTTCTTCGTATTTTAACTGAGGGCGGAGTTTTTCATTTTTTCGAAGTGACGAAGTCGGTGGATCAAGAAGATATGGTGATCTATTTTTTAAAACCCAGTAAAGCGTCTCAGGAAATGCAAAAAGCCCAAGTGATGGTGCAAAAAGAAAAACAGCTGATTGCGCAATTTAAATATTGGGATGCGCTCGAAAACGAAACCATTTATCAATTTACCGGAATCGAATTTAACAAACCACTCAAAGAAGATCTCTTCTCATACTCGCCGCCCAAAGACGCGCAGATCACTCAGTATTAGGATAAACATGAAAAAAACAGTGCATATGATCAGTTTAGGTTGTCCCAAAAATCTCGTTGATAGCGAAATGATGTTGGGGTCTTTGCTCAAGGAAGGTTACGAGATCACAGGCTCCGAAGATCAAGCCGAAACGATCATTGTTAACACCTGTAGCTTTATTGATGAGTCCAAAGAGGAGTCGATCAGTAAGATTCTCGAAGCGGCCGAGTACAAGGAAACGGGCAAGCTGAAAAACCTCGTTGTCACGGGCTGTTTGCCACAAAGATATAAAGATGAGTTGGTTAAAGAGTTGCCAGAAGTCGATGTTTTTGTTGGTTCTGGAGAGTTTCAAAAAATAACACAAATTCTAAAAGACAAAGAGGCCGGGCAGGCGCAAAAGTCCTATTTCCACTTGCCAACATTTCTTCAAGAAGAAGCCACTCCGCGCGTGAACTCCGAGCCATTCTACCGAGCGTATATTAAAATTTCCGAAGGATGTTTAAAGCGTTGTGCATTTTGCGCAATCCCAAAAATTCGCGGAAATCTTCAGTCGCGTCGAATTCCTGCGATCGTTAACGAAGCCAAGTTGCTTGTTGCCGGTGGTGTGCGCGAAGTGAATATTATTTCGCACGATTTTACAGACTACGGTTGGGATCTTCGTCGCGCCGATGCAACTGCCAAAGAATCTCCCTATGAACTTTTGAAGGCACTCTCCGATGTGGCGGGCCTTGATTGGATTCGCCTTCTTTATCTTTATCCAGATGGGCTCGATGAAGATGTTCTCAATCTGATGAAGGAACGAAAAAACTTGGTGAAATATTTTGATATGCCACTTCAGCATATCAATAATAAAATGCTGAAAGTCATGAATCGCAAAATGACTCGAGATGAAATCGAAAAAACAATAAACAACATTCGTCGCTTGATGCCCGAGGCCGTGATTCGCACACAGTTCATCGTCGGCTTTCCGGGCGAAGGCGAAGAAGAATTCGCGGAACTCTTGGATTTTGTCGAGCAACAAAAATTTGATCGTGTAGGTTGCTTTAAGTACTCCCCACAGGACGGCACCGCCGGCGGAAAAATGACAGATCAGATAGATGAGGACATTAAAGAAGAACGCTTTCATCGCTTGATGTCGCTTCAACAAAAAATGAGTAAAAAAATCCATAAACGTTTTGTGGGCCAAACGGTTCCTGTCATTATTGACGGCTTGAGCGAAGAGTCCGAGCTTCTCTTGCAAGGGCGAACAGCTCAGCAGGCGCCTGGAATTGACGGTGTGGTTTTAATCAATGAAGGGGAAGCAAAAGTTGGAGAGATTGTGCAAGTGAAAATCACCAAGAGTCATGATTACGATTTGGTTGGGCACATTGTTTCTTCTACTGAAACGCTTTCCGTCCCACAAGAGACGTCGTTTTTACAATAACTATATATTCAAGAGCCCAAACGGCACAAAAGAACCCGAGAGAATAAGCAGCGGGTTCTCGAAAGTGGATCAGGTTGATCCACTCTCCGCAGTAATAGCCAAGGGCACCGGTCACTCCCACCAAAAGATGAAACCAAAAAGGTTTCGTTTCGAAAACATCCATAAACTCAATAAACAGAAGCGAAAACACCGGCCAGAATGCCATTAACCAGGATGGGGGTAAAAATGAATAATGATTTGGAAAAGTATAGAACCCTAAGTGAGCATTGAGTGTCTCGAAAGAAAAACCAAGTGCTAAGACGCAAATCACTTTTGCTAAAGAGATGCGACGTTTTTTTTGCACAGAAATATTAATCGTCACAAGAGCACAGCCCGCAAGCCACGAAAGCAGGGCCTGGTGTTGAATGGCGGCCCAAATGCAAAGAGCCCAGCCGATTTTAAATGAGATGAGGTTGAGAGTTTTATTCACATCTTATAAGAGAAAATATCTCGGTAGTTTCGGCCAAGTTCATCAGAATCCATTCCATAACCAACCACATAACGATCATCAATGGTCATACCAATGTAATCAGGTTTTAGAGGAATCTCGCGCCGTGCGGGTTTATCAAGCAGAGTGAGAATTTTGAGAGAAGCCGGGTTGGACGCCATCAAGCGGCTCTTTAAAAAGTTGAGTGTCCGTCCATTATCGATGATTTCTTCTACGATAATCACGTTTTTGCCTTGGATGTTGGCGCTGATGTCCTTGAGAATTTTAATCGATCCACCCTTTTCGGAAGATTTTAAATAAACAAAATCCACTTTTTGCTGAAGAGAAATCTGTCGCATCAGATCCGCAATAAAAAACAGAGATCCCTTGAGTGGACAAATAAAAATCACTTCGCGACCGTGGTAATCGATTTCTAATTCTTTGGCCAAACGATGGACAAGTTCGGCGATTTTTTTTTGCGCAATGAACGGAGTCATATTTTCTTTAAGTTGAGACATGGAAACCTCCAGTTTCATCTAAGGAAGAGAGAGAAACGCACTTATCAAGTTTTGCCTGAATTTCATGATTGGAGGGCTGATGTTTGAGCGCCTTTTGAAATTCGACTAAGGCTTCGTGCAAATAGTTGTTGGCCAAGTAAAGATCTCCAAGTTCGCTGTGCTTCTGCGACAGTTTTTGGGAGAGAAAAGCATCTTTGCCCAGTTTTTGCTTTTGCTTCATAATGTCGTAGGCATCGTCAAAAACTTTTTTGGCTTCTTCGTAGCGGCCCAAATCATTAAGAATGATGGAGAGACCGACACTCGAATCCGTAAATTCGGGATCGATCTCCAGGGACTGTTTAAAAAGTTGAATCGCTTTTTTGAGCTGTCCTTTGTCAAAGGCAATGGAGGCAAGCATATAGGCGACATCGGGCTTTGGGTGCGGCTCACTTTGCAGTTGCAGGAGAAGGGGTTCGGCGAGTTTGTAATGACCCTTATTAAAGTGATCGCGAGCCGTATCTAATAACATTTTTAAATCATCGTGCGGCACCAGGAAACTCCTTCTTGGCCGCTGCGGCTTCGCTTGTTTTCGGATGTTCGGAAATCAATCTCTGAACATGGAGATTCAGTCGATCCGGCATTTTTGCAAGGTTTGCAGATTGTGCGGCTCTTAAAAGTCCATAGGGAGCTTTTTGATTCTGCGGAAACGATTGCAAAAAAAGTTCGTAACGGGTGAGCGCACCGAGGTATTTTTTTTGCTTAAAGTAAAAATCGGCAACATAAAGTTCTTTGTCAGCGAGCATTTGAATCAGTTTAAAACGTTTTTCTTTGGCTTCTTTGGCGTATTTTGATTGCGGATAAACAACGGTGATTTCTTCGTAATAGTTGATCGCTTGTGACGCAGAGGTGAGGTCGCGATCGACCGTCGTTGGCAGTTCTTCACGCAAACTTTCTGCCGCAAAATAAGTCACATAATCCATCATTGGATGTTTGGGATGCAGTTCCTTAAATGTTTTATAAGCACCGTAAGACTCGATATAATCTTCTTTTTTAAAGTGGCAGTCAGCCACTCGCAATTCTGCTTCAACAGCCAGCTTGCTGTAAGGATGTTTGTTCGAAAGAGTTTTGAACTGATTGATGGCCTCTTCGAAGCGCTCTTGTTTTTGATAAAATTCACCCAGTTTAAAAAGGCCTTCTGGAGTGTTGAGATTGACCTTGGGTTCTGTGACACAAGCTGTGATAAAAACCAAAGGTAAAAGAGCAAACCATCGTCGCAAAATCATCATGTTTGGCAGTGTAGAAAGGGCGAAGCAGAAAGTCAAAAACCAATTCAAAACAGCGCCTGAGAGGCGCGCTAAATCTGACCAGAATGAACAAAGACCTGTTCTTTTTTAATCCAGCCAATGGCGGTGGCCCCTTTTTGCACCTGAAGCCATTCGCCATCTGTGCGGCGAACACGAACTTCGTCCCCTTCGCGAAAGTCAAAAAGAGCTGGTGACTCTTCGGCCGGTGAAGAATGAACGGCAGCAGACGGGAGCATCACTGTTGCAAAAACAAATTGTCGGGTCTGCGAATAGTGAAGCCAACTGATAAGACTTAAGAGGATGAATAGAAGTCCAAAGGTGAGAGGCGGCGCAATGGAGGTTGCGAGCAATTGAAATTTTTGAGCCCGACGCCAGCGAATTGCAAAAAATAAACACAGCGACAATGCGACGAGAGTGAATGCAAGAAGAGTTGGCAGCGAAACAAAACGGGGGAACTTTTGCCACCAGGTGGGCGCAGCCATTCCTGAGGCCTTTTGTCCCTCAATTCGACGCAGGCCCTCAAGGGCCGGACTAAAACCTGGACGAAGATATAGCGCCTTGCGCCAGTATGCCAAGGCGCGCCCAGGATGTTGATCTGTTAATTCGACCAATCCCAGATTATAAAGTAGCACAGGATCGTCGGGAGAATCTTGGATCAGTTGCAAAAAAGTCTCACGACTTTTTGCAAGGTCATTCTGTTTAAAACTCTCCAATGCCTGAGTGAAAACAGAGCCAGCTCCAGAGTCGGGGAATGCAGAGGAAACCCAAAATGTCAGTGATAGTAAAAGAGAAAGTGGTAACATAAGAAAAGATTTTAAATGAGGCTGCCAGTGATGTGAAGCGGTTTCAGTCTTTTTTTTCGACCATAAGGAGAACCCGTGTTACAGAAGATGAAAAACACTCTTAATTTTGAAGCCGAAATCCAAAAACTTGTCGAAAAGGTTCTCGCCGATGGCGAAAAAATTCGCGATGTTCAAGCTGCAGATCCAGCATTGGCTCAAGAATACCAAGGGCTGCTCGATGAGATCGGCAAATATCGCGGTCGGCCCCTTTATTGGCCGTATGTCAGCAGCGGTTTGGGCCGCGGTCCTTTTGTCACTTGCCAAGATGGAAGTATTAAATTGGATTTGATCAACGGCATCGGTGTGCACCTGTTGGGTCATTCACACCCGAAAGTGATCGCCGCGGGTGTGCGCGGGGCCCTTCAGGACATCGTTAATCAGGGACATCTTCAGCCGGGCGAAGAATACATCGAGATGAGTCGCAAACTTTTATCAATGGCAAAGAACAGCCGCCTCAAGCATGTCTGGCTTTCCACCTGTGGAACAATGGCCAACGAAAATGCTCTCAAAATGGCGCGACAAAAAAATTCACCCGCAAAATTTGTGATTTCCATGGAGAATGCCTTCTCTGGGCGTTCAACAATGATGGCCGAAATTACCGACAACCCCGATTACAAACAGGGCCTTCCCTCTTACAACGAAGTTTTGCGAATTCCTTTTTATGACAAATTCAATCCGCGCAGCAAAGACATTTCTCTCAGCGTGCTGCGCGAGCACATCGCAAAGCATGCGGGACAAATTGCGGTTTTTTGCTTTGAGCCGATGTTGGGCGAGGGCGGTTATCGTTCGGCACCGCTGGATTATTTTATTCCTCTCTTCGAAGAGTGTCGCAAAAACAAAATTGCGATTTGGGCCGACGAAGTCCAAACTTTTTTACGAACGGGAGAGGCCTATGCCTTTCAAACAATGGGATTTGGTGAGTACGTTGATCTTTGCACCATCGCTAAAACAGCCCAGGTCGCAGCGACTCTTTACACAGAGGAATACAATCCCAAACCCGGATTGATTGCGGGAACTTTTGCGGGAGCGACATCAGCGCTTGCCGCAGGCAATGCCATTCTTGACGAAATGAGCGAGGGCTATTTTGGTCCTCAAGGACGAGTGCAAAAAATCCATCAAAAATTTATTCAAGAGTTTAAAAAATGTGCGGAAGGTGCGTGTCGTGGTCTTCTCGAAGATCCGGATGGAATGGGCCTGATGATTGCGGTGACGCCCTTTTCTGGTGACAAAGACAAGGTCAATCAGCTGATCAAAGTTTTATTTAAAAATGGACTCATGTGTTACACCTGCGGCAAAAAGCCACTTCGCCTCAGATTTTTAGTGCCCGCTATTATTCAGGATCACGAGATTGAAAGAGCTGTTCAGATTATCGAAAAGTCAATTTTAGAAATTGCAAAAGCGACGTGAGGTTTTTTTGGATTTTTTATCGGCGGCAAAAAAGTTAATTTCAATTGATACCTCTCCTGCCCAAGGCAATATGGAGGCCGTTTGCTTTTTAAAAAGTCTGGCGGAGGGTTTTGGTTTTGCTACCGAAACTTCGGAAGAAGTTGTCAATGGTGTGTCGCAAGGGAACATCCTCATTCGGGCGAATAAAAATTCACAAAAACTTCTTTTGCAAACCCATTTGGACACGGTCGACCCGGGCTCATTTGCGCTGTGGAACAAGACGGGCTTCAATCCTTACCAAGCGTCTATTCGCGGCGATAAAATTTACGGATTGGGCGCGGCCGATGTCAAATTGGACTTCCTCTGTAAGCTGTTTGCCATGTCGAGAGCCAAATGGAAAGCCGACTCAGGAGCGGCGGTTCTCTTGGGAACATTTGGCGAAGAAGAGCAAATGAAGGGCGCGATCAAAGCGGTGAGAGAGCGAAAAATCACGCCTTCACCCGCGCTCATCGGCGAACCCACCGACCTGAATGTGATTTACGCGGGCAAAGGAATCGCCCAACTCGAAATCATTATTCCATTTCAGAATCGAAACGAAGAGGAGTGGGCCGGCGACGAAAACACATCGTCTTCGCAAAGTAAAATATTTCAGGGACGTGCGGCGCACTCATCCTCCCCCGAGATGGGCGAAAACGCGATCGTCAAAATGCTCGAGTATCTTGATAAACTTCCAGAGTCCATACAGCTACTCAATGTGGATGGCGGCGTCAGCTTTAATACAATTCCAACACAGGCGGCGCTGGAGTTTGAACTCTCCACGCAAAAGAAAGATTTGTTGGGACCTCAGCTTCGCGAGATTTATCACTCGATCCAGCAGCTCGAAATAGAATTTAAAAAATATCTGGATAAAGAATTTGACCCTCCTTTTGCGACACTCAACCTTGGCAGCATTCGCACTGCGCAGGATCACCTCCGCATGACGGGTGCTGTGCGCTGGACTTCGCACATTCCCGAAAAATTATATACGGAATGGATGAACTTTATTGCACAGACATGTGCCAAACAAAAAGCCGTGTTCCGTATTTTGGATGTCAAAAGACCGTTTCATACAGAAAAGCAGGGTGCGTTTTCGAAACAGTGCTTAGAAACGATTCGTCAGAGTTGTCAGCGGTCCGATTTAAAAACCCAGCCAGTCACAAACGAGGCCAATGTGTTCAGTCGCTTTGGGTTTGAATGCATTGTGTTCGGCCCCGGCCAAAGACAAAACAACTCCCACACTCCCGAAGAGCATGTAGCCCTTCAGGATTTAAAAACAGCCGAAGACTTCTATCTCGCAATGATAGAGAAGGTGTGCTTATGAGCTTTATTGTGCGCAGTATCCGCGAAAATGATTACGAAGACCTTATGGCGCTTGCAAAACAGTTTACACTGTTAAACTTACCTGCAGAGCCCAAAGTGTTAAAACAAAAAATTAAGACAAGTTTGCAAAGCTTTTCGGGGCAGCTCAAAAAAGAAAAGGCAGAATATTTATTTGTACTGGAAGATATCGATCTACAGAGAGTGGTGGGAACCTGCCTCATCTTGGCAAAACACGGAACCGAAAAGTATCCGCACTACTACTTTAAAATTCTAGAGCGCAAACGGCAGAGCCCCAATTTAGGAGTTGGTTTTATTCATAATGTCCTCCGCTTGGGAGAAGATACCAATGGGCCTACAGAAATCGGCGGCCTTCTTTTGGATCGAAGTTATCGTCGTCGTCCCGAAAAATTAGGAAGACTGCTGAGTTTGAGTCGATTTATTTATATGGGTCTTATGCCAAACAGCTTCGAAGAAGAAGTCCTGTGCGAGCTCAGTCCACCTTTGACAGACGAGGGGCGCAGCGAATTTTGGGAAGCTCTCGGGCGTCGCTTTACGGGAATGAATTACCATGAGGCCGATCGCGTGAGTCAGCAGCATAAAGGCTTTATTAAAACTCTCTTTCCCGAAGAAGATATTTATTTATGCCTCCTTGATTCAAGCGCGCGCTTAGTGATTGGCGAAGTGGCGGAGGAGACCCGAGGAGCGCGACATCTCCTCGAAAAAATGGGTTTTACTTATAAAAACGAAGTGGATCCTTTTGACGGCGGCCCGCATTTTGGCTCTCAGTTAAAAAACATTGCGGTGGTAAAGTCCGGAAAAAAAATGGTGGTCGCTGAGGGCGGAAAAAAATTAACCAAAGAAGCGCTCTTGGGTTACGAAGAGGGTGGTCAGTTTCGCTGCGCGCACACGTTTGTCGAAGAGGATAAAGAGACGGTTTATGTCAACTTGGTTGGCGAGGCCTATCTTAAAGAGTTTCTTGGTAAAACGGTTTTTTGTTCATTACTTTAGGAGAATCAAATGGCGACAACAATTTTATATCTCGGTGATTACATCAACGGTAAGTTTGTAAAGACGGAGTCCGAAGACGGCGTTATTCAGCTGAAAAGCCCCGCCGATCTTTCCGAATCTGTGATTGACGTTCCTTATCAGTTTTCTCACGTCGATCGAGCGTGTGAGGCGGCAAAAACGGCTTTTACAGAGTGGTCTGAACAGTCGCTAGAAGCGCGCATTCATGCTGTTAAAAAACTACAAAGTGTTTTTGAGGAATCCAAAGAAAAAATCGCCGAAGTGATTTCGCGCGAAACCGGAAAACCAAAGTGGGAGAGCCTTACCGAAGTCGCGGCCATGATTAATAAAATCCCAATCACCATAGAGCAAGCGATGCGCTTAGTGGATGAAGTGGTTGTTGATAATGCGCTTCCTGGAGTTCGTGGCCGCGTGATTTATAAACCGCGAGGTGTGATGACGGTGGTGGGCCCGTTTAATTTTCCGGGACATCTCCCCAATGGGCACATCATTCCCGCTTTGATCGCGGGGAATACAGTTGTCTTTAAGCCATCAGAGTTTACTCCTGCAACTGGACAAATTTATGCAGAATGTATTCACAGGGCGGGCTTTCCCGCAGGCGTCTTTAACTTGGTTCAAGGCGTAGGCGATACCGGGCGACGACTGGTAGAGCATGAGCTTGTGGATGGAATTTTATTTACCGGGTCCTACGAAACAGGTCTTAAAATTAAACAAGGAACAATGAATCACTATTGGAAGATTCACGCGCTAGAGATGGGCGGAAAAAATGCGACCATCGTGTGGGACGATGCCGATATGGAAAAAGCCATTTATGAGTCTCTTATCGGCTCATTTGCATCAGCGGGTCAGCGATGCTCGTGCACCAGTCGCATTATTTTACACAAAAACATTGCCGGAGCTTTTCTTGAGCGATTTTATCAAGCAGCAAAAAAATTAGAAGTGGGCTATTGGAAAGACAATCCTTTTATGGGCCCGCTGATCAATGCAAAATCTCTCGATACGTATTTGCGCTTTCAAGAGATCGCGGTTCGCGAGGGCAGCGAAAAAATCATGCGCGGGAAGCAATTGGATCTGCCGAAGAAGGGTTATTATGTCACGCCCAGTATTTATAAAATTAAAGAAGTGAATAAAAACTCTGTGTATCAAAAAAATGAAATCTTCGGCCCCAACGTGGCTGTGTACACCGTCGATGACCTGGACGAGGCTCTGCAAATCAATAACTCCACTGGTTATGGTCTTGTCACTTCGATTTTTAGTAAAAACAAAAAAACCTACGAACATGTTTTACGGCAGGCTCGTTCTGGACTGGTCAACTGGAACAGAACAACCAACGGCGCGAGTTCAAAACTTCCATTCGGAGGACGAGATAAATCAGGAAACGACCGACCTACGTCCACGTTCGCAGTTTATTATTGTACGGTTCCTGTGGCATGCTTAGAAGATGAAACTGCCTTCGACAGCAAAAATATTTTGCCAGGCATGAATTATCAAGCCGGAGGAAAATGAAACTCGTTCAAGCAGCTCTAGGTCTTACGCTCGTGGTTTTTGCCATTCTTGCCTGGCAAACGCACGAATATTACAGTACGCCGTTACCTCTCTCATCGCATCGGATTGTCACCGTTACGGACAAAGACACTTTGCGTGAGGTGGGACAACAGCTTGCAGACAAAGAAGTGATCTCCTCTGTCGAAGTTTTTTTAATGTGGGCTCGCCTTTTGGGTCACGATAAAAAAATGAAATCGGGCGAGTATGGAATTGCCGTCGGAACAACGATGAGTGGATTATTTGAAACGCTGATGAGCGGAAAATCGTTAGGACATCGCCTAATCGTTCCAGAGGGGACCAACCTTTACGAAATTGCGCAGCGGCTAGAGTCGCTCTCCCTTTGCAAAAAGGAAGAGTTTGTTCGCTTGGCGATGGATAAGAAGTTGATTCAGCATTTAATCGGTGAACCGATTCCTTCGTTGGAAGGGTATCTTTTTCCGGACACTTATTTTTTTACAAAAGTGGACGGCTGCAAAGTGATCGTGCGTCGAATGGTGGATCGCTTTAATCAAAAATTCAAAAGAATTGGCAGCCTTCCCGGCTGGAAACGCCATCAAATAGTGACGTTAGCTTCGATCATCGAAAAAGAAACAGGTGCCGGCTTTGAACGTCCGCAGATTTCTTCGGTGTTTCACAACAGACTCAAAAAGAAAATGCGCCTCCAAACCGATCCCACGGTGATCTATGCGCGCCTTTTACGAACAGGATCCTATCGTCTCAGTATCACAAAAGCAGATCTTCAGACCGATCATCCTTACAATACTTACAAGCGCGGGGGATTGCCCCCGGGTCCTATTTCCAATCCTGGTATCGAAGCCTTAAGCGCTGCGACTCGGCCTGCAAATACGGATTATTTGTATTTTGTGAGTAAAAATGATGGCACGCATGTGTTTTCTAAAAACTACAAGGACCACTCGTTGGCGGTGACATCATTTCAAATGGACCCGCGGGCTCGCGAGGGAAAGTCGTGGCGAAATCTCAACAAAAGAGGCGTGAATAGCAACGAGAACTCAGAGCTTCTCGACGAAGTCTCACCGCGCCCGGCTGTACGTCCTAATCAATAAAAAACTTTTTTTGTTCGGATGAGTAGCGGATCACCTTGATCTGCGACTCTAAATTTTGATCGAGCAGGGGTATAAGAATCTCTTCGCTCGCATTCTGATCGATATTAGCAATGAACATATTGGTCACAGAAGACTTAAAATCATAATAGACATCTTTTTTATTTTCGAACTCAAAACGCGAATGGAGTTCGGAGCTTTCTTTTTTTTGCAGATAAATTTCAATGAGAATATGAGGGCCCTGACGAATTTTGACGATTTTAAAGTCGGCATTATCAAGATGGATGGGAAGGGCTGCTAAGACCAGGCGCTGGTTTTTCGAAAGCGTAAAAACAGACTCACGAAAGCTGGGAGAAAGCACAAGAAGGCTGATGAGGAGCGCTAAAAATAAAAAGGCAACACTGCGGACAACAAAGGACATCCTTTCTTTTCGGATGTCCTTGCCAAGAGATTAGGGCCTGTTGACATTTTATCTAGCTTTTATTCAGTCCTATTTGAATTGAATTGAATTGAGACGCGAGGAGGAAACGCTAGCAAAGCGCTAACGCGACGACGAGCAACGAAGAGTCAATTCAAATAGGACTGAATAAAAGCTAGATAAAATGTCAACAGGCCCTAAGGAGTCGTGCGGTAAATCTTCAACTCAACTCGACGATTGATCGCACGACCTTTGTCCGAATCGTTGCGATCGATTGGACGCGACTCCCCTTTGCCAACACCCTCGACGAAAACCTGGGGCCCAAGCTCGGATTGGAGAACTCGAACCACAGAATTGGCGCGACGCTGGCTCAGCCCCAAATTGTAAGCATCAGTCCCGCGAGAATCGGTGTGACCCTCGACAATGATTTTGCGCAATGTTTGTGTGTTGTTTTTGATTTTTACAACAGTGGATTGAAAGTCTCTTCGCGAAGAGGCGGTCATTTCGTCAGACTTGGTGTCGAAGTTGATCGACGATAAAACAATAATTTCGGAAGGTGGTTCTTCGACAGCGACGGGAGCCATGGGTTGCGGAACCGGCTCCGGTTGAGCCACGACAGCTCTTTCTTTGATGGGACCGACAAGCCAGTTGAGTCCAAAATAAATTCGAAAGTCTGGAGAGGCGAGGCCATGATAACCCTCGGTGGAAACACCGCCATGGGCCACGAGCTTTTCGGTGATGGAGTGTTTGGCGCCAACAAGAAACTCGAGGTTACTGCGGCTACGATCCGTTGGAAACGGTGTATTTTTTGTGAGAGATCCGCCAAAGGCTTCAAAAATAAAATGAGTGTTCCAGGTCTCGTAAAAATAAGAGAGTGCCGACGAATAGATCACCTGATCCGAGAGAGGAATCACATCAGAGCCGGCAATGGCTTGCCCTTCATCACGCAAACGGTACCCCATGTTAACGGCCCAAAGAATCCCAGGCTCAATCACATAATCAAAAACGCCTTCCAGATTCCATGTCGGCCCGGAGTCGTTTCCGGAGAAAGGGTTGTTTTTGATGCGATCAAAGTTCACCGAGCCGACAGCGGCCAAGGCCCAGTTGTCTTGTTGATAAAAACGATATTTGGTATTCAGGCGAATCTCTGTGATGCCCGCATCGTCGTAAGAACCCAATTGCAGACTGTCATCAATGTTTTGATCTAAAACCATCGGTAAACTTAAACCCACGTCCCAAGCGTCGGTGAGGCCGAGGCCCACGTTCAAGTCGGCAGATAAGAGTTTGTCGTTGGGTTCAGAAAAACTCTGCGCGCTCGGAACGCTGGGGGCCTTAAAAAAGGGAAGAGAGTTAAAGGCATAGTTGGTCCACAGTCCTAAATTAAATTCTCCGGGAGGAAGAGTTTTGGTCGATTGAACGGTGACAAAGTCCAAGCCGTTTGTGGTGGGATTAAAATTTTGCATGTGCGTTCCGACCACGTTGGCTGAAGCCGAAAAGCCGAATCCAAGTACAAAACACAAAACCAAATAGCGCATAAATCCCCCGGTGTATAACCTTAGGAGGGATCATAACGAGACCTTGGACAACTTGCAAGGCGTCAGTGGATCCTGTAGATTGAGAAAAATGTTTTCCAATCACCACGCGGTTTTTTTTGTAGTTCTGAGTTCTGGGCCGGTCGTTTACTCCCTTTATCTGATGATTTTTAAATCAACACCAAAACCATCAACCACGGCCGCGCGCGAGTTTGAAAAATTCCCACTTTTTGATCATTACTCTTCGTCACAAGGTTACACACGTGAGTATATGGAAGAGTTGGTGAATTTTTTGGCAAAAAAACAGATTTTGGCAAAGTACTCTTGCAATGAAGGGCAGATTTTCCAACTTTTTATTTTACGCGGACAAGAGTCTAAAGCCAAAAACTTCGTTGCTCGCTTTCACCAGACCGTTAGAAAAACTATTGGGGCATCCCAGGAAATGAATCACCATTCGTGATCACATCCAGCCAGTCATCAAAATCGTTAATGAGAGCACCAGAAACGGCTTCGAAGCCGGAAGTGTCGGGGTCTCCAGAACTACCCAATGCAAATTCTGTTATTTCATTCCATTCGCGAATTTGTACACGGATCCGAGCAATTTCTTCATGAGCATCGTCGAGGCAATACCAGGTGTAGTAGGGGTTGCCTTGATAGGAACTGCTCAACTTAAACGCCGCGGGAGCTGCGCCGCTATAATAGTTGGCGTAAAATAAAGAGGAATCTGCGTCGATGGTAGAGCGCTTGCTTGTTGTGAATTCTTCGTTAAACCCATTGGGTTTAAAATAATAGGTTCTCATAGGCAGATTGGCCGGATTTGATCTCGGGGCAGTCACAGCGCCTGAACCAGCGGCACAATTGCCAGGTTTTCCTCCCCATTTTTTACTTGTAACTGTGGTAGCTGTTGGAGTTATTTCAGTATATGAATAAGTTCCAAAACAGCAATTCGGACCTTTGGCTTCCTGATAATCATAGTCACATATAGGTTTGCCGTCGCTGTCAAAAGCCCCTGGTCCCGTAATAGAGCTTCCAGCGGACACAAAGTTGCTGTCAGCATCAAAATTTGCAACCACTGCTGTAGGACCAACGCCATAATCCAAACCAAAATAGTAATAGGGTAGATAAGAAACATATCGACACATAGAAGGTGGCACATTCATCACCATGCTGATGCCGCTTTCGCCACCGTATGCACCTTCAAGTTCTTCGACCTCAATAATGCAATCGATAAAAGTATTCGCCAGGCCAGTGCCAATGTCCGCGGCATTCACAACGCAGGCAGAATCAAAATCTCCGGCTTTGTGAATGTAATAATTTGTTCCTGTGGGAGGATTGGCCTTCACATTAAAGCCACCAGTCACATCGATAACTCCCGGCACGACGGAGTCGCTGCTCGATGAGCCCTCTTCATCATTTTTACAAGAAGTAAGGAGGGTGGCAAAAATAAAACCAATCAGAAAAGGCCACTTTAAAAAAAGCTTCATAAAAGACTCCAGTCTTTAAAAAACGTACTCTTCTATTCTAAAAAAAAGTGGTAATAAGAGAATGAAAATGGCGCGAGCCCGCCCAAAACCGGACGAGACATAGGCAAAGTGCCCAAAAGTGTCACCCCTAAAAAGGCCAGATCGTTCAGGGGCTTCGCGGTCTCGGCATCAATTTTGTAAACAGTTTGGCAGGCGAAGAAAGGACCCCATGAAGCTGACGTTAGCTCTTAAAATCAAAATCAAGCTCCTCGTGCTCTCTCTGCTGGTAACCCCGACAGGATCTTGGGCTCAACAACCCCAGGCCCAAGGCACGGCTCCAGCTGTCACCGAGGCAGTGAAGCCCGAGGCAACCGCTCCCCTTAAAACTCCAGTTCTTAGTTTTCTCGAATGGAAATCAATGCGAGTTCATGAGGCACAAAAGAAACTCGAAGCCATGGGTAAGGGTTCGGGCGCTCAAGGGGCCATTTGGCAAGAAGGAAAGTCCGTGACCGAGACCGATGAGGCCTCTCGAACCAGTGAGCAAAAGCTCAATTTTAATGTCGATGTTGCTCTGCAGTTAAACATCCATGATTACTTTTCTATGTACCTGAAAACACTGACTTCTGAAGAGTTTAAAGAGGCGACCAAAAAGCTCTCCGAAGACGAAAAATCGGACCTTCTTTTGGCCTATAAAAACTCCACCGAAAAAGAGAAGAAGATTCCGTTAAAATTGTCGAAAATTCCGAAAGATAACGCAAAGAGCAAAAATACCGAAATCCAATAATAATCACCTCCCACCTTGACAGAAACCTCCCCTATTTCCATATTGCCTTCAAACAAGGCGTCCATTTTTTTAATTACGAGGAGGTATTATTATGGGTACTACAGAAAAAATTCGTCCTTTACACGACAGAATTCTAGTTCGCAGAATGAAGGAAGATGACAAAACAGCGGGTGGAATTATCATTCCAGACACCGCCAAAGAAAAACCCCAAAAAGGTGAAGTTGTTGCCACCGGCAAAGGCCGCGTGAACGAAGATGGAAAAGTTTTTCCATTGGAAGTGAAAGCGGGCGACAAAGTTCTTTTCAGCAAATACGCCGGAACAGATCTTAAGTTTGGTGCAGAAGATTATTTGATGATCACAGAAAATGACGTTCTAGGAATTTTAAATTAAAACTTTTTTGGAGGAATAAAACATGAGCAAAGAATTACGTTTTAGCGAAGAAGCACGTAAAGCGATTTTAAAAGGAGTTAACACGTTAGCAGATGCCGTAAAGGTGACTCTTGGACCTAAAGGTCGCAACGTGGTTATTGATAAATCATTTGGAACACCTCTCATCACAAAAGATGGTGTGACTGTCGCAAAAGAAATCGAACTCGAAAATAAATTCGAAAACATGGGCGCACAGATGGTTAAAGAAGTGGCCAGCAAAACGAATGAAGATGCGGGAGACGGAACAACAACAGCAACAGTTCTTGCTCAAGCCATTTACAAAGAGGGCGTTAAAATTGTTTCTGCCGGAAACAACCCAACAGCCGTAAAGCGCGGGATTGATAAAGCCGTTGCCATCGTTATTGACGAACTTAAAAAACTCAGCAAGCCAGTGAACAGCAGCGAAGAGATTTCTCAAGTGGGAACGATTTCTGCAAACAACGATCCTGAAATCGGAAAAATGATTTCTGAAGCCATGGATAAAGTGGGCCGTGAAGGCGTTATCACTGTCGAAGAAAGCAAAACAGCGCAAACAGAACTCGAAGTTGTTGAGGGAATGCAGTTTGACCGTGGATATCTTTCTCCGTACTTCGTTACCAACTCTGAAAGAATGGAAGCCGTTCTTGAGAACGCATACGTTCTTGTTTATGACAAAAAAATCGGTTCGATGAAAGACCTCGTTGGCGTTTTAGAAGCCGTTGCAAACGCTCACCGTCCTCTTTTGATTATTTCTGAAGAAGTGGAAGGCGAAGCGCTCGCGACTCTTGTTGTGAATAAACTCCGCGGCGTATTGAATGTTGTGGCTGTAAAAGCTCCTGGCTTTGGTGACCGTCGTAAAGCGATGCTTGAAGACATCGCCACTCTGACTGGCGCCACTTTGATCAGCGAAGATGTTGGCCGTAAACTTGAGCAAGCCACGATCGAAGATCTGGGTATGGCAAAACGCATTGTTGTTGATAAAGACAACACAACAGTGATCGATGGTGCTGGCGAGAAAAAAGAAATCGAAGCGCGCATCGGTACGATCAAGGCTCAAATCGAAGAAACGACAAGCGATTACGATAAAGAAAAACTCAAAGAGCGTCTTGCCAAGTTGGCAGGCGGTGTTGCAGTGATTCACGTCGGCGCGCCTTCTGAAGTTGAAATGAAAGAGAAAAAAGCACGCGTAGAAGATGCATTAAACGCAACTCGCGCGGCTGTTGAAGAAGGAATTATCGCCGGTGGCGGTACAGGACTTCTTCGCGCTTCTGCAAAAATCAATAAAGACGATTTCACGGAAGAAGAGCGTTTTGGTGCATTGATTATCAAAAAAGCGTGTGAATCGCCTGTACGTCAGATCGCTATGAATGCGGGTCTTGATGGCGCCATTGTTGTTGATCGCGTGATCAGCAATAAGACAGCTTCTTATGGGTTTAATGCGTACAAAGAAGAGTACGAAGATCTTGTAAAAGCCGGTGTTATTGATCCCATGAAGGTTGTTCGTTGCGCACTTGAAAACGCAGCGTCTGTTGCGTCATTGATGCTGACTACGGAAACAATGATTGCCGAAGCTCCAAGAAAAGACGAGCCCGCAGCTCCATCACACGGTGGTGGCATGGGTGGTATGGGAGGCATGGGCGGCATGATGTAAATCACGCCCTTGCTGACTAACGAGAAGTTTGCGAAAAACCCGGTGATAAACCGGGTTTTTTTTGTTGTTTCTTCCTCTCGAACTCGGTAGTTTGTGCTCATGTTTATCCAACTGATCTCCGCTGCTGTGTTTATGAGCTCCCTTTCTTTCGCCTCACCGGCGCCGCTCACCGAAATCGAAAAAGACAAAATTTTATTTATGATTTTCGAAGATCAAAACAAAAAGATTTCTCATCAAGCTGTAAAAGCTTGTAAAAAATTGCCGAAACAAACTTGGGAGTGCAGCAATCTCACGGCAAAAAACTTTTTAATGAATCTATTGCGCGCAAAATCGGCACACTCCTTTCAGTTAAAGACGGAAATGGAGTGTGAAGCCATCACACCAGAATTGCAAAAAGGAATTGAGTCCAGCCAGCAAGCCTATTACGGCCCTCTAGAGTTTCGCCGCGAGGTGAAGCAAAGTCTCAAGGGTCAGTGGCTCTGTCGCCTTCAGGCCCAACAGCAGCTTCCAGGTGGCCCAGAGGCCTTCGATGACAAAGCGATCTTTTCTCCAACAACAGATGGAAACTACAAACTCCAATCCGGCCTCAGCTTTATCATGAACCGCGACAAAAACCGCATCGTCTCCCGCAAATTCGCCGCCTGGACCGCCCCCTCCCCCGAATCTAAAAACTAAAATTGGTTCTAAAACATGTAGCTGGCGCCAAACGTGATTGTTTGAAAGCGCTGACTGCCTTTAACGGCGTCGACAGGGCGATTTCCGCCGCCCGAAAAATCGGTCATGAATGTCATAAACTCCATGGAGGAATTCAGCATAATTCTTTCGCTCCAGCGATAATCGAGTAAGAAACGGAAGTGAACTATCTTGCTATCTTCGCTGCCGGATGAAAAAGGTTTTTCTTTGTATCCGGGGTTCAGATACCAGTGCAACGTGCCGCCAAGATACCAGCGATTGGCCATATCAAGAGGGGTTTTGCCACCAACAACAAGGCGCAGGCCGGAATACTCTGTGGAATTTAAACCATTTCCTGTTCCCGCATCGATCGACATGTCGTAACTCATGTATCCAAGAGCTGCAAAAATTTTCGCATCAAAAAAATCATCGCGCAGAAGAATATTGTAACCGACATCCATCGAATACATTCCCATCGAAGCAGAAAGATCTGCGGGGCTTCCCAAAGGATTTTCGATAGTTCCCGTTCCTTGCGTGATGTTGGCGTTAACGAACCATTCGGGGTTGATCCACATTTCGCCGACCAAAGAAATGGTCGGATAAATGCGATTCTTTGCCGTCGGTGACGTTCCATCGATTAAAGACAGTGTGTGTTGGTAACTGGATAAGCCGAGGCTGACGCCCACCAAACCAAAACTGGGCGGAGGCTCTGGAGCCCATTCGTGAATTTTCCCATTCACTTTATTATTTTCGCTGAGCAAAAGCTCGGCCGGTACGTAATCGTTGTTGATCCATTTTTCGGCTTGATATTGAACAGGGCGCGCACCCGTAATTTTGGCATCTTTTTGAATCGCGCCGGCCTCAGTCTCGGAAACAATGTCTCCAAAACTCAGCTTGGGATCCACTTTGATCAAGCGAACTTTTCCGATGAGTACTTTTTCATGTTGAATGATGTTGCCGAGTTTAGGGTGCCTTTGAACTGTGAGAATTTTACTGCAAGCAAGCTCTTGTCCTGGCGTGAGTCCATCGAGGGCGCCAAGATTGATTGTGACACGGTTTTTAGTACGACTTAAAATAAGTCCGTCATAGGGAATTCGGTACTTGAGTTGTTGATAGAGCAGAGATAACTGCTTAAGGGCTTTTTCGGTTGAGTCCTGCGCCAAATCTGTTGCCGCCACGTGAGAAATCAGTTTTCCGTCGAGGGCGCTAAACAAATAAAGAGCAATTACAAAGTCCTTCGGATTTTTTCGCACTTCGGTTAACAGAAGGGCATCTGTTTTGAGTGACTGACTTATTTTAACCACTCGCGCCGGAGACTTAATCAGTTCTGCAGGAGAAACGAGCTCACCCGAAAACTGAGTCGGAACAAAAGCCCATTGATGATCCGCCTGTAAGAGTTCGCTCAATTTAGCATCAATCGGACGAGAAAAAATTCCATCCACGTTATCTACAGTTGGTAAAAATGAAATCCGGTGGATGGTCATCGCGCTATCTGTTTGATTCGAAAGCACGACACCTTCTTTTTTGTCAGCGAATGACGTCGATACAAAAAGAGAGAGAAGAAACCCTATGAAAGTCTTGAAAATGGACATGCCCTAAGTATGCATCAAAGCGCTACGGAGAGGTACAGAGAAGTGAAAACCCATCAAATCGTCTAGATTCAGACAATGCCGACAGAGAGGCTTGGGAGTGGGGGAGGGTTTCGCTATACTAAAACAGTGAAAGTTTACATTGTTGATGATGCTTCTTTTATTCGAATGATCTGTCGTTACCACCTGACCAAAGCGGGACACCAAATTATTGGTGAATCCCACGAGGGTGATACGGCACTGCTTGAAATCCTAGCCATGCAACCCGATTGTGTGCTGGTTGATCTATCACTCCCACAAAAAAGTGGTGCCGAAATTATGCAAGAGGTACAGCAAAAGTACCCACAAATTCAGTTTATTGTTGTGTCGGCACTGGATGAAGACATTCTTAAGACAAAAGCGCCCGACGTTGGATATGCCAGCTACATACGCAAACCGTTTGAGGCCTCCGATTTAATGTCGGCTGTTGAAAAAGTAGAAAAAAGTTTAGTGAGGCAAAAACATGGCTGAGATATTATTCGTCCTCAAATCATTTTTAGTAACTTGTGTTGTCGTTTACTGCCTCCAATTTAAAATTGGCGACCAAACAGCCGATGAAAAGCTCAATCAATTCCTCCAAAAAGGAGCGCTGACAAGCTTCCTGAAGGACGCAACTCAAGGGGCAACACGAATCACGGCGTCAACCTACAATGCTGTTAAAGAAGGGCAAATTAAAATGCCTTTTGATGCTGTTCAACAAGCCGAAGACGCCAAGCAAGAATTCGAAGAGGCGCGCGAAACCATGAACAAAAAAGTCGAAGAGATCGAGTACCAATAAGCGCGTTTTAAAGGTTCAGGCTCAATTCCGTTGATACCGGTCCCACCATATCAATAAAGTTATTAAAGGCAGAATAAATCTGAGTTGTGGTCGACGAACCACCCTTATTGTTTATTTTTTTAAGTTCGCCGGTGGCAGCGTAGGTTAATTGCAAAGATCCCACATCGGGTCGTGCGATGGACAGAGGCTTTTGTGTCTTTGAGTCGTACTCAATAAAAACTTCTTTTTTGGTCTGATCCGAAATGGCAGAGATCAATCCCATGCTGTTGTACTTCAATTCCACAAATTGACCTTCGGAACTTTTTGCCAAAGTCAGTCGGTTTTCGCTATCGTAGCGAAACGTTGTTTTTTTCTTGCGCAAGGATTTTCCCGATTTGTTAAAATATTCGGTTGTTGTCGCTTCGATGCGCCAGTCGCGATCGTAATCAAAAAGAAGACTGTATTTATGGGTTTCGTCCGTCTGAGGAATAAAGAGGCTGACCGTTTTTTGCTTAAGATAACCGTTTGGTAAATACTGGTAAGCAGTCAAATCGGCATTTTTACGAACAGTAATCGGCTTTCCTAAATCTTGATGATAAGAAATATCTAAGACCTGGTTGTTTTTTTCAGAAACAACACGACTCAGATACTTTTCTTTGTCAGGACGCATTTGATACCAAAATTCATAGCGATGTTTGTAAAGGGTTTTTCCTTTGCAGTTTTTAACAGCAGTCGACCAGTAGTGATCCTTTGGGTTTTCTTGTGACATGGTGAATTCATATGTTTCGATACAACCATCACGATCTTTAAAATCTCTGACCCAGTCTTTTGATTCGACATAACTCAAGGCGCGGTAGGTCCCATCGGGATACTCAACTTTTGTTAAGTTGTGGTTTGAATCATAGACGTAATTGTAGGTGTTTTGCCAAGCGTTGGTGACTTGGACAAGATTCTCTCCATTGAATTTGTAAGTCACAATCATATTGTTTGTTGTGATTTGTTTGACCTTGCGTTCTGGCGTGTAGGCAAAAGCAAATTTATTCCCAAGATTATCAGTGATCACGGTTAAAAGTCCCTGAGTGTACGAGAATTTTAAAAAATTCTTCTGTTTATCCGAAAGCGTCGCCAAACGGCCTGAGGTTTCAAATTTTTGAATCATTCCATCGCTGGTTTGACGAACAAAATTCACTCCATCGAAAATAATTTTATCTTGTTCTTTGCCATCCAAGAGATAAACAAGATTTTTTTGCGGAATGAATTTATAGCCGGTTTCACCCGCATAGCGAGTGCGTAGCTTGTAGTTGGTGCGCAGTTGAGAGCGAAGACCTTCGAAGAAGGCGGCATCTTTTCCGGGTTCATTCTTTTTGAGCGCAAGTATAATTTTGTCGACGGCAGCCGAAATGGCCGTGGTATTCGAATTCGCCGGGTAAAACTGAGTCGCCCCCGAACCACATTCGCTCAGCGTGAGGTTCCCTTCGAGACTGACTTCCAATTTAGTTTCGATCTGTGAGCACCAGCCAAAACCAAAGATTCCCGAAAATAAAGAACGACTGCTGTAGGTCCTAGAGACGCGCATTAAATAGTTATTGTCGGGCAACATAAGGTCCACCCAATAATCCGAAAAATTGGCATTTTTCATGTCGACCACAGCATTGGCAGACACAACGAAAAGAAATGTGAGACTAAAAATGAATTTATGCATATGTTGCTACACCTTGATGGTAATAATTTTTTTAATAAAGAAAGCACCAACGCCAATAAGTCCAAAAATCATCAATAAAAAGAGCAATCCCAATGTCGTCGTAAAGAGAGGCATGACATAGTTTGGATCCGCAAAGTAAAAAATGACCAACAAGAGTATCGGGACCAAACTCACGATAACCCCCTGCATCACACCTTGAGCGGTGAGAGCTTCAATCTTTTTTTCAATCTTTTGGCGCTCGCGGATCGTGTAGTTGATCGTCTGAAAAGTTTCTGCCATGTTGCCGCCAGTTTCTTTCAATATATTCACTGCGGTCACAAACATTTGCACATCTGGACGAGGCACTCGGTCCGCAAGCTCGTTAAGACATTCTTCGATCGGGCGGCCGAGTTGGTTTTGTGACAATACAAGCCGGAACTCTTGACTGATTGGCGCTTTTAAATTTTTTGCGACTCGATCCATGGCCTGATTGACGCTGAGTCCAGCTTTAATCCCGTTCGCAAGAATAGTTGTCGCATCCACCATCTGATTCACAAACAGATTGCAGCGTTTTTCATAAAGCGAACGAAACAAAAATTTAGGAACCGTCCAACCAAGAATAGTAAAGAGTGCGCCCACTAAAAGACCTAATATAATATTGGGCCAAAACAGAATAAAAAAGAGAGATCCTAAGCCAAGGCTGATCGAAAGAAGCGACCAGGTGAGTTTCTTTTCATCGACATCTACAAACATCAGTTCGAGATATTTTGCAATTTCGTCTTTTTGCCCAATACTGCGGGCATAAAGCCAGTTTAAAATTTTATCAGCCCAAAGATAGGTTAAAACAAAAGTGATTGCGGCCACGGCTGGATACACAAAAAAGGAACTAGAGATAAGAGCTTCGAGAAACTTCATGGTTTATTTCCTCCGCTCACTTTCTTAACTGTATACTGAGGGGTCGTTGGTTTTGCTGTTTCGGCAGCACTCGCTGTGGCTGCGGCCGTCGCGGCTGCGCCTTCGTTCGAAAAAAGATCTTTGGGAATACCAATGCCGCGCTCTTTGAGTTCTTGAATAAATTTTGGAATAAGTCCTTTAGATAAAAAATGTCCCACAATTCGTCTGTTTTTATCAAAACCAGTTTCTTTAAATTCAAAAACATCTTGCAAAGTAATGATGTCGCCCTGAATTCCCTGAACCTCGGCAATGCTTATCACTTTACGGCTTCCATCAGAGAGACGCGAAATTTGCACAATCAAATCAACGGCTCCAGCAATTTGTTCACGGATGGCGCGAACAGGAAGATCCATTCCGGCCATAAGACAAAGCGTTTCGAGTCGACCGATGGCTTCGCGAGGGTTATTGGCGTGAACCGTGGTCATGGAACCATCGTGACCCGTACTCATTGCAGCAAGCATATCAAGGGCCGCACCATCACGACACTCTCCGACCACAATTCGATCGGGACGCATGCGTAAGGTGTTTTTTACTAAATCTCGGATAGTGATTGCGCCTTCGCCTTCCATATTGGCCGGACGAGTTTCTAAGCGCACCACATGAGTTTGTCGAAGTTGAAGTTCTGCCGCGTCTTCGACCGTTATGATTCGTTCGGTGGAGGGAATAAAAGACGACATGCAATTCAAAAGAGTCGTTTTACCAGAACCAGTGCCGCCCGAAATAATAATATTGCAGCCATTTTCGACGGCGAGTTTTAAAAAGTCCATCATTTGACGGCTGGTGGAGCTGTATTGAACATATTGATCAACACCGAACGCATCTTTTTTAAATTTACGAATCGTCAACGCCGGACCATCAATGGCGAGAGGTTCGATGATGGCATTCACTCGGCTTCCATCAAGAAGTCGAGCGTCGACGTAGGGAGTTTTTTCATCGATACGGCGCCCAAGGGGAGTCACAATTCTTTCGATGATGTTGCGAAGTTGAATGTTTGACGTAAAATGAGTTTTACTCAACTGAAGACGGCCGCTTTTTTCGATAAAAATTTTATCAAAGCCATTGACCATAATTTCGCTGATATCTGCTTGAGAAAGTAGATCTTCGAGCGGACCAAGGCCTAAAGCTTCGTCCAGTGTTTCCTTGATGATCTGTTTGCGTTCCGCAGGGGGAAGGCCTTGAGCTTCCTGGTCAAGAATTTTAGAAATAGCAACGCGCACATCGTTTTCGAGTTTCTTTTTCTTTTCGCTATCTTTGTTCGCTTTTGTGATGTCGTCGTTTTTTAAATTCATTTCTTTAATCAAACGAGTGTGAATTGTCATTTTAAGGTGCGTGCGGGGATCGACAGAGTCTTTGTTCGAAGTCGCGGGAGACGCATCGGCCTTTTCAAACGAGAGGACATTGTTGCGCGAAATGGTTTTTAATTTTTGGAGAATCCCACCGGTGAGCTTTCGCACAATCTCGGTGTAACTATTAGAAATCGGCGCCTGTGGAGAAAGAAGAATAAAAGGCGTGGCGCGCTTGAGTGCGTTTGCTGTTGTCACATCATCTTGAGGAATCACACCCAGCAGCGGACGCTTGAGGGATTGCTCGAGCTGACTTGGGGCCAAGCCCACGTTGCTGGCTTTGTTCACAACAATTTGAATCATCTCGCTTGGCAAGGTGGCTGCTCGCAGCTCGTTGATCATTCGAAGGGTTTGGTTGACAGTTAAAACTTCGGGAGTCGTTACAACGATGGCCGCGGTACACGCTTCGAGAAGTTTCAGCTGAAGCTCATCGAGGTCGTTGCCAAAATCGAGAACAATAAATTTATAAAAATGGGAGAGCTGTGCAATTTGTTTAAGAGCGATCAAGGGTGGCGCGCTAAAAGTTTGGCCCGGGGACTTCACTGCGCCCAGATAATGGAGTGGGGCTGTGGAGTGGGACGTCACCAAATTGAGTAAGTTTTTAGTGTTGATACTTGTGGTTGATGCACAAAGCTCTTCGAGAGTTCGGGGCTCCAAAAGGCCGGTGATAAAATTTTGATCGCCGCAGGATTTTTGATCGGCATCGATAAGGAGGGTCGAAGACTTTAATTCCTGTCCTAATTTGACAGCAAGGTTCGCCGCAAAGACGCTTTTACCAACGCCGCCTTTTCCGCCGATGACCCCAAGAATGTAACAGTTGGAATTAAATGACATAACGTCGAAGTCCTCCCTCTTATTTTATCGGCAAAACGACGGTAAAATATAAGGGGAATTCGCCCCGCCCAAGGTCCTATTCGTTCAGGCGGAATTTTTCTTTTACTTTATCCACACCAGAGCTCGCCGAAGACTTCATAATTGGAGTTACAAAGACAACGAACTGAGACTGATTTTTTTGGAAAGCTTTGGAAGAATAAAATGAAAACAGCGCATTCTGTAATCCATCAGGAATTTTGTTGTAGTCCATGGTCTGCGAGTTCCCAATCAGTCCAGCGACGGCAGCACTTTCTCCGCTGCGGACGCTGACTTCGGTGGTTACAGAGTTATTAGAGATGATTGGCCCAAGAGACGTGATTGAAACCAAACTTCCGATGTTAAAAGTCATTTTAAGACTGATCAGATCGGAACGGGGACTATCAATGCTTGGAGTGATATTCGAAACCAAAGAGACCTCTGCCGTGCCTGGAACCGAAGCGCCGAGCTGGTTCTGCGTCACGTAAGGAATCGTTGTCTTTTGGGTCACAACCCCAGCCACATCTTGTTTCGTGATGACACTCGTTGTTTTTAAAACGCGAGCATGGCCATGAGCCTTTGCCCAATTGAGCTTTGGAAGAAGATTTGAAATCGTTCCTGTGATGCTCGAAATCACGCCACTTGGCGCACGGCTGTCCTGTGTGAAGGAGATATTTGTCGTATCACCAACGGTGGGCGTCCACTGAAAGCGCGAGCTGTTGGAATAGTCTTTGTTTAACTCGACATAGTGTAAAACGAGTTGGATTAATTTTTTTGGCTGTGGATCTGGCGGTGGTCGTGGCACAATCAGATTGACGATCGGGTCTTCTTTTCTTTTTTTAATGTCGCCTTGATTTTCGGCTTCCCCAAAAAATGGAGGAGGAAGATAGGTACGGGCAATCAGTTCGGCGTTATCTTTGTCAAACGTCGAGTTCACCTCGCCCGTTAAAATATATTTTCCATTTCGTGCGCGGACCTGAACATCGGGGTTATTGATCTCGCGCTCGATAATTTCGGCAATTTTTTGTTGAGCAAAAGGGCTCACTTCAACAAGGGAGGCCGCATCGTTTCCATACTGTTTTAAGACCGCAACGATTCGATTGAGATCCTCTGGGTGAACGACTTTGCCGTCGACAACCACTTTTTCGTTAACGATTTTAATCGAAATGCCTTCGATTTCGCTCAGAAGAGCGCGTATTTCGCGCACAATACGAGTGAGCTTGGTGTCGCGAACCTCGATACGATATTCAAAAACTTTGGTCCCTTTTTTGTCATGGATAGAGAGCGTGGCAATCCCGGCTTTGACAGGAGTGAAGCGAAGCTTTTGATATTCACGAGCAACCGCAAGTTTTGTAATCCCTTTCCAGTCGCCGCCAAAGTCGCCGCCGAGAGGAAGCTTGGCAAGTGTTTCTTCGTGCTCGACGCCTTGGTAGAGGATCAAATATTTTTCGCCCGGCTTTTCTTCCGTTTGCGCCCAAAGACCCGAGGAGGTCAAAAAGGCAAAGAATAGAATTAAGTATTTCATTTTTAACCTCATAGTTCTTCGTAAGCTCCAGATTTTTTAGCAGGCTGAGGCTTTATTGGTGCCGCAGCAGGAAGTGGTGCGGCCGCTGGAAGGCGAACGCTTTTTAGTTTTCCAAGCACATCATCCGAATCAACCACCTTGAGTGGATTTATATAACGATCATTAGGATTTCTTAGTGTCGCATAAAGAGAGCCAGCATTGGTGTTCAAAATGTGAATCAGGAGTTGAACCTCCGCTGGAGAAACTTCGATCGTTACAGATGTAAAATTATAGACCTTGCGTAAATTATTGATAAGGAACGCATCTTTGCTGCCCTCTTCGAGCTGAGCAGGGATGGTATCGACAATGTTCTGCCCAACAGCGAGCACGGTTACATCTTGCATAATCGTACGTACTTCTTTTTTCTTTTCGATACCTTGACCTGTATCCATAGCGGTGATCAGATCAATGCGGTCTCCGGGTTTTACAAGTCGTGCAATCATCTGAATGTCATTCGCAGGAATTGTAAAAGCTCTTTTTCCTGGGCTCACTTGCATCGAGAGGCCAGAGTCTTTTCCGGGCGGTAAGAGTTTTGTATTTAAAATCTGTTCGCCTTTTTTAATCGGAGCTGCGGCAAGTTGACCGATGGCTTGCTCGGGAGTTTGTAGAGCTTTGGGCTGAACAAAATCCTCGGGAGCTTCGGAGACTTCAACCATCGACTCATCAATGGGCTCCATCTCGATAATATCTTTTGCGGCGATCACAACTTGTTTTTTTGCGCCGAATTTTTTATGCACGGAGGCTTTTTGTTCTTGCGACCAACTGTAGAGTAGAAACACCGCAAAGATGGCGCTGCCAATAGAAATCCAGAGCGTTTTGGTTTCGTTATTTTGCATATTAATCCCCACACTGTTCTGTTAAACAAATTCCATACTGAACTTTGACCCATACCGGATCCAAAGACACATTCACATTTCGTTCACCCTCACGAAGCTCGGTATTGGAGCTCGCATGCTCAGACGTGGTCCGCCCTTGCGGCTCATCATCCGAAAACATGGCCACTCGTCTTTCGGTGGGATACTGCTGCTGATCCCCGCTGACGGCGATTTCATTATTTGTTCCGTGAATTCGATTTTCGTAGTTGTGATAAGTGAGCGGCATGACCTTATTGTCACGGAAGTACCAAAGGTGTGACCGGTGTCTAAAAATTTCAAAGGAATAGTTTCGAGAGGCGATGGATTGTAGAATTGCTGTATGAGTCACACCAAAAAACCCAAGAGTGTATTTTGTAAGTACAAGAAAGATAAAGAGGATGATGACCGACTCAAGGACAGCCAAACCACGCTCATTGTTTAAAGGGTGAAGTGTTTTATTCATTTAACACCCATCATCCATCGTTGGAGCATAAGCAGTGTTTTGAATAAACGAAGCGCCAAAACCACTTTTGAGATTTTGAATTTGCTCGAATCGCTGTTGTGTGAAGTCTTCACACTCTTCTTCGGTCGGCTCTCGCATAAGGTACGAAGAAATATTGGTCCCTAAGTCTTCATCTGTAGTTCCTCCAAGAAGAGGAAATTGCAGTTTGAGGATTTTCGCAACAAGGGTGGTGCGTGCGCCAACAAAGGTGTCCGAATCAGAACCAGCGGCCTGACTAAATTCGCCGCTATAGTCGCGAATATCCACCTCACCAAGCTCAAACCAGTCATTGCGAAAAAATGTGGAAAGAACAGACTGTCTGTCTTTGACCAATTTATTAAACTTCTCTTTTCCAAGTCGCTGTTGCTCATCTTCGTTCTTATGTGCAGCAAAGTAAGCTCGTGCACTGGCGTAGGTGGCATATTGAGCAATCTCGACGGTTGTAAAGGTGATCGCAAAGCCAAAAAGAATGGCCGAAAATGCAAACATCATGATCGTTGCAAAAATAAAATCAAGAGTGAGCATCCCTCTTTGATTCTTTAAAATGTTTTTTTGCACGATCTTCTTTTTCATTTGTTTTACCTATAAGGGTTGAGGACTTGCGCGACGGCCAAAGATGTTTGGATGAATTGTGTTTCCAGTATCGCCAGGAGCCCAGACGCCATTTTGAATCATGCCCTGAACAAAAGTCCACGGGCCAGAAACCATATTGGATAAAAAGTTTTTATCTTTAATACTCTGTTGTGCCACTTTAAATGTGGCCACAAAGACAACGAGGAGAAGTACGGCCTCAATAGTCATTTGACCTTTTTGATTTCGTAATCTCATGAAACACCTCCGAGAGAGAGAAGCGTCATCCAGCCCAACAGTAAGGCGACTGTGTACGGAATTTTTTGATTTCGAACTTGTGGCGTATTTAAAATAACAGATTGTGCAAAGACCAGGAGCTCACCGGCCAAGGCGAGCTTCATCACGCCCATCAGTGCTCCCCAAAATAAGGAATAGGCCAAGACCCAGAGAGTGGTTGTGGGTTGAGTTAAAAGGCAAAAGACAAAAAGGAGTTTTAAATCACCAGCACCCAGAGCGCCCATAAAAACCAAGGGAGTTAGAACTAAAAATAAAAACGCCGCAGATAAAAAAGCCGTCGCTACAAAAAGAGGGCTTTGCGAGGAAGACAAAAGGACGACCATCGAGGTGATTCCGCTGGCTAAAAAAAGCCAATTTGGAAAGCGCCCCGTCTTTATATCAAAGGCACTGGCTCCAATGAGGAGGAGGGTTGGCAATAAAATAAGAGGCTCAAAATTCAAAAGCATTAAGGTGTTCCTGCGGGACCAGCACCTGGCGGCACATCCCAGTTATTGCGTGGATAATTAAAGGCTTGGCCCGTGGAGAGCTGTTGTTCAACTCGAGCACCAAGGCGAGGAGCCGAATTTTTGAAAACCTGCATAGGTCCTTTTTGACCTGTAAAGGCACCCATAAAAACAAAGACAAAAAGTCCGATGAGGAGAATGTATTCAGTAATCAAGAAAACCTCCTAGATCTTCACTAGGAAATATCGGAATTCTCAAAAAAAAACATAAGTATTTCGAGACAGAAAGACGGGGTGTTTTTAAAAAGACAAGAGACCTTTGTCCTGTCTAAGGGTTAGACGAAAAGGTCTCTGTTAGAACGTGTCTTTAAAGTCGAATTATTGAGCGCTAAAGCCTTGGATATCGTTGCCGAGATCATCCACTTTACCACGAATGATTCCCATAATTTTATCTTTAAAAAGCAGGGCAATTCCAACAACAATAACAAGCATAAGAATGTATTCCGTTGCGCCCTGTGCAGATTCATCAGTCCAAAGTTTTTTCATTTTGTTTTTCATCGAGGCCTCCTCAGGTATCTTTGTCTTAATAGTATCGGATGCCGACTGAAAACCATAAATTTTTTCTTAATCATTCGCAAAAAAAAGAAGCTTCGTCTCATTTTGAGACAGTGTTTACGTACAAAAAACATCACCCATTAGACACGACGTTCATAAAAAAAGTATTTGACGCCCCTTTCGCCCGCCTAAAATCAACCTTATTCAACAAAAGAAATCGAGCAACGGTCGGCCCTAGATATTCATCCTAAACCCCAGGGCAAAGTCCATACCTCTTTAAAACTAAGATCTTCGAGCATTTTCAAATTAAAACCAAATTTTTAAAACCTCTAAAAATAGAGATTTAAAACTCATGTTAGAATTTTTTTAAAGAAAATGAATCGGGGGTCCAATTAGGGAACCAAGGAAAGTTGGTGTGAGTTTGAAAGATCTCCGTTTTAACACCGGCCCGTCTTAGAAAGGGATTTCCAAAAACCCCCGATTCATTTTCTTTAAAAAAAGGAGCGCCGAGTGAAGCAATTATCAATGTTAAAAAAACCTAAAACTGAGTTTGGTGGATCTTTAGATTCTAAAGGGAAGAGAAAATCAGAGCGACCATTAGATCGAAATAAACCTATGCATTTTGTTTTAAAATCCAAGAAAGCGATCCTTCTTATTCGGAATCAGAGGAGTTTAAGGAAGATTCTTAGAAAACAAGCTGGGACCTTTGGAATTAAGATTTATTCCGAAACGGTTCAGAAGGATCATTGGCATATTGTTTTGAGGATTACGAATCGTCGGTTGTATCGAGGGTTTATTCGCGCGCTCACTGGGCTTGTTGCTAGACTGCTTGGTAAAGGCGTTTGGCGACTTCGCCCCTATTCTCGTTTGGCACATTGGGGAAAGGATCTTGGACAACTGAGCGACTACCTTTTACTTAACGAATGCGAGGTCAGTGGCATTGTTCCTTATGCCCAGCGAAAGCGATCGGAATAAAACCTTTGGGTCTAACCTTCAGCATGAAGTTTTCGCCGTTCAGTCGTTTATTTTTGCTTTGGTATTTGGGTAAAATAAGCTATAGCTCAGTGGAATTTTACTAAAGGAGTTGGTATGAAAGAGTCCGACCCAATGAAAGATTGAAAACAAATGATAACGCTGATGGAAAATAAAGTAAATCATCAACCTGCCCCGAATTTTCATATTAAATAAACTGCGATAGT
>CAZOGU010000016.1:0-48614 GCA_964579625.1 uncultured Pseudobdellovibrionaceae bacterium
AACGAAAATATTAATAGAAGGATGCAACTTTAGCGTTGTAATCTTTCATTGGAGCAAATATGTTTCGTCTATACTGTTTAATTTTGGCTGGGTTGATGCTTTCGGCCTGTGCGACAACACACACAGGTAAGATGGCTGAGTCTAAGGAAAAAAATGTGGTTATTAGTGTTGAGCGAAGTGCAGATCTTTCTGATAAATACTATCTTTTTTTAGAGTACACAATTGAGAACATCACGTCAGAATGGAAAGACATTCAAATCATCGATGTGGATTTTGCCGGTCAAGAAAATACTGAGGTGCTTGTGGACGAACAACTCTCTGCATGGATCGAAGGGGCAGAACATAAACTCAAGGCGGCGCAGTACAATCAAGAGTTACTGATTGGATCCATGGTGCTTGCGGGTGGAATTGTTGCTGGAACCTCTTCAAGCAATACGGGTAAGGTTGCTGGAGCAGCCACAATGGTTGGGGCCACTGCGGTTGGTATTGGGACAGATATTTCCCGCGCAAAAAACCAAGCAAGTTCTGGCGTTAAGGGGCTAGGGCAAACTGTCAATGTTCCAAAATCCCATATTTTTGTTCCCTCAAAAATTGCTCCCGAATCCTATATTCGACGATGGATCGTGGTAAAAATGCCGTCGCCTGAGACCGCACTTAAAGAAAAGGGAATGACCAAAAAAAGTAATTTCCAACATGACTTGATTTCCAAAGCTGTACTCAATGGAAATCAACAAGTGATTTATACCGCGACTATTAATGGAGCTCCAAAGCTGGGTGTTGGACTGTATGAAGAATGATCCAATTGCAGGCGTCTAGATTGCAAGTTTGTTTCTTTTGTATGTTTAAATTCGTTCTGTCTCTTTTTTGGCTCATAAAGCCTATAAAATATTTAGGAGTGTTGATTTTTTTTACACTCCTTAGCTCTCACTCTTCGGCACTCGAGTGTCGGGAGCTGTTCTCCTCTAAAGATCTTCCTTCGAATAAAAAAGTTCGATCCTCAACCAAGAATCTAGAGGTCCCTCTTTTTACCGCACTCACTCAACAAAATGTTGAGCAAGTCTTTACACACAACTATGAGCACTGGGATTTAAGTCGCTTCGGGGCAAAAGCGGTTGTTACGAGCCTTCCCGGAGAGCCTGTACAAGTCTATTTTTTTCAGTCTGGTAAACGCAGAAAAAGTTGGAGTATTCATCATGTCGACGCTATTTCTGTAGCGCTCAATGATCCCACGGGACTGATGTATTATTTAAGGCTTCCCTACATTCAGGGTTACGAAATGACAGCAAAAATCATCAATGGTCGTTGGGCCATCATTCGCCTTGATATTAACTCAACGCTCACTTACTTACACGAAAATCAACCGGCTCACCGTCCGTCGCGAGAGCTCGAAGAGAAAATGCTGAAGGCTCTCATCTTGCGTATCGACGAAGATCTTCAGCGTTTTCCCGTGCCTGATATCGACGAAAGGTAGACTATTTAAGTAGTTTCTCAAAATCGGGCCAGTCGAGAATCTTAATCTCCAACTCTTGAGCCTTTGTGAGTTTGGAGCCCGCGTCTTCGCCGGCCAGAAGGTAACTGGTTTTTTTACTGACAGAAGAGGAGGTCGCCCCGCCATTTTCTTCGATCAAGGTTTTGATTTCGTCGCGCGAAATTGCAAAAGAACCGGTGATGACGAACGTGAGTCCGTTGAGCTTTGATCCCTGCTTTTTTTGCGAAGGCTCCGCGACAAGCACACCCAAATCAATAAGTTTGCGAACCTCTTTTACAAAGTTTTTATTTTCCAAACTTTGTCGAATGGCGCTCGCCACGCGCGGACCCACATCGCGGATCGCCGTGAGTTCTTCCTCGCTCGCATTTAAAAAAGCATCGAGAGACCGAAAGTGGTTGGCGAGAGACTTCGCCGTTTGCTCGCCAACAAAACGGATGCCTAGTGCATAAATAAATTTAGCAAGAGTTGTCTGTTTGCTCTCGCCGATGCTTTTAATAATATTGTCGGCAGATTTTTCACCCTGTCGCTCAAGTTCAAGTATTTGCGATTTTTTAAGTTTGTAAAAATCAGAAAAAGTTTGCACCAGCTCTTTTTCAAAAAAGACTTCGATGAGGCGATCGCCAAGCTTTTCAATATTCATCGCGTTTCGCGAAGCAAAATGCTTTAAGCTTTCTTTCATAATCGCAGGACAAAAGGGATTTGCACAGCGACGAACAGCTTCGCCCTCGTACAAGACCGACGCTTTATTGCACGTGGGACAGTTTGCGGGAATCAAAAATTTCTGAGCCGTCTTAGGACGTTTTTCTAAGACAACACTGACGATTTCGGGAATAACGTCTCCGGCGCGATGGATAATCACCGTATCGCCAATTCGAACATCCTTACGATCAATCTCGTCTTGATTGTGAAGGGTGGCATTGGTGATGGTGACACCACCCACTGAAACCGGAGCCATGATCGCCACGGGAGTGAGCGCGCCCGTTCTTCCCACTTGAACCACAATGTTTTCCACAGTTGTGGTTGCTTGCTCGGGCTCAAACTTACCGGCAAAGGCCCAGCGCGGGCTGCGCGCGACAAAGCCGAGTTCTTCTTGCAGGCGTCGCGAATTCACTTTGACAACAATGCCATCAATTTCGAAAGGAAGAAGGTGACGAAGTGAGTGAACAAAGTTGTAGTAAGCAACAACCTGATCGCTCCCTTTACAAAGTTCACTCAAGGTTGGACGCAAAGGGTTGATTTTATTTTGCTTAAAGTTTTCTAAAACTTTTTTATGAGAGTTTGGCCCGCTGATCAGATCCGTGGTTGGGAAGCCAAAATTTTGCAAGAGTGTTTCGAACTCGGCGAGATTTTGAAAACGAAGACCGTCGACAACTCCGGGCGCATAAGCAAAAAATACCAGAGGACGCTGGGCCACGATCGAGGAATCCAATTGGCGCAAGGTCCCCGCGGACGCATTGCGTGGATTTGCGAAGGGCATTTCGCCGTTTGCCACTTGCATCTCGTTGAGTTTACGAAAATCTTCTTTGAGCATTAAAACTTCCCCGCGCACCTCAAAGTAGTCTGGGGGAGAGTCTGTTTGTAAACGAAGCGGAACGGACTTTAGTGTGCGGACGTTATTAAAAACATTTTCACCGACATAGCCATCACCTCGTGTGAGCGCGGAAGTGAGTAGACCCTTTTCATAAATCAGCTCCAAAGCAACCCCATCAAATTTAGGACTGCAATAAAATTCGACCGCCTTTTCGGAGCCTTGTAGCTGGCGCAGAATTTTTTCCTCGAAGTCGCGAATCTCTTCTTCGTTGTAGGTGTTTTGTAACGAAAGCATCGGTGTTTTGTGAGTGCCCTTTTCGAAGGAGTCCAAAACTGTTCCGCCGACCTTTTGAGTGGGCGAGTCGGGAAGAGCAAGCGATGGATGGGCCGCCTCAAGCTCCTGCAATTCCAAAAAGAGTTTGTCGTACTCGCGGTCACTGATCTTGGGCTGATCGAGCGTGTGATAATGGTGGTCATGGAGTTGTACAAGGCGAGTCAGTTCGAGAATGCGTTTTTTAGCCGAAGTTTTATCCATACCACCGAAAAAATATCTTCTTTACATACGCCGGTAAAGAAATAATCGATGGCGTTTATGGCTGTTTGTGTTATGAAGAATCTCTATGCAAAGAGGACTCAATGTTGAATAAAGATGCGGTTTTAAAAGTGGCCAAGTTGGCCCGCCTCAATATCTCCGAGCAGGACGCACAGGACTATCAAAAACAACTCGAAAAAGTTCTCGAAAATTTTCAAAAAATAGCTGGCGTGAATACTGAGGGGATCGAGCCCATGGTGACACCGACTCCGACCGAACTTTACATGCGCGCCGACGAAGTCCAGCAAACAGTGACCGCCGAAGAAATTATTAAATGTGCTCCAGAAGCAAAAGGGAACTTGTTTAAAGTTCCCCCTGTGGTGTGAGGATTTATGGATTTAATCAAGGCCTCACTTCGTGAGATTTCGACGGCGATTAAAAACAAATCCATCAGCGCGAAAGAAGTTACAACATTCTTCCAACAGCGCGTCCAAAAATTAGACCCGAAACTCAACTCGTTTGTGATAGCCAACGATCTTGCGCAAAAAGACGCGGAAGCGATCGATCAAAAAATTCATAAAGGCGAAGACCCTGGCCTTCTTGCTGGAGTTCCAGTGGGAATTAAGGATTTGTTTTGCACGCAAGGTCTTCGCACAACCGCTGCCTCGCGAATCTTGGAAAATTTTATTCCTCCTTACACAGCGACGTGCGTGCAGCGACTCAAAGATCAGGGCGCGATTGTCCTTGGAAAAACCAACATGGACGAATTCGCTATGGGATCTTCCAACGAAACTTCTTTTTTTGGAACTTGTCACAATCCTTGGAATTTAGACTACGTTGCCGGCGGCTCCAGTGGTGGCTCGGCGGCAGCGGTTGCAGCGTCGTTGGTTCCTGCCGCTCTGGGTTCTGATACCGGGGGCTCCATTCGTCAACCGGCAGCATTTTGCGGTTTAACAGGTGTTAAGCCCACCTACGGACGCATCAGCCGCTTCGGCATGGTGGCGTTTGCATCTTCGCTAGATCAGGCCGGGCCGATGGCAAAGACCGTCGACGATTGCGTTTTGTTATTGGATTCGATGTGTGGCCATGATGGCAAAGACTCAACCACCAGCACTCGCTCTTGGGAGCGTTTAAGCACACAAAAAAATTTAAAAAATTATAAATTCAAAGTGGGTCTACCCAGGGAGTATTTCGAACACAATATCGAAGAGTCCGTCAAAAAGGGATTTTGGAACACCATCGAAAATCTAAAAAAACAGGGCGTTGAATTCGTGGACATTCAACTGCCACACACGTCGTATGCCGTCCCTGTTTACTATATGGTGGCGACGAGCGAGGCCTCGAGCAATCTCTCGCGCTACGATGGGATTCGTTACGGCTTCAGAGCAGAGCCACCCGCCAAAGAGTGGGCCAGTTTGGACGAGCTGTATTCGGTGACACGCGCACAAGGTTTTGGCGAAGAGGTCAAGCGACGTATTATTTTAGGCACCTTTGCGCTTTCGAGTGGTTACTACGATGCGTATTACGCCAAAGCGAGCAAGGTTCGACGTTTGATTCAAAATGATTTTATCGAAGCCTTTAAAGCTTGTGATTTGATTATGGGACCCGTGACAACATCACCGGCTTTCAAAACTGGTGCGCGCATCAACGATCCGATCCAGATGTATCTCAACGATATTTTTACCACGTCAGTGAATCTTGCAGGTCTTCCAGCAATGTCTGTTCCGGTGGGTCTCAATCCTCAGGGCTTACCCGTGGGAGTGCAGATCATTGCTCCTCATTTTGCCGAGGCTCCAATGTTAGCTCTTGCGCAAGGAATTGAGGACGTGAGTGAAATGAGAGGGAGGGTGCCCAATGGTGTATCATGATTATGAAGCCGTGATTGGTTTAGAAATCCACGCTCAGCTCTTCACAAAATCCAAAGTGTTTTCCACAGCGTCCACCGAATTTGGCAGTGGTGACAACGATCACGTGACACCTCTTTGTGCAGGCATGCCAGGCACACTCCCTGTCCTCAACAAAACAGCGGTCGAACTGGCTGTAAAAACGGGACTTGCACTCAACTGTAAAATCAACTCTCACTCCGTGTTCTCAAGAAAGCAATATTTCTATCCCGATCTCCCCAAAGGCTATCAGATCTCTCAGTACGATTTGCCTGTGTGTTCTGGTGGTTATGTAGAATTTTATCTCGACGGCAAACTGATGAAGGTGAATCTTGAGCGTGCGCACATGGAAGAAGATGCAGGGAAATCCACGCATCATGGAGACTACACGCTGGTGAATCTGAATCGTGCGGGCATTCCTCTTTTAGAAATTGTTTCGGGCCCAGAGATGCGCAGCCCCCAAGAGGCGGCGGAGTACTCGCGCGCCGTCCGCCAAATTCTTCGTTACATCGGAGTTTGTGATGGCAATCTCGAAGAGGGCAGCATGCGCTGCGATTGTAACGTGAGCGTTCGCAAAAAGGGTGCAACTCAACTCGGCACCAAGGTCGAACTAAAAAACATCAACTCTTTTAAATTTATCGAAAAAGCCATCGAATATGAAATTCAGCGCCAGATCGACGCGGTCGAAGGCGGCGAAAAGATTGTGCAAGAAACTCGGCTCTATGATTCTACAAAAAACAAAACGTTTTCGATGCGTAAAAAAGAAGAAGCACAGGATTATCGTTACTTTCCAGATCCCGACTTACTGCCGCTCACGCTCGACACAAAATGGATCGATGATATCCGAAAAAACTTACCCGAACTCCCACTTGCAAAAAGCCTGCGCTTTCAAAAAGAGTATGGGCTGCCAGAGTTTGATGCTCTTGTGCTCACGCAAGAAAAAGAGATGTCCGACTATTACGAAAGCGTCGTGAAATCCTGCGGAAACGCAAAAATGGCCTCAAACTGGGTGATGGCAGAACTGATGCGCGAACTCAAAGAGAACAAAGTTCAAATTGAGAATTCGCCGATCCAAGCCGCTGACCTCGGCCAACTGGTCCAGTTGATAGATCAAGGAATAATCTCTGGTAAAATGGCAAAACAGGTTTTTGCCGAAATGTGGAAAACAAAAGACAAACCCGCAAACCTCATTAAGAAGTTGGGGCTCGAACAAATTACAGATGAGAGCGCGATTGCACAAATTGTTGATGATGTGATTGCAAAAAACCCAGATCAAGTGGCACAGTTTAAGGCAGGGAAAGACAAAGTGTTTGGCTTTTTTGTCGGACAAATCATGAAGCTCTCTAAGGGGCAAGCCAATCCGGACTCTGTGAATCGTCTTTTGAAGGAGAAGTTAAAATAGTGGTCTCTCTTTTTTTTCTTCTCTTATTTTCGCAAGCGCAGACGATTCAGCTTCCGCAAAAAACAATTGTGTTTGATAACGGAGTGTCACTCAAGGTCGAAATGGCGCTGACGACCGAGCAAAAATCTCGCGGATTGATGGAGCGCACGTCTTTGGCCCAGGGAACAGGGATGCTTTTTAATTTCGAACCACCACAGGTTTTATCGTTTTGGATGAAGAACACGCTCATTCCTTTAACCATTGGTTTTTTTCGCGCGAACAAGACTCTGATCGAGACGTTTGACATGGAACCGTCCCATGGTCCAGTGAGGGAAGACCTCCTCCCAAGGTATATGAGCACTGAGTCGGCTCAGTACGCCATTGAGGTGCCAAAAGGCTGGTTTGCAAAAAACAAAATCCGTTCGGGAATGAAGTTTCGTTTTCAAAAATAATCAAAGACCTAATCTCTGCTGAAAGTCTGGGTTCTGGACCTTCTTCACATATTGTTTTCAAATTTTTTTCATTGTGCTTAAATAGAAGAGTCAGGAAGACAGACTAAAACCAGAGGACGGCAACTATGTTCAAAAAATTTCTTCTGATCTCTATCACATTGTTAACTCTTACATCCCTTACGGGTTGTAGCTTGTTCAGCTCGGACTCCGAGGAACAAGAGACAGCAGTCGCTGAGGATTCTGAAGATTCAGAAGTCGAAAGCGTTGAAGACTCCGCAGAAGAGACCACATCTTCTGATGAAGACTCTTCAAGCACGGATGAAGTCGCATCGTCTGAGGACGACGAAGAAGAAGTCGTGGATGAATATCCAGATGACGACTACGGCGACGAGGAGACATCAAAAGTCGCTTTGGATGAAGAAGACTCATCAGCTCTCCCCGAAGAGCCAGTGCAAAGCAAAGACGAAGAGACACTTTACGTCGATCGTTCCGAAGAAACACCAGCGGACACATATACAGAGTCCACTCCTGTTCAAGACAGCTATTCGGACAGTTCTTCTGGCGCCGGTTTTATCACAGTTAAAAAGATGAAGAAGACTCCTTACTCGGCTGGCGGCGTGATGATCAACCGTCTTTATATAGCGAGAGATGGAGATAGCCTGAACAGCGTTTCGCAAAAGATTTATGGTGATAGCTCACGCTCAAGAGATCTTTTAAGCTGGAATCCTTCATTTGCAGTTAGAGATCTTAAGGTGGGCGATAAAGTTTATTACAACTCGCCACGCAATCCGCAAGATAGCTCTGCGATTCTTATTTATTACGAAGAAGCGGGTGTTCAACCTTCTTACTACACAGCAAAAAGTGGCGAAAGTATTCGCCGTGTTTCGCAAAAACTATTAGGACACGAGAGAAGTTGGATGGAAGTTTGGGCCACGAACGATATCGAATCCAAGTGGGAAATGCCCGAAGGTACACAACTGAGATACTGGCCAAGTGGAACAACCGCAGCGCCAATGACTCAAGCTGTAGTGGCACCGGAGCCAACACAACCTGAAGAAGAAGCAATGCCAGCAGATGGTGCAGCAAGTGATGCAACCACCACCGAAACAGCTGCGATGGATGCTGCGGCCAATGGCGAAGAGCCAGCCATGGAAGAACCAGCTCCAACAGACGATGCAGCAGCTGCCGCGGCCATGGCGCAAAACGAAGAGCCGCCACCACCGCCTCCTTCAGAAGCAACCCCTCCTCCACCGCCACCACCAGAAGCGATTCCAACTCCTGATGCCAATGCAATGGCCAATCAAGAGGGTGGCGGACTTGCAGAAATGATGAACGGCGATGATTCAATGATGATGGCCGTACTTGGCGGTCTTCTGTTGCTCGCAGCAATGATACTTGTTGTCTTTATCCGTCGCGGCCGCAAAAAAGCCTACGGTTAAAAGGAAGACACATCCTAAAAAACAAAAAAGCGCGATTTCTCGCGCTTTTTTTATTTTTAACTTCTAAGAATAAAATTTTAAGAAGCTATTTTTCCAAAAATAGAATTCAAAACTTCGCGACGAGATTCTCTGCGCGTGTTTACAAAATAAATCAGGTCATCAATAATTTGAACATCCTGATTGTTCTCAGGGTTAAATTGAACGCCGGAGCCCTTTTTGTTTTTCCAAATAATGGCTGCTTGTAAAACGCGTTCACGGCCACTGACCTTAAAATGGATATGAATTTGATCGTTCACATCAACATCATCAGGTAAATGTTCCAAAAAGGCGCCAGTTAAACTGATGTTTACAAGGCCGCCGCGGCTGGGCTGGCGTGAGTAAGTCTTTCTAAACTCAATAGGTAACTGTAACGGAATTCTTGGTGCTGGTGTCATTGTCTCAGACATAGATCGCCTCCGAATCTATAAGACCTATCGGGATTAAAATGGGAAATAATTAAACATTTTAAGACACATTCATGGTTTCTGGACCCAAATGAGACGATTCGCGTCTCACTGCGAGAAAAAGGACATCGAGTGACTAAGAGTTTAACAACATGGGCAAAATTCCCGAGATTTAGGGCGTGTGGACAATTAAAAATCTGTCTATACGGGCTTAAATTGATCTGACTCTTCGTTGCTCGTCGTCTTGTTAGCGCTTTGCTAGCAATTCCTCCTCGCGTCTCGATTCAAATCAATTTAAGCCCGTATAGACAGATTTTTAATTGTCCACACGCCCTGGTAAGTTAGGCACAATGTTTCAAATTGCGACTCTTAAATTTGACAACCCGCAATTATTTAAGTTAGATATGATTCAACCGATAAATAGCAGTCAATAAGACAGATGCCTGTCGTCAAAACTTTCCAATCTAATAATAAAGCCCCTTTCCGGAGAATATAAACATGTCAGATGAAAAACCCCGCAGCTCAACAGAAGCCGTCGTGAAAGAAAAAAATACACCCGTCAATGAGCTCGAAGACTTAGAGTCCCTGAATGATCTCGAAGATCATTCGATGACAGAAGAACAAGAGAAAAATGCCGGAAGTTCTGGAGGCGGAGGACAGCATCGCCGACGCGACAATAAAAGCTTCAGCAATAACAACAATAATAACAATCGTCGCAATAACCGCTTTAAAGACAATCGCGACAACAGAAACAATAATAATAAAAATTGGAAACACAAAGATCGCGGTGGACAGCAGGGACACGGCTTTCAAAAACCTTACGACGATGACGACTTTGGTCCAGGCGGCGGAGGAAGTTCATCCCCGGTCTCCGACGAAAAAGTGGATCTCTCAGACATCAATCTGACCGAGGAAGAAAAAGCCGCTTTGAGCTCCAAGGGGCTTAAAACAAAACACATCGAAGACATTTTAAAGTTTGCCGCCAAGCTGAAACTCGAAAACGCTGCCGGGATGAGGCGCCAGGAGCTGGTTTTCGAAATCCTTAAGCGAGCCGCGCAGTTAGTTGATGTTTACGGCGATGGTGTTTTAGAAATTCTTCCTGATGGTTACGGATTTTTACGCTCTCCGGATTACAATTATTTACCAGGTCCAGATGACATTTATGTGAGCCCTTCACAAATCCGTCGTTTTGGACTTCGCACCGGTGACACTGTCAGCGGAACCGTTCGCCCGCCCAAAGAAGGGGAAAAGTATTTTGCCCTTCTCAAAGTGGAAGAGCTCAATCACGAACCGCCAGAAAAATCCAAAGACAAAATTCTCTTTGATAACCTCACGCCGCTTTATCCAGACAAGCGCCTCAAGCTCGAACACGATCCATCGGAATTTACCACTCGAGTTGTGGATCTGATGGCCCCACTCGGAATGGGACAAAGAGCCCTGATTGTGGCGCCACCGCGAACTGGAAAAACGGTTCTTTTGCAAAACATTGCCAACGCTATTTCTAAAAACAATCCAAATTGTAAGCTGATTGTTCTCTTGATCGATGAGCGCCCTGAGGAAGTGACAGATATGTCCCGAAATGTTCGCGGGGAAGTCGTGAGTTCTACCTTTGATGAACCACCAACTCGTCACGTTCAGGTGGCAGAAATGGTTCTCGAAAAGGCCAAGCGTCTAGTGGAACATAAGCACGATGTGGTTATTTTACTCGATTCTATCACCCGTTTAGCGCGTGCTTACAACACGGTGGTTCCACCATCTGGAAAGATTCTTTCTGGCGGTGTGGATTCCAATGCTCTTCATAAACCAAAGCGCTTTTTTGGCGCAGCCCGTAATATCGAAGAGGGTGGAAGCTTAACCATTATTGCGACCGCCTTGATCGATACTGGATCGCGTATGGATGAAGTGATTTTTGAAGAATTTAAAGGAACAGGGAATTCAGAAATCCATTTGGATCGCAAACTTATGGAAAAACGAATCTTCCCATGTATGGATATCAACAAGTCCGGGACTCGAAAAGAAGACCTCTTGGTGGAAAAAGCCGACCTCAATCGCCTGTGGATTTTGCGTAAGGTGTTAGCACCTATGAATGTGGTCGATAGCATGGAGTTCTTGATGGATAAAATGAAGGATTCTAAGACCAATTCGCAATTTTTATCAGCAATGGGCGGCGGGTAAAGCCGGCGCGTCTTTAAAACCCCGAAATTATTGCCTAGTTTCGGGGCTCCAATCAGTGGTGCAAAAATATGCAAACACTATGGGTAGCGTTTAAAAACAAGATTAAGGTCCAGATTTAGGGAAAACATGTGGATAACTTTGTGGAATAGTTTGAATTCTGTGCATATCCCTTAAATTGGCTTAAAAATAGGCTCGACCTAAGTAAATACATGTGTTAATTAGCTAAGTTCTCGAGAAATGGAGTATTGCGTTATGAAAGCAGAAATTCACCCAACTTATTATTCAGAAGCCAAAGTCAGCTGCGTGTGCGGCAATAGTTTCACGACCGGATCTGTTCTTAAAGAGATCAACGTGGATATTTGCAGTTCTTGTCATCCGTTTTTTTCTGGCAAACAAAAATTGATCGATACGGAAGGCCGTGTTGAAAAGTTTAAGAAAAAATACGCGAATTTTTACGACAAGAAAAAATAATCTTTCCAAAGAGATCCATCTTTTTCCATGCTCTTTAATAAATTAGACGAGTTGGTGCAGAAGCACGAATCGATCACGCACCAACTTCAGAATCCCAGCATAGTCAGTCAGCAAGATAAGTTTCGTCAACTGATGAAAGAGCATGCTGAGCTAGAGAAGATCGTCAAAGTTTATCTCGAGTACAAGTCGCTCCAAAAAAATCTATCAGACAATAAAAATTTATTAATCTCTGAGTCCGACGAAGACATTCGTCAGATGGCAAAAGATGATATTTCGACAATCGAACCGCGCATTGCGGAACTATCGGAAAAAATAAAACTTCTTCTTCTTCCTAAAGATCCCAATGACGATAAAAATATTCTTCTCGAAATCCGCGCGGGTGCGGGGGGCGATGAGGCCAGTCTGTTTGCCGAAGAATTGTTTCGCGCCTACGGTTACTTTGCCCAAGCCCATGGTTGGGTGGTCGAAGTTCTATCCATCTCTCAAGGAAATGTTGGCGGATACAAAGAAGTGATTGCAAGCATGAGTGGCGAAAAAGTCTACTCGACGATGAAGTTTGAAAGCGGCGTCCACCGCGTGCAACGTGTTCCTGAAACGGAAGCCCAGGGGCGAGTGCATACATCTACGATCACTGTCGCTGTGATTCCCGAGGCGGAAGATGTCGAAGTGAAAATCAATCCCAATGATGTTCGCATCGATACCATGCGCGCCAGCGGAGCCGGTGGTCAGCACGTGAACAAAACCGATTCTGCCGTTCGACTGACACACATTCCAACGGGACTCGTCGTTTATTGTCAGGATGGTCGATCGCAACACGCCAATCGCGATCGCGCTTTTAAAATTTTATTTTCAAAAATGAAAGCTCTCGAAGAAGAAAAAGCCGTGCGCGAAGCCTCGGATGCTCGTTTGGCACAAATTGGCACAGGCGATCGTTCTGAGCGGATTCGCACTTACAATTTTCCGCAGTCACGTGTGACGGATCACCGAATTGGTCTGACCTTGCACAATATTGGCGCGATTATGAATGGTCAGTTGGATTCGATCATTCAACCACTCATGACCCATTACCAAACCGAAGCTCTTAAGGCGCAAGAAAATGCTCCTCGCTGAGGCGCTTCAGCAAATCACAACACAGTTTCATAACAACTCAATGAGTGATCCGGGACGTGAGGCTCAAGAGCTAGTTTTACAATCGTTGAATCTCTCTTTAACAGTTCTGATGATGCAAAAAACAAAAGAGCTGTCCGCCGAGCAAGAAAAAACACTTTTTGCCTTTGCCCAACGACGAGCCAGCGGCGAACCGCTTGCCTACATTGTGGGCTTTAAAGATTTTTATAAAAGTCGATTTTTTGTAAACCCAAATGTTTTAATCCCTCGTAGCGAAACAGAATTGATTGTCGAACTGGCTTTAGAACAACCAAAAGTTTTGCGAATAGCAGATTTAGGATGTGGGAGTGGATGCATTGGGCTTTCGATTTTGCGCGAATGGCCGCAGGCAAAGCTGACAGGAATTGATGTTTCTGCTGAGGCGCTCGCCGTGGCTCAAAAAAATGCGCAGCAAATGCAGCTGGAGTCTCGCGTTGAATGGATTTGCAAAGATGTTTCGCAGGTAGAGCTTTTAGAAAAAGTGAATCTGATCATCGCGAACCCTCCCTACATCGACCCGAGCGACGTTCGCATCGAACCCAACGTGAAAAAATATGAGCCCCATACAGCTCTTTTTGCAGATGAGAACGGTCTCCGTTTTTATCGACAATGGACGCACTGGGCAGCGCGAACGCTTTCAGAAGAAGGCTCGCTTTTTTATGAAGTCGGTCAAGGACAGGCGGCGGCGGTGGAAAGCATTTGTTTGCAAAATGGCTTTAAAAACATAAAAATCATGAAGGATCTTTCCAACATTGAGAGAGTCGTTTGGGCTCGAAGGGAATTTTATGGATAAAATGCATGTAACCAGTGGCGTGGCTCTTCGTGGAGAAGTAGAAACCAGCGGCGCAAAAAATTCTGTCCTCGCACTCGTTTTTGCGAGCCTGCTTGCACCAGGACGCCATCGCCTCACCAATGTTCCTCAACTGAAAGATATCGAATCAGCCACTTTGCTCTTAAAATCTCTCGGCTGTGAAGTCACTTTTGCCAATAACGAAATGGTGATTCAGGTTCCCGAGCAGCTTAAATACCATGCAGATTACGAAATTGTTCGTAAGATGCGCGCAAGCATTTTATGTTTAGGTCCACTCTTGGCGCGAGCCAAAAAAGCAGAAGTGAGCTTGCCTGGTGGTTGCGCCATTGGAGCACGTCCCATCAACCTTCACCTCGAAGCAATGAAAGACCTCGGGGCCGAATTAAAACTCGAAAATGGCTACGTGATTGGGCATGCCACAAAACTTCGAGGAGCGCCAATCACCTTTGATTTTGCAACTGTCGGCGGAACAGAAAATGCCATGATGGCCGCATCACTCAGCGAAGGACAGACGGTCATCGAAAACGCCGCAAAAGAGCCCGAAATTGTCGACCTGGCTAACTACTTAAAAAAAATGGGAGCCAAAGTTGAAGGCGCAGGAACGGGCACGATCAAAATCGAAGGTGTTGAAAAACTAAAGGCCGTTGATCATGAAATCATCGCAGATCGAGTTGAAGCAGGAACATTAATTGTTGCGGCAGCCATCACCGGTGGTGAAGTGACTGTCAAAAGATGTGATCCCACACATCTTGAGACTTTTCTAAAAAAACTCAAAGAAGCCGGCGTAAAGATGAACATCGAAAAAACATCGGTGACAGTTTCACCAACCAAAAATTTCCGCTGTGTTGATATTACAACCGGCCCTCATCCTGGTTTTCCAACGGATTTGCAAGCACAGTATATGGCGTTGATGACTCAAGGAGAAGGCGCTAGCGTGATTAAAGAAACCATTTTCGAAAACCGCTTTATGCACGTGCAAGAGCTCACACGATTGAATGCGCACATTACGATCTCGGCAAACACGGCGACCATTCACGGAGAGGCGGGCGGATTGATGGGAGCGCCAGTGATGGCAACTGATCTAAGGGCCAGTGCGTGTCTTGTTTTGGCAGGGCTTGTGGCAAAAGGGGAGACGACAGTCAGTCGTATTTACCACCTAGACCGTGGATACGAAAAATTGGAAGATAAACTCGCAAAATTAGGTGCCAGAATCCGACGAATTAAAGAATAATAGAAGGATATGCAGCGCTGGTACGTTAAGACTCCCCAAAATCAAACTTGGGGTCCAATGTCCGAAGAGGAAGTGATCGAAAAACTTTCTACGGGTTACTTCGTAGGACAGGAATTAGTATCGAAAGCCAACGAGGCGCGCTGGATTCCGATCACGCAGCATCCCGCTTTTTTTGAAGCCCTTGTCGAAGAAATGGATCGCGAACTCAAAAACGGTCAAGAACCCAAACAAAAAGAAGAAATCACTTCCGTCGACGATGCGGCTCATGAAGCGCCAGAGATTCCTCTTTGGAAGCGTTTGCAAGTGGAAGTTCCCGAAATCGAAGAGGCGGAGCCCGTCAAAGCACCACCACCCCCGCCGTCTCCGCCGAAGATCAAAGTTCCCTTGGCCGTTCCACCAAAGCGAGATGATACAAAAAAACATCTTCTCTATTTTATAGCCGCCATCGCGGTGATGTTGATCTTTTTGTTTGTCTTTGAGCCTCAAAAAAGTTTTCGAAAAGATCGTATTCGACTCAAAGCTGTGAATTTTTCCAGAACAACAGAAAATAAATCGGGCAATGTAGAGATGCTGCGGCAGTCGGTTGTGTTTTTTCGAAAGCACACCATCGACGATTACATCAAAGCGCAAAACACCTTAGCGACTCTTTTAGAAACCAATTCTAAGTATCTCGATGGCATGGGCTTTTTGTGTATGACCTACAAAGAGCTTTGGCCGTACTCCCACCAGGACTCGCGCGACATCGAGGCGATTTATCGTGTTTATCGACAAGCGTCTGTGATCAAGGCGAGCAGTGCCTCGGCCGGCGTTTGTTATGTGATTTATTTGCTCACCGTGGGTGAGTACGAAAAAGCAAAAAATTACATGGAAGACGCTCTTCGCCGCGAACCCGATTTACTCTTCTTTAATCAACTCATGGGAGATCTCCTCGAGCAGCAAAGAAAATATTCAACAGCAGCCTATTATTTTCAAAAGGTGGCGGATTTATGGCCGCCGCCCGTTTGGGCTAAGCCCCTTCTTCAGGTTGCACGCACACAAAGAAAACTAAAGCGTTATGCCGAAGCTCTCGAAAGTTATCAAAAAGCGCTCAAGTATTTTCCCGAGCACTCCTGGGCCCAACTGGAATTGGGCGTGCTCGAATTCGAAGCCTTTCGACAAACAGAAAAAGCCAGTGCCCTGATTACAAAAGCCCTAAGCTCGAAGGCTAAATTCCCGTCGGAAATGCGCGCGGAAGGTCTTTTTGTATTGGCGCAAATTTCTTTGCAAACAGGGTACAAAAAGAAAGCGTTGGAGTACGCTAACGAAGCCTTCTCTGTGGATTCTGGAAATCTTGCAATCAAAGAGTTTATTTTAAATTTGGGCGGCCGAAGTGCCCTTGAGAATGTGCAAATTGACAGTGGCAATATGCTCTATCTCGGAACACAGTACATGAAGCTCGGAAATTATTTTGCCGCGCAAGCTGAGTTTCGATTGGCGTTTGAGGCAGATCCGGCAAATGCCCTGGCGGCGTATCATGCGGGACAGTCATTGTGGGAGCTGAATCAATCAACCGAGGCCATCAAATGGGTCGAAAAAGCGATTCATGCCGATCCTGGGTTGATCTCGGCTTACGTTACACTCTCTGATTATTATGCCTACAAGCACAACTACGAAGGCGCCGCACAGATTTTAAAAAATATTTCTCGTCGCTATCCAAATAACAACGAAATTTACAGAGGCTTTGCCAACATCGAGTATCGACGTGGCAATTTAAAAATGGCCATCCAATATGCAAAGCGCGCTCTCGATGCCTATCCGATGGATGTGGGAGCTCTGCAAATTGTTTCGCGCGCGTATGTGGACCTCGGAGATTTTAAAAATGCCTACAATTTTATTTGGCGCTCGCTCGAAGTAGATCCGCACACACCGGAGAATCACGCCATTTACTCTAAAGTCCTTGCCGGTTCCAATGGTCCCAACGCCGCGATCGATTATCTCAATCAAAAAATCGAAGAGGCGCCAGATGTCGTGGTTTATAAAAAAGCACTTGCAGATATTTTTATCGAGCTTAAAAACTGGAGTGGAGCGAGAACCCTCTTGGAAAATATTTTAACTGTAAAAAAAGAAGACAAGCCTGCGATTTTAAGCCTCGCTTATGTTTATCAAGAAGAAGGTTATGTGAATCGCTCGCTCGAAATGTATTTAATGGCGGCGAGTTTTGATCCACTGGATCCGACGCCGTTGTTTAAAGCCGGTGAGCTTTACATGAGGGCAGGGAGCTTTAAATCTGCCATGGCGCAGTTTGAGAGAGTGCTTAAGATCAACAAAAATTTTCCACGCGTTTACTCGCAAATGGGTCGGGCGGCTTTAGAAAACAAAGAGTACGACAAAGCCATCGAAATGGCGAAGACCGAAAAAGAACTCAATCCCAGCTTGGCAGAACCCTATATCTTGGCGGCAGAAGCGTATTACAAACAGCAGCAATATCAAGAGTGTGCCAGCGAGTATCAGAAAGCCATTCTTCGCCGCTATCAGGGAACAGAAATTTATATTAATATGGCTCGATGTTACCGCCTTTCGGGAGCTCTAGATCCGGCAATCCAGATGTTGGACAAAGCAGCGCAGTTGGAATCGGGTAACGCCGAAATTTATAAAGAATTAGGCGCCGTTTACCATATGCAAGGCCTTTTGCCCCAAGCCTATAGTGCCTATGAGCGCTACTTGAGTTTGGCGCCCAACGCGACTGATCGGGAAAACATCGAAAAAATCATGAAAGAACTACAGTAAGGGAGTTGAGATGAGTGAATTTGCAGAACGGATTAAAGACAATGTGCGCGGCTCCGCTAAACATCTATCGATCTTTGTGGTTCGGCTGATAACAGGATCCTTGCTAGGTATGACGCTGGCCTTAGTCACTCAAAGCTTTTCTCCCATTAGTACATTCTTATTTATGTTTATTGCGATCACCACGATCGGCGTTGTCCTGAGACTGACGCGCTATTGGTCGCTTGCGGCATGTGTGATCCTTCTTTTGGTTTTGGTCTTGATTGGTGTGCTTCTCAAGTTGTATATCCATACAGCAGCGACAGCATAATTTGAGGAGGGTCTGTGATTTATCTTAAAAATCTCGAAGATGATGTTTATTTTAATGAGTACGCACAGTCGCTCAAAAATCGCAAAGGTGATCTTGGTCTTCTCGAAGAAATTCGCGCACTCACCACACAACGAAAAAAAATGATTGCCGAGGCCGAAGGTAAAAAAGCACAACAAAACAAAGCCAGCGAAGTGATCGCTCAGAAAAAACGAAACAAAGAAGACGCGTCCTCCGAACTCACTCAAATGCAGGCCTTGAGCCAAGAAGTCAAAGGCCTCGAAAAAGCCGCAAAAGAGATGGAAGAAACTCTTCACGCAAAATTAGCAACACTTCCCAACAAGTGCCACAGCTCTGTTCCCGTGGGAACTTCGGAAAAAGACAATGTCGAAGTAAAAAAAGTCGGCGAGCTGAAAAAGTTTTCTTTCACCGCCAAGGCGCATGATGAGCTGGGACAAAAATTAGGAATTATCGATTTCGATCGCGCCGGGAAAGTTTCCGGTGCCCGTTTTGCATTCCTACTCGGACTTGGTGCGCGCCTTGAGCGAAGTTTGATTAACTTTATGATGGATCTTCATTCCAAAGAGCATGGCTACACCGAAACAATTCCTCCGTACATCGTCAATAGCCAGTCACTCTTTGGCACAGGAAACTTTCCTAAATTTCGTGACGATGTTTTTCATTTGGAAGGAACGGACTACCATTTGATTCCTACGGCCGAAGTTCCCGTTACTAATTTTCATGCGCAAGAGATGCTCAAAGAAGATCAACTTCCCATCCGTTTTGCTGCATTCAGTGCGTGTTTCCGTTCCGAGGCGGGAAGTTACGGGCAAGACACGAAGGGTTTAATTCGTCAGCACCAATTCGACAAAGTGGAGTTGATGTGTTTTGTTCACCCCGATAAATCCTACGAAGAGCATGAAAAGCTCACATCCCATGCCGAAGAAGTTTTAAAACGACTCGAGCTTCCGTTTCGCAGACTTGCTCTGTGCACGGGCGATATCGGTTTTGGAGCTGCAAAATGTTTTGACCTCGAAGTGTGGCTGCCTGGGCAAAACACCTATCGCGAAATCAGTTCATGCTCCAACTTCGAAGACTTCCAGGCCCGACGCGCAGAGATCCGCTTTCGCCCGGCTGACGGCGGTAAGCTTCGTTACGTTCATACGCTGAATGGCTCAGGCCTTGCGGTAGGAAGAACGCTGCTTGCGATTTTAGAGAACTATCAGCAAGAGGATGGAAGCGTCCTCATTCCAAAAGTTCTTCAGCCCTACATGGGCTGTGAGCGCATTAAAGCCTAATTCAATCCATAAACGCGCCGCCCCAGGCGCGCAAATCGCAGAGAATCCTTGTTGTCTCGTGAGTCCTTTTTGCATACATTGGCAAGTTCTTAAATCAAAGCTCGTTTGCGGAGAGGTGGCCGAGTGGTTTAAGGCACCGGTCTTGAAAACCGGCGACCCCTCGCGGGGTCCGTGAGTTCGAATCTCACCCCCTCCGCCAATTCCGAAAAAATAACTAAAATTTCAATAGCTTACAAACTCACTCACCTGAGTTTGTGGCATTTTTGTTACATTTCGAAATCAAATTTGTCACGTCGATGTTGGCAACAATCGAACGAGGCACAATCGAAAGCGTGTTTCGATGCGCTTTAATCTGCTCAAGGCTCGTGTGAGCGTAGCGTGCTGTCATTGCTAGTCCCTTGTGTCCTAGAACTCTCTGCGCGTGTAATACGTTGCCAGATTTCGCTACAAACAAGGTTGCCCAAGTATGGCGAAGATCGTGAAAGCGAATCGGTCGTACTCCGGCTTTTTTGCAATCTAGTCTTAAAACACGCGATGCGTGTTTGGGATCAGTAAGCCCTGGCAAATTTCTTGGAACTACAAATTCACCTTCAGTTTGCAAAATATGTCGCACAAGATACTCATGCAACTCGTCTGGGATAGCGACAACTCTTTTTGTCTTGGTCTTAGTCGTCGAAAGCAGTTTGGTCTTTTGGTCGTAAGATCTTTGAATGTGGATAACATTGTGTTCAAAATCCAAATCAGACTTTTTTAACCCTAACAGCTCTCCCAATCGACATCCTAGATTTGCAGCAAGCAGATAGAGAACAAGTCTGGGATTGTCCTCGTGAAAATTGAGAAAAAGCATAAGCTCTTGCTCAGACCACGAATCTTGTATGGGTTCAGATTTGGGAAAACCCCGAACACCAACAGCAGGATTCTTATTGATCAGCTCGAGCTGAAACGCATCTTTCAAAAGAGACTTCAAAAAATTAAAATGAAAGTTTTTGCTCGAAGAAGAAATGTTCTGTTGAGCAAGCCACATTTTAAATTCTTCAATTTGCAATCTTCGTATATCGCTCAGATCAAGATGCCCAAGCTGGGGAGCGATATAATGTTTCAAGCTTTCTTTGTATTTGAGTACAGAAGAAAATTTCAAATCAATTCCTTTTCTTTGCAAATGCTCGTCAGCAAAAGTGAGAAGTGCTTTTCTTTCACGATGAATTTGTTCAAGCAATCCAGGTTGTCGCCTAACTAAAACTTTAAACTCTTGCGCTTCTTTTTTGGTCGCAAAGTAGTGAGGCATTATCGTGGTGCCGTAACACATTCGAATTCGGTACGGTCGTGATCGATTGCCTTTTAGCTTTTCGATTTTCATAAAGCCTCCAAAGTCATTTTAGAGGCGTGCAGTTTTCTTATCATAGTGTGCTCCTTTTTTTCGGAGCCACTCTGCAAGGTCATTCGGTTTAAAACGTAGTGCGCGACCCAAGCGAACATGCGGGATGCGATTTGCTTTCGCCCACGCATATATAGTTTTTGGATTCACGCCAAGTTTTAAACCAACTTCTTTGGCCGTCATTAAATTGTCAAAGAACAACAAATTGGGAGTACTCATATAGCACCCCTGGAAAATTGTGGATCTCTTATTTTATTTTTATCTAAATTACAGTCTGATAGGGGAATGTTTGAGGTAAAACCAACCTCATTTTCCCACGTTGTTATCAATTCAAACTCATCCGATTTGGAACGCATTTCAGAGCGTAACCAATCGTAGTGTTCATTTAGCACTCGCCATTCACCGGATGGATTTCTGGGGAACAAGGCTAAACCGCGAGAAGAAGCAACGCGACGATATCGTTTAGGAAGTTTCATGGGTGTTTCTTTAGTGACATACTTGATCAGATATTTAACTGTTTTTTCATCACATGTTTGTAAATCTGTTCGCATGCCCCCACCTACAGATTTCCAAGTATCTGATAGCCAAAACGGAGAACACTTTTTATCTACTAAGCCGTGGATATGTGCCATACCATTTTTCTGGAACTCTTTTACGATTATATATTTGAACGCTCCGTATTTTCTTCTAAAAAGAATCGAAAATTTTTTCCAACAGTTTTGGATGTAAATTGGAGATTCTTTTGGAGGCACAACGTCTTTAACAAGTGTGAGAGTGAAAAAATTAAAAAGCGAATATGTTTTTTGGTGTTCAGTTATTTTTTTCAATAATTGATATTTCTTAAAAGGGCCACAATATTTACATCTCCAGCCCTTACAAGAAACCATCCGTGTTTGGTACTTTCCGTTTTTAGGTTTGATTTGGGTCATGACAAATGGCGTGCAGTAATGGCGTTTCATACGGCCCGCCTTGTTGTAGTTAGTCTAATTATAATCAAGTACATTATGTAATCCTTTGTTGAGTTAACTTTATGGAGACGTTTTTTGTTTAAGAGCCCGAGGGCGAAAACCGCCCTCGGGACAGCATGTGGTATTACCACTCTGCCTGCCGGAAACGTTAAAACCCGCAGGCTAGCTTTTTAACTTTTTGTATTCGGTGAGTATGGCGCTAAAGATCTTAGCTCTACCGATGTCGTTGAGCCCGATGAGGTCTTTGTAAAACATCTTCTCGTTTTTCCAATAAGACTCCTGAGGTAAAGCTACCCAGGGCGCCTTTACTTCATCGTCAATGACACGAAGTCCCTCTATGTCCAACGACAGCCCCGTGATCTCGTCGTAGAAATGAACTCTTGCGCGCGCTTTTAGTTTTTTAGCGCCCAGTACTTCCTTAACAATAACATCGAAATTCATAAAACCTCCCTCGGTTTAAACTGTGCCTTTATGATCACAGTATTTCGAACCATAGGATCAGCGAGTAAGAGGAATTATTTAATCAAATCAGGTGGAAATACTTCCACCTAACTACAGTGCGCAGTCAGGGGTAAGCATATGAATTTGTTTCAAAATTTAAGAAGGTGGAATTTTTGTATATTTCTTCTGACTGAATCCATTTGGATCTACAATTAGAATACGTTCATTCTTAGAAAAATCCTTGAACGGAGATTCTTTGGAGGACAGCCATTTCTGCACAGGTTTAGATTTTTTCACACTATTTAAAAAACCTTCAGCACATTCCAGATTGGTCTGGAGTTCTTCAGAAAGTAATTCGATGACGGTGGCTCTTCTCGCAGCGATAAATATTTTTTTATCTGTTGCGAGTAACCTTCTCTCTTTTTCATCTCTATGGTAGGCAAGAAAAATACATTTTAAAAGAATTCCATGATTATTTTTAAATTTGGAAACTAGTGACTTAGATTCAGTTCTGAGATGCCAGAGGCCATCAGGCATTTGTTTGAGTATTAAAGTAATGCGATGATTTTCTGAGTATATTTTTACTTCAGAATTTTCTATTTGTGGTTTTAAAAATTGTAATTCACGAATAAAAACTCTTTGAATTTTTTCAAACTCACTAATAATGAGAGGAATATTTTTTTCAAGGTACTCAGTTGGGTTGATATTAGCTTTTTCTAACAGATCTATTTTGGTAGGTAGGAAGTTAAAATTTTCTGATGCTATTTTTTGAAGAGACTTAACGGTATTCACAATATTTTCTAAATACTCAAACCTTTTATCGATCTCAAAATCTTCAGGAATTTTTTTTTGACTGTCTTTTTTACTATCTTCAAATAGTTTAAAGCGATCTCTAGCAAGTCCTACTGTCTTTGATACAGCATCAATATATGAAATAAGTTCTTCTAACTCACGTTTCGTCATGAGCCTTGCTATAAAAACAGGCTAAAAAAGTCAACAATTACCAAAAAATTAGGTAAGCTAGCTAGATAGTCTTTTCCGCTGGTATTAGTTTAGGTGGAACTGAAAGCTTAAATTATCCAACTTTTTTGGTATAATTGATTGAAGTTCATTTTTGAGAGCTAAAAGCGTGTTAAAGGACAGTTCTTCCGTCTGATAGAGACACTTCAGAAGAACGGCATCAAATTTTGCTGCTTCTTTAAAGGAAACACTTTCGCCATAACCAGAAATGGCACACACGCATGGATCAACACCGATCAGTTGTGATACGTTCGTGCATTCGGGACTTAAGAGTTCGCAGCCACTAAAATGTAGGAATATTTTATCAGCTGGTAGCTGATCAACGAGGAACTCGACGATTTTAAAGAGCGGTGGCGTTGGATCGCAAAAGAGTCGACAGTTATTTCCATGGTCACTTATAAAAATAATTCGCTCAGAAACAAGAGAGCAAGGTCTCTTCATGTTTAAAAGCTTGGTATAGCTGATTTTAGAAGATTTCTTTCCAAATTCTTTTGGCAAAAAATTAATGACAGGCGACCAATCCAACTCTGGTTCGTCGCCCTGAATAAAATTATAGGACCGCGACATCAGTGGTCACAGTCCTCGTCGTCAGATTCGTTTTCATCGTCGTCCACTTCTTCCTCGCAGTCATCATCAGACTCTTCGTCTTCGTCAGATCCCTCGAAAACGTCGAGAGCTTCAAGCAGATCTTCTTTGTCGATATCCGACAAATGATCCATCATGTGCTCTTTGGTGAGATAGTTGGGGATTTCGTGTCCCATTTTGTTGAGCAAAACACAGATCGTAGAAAGTTCATATCGAGGTCTAGCCCAAAGAGATAAAAGTATTTCCTTGTGAGTTGATCGGTCAGTAACTTCAAACATTGGAATTCTCCTTTTTTAATGTTTCTGATTTGAGCTTTTCAGACTCAGAATGTTTTGAAAACAAAACAGGGAGAGGAATAGACAAGGATGGACAGGAATAGAAAAGCCCAGTGGCACTTTTGTGGCGCTCCAATGGGTTTTGAATGGCACTACTGGGGTTATTTTGAGTTTAAAAGATTTTATTTCGTTTGAGTCAATTTTGAAGAACAAATAGTTACTTATTTGGAGTAATACTCGCTTTCATCTAAAAATTTTTGTGGGTCGTGAATGTATAATATGTTTTTTATAGCCGCCGTCTTGTCATTTTGTTTTTTGTAGTAAGCAGCTACTATTTGGTACCCCATAAAATACCCCAGATCAGGATTCTTGCTGCTAAACGCATTGTAGAGAAAATCAGACACATCTTTGGTGTGCATCTTGCTTCTAAAAAGGCTTTTCAAAGACTTTTCGTTTTTGGAGCCGTAGATATAAAGACTATCATTAGCAGTATAGCCAAGGACTTGTTTGGTAAGAAAATCAGCACTACCTTCATTTAAGGACAGCTCCAGTAGTTCATCTAGATCACCTTCCCATTTTTGTTGTGTATGTATTAGTTCATGAGTAACCAAGGGCGGTATTGATTTGAATGTAAACTTATAGGGTAAAAGATGTTGTGGAACAAACGGCTTATGAATCGTGTTCTCTCCGGACGAAAACATCTCTAAGCCAATTAACAGTCGGTTCTCCTTAATTGTTCCAGCAGTGGTTGTTTTACCAATCAAATAATAAACTTCTACATTAGAGGCGTCGGGGTAAAGGTTTTTAAATTTTTTATACGCTGACAAAATTTGCTCAGAATAATCATCTAAATTTGGCATCATTTTTCGCGTTTCCGCATAATAAGGCCGATACTTATTTACAAATTTGCATAAAGAATCACTAGATTCGAGTCGCACTTCATAAAAATCTTTAAGTCCTGGGGAGGCATTTTTAAGATAAATTTTATCGAAAATCTCTGCACATTTTTTTATATTTTGATTGGACGAATCATCAAATGCTTGCCAAAAATTTTTTATATCAGAGGAGAAAAATTTTACTGAATCATCTTTCTTGATGGATAGTTGCGTTGAACAGCCGAAAATAATGAGACAACATAAAAAAGATAAAATTTTATTCATAGTTTTTGTTTGGCGGGGCATTTAGGTTAAGGCGCTTCTTTAATGTGCTTTCGATAGTAACCCTTGATAGCACCGATTTGATTTTGAGTGAGTCCCTTGACATAAGTCTGTAAGATGAAAAAACGATACAAAATTTCGGCAGAAATCTGTCGAGCTTTTGGACTGTTCACATAAAGTAGTAATAGTGCCAAACCAAATTCTGTGACATCGACTTTTCTTTCATGGCGTGGTTTGCCCTTTGGACCAGCAAGATATGTGCTTTCGATTAGGTTTTTTTCGAGCTTATACTTTGGATTGTCTGCGAGTTCTTTTCTGCACTTGCTAATTGAGCGCAGAATGTTGCCGTGGGTAAGTCCGAATTTTTTAGCTAAAATTTGTGAATCCGTAACTGGTCCAAAAGGTGTATCCCGCAACCACACATCACCCATTACATGTTGGTTTACGAGATCCTTCAAGCGCGGTGGCTTTGTTTCGAAAGGCACATCAATTCTAAAATTTCCGCTCATATGCTACCCCCTAGGTGATTTGCCCTATTTTTTGCTGATCTATATATCCGTAAATACTTATAATTACAAGACTTTTTCACTCAAATCAAATTTGATTTGAGTGAATTAAGATGGCGGACGAATTACAGTTCCTGGGTACTTACTTTTATAGAATACTCTTCTGCTAAATTTACTAAATTTTCAACTTTCGAATCAAGATACTTCAGATCAGAAATATTTTCTTTTTTTGTTGCATTGATGGCCTCGATTAATGAAAAAACACTAAGAATTTCTTCTTTATATAAATCGTAAACTTCATTTCTTTGCATTCTATTAAACAAGGATTTTGAAAATTCATAAGACCAACCCAACTTAAATAAATACTCCGCATATGCGAATTGATTGTTATTAGCCAATGAACTGGGCAGGTGAATGTAGCTTGCATTTCTTCGAGCAATAGAAAAAGAGGTATCTGTTGTATTAAGGTAGAAGAACGCATCTATATCGAAAATGTAATTAGTAACGGATTTTTCTTTTATGTATCCGTAAAGTGCAGCTAGCTTCATTTTTTCTAAGTACATTAAATGATCTTGAAGTGTAATTAAGAAATCATCACGAACGCCAGCATAGTCAAAAATCGGACAGCTATCTTGAAAAAGTAGATGGTAGGCTTTTTCAATATTTTTTCCTGATTCAGTTTCTGTATTATTCAGCTCTTTCAAATATGCAATAGCTTTTGGATTATCAAAGTCAACTTCATCGGCGTTCATTATGTGTAATTTAAAAAAGCCAATTAATTTGCCGAGGGTATAGCAGTCCGTAAAAGTTAGATCTTTGTTAAAAAAGTGGTCGTATTGTCGAATGTGAGACTCAACCATAAAAGCATAGGGAGACTCTTCGACAGAAAACTTAAGTATTTGTTCCTGCGGCGTTAATGGTACAGGAGGTGTGTTTTGCTCGGCACGGTCGCTGCATCCGATGAGAAAAAAAATAGCAAACAAAAAACAAAAAAGTCTATGCATCATGTAGGTCTCCATTGATAAAACTTCTATAACACCTGACAGTTTTGGCAGCAACATTAGTAAGAGTAGGATTCATAATTGTAAAAAATGCTCCGTATCAATTAGGCGAAGGGCTGATCTTTGACTTCCGTGTTACATTTTTGTGGCATTACACTGATTGATAGGGATAGAAAAGACGGAAAAAGAATGGACTCACAAAGTGGCTCAGGTTATTGTTTTTACAGCTAAATACTTGATTTTAGGAGAAAATGAGAATGTGCTGTGAACGAATCTCACCCCCTCCGCCACTAAAATACAGTATTCCGAATACAGCAAACGGTATTCAGTATCCAGAATCTGCTCACTCCCACAGCACCACTTCATAGTCTGACCCTATCATCCGATAGTTTTTTACTTCTTGATCCTCGATTTCTTAAAGGCTTTAATTAACCAAAAGAAAACTAAGGAGACGACTCATGTTGAAATCAAAACTATTGTTGGCCATGCTTCTCGCATTCGGCTTTTCCCTGACAGGATATGCTGCCGAAAAAAAAATGGCAGACAAACAAAATATTTCGAACCAATTCTGGTGGCCTGAACACCTCGATCTGTCGCCACTTCGTCAGCACGCTGCGGAGTCGAGCCCATTGGATCATAAGTTTAACTATACTCAAGAGTTTAAAAAACTTGATCTTAAAGCTGTAAAAAAAGACATCGAAAAAATCATGAAGACACCACAAGATTGGTGGCCCGCAGATTACGGACATTATGGTCCATTTTTTGTTCGCATGGCTTGGCACAGTGCTGGGACCTATCGTATTTCTGATGGTCGTGGCGGTGCCGGTGGCGGGCAGCAAAGATTTGAGCCCCTCAACAGCTGGCCTGATAATGCGAACCTAGATAAAGCGCGCCGTCTTCTTTGGCCAATTAAAAAGAAATATGGCAATAAACTTTCTTGGGCGGACTTGATGGTCCTTACTGGTAACGTAGCCATGGAATCCATGGGTTTTAAAACTTTTGGTTTTGGCGGTGGACGCACTGATGATTGGGAAGCCGATCTTGTTTACTGGGGACCAGAAAAAAAATTCCTCGCTGATGAAAGATACAAAGGCGACAGAAAGTTAGATAAACCTCTCGCCGCAGTACAGATGGGACTTATCTATGTAAATCCCGAGGGGCCCAACGGCAATCCAGATCCACTTGCTGCAGCTAAAGATATTCGCGAAACATTCGGTCGCATGGCGATGAATGACGAAGAAACGTTAGCCCTCATCGCGGGCGGACATACCTTCGGTAAAGCTCATGGTAAAGGAAATCCATCAAAATGCGTAGGCCCAGAGCCAGCGGCTGCAGGTGTTGAAGAGCAAGGTTTTGGTTGGAAAAACAAATGCGGTAAAGGTCACGGAGCAGACACCATCACAAGTGGTCTTGAGGGCGCTTGGACAGCGAAGCCAGCCGAATGGACTCACCAGTACTTAACCAATCTTTTTGCCTTCGAGTGGGTTAAAACAAAAAGCCCAGCAGGTGCTGTTCAGTGGATTCCTAAAGACAAGAATGCTGGAAATTTAGTCCCGGATGCACATGATAAAGACAAAAGACATGCGCCGATTATGTTTACTACAGATCTCGCTCTCAAAATGGATCCAAGTTATCAAAAAATTGCAAAACGCTTTCTCGATAATCCAAAAGAATTCGAATTGGCTTTTGCAAAGGCATGGTTCAAGCTCACTCACCGTGACATGGGCCCGAAGGCTCGCTATCTTGGGAAAGAAGTTCCTTCAGAATCTTTGATTTGGCAAGATCCTGTTCCACCAGTGAATCATAAACTGATTGGTGCGGGTGAAATCGCAAATCTAAAGAGCCAAATTTTAAAATCAGGTTTATCAGTTTCTGAACTTGTTCGCACAGCATGGTCTTCAGCGGCCTCGTTCCGTGGAACAGATTTACGTGGTGGAGCCAACGGAGCACGTCTTCGCTTAGCCCCACAAAAAGATTGGGCCGCAAACAACCCATCAGAATTGACACAAGTTCTTGCGAAGCTTGAAAAAATTCAGAAAGACTTCAGTAAAGCTGGCTCTAAAGTTTCTCTGGCCGATGTCATCGTTTTAGGTGGTGTTGCTGCCATCGAAAAAGCGTCTGGCAACAGCATCAAAGTCCCATTCACACCAGGACGCACGGATGCTTCGCAAGAGCAAACAGATGTGGCTTCTTTTGCATTCCTCGAGCCAACAGCCGATGGTTTCCGCAACTACTACGCAACAGGAAACACAATGTCACCAGCAGAAATGCTTGTGGATCGCGCAAACCTGTTAACACTCACTGTCCCAGAAATGACAGTTCTTGTGGGTGGACTGCGCGCACTCAACGCGAATGCAGGGCAAGTAAAGCACGGCGTTTTTACAAGCAAACCAGGAACCCTGAGCAACGATTTCTTTGTCAACCTTCTCGACATGTCGACGAAGTGGCAAAAATCTTCGAAGGCAGAGGGACTATACGAAGGTGTCGATCGTAAAACAGGAGAAGTAAAGTGGACAGCCACACCGGTTGATCTTCTTTTTGGATCCCATTCCGAACTTCGCGCCATTGCTGAGGTTTATGCTTCAGAAGATGGAAAACAAAAATTTCTACGTGACTTTGTAAATGTGTGGAACAAAGTAATGATGCTCGATCGTTTCGATGTAAAATAAGTTTAGATGAGGACACGCCCTAAGTAAATTTATCTTTTACAAATTGAAAGAAAGCCTTGTTGCTACGGGAACAAGGCTTTTTTATTGAGTTCCGCCGCCAGTTTGCCAGATTTGAATGATGGAGCGATCGCGATCGGATAACAGTCCCGATGGCGGCATCGGATTATTGGCGTCGTTGGTTCGTTCAACAATCAGCGCCCTGCGGTCAAAAGCTAAGTTATAATTTGTTAAATCGAGTCCCTGCGGTGGATTCGCGCCACTGTGGCAGCCGATACAGGCTCTCCGAAATACACCAACATCGATATCCGTTGAGATCAATTGCGTGTGAGTAACAGCTGTTGGGAGTGGGGGTGGATCTGGATCGCCCGTTGTTCCGCCGCCATCTGTTCCGCCACCAATTGTGCCGGCCTCTGTTTTAATCATTCCAAAAGCAAGAGCAAAAGAATCTGTAGCCAGCACCGGAGCTTGGACAGAAAGCGCAAGGCCGGCGTTGGGAGCGATATTAAAATCTGTCATGGACAAGATTTGTGCGCTCATCTGGCTGTATGTTGTTACATCGTATAGGATGTTTTGATTTACGCTTACAAGAACTTTAGAAATTCGATAAGGGATCGTTGCGTTGGGCTTGAGTCGAACCAAGGGATTTCGAAACTCATACCCGCGGAAGGATCCGTTCATAATGGCAACGCGAACTTCGATCGAAAACACCATCAGGTATTTTCCTCGGTCGGCCCCGCGAGCCATTTCGTTTTCTAAATCCCATGTCATTTGCACCCATGGATTGCCGCTTCGTGCGCGTTCGATAATCGTGGGATTTGACTTATGAACAGTGACGATTTCTTCACCAGGGATATAATCTTCGCCAGCTTCTTTTGCGCAAGCTTTAAAGTCATCTTCGGCTTTAGTCCAAAGCCGTAAGCTTCGATCGACAAGAGCTTGATTTTGAGGACCAGTAAGACCGGCCTGGTGGCCAGGGTTGAGTAGATTTCTTTCGACTCTTGCGCGTCCCAAACTATTAAAGCCGTTAAAGGCCACTTGGAATTCTTTGTTAGAAAACAGACCAACTCCGGGACCTGTTTCGTGGCAGCGAGCACACCTGGCTTTAAATGTTGGATAGTAAGTGGCACCAAACGCATTCATCAAAGGAGACTCGCAGCTCCCCGAAAAAAAAGCGGCCTTTTCGGTGACTCCTAAATGTTGAGGAGCTCCACAGTTTTGGTAACCCAAAACACTGATTATGAGTAAAATAAAAAAGATCACGAAACTGTTCGACTTATGCAACTTTGATCACCTGATTTAAGGCCGAAATTTCTAAAGCATTTCTACCAACCACTTGATTAAATAATGCAATTTTTTTATTAAACTGCAAGTAGTTTGCAAATACAGCTTGTGCAGCACGAGCGGGATCGTTTCCTGTAACAAACTTATCATCAGCCGCTTGTCCATCGGTAAAAGAGCCGATCTGATTGCTACTCACAGCCGGTCGTCGTGCGGGATCATACATAAAAATAAAGGCCGCGCCAGCACTTCCACGATCGCTTGTCCATGGAGCTGTTCGTGATTCGGATTCAGAGGACCCTGCAGAACCATCACTCGTCACATAAAGAAAAAGTGGTTTTTGTAAAATACTTGCAGATTGCAAAATGCGGCCAATCGTTATTCCAGCCTGTCGGTCACGCGTGTCACCTGTGTTTCGTGTGTTATCATGATAGTCGTATCCACCCATTTCCAGGCCTGTGGCACCAGCGTATCCCATCAGTGCATTATAAACCATAGATCCAAAGACATAATCATTTCCACTCTGATTCGAGTTGGCATTGAGTGCCCAGATAGGTGCAAAGCTTGCACTCTGCACGGGATCAACAGCGCCGGTCCCTTCCTCGACGAGGGCGGTGTTTTTAATTCCGGCACAATCGACCAGTTGTTTGATTTGTTCAGCAGACTCAAGTGATGCGAGTTTTCGAGACTGATGCGCGCTGAGTTTCGAAACCAAATCAGCGAGTTTTACTTTTTGCCTATCATTGAGCTGAGTTCCAATCGCTGCGGAATAACCGAGAGAATTGGTGATGTCGCGAAAGCTTCTAACAACAAGGGGAGTCGGCGGAAAAAGAACAGCAGGCATCTGATCAATTCCAGAAGCCGAAGAGCGAGTGCCCATGTTGGGAAGGTGTGTGCCACCAAGTCCAGCTTTAACCACGAGCCCCGAAATATCAAATGGGTTTTCGGAGGAATCATCACGAGAGCGAACACAAACTCCAACAAAAGACGTTTTAGAAAGAGTCGCCGTATTTGCTGCGCTACGAATTCCCTCAAGCATCTTGCTAATTAAAACACCATTCGCGTCAGCACCAGCAAAGGTGCCGCCACCGAATTCAGTCTCGACAGGAACTTGGTTGTCACCCAGGCCCATTTTATTATAAGAGGCAAGGCGTCCACCACTTGCATTCATGGGCACAAAGTTCCCGGCCATAGCTGCGCCACCACCTAAATTAAGTGTGATAAAAGGAGTAAAGCCCGAAACCGCCGTTGGACACTGAACAGCCTGCTGTGCCGAAGCCGTGCTTGAGAGTAAGAGGTTGAGGGTTTGCGGTGCCAACATCATTCCGGCAAATGGAATAATTCCGTGAGCCAGGAGTTCGCGTCTTGTGACAGGCTTTCGATGTCCCGTGAGAGCCCATTGAGGAATTTCTTGTGATTTTTTTTGTTTCATAAACGTCCCCTAGTAAGTTAATGAGTCAAAACTTGATAATGCCGCAGAACAAACAGAAATATAAAAAGCTGTCGTTTTAGCGGCCTGTCCTCTTTCCGCAGGTGTTAATGTTAAGAGATACTCAGACAGATACTCTGTAAAGTAGTCATATTCTTCGGAGGCGAGTTGTCGTCCCCAAACCTTCTTAGCAAAGAGCTCGACAGTTTGTTTGTAATCATTCGTTTGAATTTGAGAAGGACCAGCGGCAAAATTAACTGCACCAAAAAAGAGACGTTGATTCGCAGCCAGTGCGCGTTCTCTTGCGATCAAACTATTGCAAACCTCCCCAGCCAATGAGGTGGCGGAGAGGAGCATCGGAGCGTTCATCGAAGAGAGGTAGCTATTGACCGAAAATGCAGAGTTGCGCACATTGAATTCGTTTCGAACACCCGTGCTAGCTTGTGGTTGCTCGGTGACATTCAACATCGAAGACAAAGCCTGTTCTGCATTGAGAAGTGCATAAGGAAGATTTTCGGATTTAGAGGCCGCATTTGATTCCATGGAGCCATTTCCCAAAAGAGAATGCATTTTGCTTGCGGAGCAGTTAAATCCCATCACAAAATAAATGCTCAAGAGGCCTAAGATCGCACCAATTCTTAGCAGGTTTTTAAAACTCACTATCATAAACCCTCCGGAAGGCGATAACGGCAATTGGAATCAGTGGCTACGATTTCATAAAGCTTTTTCATTTTAAAGCCCGAAGATTCCCAGCGAGAGCCCAATTTTGTAAACAGAGTTTTTTGGTCTTCTTGCGGAAGATCTCTGCGACAAATGGAGTTGTAAACTCGCTTCGCCATACACTGACTAAAGCGTTGCGAGCGCGAGAGAAGGGCTCCAAAACCAGCAACACCATTTCCAGCAGTTGTGGTTGAACGCCACCCAAGAGAAAGAGCATTGGCTCCGCGATTGGCATGATTCACCCAAGAGTCATCACGGGTCACATACCCGCCAGCATAAACAGTGCCATTTTTATTGAGCTTATTCATCACGCGTGTGGTGCCATCCGCGGCAGGACTTCGTCCTTCGATTCCGCCAGCTCGAGAATGAATAGGCACATTATTAAAATCCCACATCGCAAAAGCACCACGAAAGCCATCCATCACCGTATGGCAACCCTTACAGGATGTTTGATAACGGGTGTGATCACCGCCGGGAAAACGATCAATATCGCGTCCGATACGAATATCGGGTGCCATTGTATCAGCGATTTGATCGATGCTCGAACACATAAATTCCCGAAACGCAAATTCCACAAGTCGACGATTTGTTCCTGCGGTTGCATGCGCTTCAATATAAGTTCGCGAAGTGAGGACTCCAGCAGGATCTGGATTGGGTGCCGTATTGTTGGTATTATCGATGACAAGCAACTGAGTTTCACGTCTTTCTAAAACTGCACCCAAATCCAAACGATTTGATTCCAGTGCGGCATAATGTCTGTTCGAAGCGATGATGTCTGGTCCCAGTGCGACTGGAATCGTCACGCCCATAGGAATGAGTGCATCTGCGGCCGCATAATAAAAGTTACCAGTGAGAAGCTCTCGAGCGTCTGTATCATCACGAGTAACACCAATAAAGCTAGCGGCAAAATCATTAAATGCGGTACGAATTGTTTCTTCGCGCGTGGACATCTGTGTAGCGAGTTGTTTGACTGTGATATTTAAAAACTGCGGCTGAGACATGGCGAGCTGTGCGGCTTGTTCACGATTGCCAGTAGAAATCAAGGAGGTCATTTGTTGCAATAAAGGTGAATCCCCACTCCAGCGAACACTGGTAATTCGCTCGAGCATCCACTTGGCCTCTTTTTCGGATTCAGACTGAGCCTGAACGAGGCCTACCCTTAAAAATAAAACCACAAAGATCATTATTCTTTGCACGGTTTCCCCCTCACGTACGAAGTAATGTTCCAACAAAAGTACAGCTGTGTTATGTAAGAATAACTAATCCTAAGTCGAGGCGCGAACGATTTTAAACGAGTGTCTCAACTCTGGACGAATGGAGGACTGTTTTGAGACAGCAGAACTTTTGTGGAGATGTAAAAATTAATTTTTGTGTTTATGAACGGTTTTATATTTACAACCGAGATAACTTAGCTTGCCCAATTTCTCTTGAACGAGAACAGACAGAGTTTCACCTTCAAGTTTGTATTGAAGTGTATCCGCATAATCACCCTCTCCCTGTAATTCGCAAACGGGAGTTGTCATGGATACTGAAGGATTAAAAATGCGGTAACGGTGATATTGCCCGCTCATCCATATGGTGATGAGTAACTTTTGATTATTGGAAATGGGTACGATTTTATGAGATTCTCCAATATCTTTTTGTTCCTCTTCGGAAGCTAACATTTTTAAGTTTTCCGGATCAGTGTAGATGCCGATAGATTTTTTTTGATTATTCAAGAACCTTAATCCTGTTGAATAATTCTTTTCATCTAGAAAATATTCAAAGCTATCCCAAGTAACTTCCTGCGAAACGTTGCGTGTGGCGGCACCTGGCTTCGTATTTATTTTTGGTTCCGAAAAGCAAAACGATGTGCAAAATAGAATCGTAATAAACAAAAATTTTCTCATACTAAGTAACTCCTATCAAAGAATACCAGAACAACCGTTTCGTCGCACGGATTTTAAGTAAGCCCTGTTTACCGAATCTCGATTATCTCCATGGTAGCGTTTAACGCCAACACTATCAAAGGATGATCTACCAGCTTCTCTCGTTTTCATGTAGGCTACGCATAAAAAAACGAACGTTTGTGCTCGACTGGACGCAGCCATTGTTGACCAGTTATAGGTCGTCACACCCTTACAGGGTGTTTCCTTGAGCGCCACAGCCGCAGTCCCTTTCAGCACTTGGTACAATCCCCGAGCCGTCGATTTTCCATTTGCCGCCGCAGAATATTTTTTCGACTCTTTACGAGCAATGCAAACAGCAATTTTAGGATTTATAAAATTTTTAGGAAAATAGGGCAACAGGGCGTTTACATGGTCAATAATTTCAGCATCGGAGAGTAGTTTGCCGCCAGTATTATTCTGTTTTTGACCATTTCTAAAGGGTTGACAGTTTGGACAATCAACCGGCCAATCATTGTCCTGGGGCCCAGACTTAGATAGTGTTGTTTCTGCTGTGATGTTCTGCTGCAGGAGGAAAATTAAAACAAGAAGAAAAATTTGCTTCATTGGCTACCTACTTTATCTTTTCACAAGTGTAGCAAAAAGGTCATAGATGTTAAAAACTAAAAAAATAATCCAAGACATAGATCCCAGCGATGTAGGTGCGAATCTACTTATATCTGTCATTTTCGAGCGCGAGTATCGTCGCAGTCACCACGCCGGCGTAGCTCACATAAATCGCGGTCCCGACAAACATCACAGCCATGGAGAGCATCCGGCCTTCATTTGTCATAGGTACGATGTCTCCCAAGCCAACACCGGTAAAAATAGTCACAATGTAGTAAGCGGCATCCAGAAAACTTAAAATTTTATCATTTGTACCAAACTCCAAATAATAAAATCCAGCCGCTCCTAAGATGACGATAGTAATAGACGAAAAAAGTAAAAAAACCATCGCCGGTCGAAACAGGGCTCGCACAAGATCGAACATGTAATTCCACATAAATATATGATGCGAACGAACCCTCTTAATCAGAGTGAACCTCCAGAAGGCAATAAGAGCCGCGAAATAAAAAGAACAGCAGAGAGGCCCAGCGCGAGATTGAGTGCAATATTTAGAAGCGCAAGATGTGTTTGATTGTTCTGCAGGAGCTGAATGGTCTCAATGCCAAAGGCAGAAAATGTTGTAAAAGCGCCTAAAAACCCAGGAACTAAAAATAAATATAAAGAGAGGGAGAGATGATCCTTGGCGCTTGCTAAGACAGCTATCGTCGCGCAACCCACAACATTTACAAACAACGTAGCCCAAGGGAAGCCCGTGGAAGACAAAATAAATAACCCTGCTATGTATCGAGTGATTGCGCCTAAAAAACCACCAAGTCCAACCATTAAAAAACTCATACCTTAAGCATCACCGACCCAGACCTTCTCGGCAAGAAAAATGTCTCAATTTGAAACACTCGGGCACTGTTCACATATGAGACAATCTCCACCAAACTCTACACATAATAGCGAAGTAAAATGCTTAAAACGTTTAGGACTCTGCATTTTTTAGGCCTCGTCTTTGCTTTCTCATTGGATATGCGAATCCTCCTCATTCTTCTATTGTCGAGTGCGAGTGTGGCTCAGCACCATGATACGGACTGTAACTCTCAACACACAGAAAGTTACCATTGGCGCATGGAAAGTTTGATTTCACAGCTTTCCAAAATGACAGTTGACACGCAAGCCTTTGAAAAAAAACGAGAACAATTGATCGAAGAACACGATGCCATAAACAAAAGTTGTGGCCAAAGAGCTCGAGCTCCGGCAAGTGTTCCTGCCAATTACAGCGTAGAAGATACAAAAGACACCGAAAATGCCGAAGAGTTCGAGGAAATCGAATGAGAAGGCTTTTCACGCACAGGGCCCTGTGCTAAGACTCCCCCTTTAAGGGAGTCGGTATGCTCAATAAAAAAATCATGCTTCTTGGTTCTGGTGAACTTGGGAAAGAGTTTGTGATCTCCGCAAAACGTCTCGGGATCTCAGTGATTGCAGTGGATCGCTATCCTGGGGCGCCAGCCATGGCCGTTGCGGACATGTTTGAAGTCATTGACATGTTAAACCCTCGTGAGCTCGAACGCGTGGTGATCAAACACCGACCCGATTTGATTGTTCCTGAGATCGAGGCCATTCGCACCGAAAAACTCCAAGAGTTCGAAGACCGCGGAATCCAAGTCGTGCCCACCGCGCGCGCCACGCACCTGACAATGAATCGCGACGCCATCCGGGATCGCGCCCGTCACCATCTTAAGCTCAAAACCGCAAAATACGCCTATGCCGAAAGCGAATCCGAACTGATACGGCAAAGCCAGGAGATCGGCTTTCCCTGTGTGATCAAGCCGGTGATGTCCTCCTCGGGCAAAGGTCAATCTGTGGCAAAAGCGGCAAAAGATATTTCAAGGTCTTGGAAGTATGCTGTTGAAGGCATGCGCGGGGATAAACAAAAAGTCATCGTCGAAGAATTTATTCCCTTTGATTTTGAAATCACTCTTTTAACCATCAAGCAAAAAAAAGGAAAAACACTTTTTGTGCAACCGATCGGACATCGCCAAGAGCGCGGAGACTATCAGGAGTCTTGGCTCCCAGCTAAAATGACTCTCAAGCAGCTAAAGCAGGCGCAAAACATGGCCAAAAAAGTCACGGACGATCTCGGCGGCAGTGGTCTTTTTGGCGTGGAATTTTTTGTCACAAAAAAAGATGTTTATTTTTCGGAGCTATCGCCTCGTCCTCATGACACCGGGCTTGTGACCTTGATTTCGCAAAATCTTTCGGAGTTCGATCTTCACTTGCGTGCGATTTTAGGTCTACCCATTCCACAGATTTCTTACTACGGAGCGAGCGCCTCGGCGGTGATCCTTGCAGCGCGTGATTCGGAACACTTTACGGTGGAAGGTGTGGATAAAGCTCTTCAGCTTAAAAATTGTGAGGTGCGTATTTTTGGAAAGCCCTCCACCCGAAGGTATCGCCGCATGGGTGTTGCCTTAGCCCGCGAAAAGAACACAGTACTGGCTCGCAAAGTGGCAAAAAAAGCGGCCGATCAAGTCAAAATTATTTATGAGAGTGGGAACGATTGATTCCATTCAAGAAAGTGTATCTCGAAATTAGCAATATCTGTAACCTACAGTGCACTTTTTGCCCAGTTGTTGAGAGGGACAAAAAAGTGATGTCTCTTGTGGAAATCGAAAAAAACCTTCTCCAAGCGAAGCCACTTGCGGAGCGAGTTTGCTTTCACGTGATGGGGGAGCCGCTCAACCATCCACAATTTTCACAAGCGGTTCGTATCGCAGAAAAACACAACATCCCGATCGAAATCACAACAAATGCCACGTTGCTTTCTGATTCCAACATCGCGGCACTCCTTACAAAAACGATTGTGCAGGTGAATTTTTCTTTGCAAAGCTTTGTAGATAATTTTCCAAAGGCGAATCCCGAAACGTATTTTGAAAAAATACTTCAATTCTGCCAAAAGGCCGAAGAGGCCCGTCCAGATCTGTACATTAATTTTCGCTTTTGGAATTTGCCTGCCGAAGAAAAACAAAATCCAATCAATGAATTTTTTCTACAAAAGATCGAAGATCACTTTTCTGTCCAGATCAATCGAAACGTCGATCCTGCGTTTAAAAAGTCCAAGAATGTTCGTGGACGAATTTACGTCCACTTTGATACACGTTTTGAATGGCCGAGCTTAAAGCATCCACAGGTAAGCGAGACGGGCACATGTTGGGGAGCCCGCTCCCAACTGGCCATCCATGCGGATGGAAAAGTCGTTCCCTGTTGTTTGGACAAAGAAGCCGATGTTCTGTTGGGAAACATCAACCAGCAATCGATTCAAGAGGTTTTAGAGAGAGAGCCCTATCAAGCAGTGAAAGCGGGGTTCGAAAATAACAAATTGGTTTCTGACCTTTGCCAGCGCTGCACTTATCGCGAGCGCTTTGCCTCATCCACATCGACGACATTGTGATGAATGGCGCGAAGTCGACGGGCTTCTTGGTGCCCGTGGGCGACAAGCAAAACATCAATTCCTAATTCTACGCCTACTTCAAGATCATGATCAGTATCGCCCACTAAAATTGTCTTATGAGAGCCAACACCGCTTGTTTGCATCAGCTCGCGCCCACGATAGACTTTACTCGCTGCAAACTTATCTGCAATGCCATATACATGATCCAGATGCTCGCCAAGCTGAAAATGACGAATCATTCGATCCAAACTTTGTTGGTCAGAGGCCGAAAGAATGGACTGTTTTTTTCCGTGCTGTTTAATTTTTGTCAGTAGGTCTTTTGTGCCCTCGACAAGAGGGCAATCAAACACGCCTCTCATAAAAAGATCGACAAACTCTTCGCACAGAGATTCAAACGACTCTTTTTCAAGATCAAACCCCAAAACGTTGTAATAGGAGCGAATGGGAAAGTGAAACTTTTCTTTGTAAGAGTTTTCAGTCAGGAGAGGGAGGTTCCTTTTTCCAAGAAGCTGGTTCACGGTTTGAACAGCATGATTGATGTCGCTTAACAGAGTGCCATTCCAATCCCAGACAATATGGTCATAGGATTCCAGGCGAGAAAAGAGTGAAAGCATGATCTTTTACTATCTAAACCCGTTCTTTTAGGCAACAGAAAGGTTTTTACATTTGTCAAAAAATGGGTTGAGATAATGAGGCACTACTAAAGGGAGAATCTATGCGCTTTTTTCTACTATGGATGACGTTGATGGGTGTCGCGCCGCAATCCCTTGCGACAAACGGGGTTTCGGCCCATCGACCGCCCCATATTTCTTGGCAATCAATGGTAAAAACGATGCAGCCAGAACCGCTCAAATCGTTGCGCGGAACATCCGTTGATGATTCAAAGCCAATTCCTGAAATCGATTTTAACGGATTAACGCGCTGGAAAGATTATGCGCAAATTTTACAAAATTTTAAAAAACTTCGCGATCTTAAATTTATCCCCGAACCCCTCAATCCAAACATCAAAAGACGATCCACTTGGCTCTATCCTGATGACGGTTGTTATGCCCGTGCCGCTCTGATGAGGGATAATATCGAAAACATGGGTGAAAGCATTCCCACAAAAATATTTGTTTACGGTGACCTCTTAGTAAAGACGGACAACAGTGTCAGTGGGATGGTTTCATGGTGGTACCATGTGGCTCTTATTGTAACAGATGGCCAGGAAAAATACGTGCTCGACCCCGCGCTCGACCCGCATCGCCCCCTTTTACTCCAGGAATGGCTAGAAAAAATGGGCGACCCCAATCGAATGAATGTAAGCCTTTGCTCGTCGACCAGCTACATCCCCTATAGTCCATGTCGAGACGCTCTGGCGACAGAAGACGATACGGCATTCAATGATCAGAGTCTGTTTTTGTCGTTGGAGCGGTATCGACTGCAGGAGCTTGGCAGAAATGCTGACGAAGAGCTTGGCGATCATCCGCCATGGGTGCTATAAGCGTCCCTAGTGAATTCAGAAGAAACTCATCGACTTAAAATCGGAACAATCTATGCACTCCTTGCCTACCTGGCGTGGGGCTTTTTTCCTATCTATTGGAAGTTTTTGAAACATGTTCCACCGATGGAGATCTTGTGCCACCGAGTTTTGTGGGCTTTTGTTTTTTACACGCTTGTTATTATAGTGAAAGATAAAAAACTAAAAATTTTTTGGCCACAAAATCGTCAAAGAGTTTGGAGCTTGCTGTTGGCGGCTTCGTTACTTATGGCCAACTGGTTTGTATATATATACGCCGTGAATTCCAATCAAATTGTCGAGAGCAGTTTGGGTTACTTTATCAATCCGCTCGTGAATATTGCCATTGGCGTTTTCTTTTTAAAAGAAACGCTAAACATCTTTCAAAAAGTGGCAACGTTTTTAGCGAGCGTTGGTGTTTTGGTGATTTCTTTTGATCAAGGGCATCTTCCATGGATCGCCTTATTCTTAGCATTTTCGTTTTCATTTTACGGGCTTATAAAAAAACTCAATCCCACGCCGGCTCTCGAATCAAACCAGTTTGAATCTTTAGTGATGGTTCCGTTGGCACTCCTTCTTTTGTGGGCGCAAGGTCCGCTACTAGGACAAGTTCCATTTCCGTTTGGGGCCAGTGCCGATGTGGGTACAGGTCTTCTCTTGGTTGGAGCGGGCATGATTACGGGTTTACCATTGATTTTTTTTGCAGAGGCCGCGCAAAGGTTGCCGTTTTACCTTCTCGGTTTTTTTCAGTTCCTCGCGCCAAGTTTGCAATTTATGACTGGCGTTTTTCTCTATTCGGAACCCGTGACAGCATTCAAGCTGGGTGGGTTTTTATTTATTTGGCTCGCTGGCGCATTGATTATTTTAAACAACATTGTTTTAAGTCGCCAAAAAAGAAGAAAAGCCAATCTTCATCGTCTCTAAAAAAAGTTACTGAACTTCAATTTTAAGAAGAGTTTTGAGTTCTGCAAGAGCTTGTTGCATTTCCTGAGACTCAAATGTGAGCTCATTGATTTGAAAAACCTGAAAATCTTTATGATAAAAGAGCGCCTGAGTGCCATCATTAAAATTGAGTCGAGCGAGTGGGTTTAACTTTAAATCGAGTAACTTTTCTGGCGGGTATGGAGTTACGCTGACGGAGCAATACTGGGCCAGCCATTTTTCAATTTCAAGATAATCAACAGTGAGCAGTGGCGCAGAGTTCATTTGCAAAAGCCACTGACGATCCTTTTCTTCGAGACTCCAAGAGGAGCTCAGCCCTTCGATTTTCTTCAGTCGATCGGGGCACCAGTTAAAAGTTTTTTGTGAGGTGGAAATCCCTAGACTCGAAAAAAGATCCACAGAGTGTTGGGAATTGAGCATGTAAATCGAATAGATCGTGACCATGAGAGCGAACAAAAGAGACGAAATTTTTAACAAAACTTTCCAGTTCATCGTCTTGAAATACTAGGGTTCATCTCCTAAAGAGTCACGAGTTTTGATAAAATCTAACAAATCGCTTCGCGGCGGGTTCCAAGGGGCAGACACTGGTGGGCAGTGATCTTGTACACTGGCTGAGGCGTCAAAAGTGGTAAAGTTATTTTCGTTTCGCGAAGCAAAACGCAAATCATTGAGGCGATTGTTTTGCCAAATTGGAACACGTGCAAATTTAAACCAAGATAAAACATTGCAGCGAGTGAGCAAGGGGCGCAGTTCTTCCAAGGAGGCTGACCAAGCGCCTCTAAAGGAGATGTTCGAAGATGTGCTTTCAGGAGGTGGAGTATTCGTTGTTAGCCCTGAGCCAAGTGGCCAGGAAAGGCATGTGGAAGGATTTCCACCATAAAGCGCCACAGTCCCCGCAAGGACCCGATATTCGCTATCCGAAACTTGAGGTGTAATAAAAAACCAGCAAGTTGGATTGGAGGGAAGTGACGACAGGACGACATCTAGCGTGTTCATTTTCGAAACTTTAGCTAATTCAAAACGAATTTGATTTCGTGCAATTTTCTGGTGCGCCCAAAAAGTGCCAACGATCAAAAAGAATGTCGTGAGTGCGACAAGCGCCTTATGTTTTGGTTGAATCTTCCCATAAAACCAGAAACAAAAGAAGAAACAGGCCGTGGCGCCGACCAGTGCCGAAGTGGAAACCAAATTTCTAGAAACTCCATAACTGTAAGCCAGAAAGATGGGAACCAACAAAAGCCAGCTCGTGCTTTTGGGGCGTAGCCAAATTGGCACTAACGCAATCCACAGGAGCGGCTCAATAATAAAGATCGAATCCAGATAGTACCAGTCAGTCGACAGGGGCCATAGCGGGTGAACTCCATAGGAATTAAAAAAATCCAAAAGCATGTGAGTTTGGCTACCAAGCAAAGCTAGAATCCAAATATCCCTTTTGTATTGAATCAGGCGGGGTGCAAAGAACTTCATCCAAAGTTCTATCAGTCCAATGAGCATCAAAGACTGAGCGAGGGAACCCAAGACGGTGTGTGTCCATCCCCGATGGTTTAAAAGATAGCCAAGCGGTGAGTTATCAATCAAACCAAATAGAAGATCTAAGTCCGTAAAGTTATTGGCTACGATCGAAGTGATGTAAAGTGCAGCTCGAGGTGGGACTGGGTTTTTGGGATATTTTCTTTGAAGATAAGCTTCGGCGGCAGCGGCGCCAAAGAGAGAGTGGGTCAGGTTGTCCATGAAGTGCCTCTACGTCGTTGATCTATTAAGATATTTTTGAAACGAATCCCTGTCAAAACAAATGACAGTGTTCCTAAGGAGGATGCGTGATACGATCCTCGTATGATGCATGTCACTCGCGAGATGAAAGAAAAGTACCTTATCAGAAGACAAGAAGAGATTCTCCTCCTCAGTGAGGCGCTGCTTCGAGGGCATATCGAAGTCTTTCATCGCACGGGTCACAAACTGCGAGGCAGCGCAGAGAGCTTTGGATTCCCAGAACTCTTGAATGTCGGATTGGAAATGGAAGAACTTTCGGTTAAAGATTTCGCAACACGAGCGCAACAACTGATTGAAGAATTTACTAAATGTGTAGAAGCTCTATCGAAAAAGAATGAATGACTCAATAATGCGAGACAAAAGCGACATAAATAAAATTCGACTTTAAGTTTCCTTCACATCTGTAAAGATGTGTAAATAAAAAAACATCTTTTGTAAGGGAAAAAAGTTATCTTTTGTGATAGTATTTCACGGTAGCTTAAATTCTAAGTGTAAGGAATTCAGATGAATCAGCCAATGAATGACCAAAAGACCAAAACAAAAGTCGTTGTTGTTGATGATGACGAAAGCATTCATGACCTCATGATTGCGTATTTCAAGCCCCGAGGCTTTGAGGTGATAACTTACTTAGATGCAGAATCGGCCCTCGAGGAAAGCCTCAAAAATGGGGCCACATGGGACGTGTTGTTAACGGATCTTTGTTTACCTCGGATGTCTGGAGTCGAATTCACAGAAGAAATCAAAAAAAATTGGCCTGATCTTCCCATCATTCTAGTCACGACCACCCGAACAGCGGAAGCGGCTGTCGATGCAATTCAAAAGGGTGCGTATGATTTTATTGTTAAGCCCATCTATTTTCCACAGCTTCAGATGTCTGTCGAAAGAGCGCTCTATTTAAAAGCGCTGAAGGGAGATATTAATGAGCTTCGCCAGCGAGTCAAAGGTGAAAACAGCTTTCAGGACAATATTGTTGGACATAGCCCCAGTTTTTTAAATGTTTTGGATATTGCAAAGCGAGTTGCCCCCAGCCACGCCAATATTTTTATTACCGGAGAGAGTGGCACGGGCAAAGAATTGGTGGCCAAGTTTATCCATAATTCAAGCCGTCAAAGCAAAGGCCCTTTTGTGGCGATCAATTGTTCTGCCATCCCGGAGACATTGTTAGAGTCGGAACTTTTCGGTCATGCCAAGGGCTCATTCACGGGTGCGCAAGATAAAAAAATGGGACTTTTTGAAGAGGCCGAGGATGGAACGCTTTTCCTCGACGAGATTGGTGACTTGAGCCTTTCTCTACAATCCAAACTCCTAAGAGTTTTACAAGATAAAAAGATCCGTCGTGTTGGAGAAAATCATGACAGAGACATCAATTGCCGGGTGATCTCCGCGACCCATAAGGATCTCAATTTAGAAATCAATGAGAATCGCTTTCGCGAAGATTTATTTTTTAGACTCAATGTGATTCCTATTTCGATTCCACCGCTGCGCGACCGCACGGAAGACTTATTGCCTCTCGCCCAGGCGTTTTTACGAAAGTACACGCTGATTAACGGCGCGTCGGCCAAATCGTTTTCGAAAGAGGCAATGAAGTATATCGTCGAAAACAAATGGCGAGGGAATGTCCGTGAACTCGAAAACGCGGTGGAAAGAGCGGTGATCCTCTGCCGTGATAGAGAAATTTCGTTAGAAGATTTTATGCCAGCGACATCACAACTCGAAGCAACACGGTCGAAGGAAGAAAAATTACCGCAAGAAGAAACTATTTTTGCCGTTGGTTGCTCGAACGAACTTCCGAGTCTTGATGAAATAACCCACAAATACATTGAGTACGCCGTGCGAAGAAATGGCGGTGCTCGTGATTTAACCGCGCGCAAGATAGGGATTGATCGCAAGACACTTTACAAAAAAATGAAACAAGAACACAGTGCTTCGTCCGCAATACAGTAAGCCTTTTTAGTTAGAGGAGAGACGTTTTTGTGACAAACACAAGCGACCAATCAGGCCGGCCGATTGTGGATCAAATCAACATTGATCCGCAGGCGGCTGCTTTTTATACTGAAGCCTTATTTGGAAGATTGGTTAAAGGAATTAATCAAAAGCTGACTCGCGGCGAAAGTTACGATGACGTTCTTGGATATATATTTGAATCTTTGGGACACCTGATTCCTTATGATAGAATGGGCATTGCTCTTCTCGACGATTCGACAGAAAAACTAACCCTCAGTTGGGTGCAAGCCAAAAAGCCAGTTCAATATCTTAAAAAAAATTATTCAGCACGCCTTAATGAAAGTAGTTTAAAAGATATTTTTAAAACAGGGACACCGAGAATCATCAACGATTTTCCAGAGTATGCAAAGAAACATCCTGACTCGGTGTCGACTCAATTGGCATTAAAAGACGAGATTAAATCGAGCCTCACTTGTCCTTTAAGATGCAACAACAACCCGATTGGAATTGTGTTCTTTTCAAGTTTCAGTTTAAACGCCTACGATCACAATCATCTTGAGGTCTTTTGTAATATCGCAGACGAGCTTGCTATTGTTGTTGAGCAAGGACGTCTTAAGAATTTTTTCTCAGATAATAAAGGAATTATTCAATCGTTCCGCTGTATTTTACATGATTTGCGGGCTCCTCTTGGGATCGTGGAAAGCTATTTGGATTTTACAACTGACGAAGAGTGGTACAAGCTGCTCGAGCCAGCCGCCCAAAAAATGTTTTCACATTTAAAAAAGAACACTCAGTACATGTTTCGTCTTTTGGATGAGCTGACCCAGTTGAATACAACGGAGCTTGTAAAGGCGACACATAATGTGAGTAGTTTTTGTGATGAAATGGCCCTGCGTGGGGAGGCAATGGCAAAAGCAAAAGAGATCACCTTTCAAAGATCCTTTACTAACTTGCCAAATACGGCCCAGTTTCATTCTGAAAAAATATGCAGAGTTCTAGACAATTTATTTAGCAACGCAATTAAATTTTCCAATCGTAATTCACACATTGAATTTCTAGTTTATGGAGAAGAAAAGAGGCTTATTTTTGCGGTTAAAGACACCGGCTTAGGAATTCCTGAGAACGAGCAATCACAGCTTTTCTCCGAGTTTGGAAAAACATCGACACGTCCTACAGAGGGCGAACCCAGCAGTGGGTTAGGGCTCGCCATCTCACGCAAATTTGTTGAGCATCACAATGGAAAAATGGAAGTCACAAGCCAGCCTGGAAAAGGCTCAACCTTTTCGTTTTGGATTCCTCTTTAAAAATTTAAACAGGCATTGAATCGTTAAGTAAAACTCGTGAAAGTGCGGCGAGTACAAGATGACTGCTCAGTGGTTTTTTAATGAGAACCGAGGCGATAGTGCCCGCGCCCTTTTCTTCAAGATCATGATCACCCGACATCAAAACAACCGGAATTCGATTGAATTTTGGCAAGACTTGAATTTTTTCCAGGAATACAAGTCCGCCCATGATAGGCATTCTGACGTCGACGAGGATGGCGTCTGGGACGGGAAGAGTGGACTCGAGCTGTTGAAGCGCCTCTTCGCCATTTGAGGCACAATGGACCTGAAAGCCGTGAGCATCTAAGAGCGTTTTGAGAAGCGTTTGAATCTCTTTGCAGTCGTCGACAATGAGCACTGTTTTGCCTTTGGAATTATTCATAAACACTTCTAGCACACACTTAAGACGGTAGCAATTTTTAGAGGTAGACGAATGATTTTTAAAGGCGTCTAATGCAATCACGTCAGAAAGCGGGCTCATGTTACACGAATTCCTACTCAGTCATAAAAAAGAAATCCTCGAGCTTTGTGAAAAAAAATCCAAAAGCCTTGCCGGAACACACACAACGTCCGAACAATTAAAACTCGGACTTCCTCTCTTTTACGATCAATTGATTACAGTTTTGTCGGCAAAAATGAACGCAGCTCCGCCGCAAGACATGTTGGAGGAGGCCGCCTCCCACGGAAAAGAATTCTTGCGACTTGGTTACTCGCTATCGCATGTTGTTCATTCCTACGGGGCCATGTGCCAGGCCATTACTGAGCTTGCGACAATGAAGAATAAAAATATTTCAGCCGAAGAATTTAATCTTTTTAATGGCTGTTTGGACGTGGCGATTGCCTCAGCCGTCTCCGAGTACGAATATCGCAGCAACCTTCAGAGTGAAGCACGAGAAGTAAAACACTTGGGTTTTCTTACGCACGAATTACGAAATGCACTCTCTACGGCGACAATTGCCAGTGGAATGATTCGAGCCGGGCTCGTTGGAACAAACGGGAGCACGGCCACGGTCTTAGAAGAAAGCTTGAGCCGCATGGCCCATCTCATCGACCGTTCGTTGTCCGAAGTGCGAATGCGTGCCGATGTGGATTTGTTTGTCGAAAAATTTAATATTTTTATTTTTCTCGATCGAATCTCAATCACTGCTAAAGTTGAAGCTCTCAAAAAACATCAGACAGTCACAATCAACGTGGATCCGGACCTCGAAGTCGAAACAGATAGACAGTTTTTACTGTCTGCTGTGGCAAATCTTCTGCAAAATGCAATCAAGTACACACCCTCACACGGAAAGATCCTCGTCGTTGCCACCGAGTCGGAAGGACGTATTCTGATTTCGATTCAAGATGAATGCGGCGGCATCGAAGCGAGTAAATTGAAAACCATTTTTATGGCTTACACTCAAGAGAACGAAGACAAGAGCGGAATGGGCCTCGGACTCTCGATCGCAAAGAGAGCCATCGAGCACTGCCAGGGAACAATCCAGGTCAAAAACAACGCTGGCATCGGTTGTCTATTTACCATCGACATCCCAAAAGTCTTAGTGCCGATCATTAAACAAAAAGTCTCCGTTCCGGGTAAAGATTCTGTTCAGCCTCATTTTTCGAAGAAATAAATATTGAGCCCTACATGAGTTGAAAAAGGCGGATTGTCTCGGGCTCCATTTGGCGGAGAAAGGCGGTTCGCCTGAGGCCCCAATCTAAGTAGTTAGTATAGTTGTGTTTTAAGTAATTTCAATAATTTACCATGCTTCAAGTTCGGTCGCTGTCAGTTGTTGACGGTCAAAATTGATGGGTTCGTTCCAAATTTTATGCTTTAGTATTACTCTCTGATCTATGATTTACGAAAGAGCCAGATGAAACTTTATCGCGGTGAAAATATCATTAATGGCAGTACGGATAGGGTAACAGCTTTAAAAAAATTTATTCATTTGGGTCTTCCTTCTGATTTTATAAATGGTGGAAATCCGTATCGGTTTCAGCAGCTTGGATTTTTAGACGGAACTGTTATGCACGTCATAGACAATAATTTGGGAGATGGAGTTGAAGGGCAGAAGCATTTTATATCGTTTTCGGAAGACAAAAAACAAGCGGAATTTTATGCTACACAATATATGGATACGTTTTCTAGTTTTAAGAAGAATGACTATGATCTATCAGAAAAATCTTATTGCTATGATGGCGGTGCTATTAATAATGATTGGGTTGGAGTTCAACATCTCTTGATAGAGTTAGATATTAGCGATGCTGAAGATGCTCACCAGACGGCGCCCTTCTTGAAGATTATAAAAATTAATAAAGGGGAAAACAGAATTGTTGCGCTCAATGTCGTGCAATATTTAGAAACTGAGCTCAAGCGTCTTAGTGGCGTATCTCGAGCCCTTTTATTAAAATATCCAGATGTTATCCCTTCAATAGAAAAAGCTATAAATTACGCT
>CAZOGU010000017.1:0-47976 GCA_964579625.1 uncultured Pseudobdellovibrionaceae bacterium
CCTGCGACCCTCTGGTCCCAAACCAGATGCGCTACCAGACTGCGCTACTCCCCGAACATCGAAACTCGATATTCAGTCACGACCATTGGTGATTCAATCGAAGGTTCAGAACTTAGTGGTATTCTTGCCAAAAATCAACAAGATCAATCACTTATTCCACTTCTTACGCCCTAAGTCTCGCCGCGCATAAAAGCCTTTTTACTATCGGCCAATAACTTCCTAAAATAATCAATATGTTCAAATACTTATTCATTATAGCCTTGGTTTTTTCAAACGCTCTTTGGGCGCAAGAAAATACCGATAAAGAAAAAGACATCTTCTATAAAATGGGCGGCGGACTTCGGTTGCGGCAGTTCTATATGCAAAACGCCACTTCGGGCTACATTCCCTTCGAAGAAGATTTTGTGAATACCAATCATCGCGCGCAACTCGATATTCAGCTCAATAAGGGTGAGTATTTGGAAACCTACTTTCGCGCCATTAATCACAGTGAGTGGGGCGATGAGAGCTCTGCCACCAACGATCAGTTTTTGCTTCAGCAAGCGTGGGCCAATTGGAAAGTGACCGATTTTTTGAGTCTTAAATTTGGTCGACAGCCAATTGTCATTGGGCGTGGTTTGGTTTTTGGTGAGAACGAGTGGGAAAATGTTCCCACTTACTACGATGGTTTTGGCTTGTTGTTTGATTGGGAAGCCATGGAGCTTTCTCTTTACGGGGTCAAAGTTTACGAACTCGATCGCGTGGTGAACACCTCCATCGCCTCGGATCCCGAGCTTACTAATTATGTTCTCGATTTAAGTTTTAAAGAGCTTTCCGACATGATTCGCATGGCAGATATCAGTTTTGTCCAAGTCCTTGGCGATCTTGGACAAGTTCCGGGGAGCACACTCGTTCTTCGTAAACAGCGCGTGCAGCGTTTTGGTTTTGATCTTATTTTTGGCGGAGTCTACTACGAAATCGCCACCAGCGCTAATTATGTCACCGGTACAAAAGAGGGAATTACTCCAACTGATAAAGTAAAGCAGTTGATGTTCGATACCGAAGTCAAATTTATGATGCCCGACTGGGAGAACTTTCAGTTGTGGATGGGCTATCACACCGATAGTGGTGATGAGACTCCCGGTGATGGAAGCGATGGCCAGTACGAGCCAATGAACTACAATCTTCACGTTAACGCCGGTCGTTTGGACTTTTTTAAATTTGGAAATCTCACCTACTTACGAACCGGTGCTTCGCTGCAGTTTCTTTCGGATTGGTCCGTGGGAGCAGAAGTTCTCTTTTTTGAAAAAACAAAAAGAGGAGCTAAAAATCTTCTTGCACGTTCGATCATGGCCGATGATTTTATCAATGACACCATTCGTTTCGGAAACGAAAAAGCGCTCGGGACTGAATTTGATATTTGGGTTGGTAAAACCTATCAAAGTGGCATGAATTTAGAACTCAGTTTCAATCTTCTTCGCCCCGGGGATGCGATGGCCACCGCTTACACCGGTGGAGTGGTCTCGCAACTTCAGCCGCTCGACGATACTATTTTTAGTGTTATTATTGATGTTGGCTTTTTCTTTTAAGGACAATCATGGATCAGTTTTTGGCCTCCATTCCAAAGTTAATGATTGGGCCGCTTGTGATCATCCTGGTGATTTTTTATTTTGTTTACGACGATCCACCTAAAACCGTCTGTGATTTGCAATTCGAAATTTTTAAACAAGAAAATGAAAAGTACATTTACGAACATTCCAAAAAAGGAGTGCGCTTTTCTCCCGAATATCAAAAAGAACTCACCTTGTGCCAACAGCAAAATTCTCCCGGAGCTTGTTTTAACTGGATGGAGGGAATCAAGAAAACCATTCATTCCAGTCGCAATATCCCCAACGAATGCAATGCCGAGAAAATGAGTTCCCTGCGCCAGCTGAAACAGTTTGCCGGGGGAGCGGATCTGATGACTCCGTTTAAACAGTGGATGATGATCTCTCTCTATACATTTAGTCAGATTTCGTGGAACGAAAGCACGGTGGTGAGAAAAGGTTTATTCAACTGGTTGGATACCGAAGATCTCTCTCTGTATTGTCGTCTCAAAAACGAGTATATTAGGCTTTACGGTCTTGAGGCCTACACTCAACTGCAAAACAGCTTACACTCGCAATTGATTCAGTTAAAGAAAATGACTCCCAAGGACACTTGGGAGAGAACCATTTTGTCCTACCGCTGTCCGGTAGAATAAGGATCAAAACCAGCGCGTCTAAATGGAGAGCAGCTGTAGTTTTTTCCAACCCTTTCGACCTTTTTCACCAATCAAACGAAACTGCGGATCTTCTTTATGTACAAGTAGCAAAGTATTAAAAAAGCCTTTTCCATTGCTATCGATCGCCCACTCTTTGGGATCTAGTCCAAACTGTGTCAGCATCTCAAGCAAATTGTATTTCTGTGTTTTCTTCATAGCGCCTCCCTTGTTTTTCAACACGTAGAGAGCAAAGCCGAGGCCAGCTGGAATCCGCTTCATTTGGTTTAAAATAGAAAAAATCCGACCTTTTCGGACTTTCAGTAGAAATTGTTTCGGATTTCGGACAAGGCGTCCTAAAGTGACAAATAAAAAACCCCCAGGATCACTGAGGGTTTTTGCAATTAATACACTGAGTAAAAGGTCGTATTAAATAGAGAACGGTTTTGGGGAAATCATCTCTGGAATTCCGCCTTCATCATAAGCAGGAGCGCCATTTGGCAGAAGCGCCAAGTTACGGGCTTTTTTAACCGCAGAAGCCAGTTTCTTTTGCTGATTGAGGCTCAATTTGCTGATGCGCGCCGGAGTGATCTTGCCACCTTCTGAAATGTAGCGGCTTAAGCTTCCTGGATCTTTATAATCGAAGAAATGATCGCCTTTGAGGTCTGTGCGGTACTTGTTGCGGATCACTTTGCGCAAAGAATTATCAGTTCCTGTGTCTTTTTCTCTCTCTCTCATTTCAATCACTCCATTTTTAGCTGGCTCGCCCCTTAGGACTGCTCAGGAATCTGCTCTTATACGATAATTTAAGGTTGCCAACAAGTGTCTTTTTCATCTATAAACACTTTTCGTCAATTTCCAGAGGAGGCATCCGTGGCACGGTGTGAACTGACGGGCAAGAGCCCTGTTGTAAAAAATTTAGTGAGCCATTCGAATATCAAAACGAAGTTCATGGCCATTCCAAATGTGCAAAAAAAGCGTTTGTATAGCAACGCCCTTGGTGAGTTTGTTACTTTAAAAGTAGCAACAAGCACAATCAAGTCCCTCGAGCACTCTGGTGGATTCGATAAGTTTATTTTAAATCAAGAAGAAGACACAATGTCGGTTCGCGCGCTCACTGCGAAAAGACGTATTGCCCGCAAAATCAAAGCGAAAAAAGCCGCCGCTGTTGCTGCAAAAAAGAAGTAAGGTGATTTTATGAAGTTAAAAATCAAAAAAGGTTCTACAGTGAAAGTCATCGCCGGTAGTGATAAAGGCAAAACAGGCTCTGTTCTTGAGGTTTATCCAAAGACGATGAGAATCAAAGTTCAAGGTGTTCGCATTCAGACCAACTTGGATAAAAAAGAAAACCAACTGGTAAAAACAGAAGGTACAATTCACTATTCAAACGTGCAGCTTGTCGAAAGCTCAAGCAAGCCGAAGACCAAAAAGAAAACAGCTTCTAAAAACGCTTAAGTCGTAAAATGGACACGTCCCAGTTACGACTTGGTGTGATTCCGATGACCTCAACCGATCGAGTTGAGGTCAATGTTCAAAAAGTTCTAGAAACTCTCCAGTCCATCGAAAATTTTAAACCAGATCTTGTTTGTTTTCCCGAAAACTCGCTTTATTTTAATTTTCAAAAAAAAATAGACCCCGCCGCTGCAATCACTTTGGCTGAGCCATTTTGGAAACAGCTCGAGGCGTGGGCGCAAGCACACAAATGTTATCTGCATCTAGGTGGCGTCCCTTTAAAAGAGGCGAGTGGCGTCTTTAACGCCTCCATCCTGATTGATCCTTCAGGGCAAAAAAAGGTCGTTTACCGCAAAATTCACCTCTTTGACGTCGATGTCGAGGGACGTGTGGTCCGTGAGTCCGACTCTTTTTGCGCGGGATCCGAAGAGGCCGTCTTGGACATTTGCGGATGGAAGATCGGTTTATCTATTTGTTACGATCTGCGCTTTGCCGAATTATTTATAAAATATCACAAACAAAAAGTAGATTTGATTTTAGTGCCATCATCATTCCTCGTACCCACAGGACGAAGTCATTGGCAAACACTCCTACGTGCAAGAGCCATCGAAACACAAAGTTACATCGCAGCCCCCGCCCAAGTCGGCACCCACCAAAGCCAAAGCGACACTTCGTTACCCCCAAGACAAACCTGGGGCGAGTCCTTAATCATAGGCCCCTGGGGGGAAATAATTGCCGCGTCCAGCACCTACGACCAACCAGCATCATCAGCCCCACTCTTATGCATCCTCGACAAAAAAGAAATCACCAAATCACGCACCCAAATCCCCCTCCTATCCCACCGTCGACTCTAGTTTAGCTATTCGACGATTCGAAGATGAGGTTTTCTACAAAACCCTCTTTTTGGGACCTCCGTTGAGCGTGACGCGATCGTGAGCGAAGCGAACGACAACGGCAGAGGTAAGGACTGCCGTGTCCCAAAAAGAGGGTTTTGTAGAAAACCTCATCTTCGTCTCAAGGTCGAAAAGCTAGACTTCGACCAAAACACGTCTTCGGTCCTCTAGATTTTGCATTTTGAGACGCTAAAATAAGAGATATGAAAACAGCAATCTTCTCTATCATGATTTTTTGGGCAGGTTCTTCTTGTTGGGCTGCAGAAAATAACACTGACACGATTATTGATCCTGAGCTTATGAATCAGGACACTTGGGCTGAACCCTATTTTCCGACAGAAGAAGAAGTCCTGCGCGAACCGAGCAGTGAAGCTGTGCAGAAAGAATATGTGAAAAACTCCGATGAGTATTTGGACGTTTTAAAGAAGATTCCAGCCTCGGAGCCAACCACAGCACGATCTTGGCTCGAATATAAAATCCTTCATGAGGATTAAGACTCTGTTTAAAAAGTTCTAAAATCAGCACTTCATTTAGTATTTTACTATTCCATCGATAACATTTAGAGCCCATCTCATAAATAGTCACGGTTTTAAGGAGCGCCTTTTTTGATAACTCTTTGTCGCTCGTCGTCTCGTTAGCGCCGCTGGCTAGCGCTTCCTCCTCACTCCGCGATTTATCAAAAAATTCGTTCCTTAAAACCGTGACTATTTATGAGATGGGCTCTAATAATAATCTCATTTGATTTTCATCCCTAGGAGGAGCTCAGATGAGTGCAGCGATAACACGAGACGAAATGGAAGCGGATGTTGTGATTGTTGGTGGCGGAGCCGCGGGTTTGTCTTGTGCCATCCACCTCAAAAATCAGATCGAAGCTCATAATGCAGCCGTAGCGGGCGGGCAAAAAACCGGAGAGCCCATCGCTGATCCCATGATTGTTGTTTTGGAAAAAGGCTCAGAGATCGGCGCCCATAGTTTATCAGGAGCGGTGATGAATCCCATCGCCCTTAAAGAGCTGATTCCCAACTACCTCGAGCTGGGTTGCCCGATCAATTCCGAAGTCAAAAAAGAAGCCTTTTATTATCTCGGTAAATCTTTTTCTTTGAGAAGTCCGATCATTCCTCCGCCCTTTCATAACCATGGAAATATGATTATTTCTTTGAGTCAGTACAATCGTTGGCTTGCGCAGCAGGCAGAGGCCAAAGGCATCAATATTTTTGCAGGATTTACCGCTGTTGAAGTCTTGTTGGACGGCGACAAAGTGATTGGTGTGCAAACGGGAGATCGTGGGCTTAATAAAAATGGTGAGCCCAAAGAAAACTTCGAACCCGGTTTGATGATTAAATCCAAGATCACAGTTTTTGCCGATGGTACAAGAAGCCCACTTTTAAAACGTGTGGCTGATCAACTTGGTTTGCGTGCCGGAAAAAATCCCGAAGTTTTTGAACTGGGCGTAAAAGAAATTGTACAGATGCCAGCAGGTACGGTCGAAGCTGGACAGGTGATTCATACTCTCGGTTTTCCATTTAATAAAAGCGTTGGTGGAACGTTTATATACACGCTTAAAAATGATCAAATCGTTGTCGGTCTTTGCGCGTATCTCGATACGGTTGATCCTCTTTTAGATCCTCATCGCGAACTTCAAAAACTCAAAACTCATCCGTTTATGCAAAAATTATTAAAGGACGGACGAGTCATTAACTACGGAGGAAAAACCCTTCCCGCCGGTGGATGGTTTAGCATGTCGAAGCTTTATCATCATGGAATGATGGCCTGTGGAGACACGGTCTCTATGGTGGATGTTAAAAAGCTCAAAGGAATTCATTTGGCGATGAAGAGTGGGATGCTTGCGGCAGAGACAGCGGTTGAGGCGTTAGCAAAAAATGACTTTAGCGCCGACACCTTAAAAACCTATGATGACAAAGTCAATGCGAGCTACATTCGCAGCGAACTGTGGAAAACTCGAAACTTTCACCAAGCGCTCAGTAAAGGCGTCTTCGTCTCTATGCCCGAAATCCTGTTGCAGGAAATGACAGGCGGACGAGGAACCGTTGCACGCCGAACGATTGAACATAAAGATTACGAAACGACAAAAAAAATCGCAGAAACATGGGGATCCTCTGCCGTAGCAGAGGATGAGAAAAAGCTCCCTGCACCCGATAACAAATTGTTTTTTGATAAGCTCAGCAGTGTTTATATGACGGGGACCATGCATGATGAGGACTCACCCAATCATCTGAAGCTTCAGGACGGAAACATCTGTTCTGACATCTGTCAGCCGCAGTATAATTCGCCTTGTAATCACTTTTGCCCGGCCAATGTTTACGAAATGATTGATGATTCCGCGGCCGGCAAGAAGAAGTTACAAATTAATTATACCAACTGTATTCACTGTCACACCTGTGATATAAAGTGCCCATTCGATAATATCGATTGGACGCTCCCCGAAGCGACGGGTGGTCCAAACTATAAAGAGTTATAAAATAACACAGAGCCCACACGAACCACCAAACGGTCAGAAGGCGGGCTCTCAGAGAGGGTAAATATGCCAAGATTTGTGGCCGTCACATCGCCGGGTCTCACCGACGAACTTTTTAAAGAACTTCATCAACTGGATCTGACAAAGCTTGAAAATCATCAAAGCAGTGTGATTTTTGAGTCCAATTGGGAAGGGGCTTACCGAGCCAATCTGTGCTCGAGCATTGCAACGCGAATTCTTTTGCCGATTCTCGAGTTCCCCGCGTACAAGCCCGAAGATATTTATTTTAATATTAAGAAGCATGACTTTACAAAATACATTAAACCCAATGGAAAACTCTGGATCAGCGCCAAGGTCGAAGAATCTGCAATCGGCGATCAACGTTTGCTTGCGATGAAGGCCAAAGACGCCATTGTGGATCAGTTTCGCGATAAGTACGGCGAGCGCCCAAGTGTGGAAAAAGATCAGGGGCTGATTCTATATATTCGTGGGTATAAAAATAAATTTGTTGTTTCGATTGATACATCAAGCCCGACACTCAACCAGCGCGGCTATCGCGTGGGCATGGTGGATGCTCCGCTTAAAGAAAATGTGGCAGCGGGTCTGTTATCACTCGCTGAATGGGATGGTAAAACTCCGATCGTTGATCCAATGTGTGGATCGGGAACGATTTTAATCGAAGCGGCTTTAAAATATATGAAGCGCGCGCCGGGAACTTTGCGCAAATCTTTTGGATTTCAAAAACTTTTGACCTTCCAGGAAGACGCTTGGGATAAAGCACTTGGCGAAGTGATGGACAAAGAAGACGACGACAGTCTTAAGGAAGTCAAAGAGCCGATTTTTTATGGCTATGATAAAGATCGTAAAGCGATCAAAATGGCTGTGGAAAATGCTCGTCAAGCAGGCGTGGATCATTTGATTCAGTTTTATCGCAAAGACATCGTCGAACTGGATGCCGCCCCCGTGGAAAAGGGAATCATCATTACCAATCCGCCCTATGGAATTCGCGTGGGAGATGAGTTCTTTTTAATCGAAACCTACAAGAACTTTGCTTTTACTTTAAAAAATAAGTTCAAAGGTTGGGATGTTTGGGTTCTCTCCGGAAATCGTGAACTCACCAGACACTTTGGGATGCGTGCGGAACGTCGCTTCCCAGTGATCAATGGTGGAATTGACTGCCGCTTTATTCACTATAAAGTAAAGGCGTGAAGTCATTATCATTTAAAGAACTGGATCGCACTGTCGATCAGATCAATTTGTCTGCCGGAGCCATCATCGAGGACGTTGTTTTTAACAATAACGTCCTTTTGATTTTGCTAAAAAACAATCATAAAAAAATAAGTTTCGTCATCGACATACGACCTAAACCCTTTTTACTGGTCAGCGAAGATCGCGCTCCCAGTCTTAAAAAACAAACAAAGCCTTTGGTGCTTTTTCTAAAAGCTCATTTCTTACAAAGCCAGTTTCTATCAGCTCATGTTCAAAAAGAATTTGGTCGGCTGGTGGTTTTAAAATTTACGGACAATCGTTCTTTAGAACTCCATCTTTTTTCGCAAGCGCGCAATATCATTGCTCGCCATGACAAAGCTCAAATCAGTCTGAACAAGGTAACAACCTTGCAACCCATGGGTGAGGTTCGCGAGGATCCGAACCCGCGTTCGCCCCAGGAGATTTATCAAGAGTGGACGGAGCTTGGGAAGAAGCCGCAGAAAATCGCTGAGGAGCCTGAACGTGATCGAGAAAAAGCTCTCAATAAAAAAAAGCAAGGTTTAGTCGATCTCGATAAAAAGAAGAATGATTTAGCCAAGTCTCCGTGGCCGCTAGCGGCGCAGTGGATGTCTGCGAATCGAAGTCTCGAGGTCCCCGCTGAACTGCGTGAACTTGTCGATGAAGAGCAAACGCTCGCATGGAATATCGAGAGAGCTTTTACCAAAAGTAAACAGATCAAAGAAAAAATAAAAGCCATCGAAGAACGAGTCGCCGTTTTGCAAAAAGAAATTGATCATTTTGCCAGCCAGCCGAGCTCGATAAAGCAAAAAGTCGCTGCGAATAAAACGGCGATCGATGGGTCCAAGGGGCGGACGAAAATCATCAGTGATCAGATCCGCGCGTTTATTGGCAAATCGGCTGAAGACAATTTAAAAATTCTACGCAAATCAAAAGCCTGGCATCTTTGGCTGCATGTCAAAGATCTTCCTGGCAGTCATGGGATTATTGCTTTTGACAAGTCTGTAAAGGTGCCAATAGAAGTGCTGCGAGAAGTCGCAGTGTGGGTTGTTGAGCAATCGCTTTCTGCCAAACAGCGGGAGAGCTGGAAGGGCGTTAAATGCGAGGTCATTTACTGCGAATGTCGTTTTGTCACACCCATTCGTGGAGACAAGTTGGGGCGAGTCACCTATAAAAACGAAAAAGTCCTCTCGGTTTCTCTTTGAACTCTCTGAGTGTTGACCTTCTGGTTTGTTTGCGAGAGCCTATTGCCTATGTTACGGGTTCAAAATCTTCAGTTTTATTACGGCCCCCGCAAAGTTCTCGATGATCTTTCTTTTCAAGTTCAAAAAGGCAAGCTGGTGGGGTTTTTGGGCCCCAACGGAGCAGGTAAAACAACCACGATGAATTTATTGACGGGTTTATGCTATAGCTCCGAGGGTGAAATTTTAATTGCGGGCCATTCCATGACCCAAAACCCCATGGAAGCCAAAAAGCATATTGGATTTTTACCAGAACAAGCGCCGTTGTACTCAGATATGTCTGTGGCAGACTATTTGGCATTTGTTTGTGGGATCAAGGGCGTTTCGCCGCAGAACTTAAACCAATACGTCAAGGATGCCATTGAAAAGACAGGTTTGCGTGATGTGCAAAATCGTTTGATCGCGCGACTCTCAAAGGGCTTTCGCCAAAGAGTGGGGCTGGCGCAAGCCATTGTCGCCAAACCAGATCTGATTGTCTTGGATGAGCCCACCGTTGGCTTTGATCCTCAGCAAGTGAATGAATTTAAAAAGCTACTCCTCTCTTTAAAGGGCGAGCAAACTGTCTTGTGGTCCACCCATATATTGGCGGATGTCGAAGACATTTGCGATGAAGTTATTGTGATACGAGATGGCCGCATCATTACACAAGGGTCTCCTGCTCAAATTCAGAGCAATCATTTGGGCTCGCGAGAATTGGTGCTCACCGTAAAAGTGCCTTACGCCGGCTTTGTTCAAAAGCTGGAGGCGCTTTCTGGTGTTAAACAAGTCCGTTTTGTGGCCGATAAATCGCGCTACCATTTGCTTTACACCGATGACAGCGTCTCCGATCGAGTTTTGGAATTAGCAGCTCACGAAAAAGTGGGTGTGCTTAAAATGGAAAGTGATCGCAGTGATTTGGAAAGTCTCTTTTTACAACTCACGCAACAAGAAAAAGGGGATCTCAAACAATGAACCCCACGTTGATGTTGATAAAACGAGATTTGAAATCGTTTTTTTTTAGTCCGCAATTTTATCTCTTGGCGTTTATTTGCACATTGATGTGGTCACCGATTTATATATATTCTTTTGGCGTTTTCCTCACACAAATTGTAAATATGCTCGGCGGAGACGGCGAATATCTCACCTATCAGTCGCGGGTGTTGAGTGAGTTTGTAGCGTTGATCAACTTTATGCTTTTGATTATAGTGAATAGCATCACGATGCGGTTGCTTGCCGAAGAAAAACGCAATCACACCTACGAACTCTTAATGACCAGTCCTCTGGCAAGTTGGCAAATTGTGCTTGCGAAGTATGTCACCGGACTCATCGTTGTCGGTGCTTTGATTTCCATTGGCTTTTTATATCCAGCCACGACGTCCTTCTTAGGAAAAGTCGAGTGGCCACCGATTCTTTGTTCTTTTGTGGGGTTGACTCTGTTTGCAGCCGTTTATGTATCGGTGGGTTTGATGGTATCGGCGATGACACGCTCTTTGTTAATGTCGTTTTTATTGGCTTTGATCTTAAATTTATTCCTGTGGTTTTTGGGGGCCGGGAGTGAAGTTGTTGAAGCTCCTTTTTGGCAGCAATTTTTTAATCATGTCAATTTAGACCCCATTTTTAAAGATTTTATTCAGGGTGTTTTTCGTTTGGAAGGTATGGTGTTCCTTTTAAGTTTGATCGTGTTTTTTCTGGTGGCGACGGAGCGCTTTATGGAGTCCTCACGATGGAAATAAAATGGATCAGTCGAATATTTATTTTTTTGTGCGGGTTATTTTTCTTTGTCGCTTTGATGGTTCGTGTTCTGTTTTCGAACTGGGATTTGCCCGGGTTGTTTTTTCTAGCAGCAAGTGGTCTTTTTCTCGTTTTAGCCATTGCCCTGGATCGAAGCAGTTTTTGGCATCTTCTGACGGCCAAAACCACTCGTCGAGGTCTTACGGTGGGAGCTGTTCTGACGATAGTGGCCACTTTTTTGGTGGGGCTGAATTATGGCGCCACATTTTTTCCTCATAAAATTGATTTTACAAAACAAAAAGATCACACACTCAGCGAGTTTAGCAAAAAAATTGTAAAGTCCTTTTCGAGCAAAGTCGAAATGCTGTACTTGCAGATTCCCGACGAAAATAGCAAAGGTGCGGATGAAGCCGTTCGTCTCTCCTTTCAAAAGTACTTAGACGAAAACCCCCAGTTTCGCATGGTCAAATACAATTTGATGGAGCATCCCGAGCTGGTGCAAAAATACAAATTAAATGATCAAGAGCAGGCGATGTTTGTGGTTTACCAAGACAGAGCCGAGCGATTCTATAAAACAGACGAAAATAATATTTCCCAAGCTTTACTCAGACTCCTCAAAGGGCGAAAAACATTATATTTTTCCACTGGTCATAACGAGTTGGCATTAAATAATACAAATCCCCGCGGAATTTCGTCTCTTCAAAAAGAGGTGCAACGCCTTTTTTACGAGACCGAAGAAATCAATCTCGAAAAAGAAATGATTCCAAAAAATACGGCGGCTCTGGTGATTATGGCGCCGGAAAAAAATATGAGTGAGACCTTTAAAAAGAAAGTCTATGATTTTTTCGAAAACGGTGGACGTCTCTTTGTCGCGTTTGATCCCGTTCAAAATCCAGATGAGAGTGGATTTTTAGCTGATTTTGGCTTGAAAATGAGTTCTGGAGTTGTTCATCAGGAACAGAACGCTTTAGCCAATGTGGGATCATTTATGGTTTCGGGTTGGGTTCCTCAGGATTCAAAGCACCCCTTGGTCAAATCCATGGGCCGTGAATCGCCGGTCATGTTTTATGTCTCGGGATCTTTAACAGAAGTGATGCCTCATGCTCACAAAATTTCTCCGCTTCTCGTCAGCCCCGATTCGACCGTGCTTCGCAAAGGCTTCACCAAGCAAGATCCCGAGATGGGGAGAGGATCGTATGTCCTTTTTTCGGCTGTTCAAAACGACAAGGGTGGCTTGTTGCTCGTGAGTGCCGACTCGGATATTTTTGCAAATCAATTTCTATATCAACAAATGAATCCCAGTTTTATGTTCACTGTTTTTAGTTACCTCACACGCGACGAAGATATTGTTAAATTGCCAGATCCCGCCAGTGTTGCGAAAGATTTTTTGGTCACTGATATTAATTTTAAACTCTACGTGGGTTTATTTGCGATACCCTTGCCACTGTTTTTTTTAGCGATGGCAAGCTTTTGGTGGTTTCGTCGTCGTTGGCTTTAAGGAGAAGATATGTATAAAACAAAATCTCCCATGAGGTTTGATCTTGCAGGTGGCACGCTCGATTTGTGGCCTATTTGGGCCATGCTGGGTCGCGCGAGCACAGTGAATGTTTCGATCAGTCTTTATAGTGAATGCGAAATTGTTCCATTGTCAGAGGCGACAATTAAAATTGATTCCAAAGATTTTAAAAAAACATGGCAATTTAAAAATTTGGATGAGCTTTTAAAGTCTCAAGATAAAGACCTCTTGTTTTACCAAGCACACATTCGACATTGGATGCCTCAGCAAGGCTTTCAAATCACAACTCGCTCGGAAAGCCCCATTGGCGGTGGCCTTGGTGGGAGTTCGAGTTTGTCGGTGTCTGTTTACAAAACATTTTTACAGTGGATGAATCAAAAAGAAGATATCCATCAAATCGTTCGAGCTTGCTCAAATATCGAAGCTTTTATTTTAAAAACCCCAACAGGAACTCAAGACTACTATGGAGCGGCGGCACAGGGTCTTAATATTATTGATTTTGATTTTTCGGGAACACATCTGCAAACACTGACGAGTCATCAAAAAGTGATTGCACATAAGTTGATGATTGTTTACACCGGAAAAAGTCATCATTCCGGAATTAATAATTGGCAGGTTTTAAAAAAATTCATTGATGGGGATAAAATCACCCAAGAGGCCCTGGCCATTTTAAAGGAGACGGCTGAGGCTATGAAAGCAGCGTGCCTTCAAGGAAATTGGGCGCAGATTCCTGGTTTGTTTGCAAAAGAGTACTCCGCACGTTTGATGTTGGCTGAAAGTTTTGTGTCTCCCGAAATCTTAAAACTCAAAGGCATCGCCGATCGCGCTGGAGCCGAGGGTTTTAAAATCTGTGGAGCCGGAGGCGGGGGCTGTGTGGGTCTGTGGGTAGAAGAAGGTACAATGCCGTCTTTAAAAAAGGCAGTGCAAAATGAAGGGTTCGACGTCTTGGATGCTCAAATTTTATGAGTGCTCCACGGATTTTTAAAAAATTCCGTTTTATTGGTATTTCTCTCTCTGGTGGTAAGACGCCGCGAACCCATGTTGCTGTGATCGATTATTTTCCCTCAGAAAAAAAAGTTTTTTTGACTCATCTGTTTCGAGATCTGGGAGAGATGGACGGAATGACAGCAGACACTGTTCTGATCGATCTCATCAAAAATCACAAAGAAGATTTACAATCGATTAGTATTGACGCTCCGTTAACAAGCCCCAAATGTGTTCGTTGTCGATTGACCTGCCCTGGGGCCGAAAATTGCAAAGAAAAAGAAATTTTATGGATGTGGCAGCATCATAAATCCATGGACGACGAAAAGAATCCCAATAAAATTTTTACCCCTTACACAGAACGCTGCGTGGATCCTTTTTTGTCAACGCAACTGGAGAACCCGTTTCCGGTCGATCACGCCTTGGGTAGTAATCGTGCGCCTCTTTGGGCACGCACTCTGTTTTTAAAAAAGAGACTTAAAAATTTTGAACTCTTAGAGGTGGTTCCACGAATCAATACGTGGAGAATAGGCCGTGAATTAAAAATTTCGAAGACGCCACTCCTTTTTTATAAAAACTCTGTGGAAGGGGCTCAACATCGACAGACGATCCTCGATAAGTTTTTGGATTCCGAGTGGCTGTTTATCTACTCCCAAGACGTTAAACACATGGTTAAAGATGTCTATGTCTTTGAATCGGTCTTGTCGGCCTTTACTGGACTTTTGTACTCAAAAAATCTGTGTGAAAAACCTCCAAAAAACTTTCCGCCGACAGAGGGCTGGGTGGCTTTTCCAAAAGCTCATTTTTCTCAGTCATTCAAAGCGTAAATAGCTTAAAGTCGAGGGCTTTGGCCTTATCTTTTTTTAACAAAAGTCCGACAAATTCATCATGGTAGCAATATGGGTCATTATCGGATTAATCGTCTCTGCAGCTTGTGTTTCGGCTTTGGGCGCCGCATTTTCGGTTGTAGGGTTGGGGGCACTTTTTTCTGGCGCTATGATCGCTGTGTGGGCGATGGCTGGATCGTTGGAATTTGCTAAATTTGTTTTGGCAGCGTATTTACACCAACGTTGGAGATATTTAAACCTCGTTTTTCGCTCGTACCTTGTCTTTGCCGTGGTGGTTTTAAGTTTGATCACCAGTATGGGTATTTTTGGCTTTTTGTCAGATGCCTACCAGTCTTCGTCTCATGAAATCGAAGAAGTGAATATTAAAATTTCCAATCTTCGTTCTCAGCAAAAGCTCAACGAAGCCGAAATCGCACGACTGAATAAGGCGATTGACGAAATTCCAGACAGCCGCGTGAGTAAAAAAATACGCGCTAGAGCGGAATCCGAACCACGAATTTCTTCTTTGACCAAAGAGTCCGAAGAGATCGACAGAAAAATTGGTGTGTCCAATCTCCAATTGCACGAAATTAAGAAAAAAATTGGACCTCTTGTTTATATTGCGCGAGCTACCAATCGAGACATCGACACCATCGTGACATATTTGATTCTTATTTTTGTCAGCGTCTTTGATCCACTGGCGATATGTCTTGTGATAGCGATGAGCGAAGCGATGGATGCTCGCCGGCGTTGGAAGCTAAATCCGCCTGCTGAAGAAATCGCGAAACCCAATTTGCAAGTCGTTCCACAAGCCACGACAACTGTTGCAACAGCTAATACGACGCAAACAATGGAAACGGCACCAGCTATTGGGGCACAACCTTCTCAAGAAAATATCGTTGAGGTGTCAGCGCCCCCTCCAGCCGCCGCCGTTACTCAGAATGTACAGCCCGTGATTCAGACTGTTCATCCTCCGTCTTTTTTAGCACCAGACGATGAGATCATCGAGATGAAATATGTTGAAGACGATGATAAAAAGCTAGGGTGATCTATGCAGGCGGTTAAGTTTTTAGAGCGTCCCAGTGTCATCCGCTTCTTTGGTGTTTGTCTATTACTGGCGCCATTCATCAACATTGTCGTTCATATTTTTCTTCAGTCTCAAAAATCCAACGTTACAGCTGTGATTTTATGGAAATCGCTCACCATAGGTACATTTTCGCAGAATATGCAAAACTTACTCAGTTTGAGCAGTTTAGTTATTGGTACCCTTATGCTTTTGGGAACACGACGAGCCTGGAGTTTTGTTCTAGGATTGATAGGTCTTCATATTATTATTCAGACGACCTCTTTACTTAAAAATTTAAAAGAGAGTTGGATTTGGGGTGGAGTTTTTCTAGTCAATTTGGCCGTCTTTTTCTTTATTGCTGACCAGTTGGTTTTTAAAGAGAAAAGAGCCGAAAGCAATGACGAACCAAAAAGCAAACCTCAAAAAGATCCATCTCCAGTTGTTTCCTTGAAAGAAGAAAGCCCGACAGCGCTTGTAACAAAAAAGAGAATTATAATTCATTTCTCTGATTTGCAGATGTGGGCGCAATTAATGCATATCTCCAATGAAGGTCTCCTGGTCAAATCTTTTGAAAATCAAATCATTAAGGTCTCAGAAAAAATGATGGTTGTTTTTTTAAAAAAAGACCTGCCTTTGCGTTTAAAGTTAGATCACGCTCGTGGCGCGGAATACTTTTTTAAATTTTTACCGATGTCGCCTCAGGAAATCCAGCAACTGAACCTATGGATTTTAGAAAAAGCTGATGTTAAACGCGGCTTGTCTAAAGACGCTCTCAACTCTCTTTCATTTACTAAAAAAGTCTCCTGATTATAAGTGCTTCCCATTGCCTGACGTGCTGTTTAGGCGTAGCTTACCGTCGATGACACTATGGCAACTTCCAGTCGATAAAAAGGCTAAAATCAAGGGATATAAAGAGTCTCTTTCAATGGATCAAAAAACACGATTGGAAGATCTTGGGTTTGTTGTTGGCGAGTGGGTTCTTTGTTTGCGCAAAATGCCTTTTAGCGGACCTTGTCTCTTTCAAGTTCAAAACACGGTTTATGGACTTGAGAAAGACCTAGCTGTGAATGTGCTATTGGATGAAAACAATGAATAAAATTATTTTGGTCGGCAAGCCCAATTCAGGAAAGTCTCTTTTGTTCAATCGAATGACGGGACTCGATCAAAAAGTGGCCAACTTTCCAGGCGTGACTGTTCATCTAAAAAAAGCTCGTTGGAATGATTTCGAACTTATTGATTTTCCGGGAAGTTACTCTTTAAACCCGGTCACTCAAGATGAAGTTGTCGCTGTTCGCGAGTTTGAAGCCATGCTCGAAGAATCAAAGCTGGCAGTGATTGTCTGTGTTTTGGATTCGACACAAATGCAACGCAGTCTGTATTTTGCATTGCAAGTGCTTAAAGTGGCATTGCTCAAAAAGAAGCGAGTTGTTTTTGCTTTTAACATGTATGACGAAATTTTAAGTCACAGGTTACAAATTGATTTTGCAGGTTTACAAAAAGAACTGGGCGTGGACTGTCTGCCGATTTCGGCTAAAACGGGTTTTGGGTTGCAAGCGTTTTATCAAAACATCCAAAAAACGGTGGAATGGAAGGTCGAGAAGAGCACCATTTCTGCTCTTGATGCCAAAGCATTTACTCACAGCTATGGTCCGCAGACGGATGTTTTTATAAAAAAGATGAATCGGTTTGATCGTTTTTTGCTTTCGTCCCTCTTTGGTGGACCTATCTTTTTAATATTAATGGCGCTACTTTTCCAGTCCTTGTTCACTTGGGCCACGCCAGTGATGGATGCAACAGAGGCATTTATAGGATGGCTTGGCGATGGTTTTGGTCAGCTCTTACCGGTCGGTGTTGTTCAAGATTTTTTCTCTGGCGCTATTTTTGGTGGGATTGGAACCTTTGTTGTTTTTGTTCCTCAAATTTTTATTCTCACTTTTATTCTGGGTATTTTAGAAGACAGCGGCTATCTCGCGCGGATTGCAATTATTTGTCATCGCCCTTTGCAACTTTTTGGTCTCTCGGGCAAAAGTTTTATACCCTTCCTCTCGGGTCACGCTTGTGCAATACCGGCCATCTATGCGGCTCGAATGATTGAGTCGCCTAAAAAAAGATTAATTACACTGCTGACGATTCCTTTGATTTCCTGCTCTGCACGCTTACCCATTTATAGTTTGTTGGTGGTGGCATTTGTTCCCGATAGTTATCTTGGTGGATGGGTGAGTGTCCGAGGGCTTACTTTTTTTGGACTCTTTATTTTAGGTTATGTGATGGCCCTTTTGGTGAGCGCTTTCTTGTCAAAAGCCATACAAAAAAAAGAAAGCGATATGCCCTTTGTTATTGAACTTCCATCTTATCGATTCCCATTTTTAAAGCCACTGTTGTTGCGATCTGTGAGAAGCGCTTGGGATTTTTTAAGTGAAGCGGGGCCCGTCATTTTTGTAACAACAGTGATTGTATGGGTTTTGGGATATTTTCCCAACGCGAATGGAAGTCTTGAAGGGTCGTGGCTCCAATCTATCGCCCAATTTTTGGAGCCACTTGTTGCACCGTTGGGATTGGATTGGAAGTTTGCCGTCGCAATTCTAACTTCGTTTATTGCGCGCGAAGTTTTTGTCGGAACACTGGGTACATTTTACGGCATTGAATCTGCGGATCAGAATGTCGGAGGACTGTCGGCTCGACTGCAGCAAAGTGATATTACTACGGCCTCTGGTCTAGCTCTTTTGGTTTTTTACGTTATTGCTCTGCAGTGTGTTTCGACTCTTGCAGTCATTCGCAAGGAAACAAATTCTAACAAAATTCCTACATTTCTTTTTATTGGTTACACTCTACTCGCATATATTCTAGCTCTCGTGACTTACCAAATTTTTAATTGAAGTTCGTCGTAAAATTTTAATCGGCTTTTATAAGTCTCTCTAATTAGAGAGTGGTCTCAAAGGGAGACTGAGAGGATATTCTTTTGCCTCTGACGAATGAAAGTGAGACTCTGTTATCAATAACAAGAAAGTCAGTGGATCGACTTTCAGGGAGTTCAAGTATGAAAACAGATCTTATCAAAAGAATCGATTGGCCGTCGGCACTTTTTCTCACTTTGGTTCCGTTTCTTTCCATTCCTTTAGGAATATATTATTTTAAAACCGAATCTTTTAGTTACTGGATGATTCCGATTTTTTTCTTTTTTTATTTTGCGATGGGTATGTCTATCACGGGCGGGTATCACCGACTGTTTTCACACTGTGCTTATGAAGCGCCATGGTTGACTCGTTTTTTCTATCTTTTTTTTGGTGCCGGTGCTTTTCAAAATTCTGCGCGCAAGTGGGTGATTGATCATCGTCTTCACCATCGTTATGTCGATCAAGATAAAGATCCCTATTCCATCAATAAAGGCTTTTGGTACGCGCACTTCTTTTGGATGTGTGTAAAAGAAGACTGGCGTGAATCCAATTTATCAAAACCCTACGTGCGTGATTTAGATAAAGATCCGCTGATTGTTTTTCAGGATCGTTATTATATTCCCATTGCGATTCTCTCATGCTTTGTGCTCCCAGCCGTTGTCGGCTGGGCCGTAGCAGGAAGTTGGGTGGGTGGTTTGCTCTTTGGTGGATTGATTCGAATGGTGGTAGTTCACCATTTTACTTTTTTTATTAATTCCGCCTGCCACTTTTGGGGTCGTCAGCCCTACACAGATCAAAATACAGCTCGTGATAATGGATTCCTTGCCGTGTTTACCTATGGAGAAGGCTACCATAACTTTCATCATATTTTTCATGCCGATTATCGAAATGGAATCCGCTGGTACCACTTTGATCCCACCAAATGGATGATTAAATTTCTGTCCTATTTCCGTTTAGCGTATAATTTAAAAGTGACGCCTGATTTTGAAATTTTTAAAGCCAAGATGCAAATGGCCGAAAAACGCGTACGCAATCAAAAAAACATTCAGTGGGCACGAGTGGAATCGACGATTGAGCATATCAAGAAAAGAGCTGAGGAAACAAATCAACGCTTTTGGCAACTCCACCAAGAGTACGAAGCTTTACGTAAGAATTTCTCGGCGCACCAAAGGATTGAACAGCTTCGCACGGATCTCATGCATTCGCAGAGGGAATTACAAACAATTTGTCGACAATGGCAAATGTGTTTAAGGATGGCCTAAAGAGAAATAGGCTTAAAAAGTGAACGGATTTCATCCTGGCGGTAGGGAAGTTCACCGGTGGTATTGAGCCAGGTTTCTGGGGTTTCCATACACAAAAAGATCTTCCACTTTGGGTTTAGATCTTTGAATCGTTTAATAATAAATTGAAACATCTCCTCGCGGAGAGACTGATCGTAGCGCATCTTTCCTGTCGCGCTTTTGAACATTTCGGCGCGATTGACTAAGCTTTTCATGCCAAAGCGCTCTCGCATCATATCTTTTTGCTCAGGCTGAAATCGCAGAGCGCCGAGGGAAATATAGGGCATTTCTTCGGGGACAAACTGAGCATGAATCTGATCCACAAGCTCGCTATAGTTTTCTTTCCATTCTTCATGCCAAATCACCGGGTCGATATGAAATGCAATTTGATATCCTTTATCGAGGCATTGGCGTGCGGCTGTGAGTCGGGCGGCCAGAGAGGCAGTTCCATGCTCTTCGTTTTCGACAATGTATTGCGGATTGATAGACCAGCTGACGATGACATGAGGGCTGCCTTCAATAGAAAGTAAATTTTCGATAAAATTGGACTTTGTTTTAAATTCCAGATTCCACAAAGGCTTGTCGCGAAAAAAATCGACCAGTTCATGGGAGTAAGAGGTCAGTGGATCAAGGCTCAGGCTGTCGACGACTTCGCCGGTGCCGATGCGGACACGAGAGGAGGAATGATCCTTATAAAGAGATTCAAGCTCAGTGAGGGCCTTCTGTATGTTTGTATAAAGCACGGTGTAGGGTGTATTGAGAAACGACTGAAGATAACAGTAACTGCAATCCATGTCGCACTGTTGACCAAGATTAAGTACAAAGTAGTTACAGCAGGCGAGGCCTTTTTTTGCACCTGGACAGCGTTTAAAGAAATCGCCGGCGTAGTCGGTTAAGAAAAGAGTTTTTTTACTACGGCGATAGGCTTCTGCACTCATATCCCCTTTGGCAAAGGACGGCGGTTTGCCATTGACGATCTCGACCTTTTCAGAGGGAAAAACTGAGAGACAGTGTTCCGCCAGTCGCGAATGAACCGAGGCTTGATCAATAAAAACTTTCTCGAACTTATAAACGATTGACTCAAGGGGTGTCATGAAATGTCTTCTCTTGATCAATGATTTTATTTAATTGAGCTACATGATTTTGTAATTCTTTGGGATTGGCTGCAAAAAATTTAACTTCAACGCCGCTGCGGTCCCCTTGACGAAGCCAGCGCGTTTGCAGCTCTTTTGTCCACGGTAAAGACAGCATTTGTTTTTGTTTTTCATGGTCTGCTTTTAATGTTTGTGGAAAACGAAGTAATTTTAAATTCTGTAGCCAATGATCGCCGTTCTGCAAAGAAGCCGGAACATTTTCTGATAAACTCAAAAGAGAGGAATCGGTTTGGCCAATCAAATAGCACTCAACGAGAAGTTCGAGTATTTGCGTGCCGGTATTTCTGGAGAGCATAAGATCATAAAACTTCTCAAGACAAAGAGTCAGAGCCTGGGGTGACGATAAGCTTAATAGTGGATAAAGATCGCGAGGGGAGACGTGATGCTGTAAACACCATTGCCAAAAATGAGAAGGAGTTAAAGACACCACTTCGTTGAGTCTCTGTAATTTACTGTCTAACGAAAACCCATACTGTGCAAAAAGAGCGAAATCATTAAAAGTGACCGAAGCTCTGAGCTTTTTGAGAACTTCGATCAATTCGCAATAAGAAAGCTCTGGATAGGCGACGGTCAGCGCGTCTTCAATAGAAAGCGAGCTCAAATCCAAAAATTTATCAGATTGAGAGGAATCTGGATTGAGTGCGATCGAATTCCACGAATAGAGAATTTGTTTTTGCATGGGCCGAAACTAGCATAGCCCAAGAGCTGTGGCAAACGCCTTTGAGCCACTGCAATCTATTGAATTCTATGGAGTTTTAAAAGGTTAAAGTGTAGTTGAGGCGGGCTAATAGTTCGCGACTTGGCGCCGGGACACTGCCAATTCCACCTTTGTAAGGTTGAACAAAACGATTTTCTTCGTCAAAAAGATTAAAAACACCAAAGCCCATTTCAAGTCCTTTAAAAATAAGATCGGGATAGGAAAAATAAATATTCACAAGAGTCACTGCCGGTAACTTTTGTAAGATTTCAATATCGTTTGCGACATCATAAGCGTATGTGTGTTTTGAGCTCATATAAACAAGAGATGGGTTTACAAGAAGATTTCCAAGGCCCGATTTCCACGAACTCAAGATAGTGAATTTGTGTTGAGGGATTCCAAGAAGCTCCTTGCTGTCTGGAACAGTATAATCGACCACTTGATTTGTTCCTTTTTGATAGTACGAATAACTCAAATTAGAAAATCCCCAGGAGGATTTGTAGCGATAATCCATTTCCAGTCCTTGTGTTTCCACCTGTGGAAAATTGGTGTAAGATTCGCCACCATTGCTGTCATAAATAATCGGGTCTTTGATCTGAATACTAAAAATATTCATAGTGAGATAACTTTTGTTCGTCACCGCAATGCCAGCCTCCGCCTCAAAGGTGGTGGTTGTTTCGGGTTGAATGAGAGAAGCGCCATTGATTTCGAAGTCGACATCAAAGTTAAACAGTGAGGGCACGCGATAGGCTTGGCTGGCCAATCCTTTTACGTGCCAAGTGTCAGAGGCTTTTGTAATGGCAAGGCGGGGAACCGTTTTTGAAACCTTTCTGTTTTGTGGAGCGGAAAGTTGTTCAAAGCGGGCGCCGAGGGTAACTTCGAAGGCGTCAAAATCAACAGCGAGTTGCGAATAGGCCGCGGCACCGTCGAAGTCTATTTTTTGTGTGCCGGTCATCGCAAAGTTTTCGGGAGTGACGAGGTCCGCTGTCCAATTGTGGGCTTTTGCCTTATCTTTATAAATCTCCGCGCCGACGAGAAGATTGATTTTTTCAGTGAGATTATAAAGTGAACTGATTCCGGCACGAAGGCGATTGACGTTCGCATCAAAAATTTCCGAACCTGCCGGAATCGAATTTTGATCGGTCAGGCGCCAAGGGCTTTGATCTTTGTAAATCAGATAAGGCGTGATCGTGAGAGACTCTGAAACTCGGAAGTCATATTTGAGGGACGCATAAATGGATTCGAAATCCGTGCGCAGCCCTTCTGCAAGACCAGTGTATCCAAAAATTTCACGCGTTGTCGTTTTAAAATTGTCATAGATAAAACGAAAATCAAGTTTGCCATCACTGATTCCCACGTTAAACCAATTGGGATTAAGATCATTCGCTTTGCCTTGACTAAAATCGTAAACTTCAGATTGGTTGGCAGCAGGTGTGTTGATGTCATAACCCGTAAAGGATCCATCACCGCGACGCCCCTCACCCACAAGACTGGCAATGCTCACATCCCAGTCACCAATTTTTTTACCGATTTGCAAACTCATGTTTCTTCGACCGTAGTCTTCGCGCATTTGTCCATAGGTTAAAGTGGCTCTGGCACCGTTGAGATCTGTTCCTTTTTCGGTGATGACATGAATCACAGCTAGTTCTGCAAAGCCCCCATAAATGGCAGAGCCGGGGCCACGAATGATTTCGATCTGTTTAATATGATCAATGGGGTAGTGGTTGCCAAACTGAGTCGAGGAGTACATCAGCTCGTTCATTTCTTGTCCATCAATGAGGAGGGAAAACTTTCCTTCATGAGCCCAGTTCCCTCTCATCGCAAGACCGACAACACCTTGGACATCGTAGGCAAAATTAAACCCAGGAATCATGGTGAGAACATCGATCAGATCTCGGGCTCCCATTTTTTTAATTTCGTCTTTAGTAAAAACAGTGACGATGCCTGGAGATTGTCGAGTGTTTTTTTCGGTTTTAGAGGCCACCGAAGCTTTGACATTGATTAAATCTTCCAAAGACAAATTATCAATATCAAGCTCTTCAGCAGAGGCGTTGGAGAGCCCGATTGTAAAAAAAAGTAGGAAGAGTGATTTCGGCATGGAATCTCCTTTGATCACTTGTCTTTAAGATAAGTTTCGACGTCGCTCATGTTGGCTTCGGTGGCTTGCTCATAAGCTGATTTGCCGGCATTGGATTTCAATTTGGTATCGGCCTTGTTTTCAACAAGAGTTTTAACGATTTCGAGGTGTCCAAGTTTTGCTGCAGCCATGAGGGCGGTCAGTCCAGAGCTATCTTGCTCGTTGAGAAGCGCTCCTTTAGTGATAAACGATTTAACAGCTTTTAAATTACCCTGCAAAGAAGCAAGCATAAGAGGCGTAACACCTTTGCCTGTCTTGGCGTTGACGTCCACACCTTTGGAGAGGCTAGTTTCGATTCCCTGTTCGTCACCCGTCATAATCGCTTTAATTAATTCTTTCGTAAGATCATCGCAAAATGCAGAGGGATAAGCCAAAAAAAGAGCCAGGAAAACAGTCCTTCTCATGGTTGCAGTGATTCCAAAAAGGTGTGTTGTGCCAGCATGAGCCTATCGTCTAAGAATTCGCGGAGGGTGTCAAGTAACGTCCTGAAAGTACAAAGAAATGTGAAGACGGGCAAGAGCTAGATAAAGGGCTAGGCGCGTTTATTATTCTGGCGTTTCCGCCGATAGAGAAAGGTCGTTGTGTAAAGGAGAAATGGGATGAATCTGAAGATCAAAGCTCGCGAACTCTCGATCTATCATCAAACAGTTTTCATTGGGCTGTTTAATATCGTCATGCTTGTGGCCCTGGCATCCACAGTTTACTTTTTTTCGACAACCAGCCAAAAAGTTGTTTTCACAGACAGTGAAAAACAAGCCTATTTGGTTGCCGAGATTAACAAGCTGAGTCGCTCTGTTGTCGAGTTAAAATCATTGTATCAAGTTATTTCTGTGAACAAAGCCGAAGATTCTTTAAAGTACCTTGTTGACGTCTCTGTCTATCAAAAAAATATTGCCAGTCTCACAACCAAGCTATCGCACAATGAACATATCGATCAAAAGATCAAAGATGAGTTTCTGGTCCTGAACAAATTGATCGAGTCTGTCATCAAATCAGGTCAAAAAATGAATGCCAACTTTTTAAGTGAAGATCTTATTGCGGCAGGAAAAAGCAAAACGGAGTTAGATCAATCGATTGATGAAGCTTTTCAAATTTTATCCAAAGTTTCTGAGGACGTTAGGCTTGGCAATGCGGAGTTTTTACAACAAAAATTGCGTTCCGATAACAATGTCATTTTGTTATTAACAGGCATTTTTATTTTGGTGGCAATTGTTGTATCGTACTTCATCGGTCGTCGTGTGAAAAAGAATTTATCGGCGCTCGTCAAAAAATTTAAGGAACTTTCCCAGGAAAATAAAATTATTTCCGAAAAACTCTTCGAGTACTCAATCCAGGTGAATGACAATGCCAGTCGGCAGGCCGATTCCATTCTCGAAACAGTGAGTGTGCTTTCCGAGATTACGAATATGGCGCAAAAAAATGCAAAGAGTGCGGCCCTTTCTTCTGATAACCTCTCTTCAAGTCAAATGATTGTTCAGCAAGGGCAAAGCTTAGTTCTCGAGATGAATCAAAGTATTTCCGAAGTACGTCAAAGTATAGATTATATCCTTGCACAGGTTGAAAAAAGTAATAAAGACCTTGATGGAATCGTCGACATTATGCAGGCCATTACCGAAAAAACATCTGTGATCAATGACATTGTCATTCAGACAAAACTCCTTTCATTCAATGCCTCCATCGAAGCGGCCAGGGCTGGCGAAGCTGGAAAAGGCTTTTCTGTTGTGGCCAGTGAAATTGCAAAGCTTGCGCTACTCAGTGGCGAAGCCGCCAAAAATATTGATGAGACGCTCAATACGAATTTAAAACACGTTAGTAAGATTGCCTCAGAGATGAAAAATTCGGTCAGCTCCCTTGTTGACGACTGTGCTGAGAAAGTAAATCATGGTAAGGTCCAAGCAGAAAAGTGTCGTGATATTTTAGAGCGAATCGTAAAAAATGTCGAAAATATTCGCACAACCGCTAATCAAATATCTTTGGCTTCTAATGAACAAGCTTCTGGTGTTAAAGGAATTAATCGATCCATGGATAGTATCAATGTGGCCTCAACGGAGACACGAAAAACGTCAGAAGACTCTAAGCTGGCAGCAGAGAATCTTTCAATGATTTCTGAAAACTTGAAACATAATATTTTGGATTTAGAACGAAAACTGATCGGCGAAGAGTCAACTGACTTTGATGCGGAAGAGGTTGCTTAACCCATGGATGCTTTTGAAAAAGAACTTAAAATCAGTTTTCTGCAGGAAGCCATCCAGTTGCTTTCGGATGCAGAGGAGTGTTTTTTAAATTTAGAAAAGCGGATGTATGATGAAGAACTCATAGATCGAATTTTTCGTTTGGCACACAATTTAAAGGGCAGTGCCAGTGCTGTTGGTTTTGCAGAACTTGGAGACTTTACCCACGAACTTGAATCGTTATTACTGAAAATTAAAAATCATCAGATCAAAACTGACACGACCACAGTGAGTCTTCTTTTGGCTTGCAGCGATCATCTGAGAATCTGGGTCAATGGACTCTACGCCAATTTTTCGTTTGTCATTGATTCTTCTCGATTAACTGACAGTTTGCAGAAACATGGTTTAGTGACCTCCTCTGAGCTGGATGAAGAAGAGATTTTGTCTCTACTCACTTTAAGCGAAAGTTTAAATGCGAATGACCTAGAGGGCAAACCTCAGTTGGAAGACGAAAGCATTCGAGTGGCATTACCTCGCCTTGAAAAATTAATGAATTATGTTGGTGAACTCGTGATCCTGCAAACAGTTCTCAATCAGCATAAATTTGAAATCCAGTCACCACTACTACAAAAAACTGTGACTCAACTGAATAAAATTACAAAAGATATTCAAGAAATCTCTATGAGTTTGAGAATGCTTCCCTTGAAACAGACCTTTCAAAAAATGCAAAGAATTGTTCGTGATTCAGCCCATGAGCTTGAAAAAGAAATTCAATTTATTGTTGAGGGAGAAGACACAGAAATTGACAAGACGGTGATCGAAAAAATTGGCGATCCACTCGTTCACTTGATTCGAAATGCTGTCGATCATGGAATTGAGCCACCAGATGAACGGGAAAAATTGGGTAAGAGTCGTAAAGGTCGAATTTATTTAAGAGCCTTTCATGCCGCTGGCAAAATGATTTTACAAATTCGCGATGACGGCCGCGGTCTGGACCCCCAATTTTTAAGAGCGAAAGCCATCGAAAAGGGGTTGTTGTCACCAGACGTGGTCCTCACAGACAAAGAAGCCCAAAATCTTATCTTTATGCCAGGATTTTCGACCAAAGCTGCGGCCACAGATTTATCGGGTCGCGGGGTTGGAATGGACGTCGTTAAGACAAATATAGAAAAGATTCTGCGTGGTGAGATATCCATTCAGAGCCAGCCTGGTCTAGGCACGCTTTTAATCATCCAGCTACCGCTCACACTTGCCATTATTGAGGGATTGATTGTGAGCTGCTCAAAACAAAAATATATTATTCCACTCTTTCAGATCAACGAGTCCTTACAACTTCATTCTGACCTGATCCATAAAACCACGGGCCTTGGGCATTTATTAACTCTCAGAGGAGAAGAAATGTCCTTATTTAGACTCAACGACTTGCTCTCTCTCAAAACACCAAATCCCAAGCCACTCCACGAATGCATTGCGATTATTGTGAGAGCGGGAGGAAGTGCCTTTGCTGTCGCGGTGGACGACATTGTCGGGCAACACCAAGTTGTAATTAAGACCTTGGGTGTAGAAATGAAAGATGTGAAAGGCTTTGCTGGTGGTGCCATCCTTGGAGATGGTAAAGCCGCCATGATCATCGATTTACCTGAAATGATTTCCAATATCTCATTACGTACAAAAAATCTTCCACAAATGAGGGGAGCAGCATGAGTTATCATGATGAATCCGATAACATTGAAGAAAAAAAGATCTCCTATTTACGCTTCTCTTTGCACGAGGAGCATTTTGCTGTCCCTTTGCTTTCTGTAAAAGAAGTGATCGCCATGCCCGAAGTGACTTCCGTGCCGAATACACCAAAATACTTTATGGGAATTATGAATTTACGGGGTCAGATTATCTCGATTTTTGATTTAAGAACAAAGCTGAATATTAAGAATGAATACAATCACGAAACAACAGTCATTATTTGCGAAATGAAGCCTTATTGTGTAGGGATCGTTGTTAATTCTGTCGACAGTGTTTTAAATCTGAAGGCGTCAGAGATTAAAGACAAGCCCGAAATCAAAAGTCAGCATTCCACAGAATATATTACGGGTGTCGTAAATATTGCCAATGAAATTATTTTGCTTGTTGATTTATTAAAAGCGCTCGATATGAGCGATCGTGAAATCATGGCTCAAGTGGATCAGAAAGCAAGTTAGGGGACAAAATGGAAACAAAAATGACACTCAAACAGAAATTAATGGTCATGACCGTTGGACTCAACGTGATTTCGTTTATTTTTTGCGGATTCATGATGACGCAAGTCAAGGGCGTGTTGAATGGTTCGTTGCTTTGGACGGCATCAGCCATTCTTGTCATTTGGGCCGTTTACAGTTTTCTCTTTATCAATCGTTTTAGCGGCGGGCTTTCTAAAATTATATTTAAAATGCTCGATCATTCAGAAGAAATGCGAAGTTCAGTGAAAGACATCTCCGATGCTTCAAATCGACTTGCGCAAGCCACAACAGAACAAGCCTCTGCATTGCAAGAGACCGCAGCGTCCATCGAAGAAATGAATGCGATGATTAAAAAAAGCGCAGAAGGAGCCCAGCGCTCGAAGGACGTAGCAACGAAAAGCTGCGAAGTTGCCACCAAAGGGAAAATTTCTGTTGATGAAATGATGACAGCCATCAACGAAATTCATCAAAGTCATAATGATATTATGAAATCGATCGATGAAAGCCACCAACAGTTTGGCGAAATAGTGAAAGTGATTGCAGAAATCAGCAGCAAAACAAAGGTGATAAACGACATCGTGTTTCAAACAAAACTTTTATCGTTCAATGCGTCTGTTGAAGCCGCTCGGGCTGGTGAACATGGAAAGGGTTTTGCTGTTGTTGCAGAGGAAGTGGGAAATTTAGCACAAATGAGCGGACAGGCCGCAAAAGAAATCTCGAGTATGCTCGAGATGAGTGTTGAAAAAGTGCAAGGAATCGTCAATGGCACGCAGCACAAGGTCAGCGGGCTGATCTCCCAAGGTCGTCGAAAAGTGGAAGTGGGAACAAACGTTGCGAAGTCTTGTGGGGAAGTCTTAGAAGAAGTTGTTCACCATGTTTCAAGTCTGAGTATCATGGTCGACGAAATTTCAACAGCGTCTCAGGAGCAGGCTCAGGGCATTGCCGAAATCACTAGAGCCATCAATCAATTGGATCAAGTGACTCATTCGAATGCCATCACCTCGCAACAAACAGCCAGCGCGGCTTTGCAGTTGGACGCGCAGACAACGTCGACGCTGTCTTTAATTGACGAGCTTCATGACGTTGTCCATGCAAAGCATATCCATTTACAGACTGATTCTGCTGCGATGCCAAAGTTAAAAGTGGCATCTGTTCATCGTCTACCAAATAAAAAAATGAAGTTCGAAAAAAACAATTTACCGCTCGTTTCGGGTGGTGAAGAAATTCCATCACAAGATGATCCACGATTTAAGGATATATAGATGTCGCTCAATAAGCCGCTTCAGCTGAATTCCGAATTTGTGAAAGAGATTTCATCGATTATGCTTCAGCTCACAGGAGTTCAGTTTTTTGATAAGCAGTCGGGAATGATCCAGTCTCGTTTATTTAAGCGCATGTTGGAGCTCGGAATCAGAGAACCAGCGGCTTATCTTAAATACCTTAAAGAAAACTATGACTCTGAGTCAAAAATACTTGTTTCTCTTTTAACCACACATCACACCTTCTTTTTCCGAGAGTTTTTTCATTTTGATTTTCTATTGAAAGAGGGCTTGGATAAACTTATAAAAGAAGTTCGTTCTCAAAAACAAAATAAAATACGAATTTGGTCGGCAGCCTGCAGCCAAGGACAGGAAGTTTATTCCTTAGCGATGTTCCTTGATTATCATTTAGCTAAAATGGCTCCGGACATTGGTTATGAAATCCTGGGGACGGATATTGATATCGATTGTATTAAAGTTGCAAAAAATGGTGTCTATCGGTTTGAACAGATCAAAGAAATACCCACTCTTTATCAAGGTGACAATTGGCAAAAGGGAACGGGTGATATCGCACATTTTGTAAGACTTAAAGATCATATTCGAACTCATTGCCAATTTGTAACCTCCAACTTGTTTGATATGAGTTTGTTGATGGGGCAGTCATTTCATCTTATTTTCTGTCGAAATGTATTTATTTATTTCAATCAGACACAAATCAACATGGTCAGTAAAAACTTATTCAATTTACTCAATCCCAATGGATATCTCTTCCTTGGTTTGTCGGAGTCGCTTCACGGGAACTCACTGCCAGCTCAACAGGTAGGAGCTTCTATCTACAGAAAACCGAGTGAGCTACCAGTAGCCGAAAAAATCGATTCCGAAGTCGAAGAAGTCACTTCGCCTCAAGCTGAACTCAAAATTGTGGAAAAACAGAAGACACGAGTTCTCTGTGTGGACGATTCGCCTGTGATCCTTACGCTCTTAAAAAAGATTTTAAGTCCGGAGCACGATTTTGAAGTTGTTGCGACGGCGACCAATGGCGCCGAAGCGCGCGAGGCTGTTTTAAAGTATAAACCAGACATAGTAACATTAGATATCCATATGCCACATATTTCGGGTGTGGATTATTTACGCCAATTTTATTCCGATAGCCATCCTCCCGTCGTCATGATTAGTTCCGTTTCTCGAGAAGAAGCTGACTTTGGAGTTCAGAGTCTCGAACTCGGGGCCGTCGATTTTATTGAAAAGCCGTCTCTTGCGACTCTTCAGGATAAGGCGGACGAGATTAGAATAAAGTTAAGATGTGCCGTTGATTTTAGTATCAATAAAAAAGAAGCGCATGTTGAACTCGTTAAGAAATTCAAAATGGACTTTTCGGCGGTGAATTCTTCAGGGCTTGTTCGTATTTGTGTGGCTGGTTTGGGTGAGTTGCAAAAAATCAAAGCGATGATTCAGGAATTTGGAGCCAGTTACCCGCCATTTGTGATCCTCTTGCATGGAGCCGAATCTTTTATTCCGTTACTTGTAGAGAAAATGCAGACAGGTCCTCTTAAAGTTCACCGACTGGAGGATCATGTTGTCTTATCCTCCAATCATGTTTATTTAGCTTCTTTCGACCAATTTGATTCAGTTCAAAAAATGCTTTCAATTCAAACACCTTGTCATCTTTTCGTACTTGGCGATACGCCATCCACTGTTGTAAACCGCATTTGTAAAATGAAACAAGCACATGTGATTTTAGAAGAAAATATTATTTTGCAAAACAAAAGCACTTACTTAATGATTCAACGAACGGCCGGCGAGGTCGTTCCTTATTCTAGCATGATTTATCACTCGTCTCGCTGGGTTCTATCTCAGAATAAAAAGGCAGTCGCCTCATGATGAAGCAGATAAAAAGTGGGACTGTTTACACTTCGACGGAAAACGAAATCTATAATGTTTGCTTGGGTGACGGTCTTTTTATCTGTGGATTTGACTCTTTTTTGAAGCGAAGTTTCTGTCTTTGGTCTTCAAGTCCTATGTCAGGAGTTGAGCTCCTCCGTCTACTGATGCAAAAAGTGCCGTGGCTCAGCGCTAGTTCATCAACAATGACAGTCAAAATCATTGTCGAGGCTTCTCTGTCGAATGAAATTAAAAATGTGTTTGAATCCTTGAAATTTTCGTCTTTAAAAATCATATCGCGTAATGAGGTTGGAGCCGCTCTCTATTTTTACAGCTCAAGTGGACGTTTAAGGGCTGAAAAATCGGCAGAAAAAATCATTCCACTTCCGTCGAAAAAGAAGATCAAGGTTTTGATCATTGATGATTCTTTAACGATTCATAAGTTGCTCACAAGTATATTTAAAAAATCAGAAGAGATTGAGGTTGTGGGTGCCGTTTTAGATCCGTTTAAGGTCGAAGATGCCATCTTGCGCCACAGTCCCGATGTTTTAACTGTCGATGTTCATATGGACGGGATGAATGGTGTTCAGCTTCTTAAAAAAATTCTTCCTCAGTTTTCGATCCCCTCTCTTTTAGTGACTTCGCTGAGTATCAATGATGGTCCACTTGTTCTAGAGGGCTTACAGGCCGGCGCGGTGGACCATTTACAAAAGCCGACAATCGAAAATTTGGAGTCATTTGCAGAAGAGATCGTCGAAAAGGTCAGGGCCGCATCGACGGCCAAGGTCAAGATTCCCAAAAGTGCTCCTCTTCAGAAAGAATTTTCAAAGTGGGAGTTGGACGTTTCGAAATTGGTCGTCATTGGAGCTTCCACGGGTGGAACTGAGGCTCTGGCGCATATTCTTTCGCGTTGGCCATCACAGAGTCCACCCATTTTAGTTGTTCAACATATTCCGGCCCAGTTCTCGAAAGCCTTCGCAGATCGACTCAATCAAATAAGCGAACTGACGGTTTTGGAGGGACAAAATGATATGCCGGTCCTCGCAAATCATGTTTATGTCGCGCCCGGTGGTTTTCAAATGAAGCTTATAAAAAACGGCAAAGGTGTCCTCAAATTGAAGATCGAAGATAGTGAGGCCGTCAATCGTCATAAACCATCTGTGGATGTGTTGTTTAGATCCGTTTTAGAGGCAGCAGATCCAAAACAAACGTTAGGAGTCCTGTTAACGGGCATGGGCGGTGACGGTGCTCGGGGACTGCTTGAACTCAAGCGGGCTGGCGCCTCCACTCTTGCACAAGACCAAGAAAGCTGTGTGGTCTATGGCATGCCTAAGGTTGCTCTGGAGCTAGGAGCAGTGGATCAAACCATCTCTCTCGATAACATCCCACACGCCATCTTTGAACTTCTGAGTTCAAGACGAGCCGCTTAGCTCCTGATTTGTGACGACATCTGGCCTTTTCCTTTTTTAAAAAAAAGGGTAAGTTAAATTCATGAAAAACGAAAAGAAGAGACAGGTTCAAATTATTGGAGACGTGGTGTTTTTTAGCTATGCTCCTGTGGTTGAATACAGTGCTTACGATGAAGTCTATGTTTGGGATCTTGATAAAACCTATCTAGACACCCATTGGCAGTCGTTGCGCGATCTGTTTCGCGCTTCATTTGCTGACAATTATCATCGCAATAATGTTCCTGGAACCGCAACTTTAGTGAATTCTTTAAAACAATCCTGGGAACAAAAGAAAAGCGATCAAAAACAATTTCCCATTTTTTTTATCACAGCATCACCTCCGCAAATGGAAAAGAAAATTCGCGAAAAATTACTAGCTGACGAAATTTTACCTCTGGGCATCTTTTTTAAAGATAATTTACGAAATCTTTGGCCAGGACGTTTTTGGAAACTCAAGCAACATGTCGGATACAAAGTCACAGCACTGATGTATTTACGAACCTTGCTCAAAAACGAAATTTCGCAAGTCCTCTGGGGCGATGACAGCGAAACAGATGCTGTGATTTATTCGTTGTACTCCGATATTTGCGCGCGCCGTTTGCAAGGTGATGAGTGCGAAAAAGTTTTAAAAGCCTTTCAGGTCACTCCAGAGCAAATTCAACGCATTTTCGCGACCCAGGCACAAATCGAAGCCATGGACCCCGTCGAAAAAATTTATATCAATCTCGCCATCGACACAGACCCCGAGTATTACATGAAGTTCGGCCGTCGCATGTTACCTTCGTACAACTCCTTGCAAACCTCGTTAGATCTGTTTCAAGATCATCGATTGAGCTTAGATCATGTATTGCGCGTAGGAAAAGATCTCTATTTTAACTACGGATTCACCATTGATGAGCTGCAAAGATCCCTCGATGACCTCATCCGCCGCCAAGTGATCGGCGAACAAACCTTCTTAAGAATTTTCCCCGCCTTCGTCGAAGCCGGCCTCCTTCATGCCGATTACATCCCCTCCATCGCACCATCTAAAATCATGGAAGACGTGGGAGAGCGAGTCTTCGAAATCTCTGGTGTTCATGAACCTTGGGTCCCCGAGAGAATCGATTACTTTCACGACTACCGATAGTCGTCATTCCCAACTAAAAATTCCAAGATTCGGGTATTTTGAAAGTCTTCTTTTTGGGACCTCTCGCCAACAGGATGTTGTGTATTGCGAGCAGAGCCCTGGATGGGCGTGTCCCAAAAAGAAGACTTTCAAAATACCCGAATCTTGGAATTTTTAGTTGGGAAGTTCCGCGTGCAGTGGGAACAACGCATGAAGTGGTTCTTTGGCTTGGAAGTTTTTAAATCTCATTCGCGAAAAAACAACTTTGAGACATTGGAGATAGTCTTTGTCATTCACTTCGGTGCGAACCACAGTGGCGGCTTCGATCGCACCAGTGAGGTCGATAAGCAAGTCAAAAACAGTTTCTCCGCCTCGGACTTGTCCTGAGCTGGTTTTGTAATACTTGATAAAACAAGATTGAAAAAACTTTTTATGCAAAAGAAGTGTTTGGTAGATCTGTTTTTCGATCGCATTTTGGGGGAGAACGTCTTTGTCCGAAATATCTTGGAATGTTTCCGAATCAAGACCCACGAGGGGAGTGATAATGATTTCGCGCGACGAAGAAAATTCGTTTTCATTGATAACTTGTTGATTGTGCACAAGTTGTATCGGCGTATTTTGTGAGGGGCTGGATTCGAGCTTGCGGACTTCTCCGTAGATGAGTCGTCCCACCCATTGATCTTGTTCTTTGACAAATTCCATTTTCGAAAAGGGCAAAAGCCAAAACGAAGGCGAAAATCCGAGTAACACCTTGCTATCTTCGTGAGTCATCACGACATCGCCGTTTTCAAACTCTGTACTTTTTGAAACTTCAGAATAGGAGGTCCCTAATACAGATTTCTTTTCGACCTTGCCATAAACATCCAGAATCAAATGAGGGGTTCCCGTATCAGGAGTGGAGCCAAAAAGGGTTTCAATCCACGCAGGAGGTAGGGCGAGCAAGCCGGCGAGGATGATCATAGCTGATAAAATCCAGAGCCAGTGTTTTTGCTTCAACATTTTTTAATTATTTTTTTTCTGCAGGCGGAGCTTGCGTCGCAGTTGGAGCAGTTTCTACAGGCTGAGTGTCCATGGGCTTTTCTGTTGGAGCCGCAGCTGGAGCCTCGACGGGAAGAGTTGTGGTGTCAGAGAACACCCCAGAATTCGTTGGCTTCGAAAAAATTGTCAGAGCAATACACAAAACACCAAAAGCAACAGCCATATAGCGAGTGGCTTTGGTTAAAAAGTCGGCTCCGCCGGAGCTGCCGAGAATAGAATTAGAACCACCGCCACTAAATAAACCCGAACCACCACCCTTGGGATCTTGAATCATGATGAGTAGAATCAAGAAAACACAAACGATGATATGTAAAACGGCAAGAGTTGTAGCCATGGGGATTCCTCCAAAAAAGATGAATATAGAGCGCTGGGGTGTTTGCGGCAAGCAAACAGTCGTGGGTTAAACCAATGGTGACGCGCTGGGCTGACTCGGGAGAGATGAATTAAGCAGCTTTGGAGAGAGTTTTTAGATGTTGAAGTTGCCAGTAGCTGCCAATGGTTTGTGAGGCAATTTGACAAAGTTTAATATCTGCGGCGTTCAGATGAGAGGACTCGGGCATTCTTGCTGAAAGGATTCCATGCATTTGCCCATCGCTAAAAATGGGAAGCACAATCATCGAATTAAAGTAAATCGACTTCATTTGGTCCTTAATAAAGCTCATCATGCTGTCGTCTTTAATGCTTTCGATAAAAAGGGGACGCTCGGTGCGCTGAACATAATCAATTTCGGGATATTTTTGAATTTGTAGCTGAAACTGCGTGAAACGGTCGTTGTCACTGGAGGCAATAACTGTGGGGTGTTCATCCAATTTGATCAACGAAACGCGAACAGCGCCAAGAGCCATAGCAATCATTCGCAACATTTGAAAATGAATTTGATGGCTTGTGGTTCTTACACTGATGGTTTTAATTAAAAGTTCCGCCAAATCGAGATAGTAATTGGCCTGTTTGAGTTCCAAAGATTTAATGATTACTTCGTCTTCAACAATTCGTCGGGCTTGAAGATGAAGAGCAATACGAGTGAGAATATCTATCGGATTGATCGGTTTAACAACGTAGTCGCTGGCGCCACTTTTTAAGCAGGTCTCTACGTTTTGCTTGGCGTTATGTTGGGACATGACGATGACTTTGAGCTCACCGCTGGCGAGGAGTTTTTTCTCATTTAAAAACTGTAAACACTTGGGAGCTGGATAATCGGGCATCGTCATGTCGATGATGATAAAATGGGGCCTGATTTCCAGAATTTTTTGCGGAAGAGCCGAACCATCATGAATGGCATAGACCTCAAAACCGCTATCTTGCAAATAGGTGGCAAGTCGCTTGGTGGTTGTGGAGTTTGGGTCTGCTACAATGATGCGAATTTTATCAAGTGCCATTGATCTTTCTATCGGTAGAATTGGTTTGATAATCAAGGGCTGTATGCTATTGGATAAGGGTTAAGGTAGGATTTTGTATGAAGTTTTTTGTTTTTGAAGGTTTAGACGGCGCCGGGAAATCGACTTTGATCCAAAAAGTCGAGCAGCACCTCCTTCAACAGTCGATGGACGTTTGTCGAGTCCGGGATCCCGGCAGTACCGACGTGGGTGAAAAGCTTCGTCAAATCATTCTTGATCCTCAACTGACTCCCGTTTCGCGCACCGAAATCCTGATGTATCAAGCAGCCCGGGCTCAACTGGTCGAAGAAAAAATTCGCCCACAGCTTCAGCAAGGAATTTGGGTTCTGAGTGATCGTTTTTTCTCAAGCACCATTGCATTTCAGTGTTTTGCTCGCGGTTTAAGTCGCCCCGATGTGGATTGGCTCAATCGTTATGCGTGTGACGGGTTAGAGCCAGACCTCGTTGTTTTTATTGATATCCCGGTGAGCGAGAGCGAAAAGCGAATTCAGGGCCGCGAGACGTCCACCGGCGTATCGAAAGATCGCATGGAAAACGAAAACCGAAGTTTTCACGAAAAAGTACGACAAGGTTATTTAGCGCAAGCCAAAGAGAAGCCAGCTCAGTGGTTGGTGTTGGATGGGATGCGTTCGCCTGACGAGCTTTTCACACAAGTTCTCAATCACTTTCGGAGTCAAAAATGGCTCGCCTGATCGATGCGGTCTTGGGCCACGAAAAACAAAAAGAAATTCTTTTGTCTAAAACCATGCAGAAAGAATTTTTTGGCGGTCTGATTCTTTCTGGTCCCGAGGGGATCGGCAAAAAAAAATTAGCTCGAGCGCTTTTGCAAGAACTCAACTGTGAACATCCCAGAGCGTGTGGAGAGTGTTCTGCGTGCATAAAAATCGAAAAAACGGCCGACGTCTTTTTGCACGAACTTGAACTGCAAAATGACAAAATTAAAATCGAAGCGGTTCGCGATGTTTTGCAGTTTTGCTCTTTGCGTTCTTGGGTCCAACATCGTTTTATTATCATTAATTCCATCGAAAAAATCACCGCACAAGCGGCCAATGCTCTTTTAAAAACATTGGAAGAACCGCCTGAGGGCGTGCACTTTATCCTCATAACGGCAAATCTTTCGCAGGTGCTTCCAACCCTTCGATCGCGCTGTCAAATCATGGGATTTTCTCCCTTGGCTGACGAGATTTTAAAAAAAGTGGTGCCGCAATTAGAGCCCTGGCAGCTGAGTTGGAGTTTTGGTCGATTGAGTTTGGCGCAAAAAATTGTGCAGGAGGAGTGGATGGCCATTCGCAAAGCGGCCATTAATTTTTTGCACAGCTCGCAAAACAAAACGGTTTATGAAGAACTTCAGTCGTACATGGCGGATCCAAGCTCGGCGGAGTTTATCATCCATTCATGGATGACCTATCTTCGCGATGGTTATTTATTAAGTCAGGGTCAGAGCCAAGAACTGTACAATAACGACATTCAATCCTTCGCACAAAAATTTGCTGAGCAAAAAAATATTCCAGCTCTTTTTGATGACATCTTTCAGTTTCGTCAAGATTGGCTCGCCAATGTGGATAAAAATTTATTGCTCGATCATTTGTCGATTCGCTTGGAGCCGATGACAGCTCAAAATGCAGGAGGCGCTTGATGCCACAATCTATCGAATTAGAATTGGAAAAACACCCCCAGCTCACTCAACTTCCATGGTTGGATGTGCATGCGCATCTTAATTTTTTGGAAGACGATGTTGAGACATCGATCGCTAAGGCAAAAAAGGCGGGAGTGCGACGAGTGATCACCATTGGCACGGAGCCTGGAGATCTGCCGGTGGTGCTTGCGATTGCTCAGAAACATTATCCATTTGTTTGCTGCACATTGGGAATTCATCCTCATGAGGCCCATCTTTATACGCAAGAGATCGAAGACTTTATTTTACAAAATGCCACGCACCCTTCGGTGGCGGCCCTTGGCGAAATGGGGTTGGACTATTTTTACAAAAATTCGCCCCCCGAAGTGCAAAAAGTGGTCTTTGAAAAACAATTGGCCTTGGCCGAAAAACTGCAACTGCCGGTGGAGATACACACCCGTGATGCCGATGAGGACACCGTCGAAATTCTTAAAAAATTCGCCGGCCGCGTGCGCGGGATTATTCACTGTTTTACCGGCTCTCAGTGGCTGGCAGATGAGTGTCTAAAGTTGGGTTACAATATTTCGCTCAGTGGAATTATTACATTTAAAAATGCATCGGCACTTCGCCAAATTGCCGAGAGCGTTCCTCTCGATCGACTCCACGTGGAGACAGACGCGCCCTTTTTAACGCCAGCGCCGTTTCGGGGGGTCAAAAACTCTCCGCAGTATGTGGTTTTTACGGCTCAATTTGTGGCAGATCTTAAAAAAATGAGCTTGGCCGATTTTTCCGCTCAAATGATTGCCAATGCCCGCAAGATGTTTCCAAAATTGCCCCTCGATGACCTCTAAAAAATGAATAGACAGACCCCCGCCGTTTAGACTAAAACCACAAGCAATCTAGGTCGTGCGGACAACTAAAAATATGTTTATTTGATTTAAAATTGATTTGAATCGAGGCGCGAGGAGGAATTGCTAGCAAAGCGCTAACAAGACGACGAGCAACGAAGAGTCAGATCAATTTTAAATCAAATAAACATATTTTTAGTTGTCCGCACGACCTAATATCTAGAATTGAAGGAGATTTTCATGTCCAAGGTTCGCGTCGGTATTAATGGTTTTGGTCGCATCGGTCGAATTCTTTTTCGTGCAGCCTTTGATAAAGTTGAAATTGTAGGGATTAACAATTCTTCAGGAGCACCGGAAGAACAGGCCCTTCTTCTTCAGTACGACAGCACTCACGGTATCTACAACAAGAACATCACCACCGACGAATCAAGCATGACCGTCGATGGAAAAAAAATTCCATTCTCCTTTGAGCGCGATCCCGCAAAAATTCCGTGGAAAAAATGGGGCGTCGATGTGGTGTTTGAATGCACGGGCGCTTTTAAAGACTCCAAAGAAAATCAAGCTCACTTGCAAGCGGGCGCTAAAAAAGTCATCGTCTCGGCCCCGGCAAAAGTGGATGCCACTTTTGTGTATGGGATCAATCACAAAAATTACAATCCCATGGAACATCACATTGTGAGCAATGCCTCTTGCACCACCAATTGCTTAGCTCCTGTGGCAAAAGTTTTGAACGAAGCTTTTGGAATTGAAAAAGCTTTGATGACAACAGTTCATGCTTTCACCAACGATCAACGAATCCTCGATAGCTATCACTCCGATCCACGACGTGCCAGAACAGCGTCGTCGTCCATCATTCCTACGTCAACGGGTGCGGCCAAAGCGGTGGGTGAAGTTCTTCCTGAGCTTAAGGGAAAGTTTCATGGTATTTCGCTGCGTGTGCCAACTCCCAACGTGAGCCTCGTTGATCTGAACGTCGTGCTGACAAAAGGCGCCTCGGTGGAAGAAGTAAATCAAGCCTTTCTCAAAGCGGCGGCTGGCGAGCTGAAAGGTGTTTTGGCTTGTGAATCCAAGGAACTTGTCAGCATTGATTTTAACGGCAATCCTCACAGTTCCATTGTTGATCTGCCAAGCACTGTAGCAATCGACAAAAATTTTATGAAAGTTCTTTCGTGGTACGACAATGAATTTGGTTTTTCTATGAGAATGGTCGATTTGCTTCTTTACATGAATTCCGTCAAAACGATTGGTGGCTAAAGTGATTCAGTTTTTGAAAGACTTAACCGGCCTTAAAGATAAAAAAGTTTTTTTGCGCCTGGATTTAAATGTCCCGATCAAAAACGGTCAAATTATCGATGACACGCGAATTCGCGAAGCCCTTCCTTCGATTCAATTTCTCCTTGAGCAAGGAGCCCGTTTGGTTTTGGCCTCCCACTTGGGTCGCCCCAAAGGGAATAGCGCAGAAGATCGCGCCAAATACACTCTCGAGCCAGTCGCGCAAGATTTAGCGCAAAAGCTCAAGCGCGAAGTGATTTTGGTCGAAGCGCCAGACTCCGATGCGCCTCGTGGACTTTTGGCAGAAGCCAAGTTTGACAAAGTGATTCTCCTCGAAAATTTACGCTTTCATAAAGGCGAAGAAGAAAACTCCAACACTCTCGCACAAAAGTGGGCCAAGTTTGTGGATATTTATGTCAACGACGCTTTTGGAAGTTGCCATCGCGCTCACGCGAGCATTGATGCACTCCCTCGCGCGATGAAAACAAAAGTCGCAGGTTTTTTGATCGAAAAAGAAGTTCAAGCTTTGACCGCCGTTCGTGAAAAACCAGAAACGCCTTTTGTATTGATCTTGGGCGGTAGCAAGGTGAGCGATAAAATTCCGGTGATTGAGAAATTTATTGATAAAGCAGAAACCATTATCGTCGGTGGCGCCATGGCGTACACTTTTCTTAAGGCACAAGGCGAACCCGTGGGAAAATCCTTGGTCGAAGAAAAACAAGTGGAGTACGCGCGGCACTTGCTCGAGCGAATGGAAGCTCGAGACAAAAAAATTCTATTGCCAATAGATCATGTCGTGACCACCGCCCTCGATAAACCAGAACTCGCAAAAACAGTGACCACCATCGAAGCGGATTGGCTTGGTGTGGATATCGGTCCGCAGTCCATTGCTCTTTTTAAAAAAACCATCGAGTCTGCAAAAACGATTTTTTGGAATGGTCCGATGGGAGTTTATGAAACTCCTCCTTTTAACAAAGGATCATTTGACATTGCCAAGGCCATCGCGGAATCCGAAGGTTATTCCGTGATTGGCGGAGGAGATTCCGCCGCCGCCGCTGTCGAGTCGGGCTTTTCGTCCCAAGTGAATCATATATCCACCGGTGGTGGAGCAAGTCTTGAATTTATGGAAGGACACAAACTTCCGGGGCTTGAGGCACTTTCGTGAGTCGCTGGATTGTTGCTGCCAACTGGAAGATGAACAAAACTCCCAAAGAGACGTTGGAGTTTATCAAAGACTTCAAACAAAACTTTAAACCCATCCAAGATCGCGAAATTATTTTTTTTCCTTCGTATTTAAGTTTGCCAACGTTTCGTCAAGAGTTTGGAGAAACGCCCATTGCTTATGGCGCGCAAAATTGTTTTCATCAGCCATCAGGTGCGTTTACCGGAGAGGTATCGGTTTCGATGCTTGCGGCTTATGGTTGCCGACTTTGTTTGGTGGGGCACAGCGAACGCCGCACGCTTTTTCACGAAACCGACGAAGAAATTTCGCTTAAGGTGAAGGCACTGCAAGAGGCAGAAATCACGCCCATGATCTGCATCGGAGAAACAGAACGCCAGCGAATGGACGGTCAAACGCTGATCATCGTGAAACAGCAATTGATGACAGCGCTTTCTCCGGCGATTGAGGGAAAAGCGGTGATGGTGGCCTATGAGCCTGTTTGGGCGATTGGCACAGGCAAGGTTCCAACCTTGGCAGAAATCGGCGAAGTTCATCAATATCTGCGCGAGCAAATCGTTCAAAAAATGGGCAATTCTGGTTTACAAATTCCACTTCTTTATGGCGGAAGCGTCAATTCGCAAAATGCGCGTGACATCGCCAGCGTGAAAGAGGTCAATGGATTTTTAATTGGCGGAGCGAGCCTGAAGGTGCCATCGCTCTTAGATATTTACCAGCTAAGTTAAAGCAGGACTTTATGAGTTCACTTAAAATCGATTTGAACATGGTTCAAGAGGCGCGTGAGTTTTTAAAGGCTCATATCGAAAAAACTCCGCTTCGCAAAGCCCGCTCTTTGAGTGGCGATGTTTATTTTAAATGCGAAAATCTCCAACTGACAGGCAGCTTTAAAATTCGTGGTGCTTTAAATCGCATGCGGTTTTTAAGTGCCGAAGAAAAGAAAAAGGGAGTGATTGCATCCTCTGCCGGAAACCACGCACAAGGTGTGGCCTTGGGGGCGAAGATCAATGGCGTGAATGCCACCATCGTCATGCCCGAGACGGCACCGATGATTAAAGTCCTCGCTACGCAAAAGCATGGTGCGAATGTCATTTTGTCGGGTGAGTACTACGACCAAGCTTACGAAAAAGCTCTCGAGATTTCAAAGAGCCAAGGCCAGGTGTTTATTCATCCTTATCAAGATCAAAAAGTGATCGCCGGGCAGGGAACCATTGGTTTAGAAATTTTAGAAGAACTGAAAGATCTCAAGCAAATTGTGATTCCCATTGGCGGGGGTGGATTGATTGGCGGCATCGCTTATGTGATCAAGTCCATCAATCCGAGCTGCGAAGTGATAGGTGTTGTCACCGATCAAACGCTGGGGATGAAAGATCTCAAAGAAAATCGTCAACCGGTTTTAAAATCGCAGGTGAGCACGATTGCTGATGGAATCGCTGTTAAAAAACCGAGCCCCGAAATGTTCGAAAATTATATCAAGCCCTACGTCGATCAAATTGTGTCGGTGAGTGATAACGAAATCGCCGAAGCCATCGTGAACCTGATGGAAAAAGACAAACTGGTGGTCGAAGGCTCTGGTGCGGCTGGTGTTGCGGCCATGATGTCTGGCCGAATTTCTGTTAAAGAAAAGTGTGTTGTTCTTTTATGCGGTGGAAACATCGACATGAACACCATGTTTGCAGTGATTGAGACAGGTTTGCGCCGCAAAGGCCGCCACACGCGAATTTCTGTGATTGTGAGCGATCTTCCTGGAGCCCTTGCGCGTTTGACGGCCATTTTTGCAAAAAATCGCGCCAACATTTTAGATGTCATGCACGATCGTGTGTCGTCGGAGCTTTCTATTCGCGAAACCCGCATTGATTTTTTAATCGAAACTTCGAGTTTTGAACACGCCAAAGAGATTGAGCAAAAACTCCGCCAAGAGGGAGTTCGCCTTTTGGGTCCGGAGGTCGAATGAGCACTACATCTGTGATCACGATCGATGGACCAGCCGCCTCCGGAAAAACCTCAGTGAGCCGCGACTTAGCCAATCACTTTGGTTGGAAATGGGTTTCAACAGGATCCTTCTACCGCGGATTAGCCTTAGTGGCAGTGAAAGAAGCGGTGGACCTCGGCAACCCTCAGGCCTTAGCGAGTCTTGCCAAATCCGATGTGTGGTCGGTAGAGATGACCCAGCAAGAAACAATTGTTTACTACAAAAAAAATCGCATCAACGACGAAATTGCTCGTGAAGACAACGGCATGAATGCCAGTCGCATCAGCCAGTATCCCGAAGTGCGAGCAGCGCTGTTACCACTTCAGCGCGCGTGTTCGGCCAGCACAACAGTTTTGGTTGCCGAAGGTCGCGATTGCGGAACGGTGGTTTTTCCTCAAGCTATTTTAAAAGTCTATCTCACCGCGAGTTCTGAAAGCCGAGCCCTTCGTCGTTCGCTCGAGCAAGAAGACACCAATGTGGATTCGCTGATTGATTTGCAAAAAAAGCGCGACGCTCAAGATGGCAATCGCAAAATCGCCCCGATGCAAATCCCCGAAGGCGCACTCGTCATCGACTCCAGCGGGTTAGGACGAGACCAAGTGGTGGCCACTATCGCTGCCGAAGCCAAAAGACGGCTTAAGATTTAAAAAATTTGAAACGGAGTTCAAAAATGCGAATCCGCCAAATGGGATTTTCTTCGCGCTTAAAGGCGCACAAACACATTCTCACACTTGAGACGCTGCAATTTATCATTGAGTTTTTAGAAGACGGCAACGCCCGGATGGCCGCTCTAAGAGCAGGAATTCCCGAAACCTACGCCAGCCGCCACGGCGCCTGGCTTAAAAAACACCCCATTGTGCAAAAAGTCCTCGCTACTGATATCGATGAGCACGACCGCAAACGCTTGCAAAAATCACTGCGCGCCATTCAGGCGCAGATGGAGGCTTGCAAAGAGATTTTAGGTATTCAGGATTTTTAAAGTACAGTTGTAAACATGGCTTTAAAAGGTCTCGTAGACTCCGACTGAATTCTGTTTAACGGTTACGGAGGTGGCGGCGATTTCGGAACCATAGGTTAATTGCAAAGTGCCAGAAGTTGTACAGATAAATATTCCTCTGATTTCGGCCAAGTACGGTGTGTTAATAACAGGAACACCAGTGCTAATGATCGAATCACCACTGGCAGTGAGTGCTCCATCAAAGAGAGAGCCCGCGCCATCAGCCGCTATTCGAAAAGAAGCATTGGCAGAAACAGTTCCCGCGGGAACTGTAATTCCTAACTTTAAACCCGTGGTGGTGACAGCGGATTGATAAAGGACATAGAACGTAAATAGATATTTGTTTCCTGCGGTTACGGGAAATGCCAAATTAGTGATGTTTGCAAGCGTTGTGGAGGTCGAACTTTCATCTGCGGTTTTTGTGACAGTCAAGCGTCGAGGCCCAGGCTCCCATTGTGAACTTGTCGCATTCCAAACAAGAACTTGTCCATCCGTTGGAGCTGTAGAGGCGACGGTGCGACCTTGAATTTTTCCGACTGTTGTTGCTGTATGCGCTCCCGTCACATCACCACTCAAGCTTGGTGTGATCCAACTCATTATCCCAGTTCCATTCGTTGATAACATTTGGCCAGAGGTTCCATCTGCACTTGGCAGTGTCCAGATGACATCCGCAGCCACCGTGGCTGGAGCTCTAAAGGCGACGTAGTTTGAAGAATCACTATCTGCAAGACGAAGTTGATTTTGCGCATTCATGGTTAAAGCGCCGGTCATCGTGTCGCCAGCTTTGGCGATCTTTTCAGTATCCAGTTCATTGACAGCCGCTTGCGCAGTGGTTGCGGAAATAGTTCCCGCGGCTGTATTTGACACTTGAGTTCCCGGTAGAGAACCTGTGACTTCGCTTGCAAGATCCACACTTGGACCTAACGTGCTTGCAATCGTGATGGAGCCGTTGCCATTGGTGATAGAGGCTCCGCTACCAGCTGTTAAAGTGGCGACTGTTAAAGTATTGCCAATCGAATTCCCAATCAGGAGTTGACCGTTGGTATAAGTGGTTTGCCCTGTGCCACCATTTGTAACGTCTACGGTTCCGGTTAAATTTGTAGCGGCGAGATTTGTAAGATTGGATCCATCAATGACTGGAAGTTTATTACTTGCAGCGACTTGAATTATTTTTCCAGTGGTCACACCCACATCGACAGCAATATCATTGGCATTGGCAAGAATCCCAGTTCCAGCTCCGATGTCCAATGTGGCACTTCCGCTAGTAGCTCCACCAGTGAGTCCCGCTCCGGCAACCACATCAGTGATATCTCCAACATTCCCGCTCACCCAGCTTAGATTTCCACTGCCATCTGTAGATAAAAGTTGTCCGCTTGTACCAGCGTCGATAGGAAGAGTTAAAATATAATTTGCAGCAATGGTCGCCGGAGATCTAAAGGCGACATAGTTTGAAGAGTCACTATCCGCATATCTTATTTGATTTTGCGCATTCATTTGAAGAGCTCCGGTGAGAGAGCCTCCTGATTTATCCAATTTTTCTGTGTCGAGTTCGTTGATCGCAGACTGCGTCGTTGTTGCTGCAATATTTCCTGCCGCCGTGTTGGTGATTTGTGTCGCCGTGTAGTCTCCGGCCGTCGCAGTGACAGCGCCTGTTCTTCCAAACACGCTGGTGACGAGATCAGAGTTGTTATCCGTGCCACAAAGCCAGCGGTCACTGACGGCATTCCATTTTAAAACTTCGTTATTCGCGCATTCTGTGGCTGCTGGCATGTAAGAAAAGTAATCACTTGGACCGCTAACGATTTTTGCAATATTTATCGCAGAAACTTTAGCATCTGTGACGCCCGCATCTTTGATTTGGAGTTGATTAGAGCCATTGACTTCGATGGTGGAGTTGTCAGTCACCACACTCAGAGACGCCGCGCCACTGGCCACTCCGCCAGAAAGCGCCGATCCAGCACTTGTCGTGATGCCCGTGATATCCCCGTTGTTGGGAGTCGACCACGAGAGTGTACCAACACCATTGGTCGCTAGCACCTGTCCAGATGTGCCATCGGCGCCAGGCAACGTCCAGAGAACATTGCTTGCCACAATGGCTGGAGATCTAAACGCCACGTAATTTGAAGAGTCACTGTCGGAAAGACGAATTTGATTTTGCGCATTCATCTGAAGTGCTCCGGTGAGGGATCCTCCCGATTTATCTAATTTATCGGCATCGAGTTCGTTGATTGCAGATTGTGTGTTTGTGGCCGTGATGTTTCCGGCGGCTGTATTGGTTATTTGTGCAGCAGTGTAGTCACCAGAAGCTGCTGTTACGACACCGGTGCGACTAAAAATAGAAGAAACTGAGTTCGCAGCGTCGCTCACTTGCAAGGCTTGCGTGCCATTCCAGTACATCAATTTATTTGTCGTCGTATTAAACCATGTGGCCCCTTTATTGGCAGCACTGAGGGAGGCGGTGAGTGTGGTTTCTTGTGCCGTCGTGTAACGACCGATGGTGATGGTCGCTTGCGTGTTCATCGTAATGTGACCCGTGGAGAGTATTTGATTTCCTCCCATGGTAATCGTTCCGGCCATGGTCCCGCCCGCGAGCGGAAGTTTTGTGACATCTGTCGCCGAAGCCACTTGTGCGGTCCATTGAGTCCCATTCCAAGTTAAAGTTTTACCGCTATCTCCAGCGGCAAGGGAAGAAAGCGCTGCCGCTGCCGTTTTTCCTGCAATGTTGCCATCTGTGTAACTTTTATTTGCAGCTTGAGTCGCGGTTGTGGGAGTGGCTACGTTATTTATTTGTTGATTGTTAAAATTAATCGGTCCTGTCGGAGAAAAATTACCACCAGCGGCTGTTGTGTATTGTGTGCTTGTTCCTGCAATCAGAGAAGCAAGTTGCGAATAATTTCCTCCGGTAAAAATACTTTCTACATTTGCTTGAGTGACATTGGCCGCGCTATCGATTTGGACAAAATTGTTGGGAGTCATCCCTTGAATCGATTCGGCCACCATCGCGTAGGGTGCGCCTTGGACCTTTAAGTCCGGAGACATTGTGATTGCGCCCGAGCCTGGGTTAAAAAGAATTCTTAAATAGCGCACATCACCCGAAGCCATGGTCAGTCCGCTGGGGCAATTCCCACTTGCGGCGACATTGAGATCATTTCGAAAGACTTTCGACGTAAGAGTGGTTGGGCTTGCGGCATCGACATTGTTGGTTCGCGAAGTTCCACTTCCCAAATTCAAAGAAAACACTCCTGAACTTGTTGTCAGGTTGATGCTATTAAAATTTTCTTGATAAAGGACGCAAGTTTTATTTTTATCCATGACTTGGAATTGAAAGTCCACGGTGCCCGTAACCGGAACTCCTCCGCTGTCGGTGACAATTCCTTGTACGTTAAATCCCGCAGGTCCACTGTTCGCATTGGACAAAGCGCTGTTTAATAAAATGAAAAATAAGAGGGTGATTCTCATGGGGAAACCACCTGCTGTGGCTGACCGATGATAAGCCTGTAAGAGCCATTGACCATGGTGGAGTTTTCGTAGTGATTTAAACCTACGGCCATATTGTAGGTTTGTCCGCCGCCACTTCCAGTGATTAAATTTTTTCCACCCAAAAATTGTTTCGGAGGAAGAAGCAATATCTGTGTTGTGGGGGACGTTGGTTCTGCAGGCTCCGTAGTTGGAACCTGCTCAATACTACCCTTACTCCCGCAAGAGAGTGTGGTGATTAATAATAGAAATAAGGGTGCGAGCAAATACCGTTTCACTTGGTTCAATCCCTTCAACGTTCCATGTCTAGTTATCGGTAAAAATCGTTAAACTATTA
>CAZOGU010000018.1:0-11085 GCA_964579625.1 uncultured Pseudobdellovibrionaceae bacterium
GCGAGAGGTTGCGTAAAGCCAGATTCACCGCCAATGCCGTAGGCTGTTGGAAAAACACCGACAAGTGTGCAACTGGCAGTTAGCGCAATCGCGCGCAGGCGAGAGGCCGCGCCCTCAATCACAAGCTCTTTGGTTTTGCGACCGGCTTCGCGCCACAAGCGGTTGATGTGATCCACCATGACGATGCTGTCGTTCACTGCCACGCCCATGGTGCCAATCAGTCCAATCATCGACATCAAACTCAAGGGCAGACCGTGGAGTTTGAGGGCCCAAATCACGCCAATCAAAGCAAACGGAATTGGCAGCCCCACAATTAATGGCTGAGTCAAAGAACCAAGTGCTGCTGCTAAGATAATGAAAATCAAAACTCCCGCCATCATCACCACTTTGCTCGTCCACTCGCGGCCCTTTTTATCTTCTTCATTGGCATCGATCACACGAATGTTGAGGTTGGGATATTTTTTTTCGTAAGGAACAAGCATTTTTTTGAGCTCGGCTTGGATCACTTGTTCGTTGGTCTTTTTTCCATCATAACGAAAATCCAAAACCAAATTGCGTTCGCCTTTTTTATGGTTAATGCCATCGGCATAGCCCACTTTTTTCCAGTCTCCCAAAAACTGCAATGGCAGAGACTCTCCATGACGAGGAGATTGTATTTTGAGAGCTTTGAGATCTTCTTCCGTAGGCTCGTGCATCTTCGTTGGCTCGAGCATCAGTTTAATCCAGCGTCCGCGCTCGCGTCCACGCATCAGCTCCACCGAGCCCGACTGCGTCTGAATCTGAAAGGCCAATTCCGCTTTCGTGAGGCCATGCAGTTTTACCGCATCAGGCAGAGGCAAAAATTGATAGGTGAGAGGGCCGTGGTTGTCTGGAGGAATAAATTCCTGCACTTGGCCTTTACCGGCAAGAGTCTCGATGAGATCTTCTTTGGCTTTTTTAAAGGCCACTTCGTCGCGCCCAACGATTTCCACGCTGGCCATGTTCATTCGTCGTGCGCCAGAACCACGTTGTGATTCGATGGCGCTGATTTCTTTGATATTATCGTGTTTAAAAAGAGCCAATTCGGATTGAACAATTTTTAAAACATCAGCCTTCATCTTTTTAACATCCACTTCATCGCGACGGAGCACCAGTCGAAGTGTTGCGTATTTAGGACCGCGATAGGTTTTTCCGTCTCGCCAAATAAAGCCCATATTGGTCTCGATGTGGTCGACATCCTTTTTTGTTTTTTCTAAAAGAGAGAGAGTTAATGGTTTAAGGGCCTCTTTGACTTCATCATAGGTGCGCTCTTCTTTAAAGATGGCAAAAATCTCAACCTGCGACGAATTAATATTGATCGAAAAATCCTGCGGCATTTTTGCCGCAACTGTCATCGAGTAAACCAACACGCCAAGACTTGCGGCTCCATATAGATAGCGCCAGCGCAGAGTGTGAGAGAGAATCTTTTTATAAACTCGCGCCATGCGATTAAAAAATGAGAGAGAACGCTCTCTAGGTGGTGTTTTTACATAATGAGCTAAGTGATTGGGGAGAATAAAAAATGTTTCAAACCAACTGAGAAGAAGAGCTGTCGCCACCACAATAGGGATGGCGCCAAAGATGATCGACAAATGGCTATCAATCAACAAGATCGGAATAAAGGCGCAAATAATTGTTAAAATCGTTCCAGACACTGGGACAATCAGCTCGTTCGCCGTCTTGGAGGCAGACTCTTCAGGGCTCAATCCTTCAGTGAGAAATTGGTTGTAGCGTTCGGCAAAAATCACCGCGTCGTCCACAAGATTGCCAACAACGAGGATCATGGCAATCATCGAGATCAAATCAATCGACATTCCTAAATATTTTAAAACAATAAAAGTTCCAAAATACGAAATCGGAAGCCCAAGGGCTGTCATGAGAGAGGTTTTAAAACTCATAGCCAAGGTGAGCATGCCAAGCACTAATAAAAGCCCACCAAATCCGTTAGAGAGGAGAACATCAATTTGCTGATTGATAAAATAAGGGCTGTCAAAAAGCACTTTGGTTTTTAAACCTTCGGGCATAGGAATCGTTTTGAGCACGTCTTGCAATAAACCAAAAACATGGATGCTGTCTGTGTCTGGCGTTTTATGCACATAGATTTCCACAGCGTCTTCACCATTCAGAAGAAAATGGTAGTTGTCGTTGCGTTCAAAATCGTATTGAACCTTGGCCACGTCTTTAAGAGCGAGTTTTTGCCCCAAGCTATTATGAAACAACGGGATATTTTCGATCACTCCGGGAGTCATTTCGTTATTTGCAAATTCCAAAAGCCATTCTTTCCCATTCAGGGAATTAAAACCAATCGGTTTAGGATCCAGTTCCGAGCGAATTTGTGTTCTTAGTTGAGCGACCGTAAGACCATACTCAGCTAACTTTTTAGAATCAAAACGAACAAATATATGCAGAGGGGAAAGAGTGGTGCCCGCACTGGAGACACCGTTCACGCCGGTGATCTTATTTTTAAGCTGGTCAATAAAAGCATGGTGTTCGGGATTGGTGGGATTGACTCCAAGCACGGCCACATTGGCCAAAAAGATTTCATCATCCACACTCTGCGAAACATTCACGTCGCGCACTTCGGACGGAAGATCAGTGAGAGTCATTTGAATACGTCCGCGAATCATTTCAATTTTTTCTGAAAGATTTTTTTCGGACTGGGGGAACTTCATGTTGATGCGCATGGAGCCCGTGCGCGATGACGAATTGATTTCTTCGTAGCCAGGTACAGATCGTAAGACTTCTTCCATCGGGTAGGTGAGAAGGCGCTCCACTTCCTCAGACGAAGCGGATTGAAGATTGGCAGTGATGACAATGTTATTAAATTTAAACGGCGGATGAAGATCACGCTTGGTGAAATACAAACAAGACAGACCAATCACTGTCACGGCGATGGTGAAGAGATTGACGTAAGTCGTATTTGCAATAAAGTAATCAATTAATTTTTTCATATGAGAGTGTCCTTGCATTGATTAAGAAAGGTCGAATCATACTGAGCCAGTCGCGCCCGGATTTGCCAAAGCTGGGCCTGCACTTTAAGGAGATTGAGCTGTTCGTTAAGAAGCGAGTCGCGATAGATGACATATTCGTTAAACTCAATGCGACCGATCTTAAGGAGTTTAAGGCCTTCTTGAAGTTGGGACGTTTTAATCTTGATATTTTGTTGTGCGATTTCGAGCTGCTCGCTTCGGTTTTTAAACTGTGTTTTGTTTTGAAAAAACTGATCGATAATCAGTTTTTCTTGCCTCTGCTTCTCAAACTCCGAAAGCTGCCAGTTGTGATAGGCAGTCGAGACGTCAGCGCGTATGGTTTTATTGATAATGGGAAGTTCCATTTTTAAATACACCTGCGTGATTTCTTGCTGGGCATCGAGAAGGCCAAAGGTTGAACCTTGTCCGAAAGCCTGAACGGATTGGGTGTGGCGGGTTTCTGCGCCGATATCAATGGCACTGCGATTGCGGTTTTTTTCTGCGTAGTAATTCATTTTTTGGGCTTCCACTTGAGCAGCAAGGGATTGCAGTTTGAGAACCTGCTCTTTTTGCAATTGCTCAATCAATGGAATTTTATCAAAAAATGTTTGTGGACTAGCCAGTTCCTGCTGGAGAGTGTCGTCTTCAGCTTGCACCTTAAGGGTGTTGAGTCGCTGTTGAAACTCCGCCTCAACGCGAAGCTTTTCGTTTTTAACTTTTAAGAAGTCGGATTGAGAATTCAAAAAATCAATTTTTCGTAGAAAGCTTCGGGCAAAACCGTTTTCTGCGATCTTTTTGGCTTTTTCGGCCACGTCAAAGGCTTCACGGTAAAGTTTCGATTCTTCTTGCGAAACGTAAGCATTGATAAAGTTCTCTGCAGAGGTCACACAGCTATCAATCACGGTTGTTTGAATACTGAGATCCATTTGTTTGACTTCGGCTTCGGCACTTTCTTGTTGTCGACGCCATAGAGAGCCAAATGAGTTTCTCCACAGAGGCTGTTGGATAAAAATACGGTAGTCGTTATTTATACCGCCACCGACGCTTGGGTTGACGTCGTCTAAGAAGTAGGTGGATTCAGCACCAATCACGCTGCCAGTGGGAAGTCTTTGGGAAAAAAGACCATACAGACTTTTGCGCTCTTCATGAAACCCACGTCCCGAGTCCGACTGAAAATCGCGGATGTAGAAACCCGGCTGAAAGGTCAAAGAATTCTGAAACACATCAGAAGCACGATTCTTTTTTTCTTGAGAAATCCATTTTTGTAAATCGGCCTGAAGAATTTGCTCGTTCACAAGGAGGTTTTTTTTAACATAAGAGGAGAGATCAAGAGCTGCAATAGGGGTGGCCCAAAGCGAGGAGGTTTGTATCAATATGGAGATAGAAATAAAAAATTGTGCGCGCGCAGCGATCACTAAGCCCCTCCCCCAAGATGGCCGAATGATGTGGAACTTTAAGGGATCTGTCGACATTCACTTAAGATTTTACTGTTTTTTGTAAGAAGTCGCGGAGTGGTTCCCCTAATGGTTTGTAATTCCTACCAAATGGCTGCGTAACGTCATTTCTCGCTGGATTAATTATGACACTTTGATGGGCTCTTTTAATAAACAGATATAGTTTATTTCTGGTGGAGAAGTCTCAGAGGAAGTGCCGCTATGGCTTCGATTATTTGGGTACATTTTGAAACAATCTCAAGATGGTGCGCAACTTTTTGAATGTCTCTTGAAACGTTTGATTTTTAAGCGGTAAACCGTTGTATTCCTACAACACCTTTATATTTCTCATCTATTTTTGTCCCACTTTGGTAACTAGACTAAAGTTTTGTCTCGACTCGCCGATAGTCTAGTTAGAACAGTCAGTCGCAGGGATGTGACAACAGAACGTCGGATGTCCAGAGGATGGAGACTGTAGGAGGTACGTATATGAGTCTAAGAATTAATACCAATATGGCGTCCATCAACGCCCAAAGAAACTTGGAGCAGCAGCAAGTGCGAAACTCCAAGGCGATGAAGTCTCTGGCATCAGGAAGCCGAATCACGCAGGCCGCAGATGATGCTGCCGGTTTGGCGATATCGGAAAAACTTCGAGCCGATATTCGCGGCATGCAAATGGCGCGAAAAAATGCCGAAAATGCCATCTCCTTTATCCAAGTGGGTGAAGGCGGACTGAACGAAGTGAATAACATCTTAATTCGCTTGCGCGAACTGGGTGTGCAGGGAGCCAGTGATACCATTGGCGACCAAGAGCGAGAATTCCTCGATGTGGAAGCCCAACATTTACTCAAAGAAGTGGACCGAATCGCTGCAACCACCAAATTTGGCGAAAAGAAGCTGCTCGATGGTTCTCAAGAACAACTCGATTTTCAAGTCGGCGTCAATGGTGATGAGAACAGCAAAATCAGCTTCAATATGGAAGCGGATGCCACATCTTCCAATCTCGGAGTCGATAGCCTGGATTTGTCAGATAAAGATGGAGCTCGTGATTCATTAGATACGATTGATGAAGCGATTGTGAAAGTCGGTGGTATGCGGGCCAATTTTGGAGCCTTCCAAAACCGAATGGATTCAGCGATTCGCAACATTGATGTATCCAACGAGAGTTTGTCGGCTGCCAATTCACGAATTCGCGATGCGGATATTGCTCATGAAACAGCTGAGTTTACGTCTTCGCAGATTCTTCAGCAGGCTTCGATTGGAATGTTAGCTCAGGCCAACAGTTCTACATCAGCAGCTCTTCAATTGATTAAGTAAGCCAACCACTCAACCAAAGTCCAGTTACAAAGCCCGAAGAGATTCGGGCTTTTTTGTTTAAATAATAGTGACTGTGGCTTTTTAAACAAATCATATTTATCTTCGTTTTTAGGAATAACTCCTCCAAATCTCTTTCCTTTTTTAAAAAATAAACCCTTCGTCCAGAAAAATTCTTTCTCCAGACCAGAGTCCAGTTCTGCAGGGTCTTGGTCCTGATTTCCTCGACCCGACTTCAGACTCGTCCAGTTCCGCCGAAAGTACAGGTGTGCTTAGCGCACATAAAACTCAACGAGGAGGAAGAATATGAGTTTGAGAATAGCGACGAACGTGCCGTCGATAACTGCACAGAGGTCATTAGAGGGTAACCAACGTATTATGGATAAATCCATGGGGCAGTTGGCTTCAGGAAGTCGAATTACCAAAGCGGCAGATGATGCAGCTGGGTTATCGATCTCCGAAAGTATGAAATCACAAATTCGTAGCTACAAACAAGCTCTACGAAATACAAACGATGGCGTGTCCTTACTGCAAGTCGCAGAGGGTGGCCTCGGAGAAATCAGCAACATCTTCACCAGAATGAGAGAACTCGGCATTCAGGCCGCCTCAGATACAATCGGTGATAACGAAAGAGGATTCATCAATCAGGAATTAACACAACTGATGCAAGAGGTGGATCGAATTGCGGTCTCGACAAAATTTGGTAGTAAAAATCTACTGGATGGATCTGGAGACTCGTATGATTTTCAAGTCGGAATCAATGGAGACGGAGAAAGCGATGTGATCTCGTTTGATTCTTCTCAATCCAATGCAACAGCCTCCAATTTAGGAGTGAGCGGCATTGATTTTTCTGACAAAGAAGGTGCCAAAAGCGCGCTTTCGATTTTAGATGAAGCACAAACAACAGTGAACGGTTTTAGAGCCAACATTGGAGCCATTCAAAACAGATTGAGTTCAACGACTGAGAACTTAGGAACTCAGATTGAGAATTTATCTGTCGCCAATTCACGCATCAGAGACACGGATGTTGCAGAGTCGTCTGCGGAATTCACCAAAAGTAATATTTTGTTGAACGCATCGACAAATGTATTAGCACAGGCGAATGAAGTTCCAAAGCAAGCTTTAAGACTTTTGAACTAAGTAACCGCTATTCTTCCTCATTGGGCCCGCATGGGGCGGGCCCAATTTTTAGAGGATTTTGGCGACTGTGATTGTGTAAAGAATTTTAACAAAAACACCGATAAGACAAGGTATGAATATTAGATCTTTGTCTCAATTACCAACGGTTCTCTCGCCGACGAAAGTCTCCGAGGCATCAACGGCGATCAAGCCGCATGATACGACGGAGCGAGATGCAGATGGCCGTCAACCTTTTGGCGAAAAAAAGCGCCCGGTTACACCGGAAGAGCTCGAAAAAATAATCGAAAATCTCAGAAAGCATCCAGGCATTCTCGCCAACAATTTGATTGTTGAACTCGTTCAAGAAGAAACACTACAGGTTTTGTTCATTAAAACGGCCGAAGGGCAAATCGTTCGTCGTGTTGTAGAGCACGATTTCTACTATCTTCTCGAAAACTTAGACCAGGCAAGTGGTCGAATCTTCCATAAAGCTGCGTAAAAACCTCATCCCACGTCTTGTTTTTTAGTACGACTCTCCATTCGACGAGGGCCATATTAATGACTCACGTGAAATGCTTTTTTTCCTTCATAATAAGATCAAGAACGGAGATTTATGCCAGCAGTGCGTATGCCAGGAATGGGATCAGGTTTAATGTCAGTCGTCGATCAAATTATGGTCGCCGAGCGCGAACCATTAAAACAAATGGACGCAAAAAAACAAAAGCTTGATACAAAAATGGGTTTAGTAACAGATCTCGAAGGTCGCTTGAACAAAGTCAAAGGCGAGCTAAAGAGTATTGTTGGCGGAAAAAAGTTTCAAGATTACACGTTGAATGTCTCCGATCAAGATGTGATTGGCGGCACTGTCGAATCCGAAAAAGTGATCCCCGGACAATGGAAAATCGAAGTTGTGCGTTTAGCAGAAAACTCGGGTGCGCTTTCTAACGTGGTTGCCGACAAAGATAAAACAAAAATGGGTGTGGGCTATTTAAAGTTTAATACACCCAATGGTGAGAAAAAAATATTTATCAACGATTCAAATAATACTCTCGATGGGATCTCGCGCACCATTAATACTTCGGATCTTGGAGTGACAGCCACCGTTGTCCAGGATGGTTCCGAAGGTGAAGACGGCTATCGCATGATTATTTCGTCTGAACACTACGGAAATAACCACGACGTCTACTTTCCAACCATCTATCTCTTAGATGGGCAATCGGATCTTTATTTTGATGATGAAAGAGATTCTAAAAACGGTCTTATCAAGGTGAACGGCTTTGAAGTGCAAGTTGTTAACAATAAACTGGATGAAGTGATTCCAGGCGTCTCTTTGGATTTAAAGAGTGCAAAGCCAGGCAAAGAAGTGAACCTCTCGGTTGTCGAAAACTACGAGGCCATTGAAACAAAATTAAAAGCCTTTGTTGAATCGATGAACGGAGTTCTTGGGTTTATTCAACAGCAAAACAGAATGGATGAAAAAACCGATACGAGCAAAACCCTTGGTGGTGACTCAGCTCTTCGCAGTGTTGAAAGTCGAGTCAAACAGCTGATTTTGGATCCTGTTTACGGAAGCCAAGGTTCCATCAAGCGGATCAGTCAATTGGGTGTGGAATTTAACCGTAGCGGTACGTTGGAATTTAAAGAAGACAAATTTAAAAAATTAATCAAAACCAATGCAAAAGATGTTCTCGAATTTTTTAGAGGTGATGGGTCCTTGCAAGGTGGCTTTATTGGTAAAACAAAAACAACCATCGAAAATGCACTAGGTAATGGAACTGGAGTTATTAGCAACAAGAAAAAGGGTTTGCAGACTCAAATGACTCAAATTGATCGAAATATAGAAAACAAAGAGAAAAATCTCGCAAATAAGGAAGAGCAACTCAGAAAAAAGTTTTCCAAACTAGAAGAACAGATGGCGAAACTACAAGCGCAGGGAGCACAAGTGGGAGCGATTACAGGGGGCGGCAGTGGAATGGGTTGATAAAAGTGATGGGAGCGGGTCATGAGTAATGGCTACAGCAAATACAAAAAGACATCCATCGAGAGCGCCAGCAAAGAAAAGATCTTGCTGATGCTCTACGAAGGCGCGATTCGCTTTATTAAACAAGCGAAAGAGGCCAATGCCAATAAAGATGTCAAAGTCAGAGGGGAAATGATTGGTCGTGCTTATGACATTATCATGGAGCTCGCAAGCTCTTTGGATTTTAAAATCAATAGCAGCGTGGCCACAAACCTCGAGCAACTTTACATCTACATCATGGAAGAGCTGACGCGGGCGAATATTACCGGACAAGAAAAACATTTGGATAATTCACTAAAGATTTTGAACATTCTTTACGATGGATGGGTGAAGGCCGTTGAATCAATCAAAAAGAAGGAGTCACAAAGTGCTTAATCAGGACAACAACATGGACTTAATTGTTTCTTTGCTCGAAGAAAAAAACCATCACCTGCAGATGTTTCTCGAGGTTTCGATCAACGAGCGCAAAAGTTTTAAAGCACGTAACTTCGAAAACTTAGAAGAGTTGTACACGATGCGCGAGAGTTTGCTCGAAGGCATTCGCAGTCTTGATCGACGAGTTCATCAGCACAGTGCGGATATCGAGGCGCAAGCGCTCTCGGAAGAGATGAAGCTGAAGATCAAAACTCTGATGTCTGCAAAACAAAATCTTGTGAATCAAATCCTATCCCAAGATCTAGTGATGCTCAGTTGCGTAGAGAATGAGAAATCAAACATGATCAAAAAGATGACGTCTGTGAGGGACGGTCGACGACTTCTCAAAGCTTATCGCTTTATGCCTGATATCATCGATTGATCGCACGACCATTGTCCGTTCTAAAATCAAAAATATGACGGTTTGACAGCGAACCGTCAACGCCCTGCCTCAGATTCCTTCGAACACCTTCTAATTTAAACTTCGTATTGGCACTCCTCTTGCTTTGTATCTTTACAGAACCGACAGGGGGGCTCGTGCTACAACAAAAATTTTTCGATGCGGAATTACTTCAACAATCTCTGGAGCTGGCAGAAAGTTTAGATCGCTTTCATTACTTTATGAACGAGAACCATCTCGAGCAAGCGGGGCAAGAGATCACTAAAATTGCCAAAGATCACCAAAGGCCATTTGTTTTTAAAAACATGTACTGGCTCGAATCCAAAAAAGCATCGAGCGAAGGAAAGGTGTATGCCGCGCGAAAGCTTGTCGACATCGAGCCATCCATCGAGAATCAATTTCTCCTCGCCAATGCACTGACCAGTGCAGAGCAAGAGCGCTCGGCACTCGAAGTACTCCATCAAATAGTGGATCAAAGCACAGAGCCTTCATGGCTTCTCTATACTGTGTTTAAAAATATCGGCAGTTTATATCTTCGCTGTAAAGATTTCGATGCGGCCGAAGAGTATTACAATCGTGCCTATGCGATGAACAAGGATGATCTCAATTTAGAGCTTTGTTATGGGTATCTCTACCTTCACGCCAAGAGACTCGACGAAGCCAAACAGCGATTTGCTTCGATCTTAGAAAAAGACAGCGATTTTGTTGAAGCTTCGATCGGGCTCGCACTCGTTCATGCTTCCGTAGGTGAATACGATCTCTCTTGCGCCAATCTTTCCAACGTGCTTGATCGCAATCCAACGCACAAACTCGCACTGTATCTTCACTTTAACTGGTCACAACAAGGAACATCCAGCACTTCGACTCTTGATTTGATCAATGGGTTCCTCAAAGAAAATCCTCAGGACGAAGAAGCTCTCACTTTGCGTGTGGGTTGGTATATCAAGCAGCAAAACTTTAAAAAAGCCTATGAGGCTTTACCCGTTTTAAAGAAAAACTTTAAAGGGGATTCACGTCATATCGCGCAGCTAGAACAGTATTTAAGAGATTCTTTATGAACCGACAGACCATATTTATGGACTTGGGTCCGATTTCATCGTTTGGTTCGTCGCTGATGGTAGCGAATCTGTATTCTATAGCTTCGCAAAAGCCTTGTTATTTTGTAACGAATCAGGACAACTTAAAGCGCGCGACTAAAATGGAAAACATTATTTTTGTCGACGTTGATGCGGTTGAAGACTCGATTGACTACTTTAATTCATCATTGGTTTTTGATTTTACAGAGCCAGGAAAAGGTCTTGTAAAGACAGCCCTTTTGTTTCAAGAGAGCTATAACTTCTATCTGCAACAAGAAGCAGCTCATTCGCAGAATTCTTTTCGTGAAAAAATAGAATATGT
>CAZOGU010000018.1:11185-19004 GCA_964579625.1 uncultured Pseudobdellovibrionaceae bacterium
TATCCGGTCAGCTCGACAGAAGCCTTTTTGGATCAATTTTTGCGTTCTTTTGTGGCACAACCAGCAACACGAAGTTATTCGCTAGAAGCGGTGATGGGTCTTGCACAAAAACTGGATACCATTGATCTCGAAGTGACAATCGAGTTCTTACGAAAGACGTTGAGTCGCTGTTTGGTGGACTTGGATAAAAAGCAATATCCGCTCACTCAATCTCACTGGAATTGGATCAGGCCCTATGCAGATTGCTATTCGAAAGGGAAGCTCGCTGATTTAAAGTCCTCTCTCCAGCAGGCTATTTTGGGCTTGAACCTCTTCTCACGTATCCAAGAGCGACAAAAAAGAGTTGTCGGAATGCACTGATCCTTGGATTTGATTCCATTTCTCTGCCATAATGGCGGAGATGCAATCCGATTCTTTGCAACTGATCGAAGTTTATACAACACTTAAGAAGCAAGCCAATCCACTTGCAGCTATGGCTCAGGCTCATCCTATTTCGTCTTTGGATGAATTGTTAAAAACACCCTTTTCGGAATCTTACTCACTGCTGATTGTCGGGCCAGAAATTTCGGCCCTTGATCTTCATCAATGGCTTAAGAAGAATGAAAAACACTTTCACAAGCGTTTAAAAGTGATCTATGCCTTTGAATTTTTAGCGAAGGACGACATCGTCTTGTTGGGTGAGGCGCCCTTTGTTTACAAAATTTTGAACATGGAAGAACCCAAAGACGTTTGGCAACAAGCGTGGGCGGAGGCCGTGAACGCATTTTCGGGACGGCTCGCTACGGCAGACATTATGGATCGGGTTCGTTCGCAAAATAAAACTCTCAATGAACTCAATGAAAATCTCGAAAAGATCGTCGAACAAAGAACGCATCATCTCGAAGTTTCTAAAAAAGAGATCGAAATTAAAAACAAAGAAACTCGAGATTTGATTAAATTTATCAAATCACTTTCCAATGTCGAAGGTTTTGAAGATCTTTTGTTGATATTAAGACATGAATTTATTCGCTACCACAAGGTGGAAGCGCCGCTGATGATCTATTCTCTCAGTCCGCATTCTTATCGTTGTATTTCATTTCAGGGACCACAAATTTTGGATCGATTGATCGAAGGTCAGCAGATTGGGGTGGCAGCGCGAGACCCCCAGCGCATGCGCGAAGTTTTAGCGGATGCATTGGCACGCCCCGTGGGACCCATTCTTTGTATTTCCGTGGAGCGAGCGGAGTACGCTGGTTATTTTATTTTTGAACATAATATGGACTCCTTGGAGCAAAATAATTTTTTGCACCTTCTCGAGCGAAGGATCGAATCTCTGCGCGTGGCGTTTGATCGCTTGGCCCTGAAGTGGAAAGCCCATCAAATCTCTCGCCAGTGGTCGGTGACGTTTGATGCTCTTCTTGATCCGATTGTGATCGTGGACCAAAACTTCCGCGTGATACGCGCCAATAAAAGCTTTTCACAGAATGCAGCACAAATTTGCCACAAAAGTTTTGCCGGTCGCGACCAGATGTGCGTCGGCTGTCCCGTAACGAGCGCGTTCACTCACAAAAGTGCGCAAACTGGCAAAGTGAGCCAACGTGAAAAGATGTTCGAAGTTCACGCCTATCCCATCCAGATCATGCCTTCGGAGCGAAGCTTTCATATGATTGTCCACTACACGGATATCACACAAGGAACAAAACTCCAGGGACAGATTATTCAAAGCGAGAAGATGGCGGCACTCGGTCTTCTTGCAGGAAACATTGCGCATGAATTAAACAATCCACTCACAGGAATTAAATCACTTGCGCAAATTCTTGTGACCGAAGTGGGTAAGGAGCATGTTTCTTTTTCCGATCTGCAAGAGATCGAACAAGCAGCGCTGCGCTCGGAGCAGATTATTAAAAATCTTCTCGATTTTTCTTCCCTCCATGAATCCAAAAAAGAAATAGTCTCATTGCGCGAAGTGGTGCAAAAAACTCTTCCCTTTTTAAAAACCACCATGCGCTATCATCGCAGTGTGATCGAGCTCGATGAGGGGAATGACTTGATCGAAGTGGAACCACAACTTCTTCAGCAGGTGATTTTTAACTTGGTCAACAATGCCTGCCAAGCCATGGGTGACACGGGCGAATTAACGCTGACCTCTCAGGTGACGGAGTCTGCCGTGGAGCTCATGGTGCGGGACACGGGCCCCGGAGTGCCAGCAGAAATTCGCGAAGCTATTTTTGCGCCCTTTTTTACTACCAAAGAAGAAGGCCTTGGCACAGGTTTGGGTTTAAGTATGAGCCGTTCTATCATTGAAAAGTTTTCGGGAAAGTTGTATCTCCATGAGCAGTACACGGAAGGCAGTGAGTTTATCATTCGTTTGCCGAAGGCGGTGACAAAGTGAAAGTTTTAATTGTGGATGATGAGGCACTGATTCGTATTTCTCTCGCTCGTGTTTTTAAAACTCAGGGCGATGATGTCGAGGTCGCGCACGATGGTATTGAAGGCGAAAAAAAATGGCTCTCGTTTCAGCCAGACATTGTTGTTCTCGATGTGTTAATGCCAGGACTCTCCGGACCGCAACTGATCGAAAAGGTGCATTCGCAAACAAAGGCCAAGGTGGTTCTGATGTCGGCCTATGCGGCGGATTATGATATGGAGTCGATTAAAAAGTTAGGAGCGGATTTATTTATTCCTAAACCGTTTGAGAATATTTTTGCCATTGTGGAACAAATCAAAGGGCTTTATGCAAAGCCTTCGGGACATCACTCATGAGAATTATCGCCGGCAAATATGGAAGTCGAAGACTGGTTTCGTTTCATGCCAATCATGTGCGTCCAACGACGGATCGAATCAAAGAAGTGATTTTTAATAAATTACAAACCGAAATTGAAGGGGCGCGCGTTCTTGATTTATTTTCTGGAACGGGCAATTTAGGCATCGAAGCCTTGTCTCGCGGAGCCCAAGAGGTGGTTGCTGTGGAAAAACATCCGCAGTCTGTGCAAATCATTCAAAAAAATCGCGATCTTTTACAAATTTCAAAAGACGAACTCCAAATCATTAAAAAAGATGTGTTGAGCTTTTTAAAAGGGCCCTTCGAGAGGGGTTTTGACATTGTTCTCATCGACCCCCCTTTTACCGAGGAAATGGGCGACGAGGTTTTGAAGGCATATAGTCAATCTCCTTTGGCTCGATTCAGCGCAAAAATATTTATAGAAGCGGGTCGTAAAGAGGTTTTAGCAGACCAATATGGACCACTTTCTCTCGTTGACCGCAAAAACTATGGTGATAAATTCCTGAGCCTATACTATGTTCAATCCATTCTATCGAACCCTTCTGAGCCTCTAAAGGAGTGATCATGTTGTTATCGCAAAAAGCCCGCAATTTTCGTCCCTCTCCCACTTTGATGTTGGCTGCAAAAGCCAAAGAAATGAAGGAGCGCGGGGAGGATGTGATATCCCTAACGGTGGGTGAGCCAGACTGGCAAACATACCCAAAGGCGTGCGATGCCGGGATTCAAGCGATTCGCGACGGAAAAACCAAGTACACAGCTTCTCAAGGAACTCCGGCACTTCGCAAAGCGATTGCTCAGCAAATGAAAAAATTAACCGGCATGGATTACAATCCTGACAAAGAAATCGCCGTCACTTCGGGTGCTAAGTTTGTCGCGTTCTCCGCTTTTAAAGCCCTTCTTGATCCACAAGAGGAAGTGATTATTCCAGCACCATTTTGGGCCAGCTACCGCGAAATGGTGGAGCTCGCCGATGGAGTTCCGCACATTGTACAGACACAATTTAAAAATCGCTTAAAGATCACGCCCGCTGAACTCGAAAAAGCGATCAATCCTAAAACCAAAATCTTTCTTTTAAATTCACCGAGCAATCCCACAGGGGTTGAATACACAGCCGAAGATTTAAAAGCTTTAGCGGATGTATTAAAAAAACACCCGCGCGTGGCGATTGTTTCCGATGACATTTACAACCAGCTCTCCTTTAGTGAAAAAGGAATCAGCCCACACATTTTGCATGTGGCACCAGAGCTCCGCGACCGCGTGATCTGTGTGAATGGCGCTTCGAAAGCGTATTCCATGACAGGATGGCGTATGGGATGGGCCGCTGGCGAAGAATCCATCATTCACGCGATGATCAGTTACCAGAGCCAAACTCTCGGAGCGCCAAGTTCCATCGCTCAAGAAGCCACTCAGGCGGGCATCCTTTTTTGTGATTCGGATCTTGTCGAAACTCGTAAAGAGCTGCGCATTCGTGGTGCTCATGCGCTTGAGGCATTTTCCACCATTCCCGGAATGAAGATCATGCAGCCGGATGGGGCGTTTTATCTGTGGATCGATGTTTCCGAGATCAATAAAAAAATGGGCTTCGCTAGCGCCAAAGATTTCTCCCAAATGTTACTCGAAAAACAAAAAGTGGTTCTCGTGCCTGGCGAAGACTTTGGCGACGGCAACTGCATCCGCATCAGTTTTGTCGTCGATAAGAAGTCCATCGACGAAGCGGTGAAGCGGATCAAGGCTGCATTAGCTTAGGGTGTGTCTTGAATTTGATATATTGCTAGAATGATTTATTTCGAGCTGACTCATCGTTGCTCCTCCTCTCGATAGCGCTTTGCTAGCGTTTCGTCGTCGCGCCTCGATTCAACTCGAAATAAATCATTCTAGCAATATATCAAATTCAAGACACACCCTAGACTCTAGAGCTCGACTAGCCCAAGGGCTGGAGCTATTGTGAGTCTAGCGTTTAGCGCATACGATAGAGGAGATGACCATTCTGGGTATTCTCCAAATTGCTTTCAATCTGTTGTTCTTTGCCGGGATTGCTCTTTGCTTTATCAAGCTAAAAGGACGTCGTGAGGAAGATCCTCGCCTCAGTTACGGGCTAAAACTCTTACAAAATAAAATCGCCGTCCTCGAGGATCTTTCCGACAAAACAGAATTGCAAGTGAAGCAGCTGGTCGTTTTGCTTGAGACCAAGATGCGCGATCTTCAACACAAAGTAAAAGATGCGGACGGGCAGCTGGCTCGTATTGATCAGTCACTTCGCAAAACGCTCGAAGTGGCTCATATCTTTCAGGAAGAAGTTCCCCATGAGCAAATCATGGAGCGCAAGGTGACCAATAAATATATCACGGCCGCGCGCATGGCTCATCAGGGAATGGACTTCCAACAGATTCAAAAGCAAGTCGATCTTCCGCAAGCGGAACTGGATTTGATTGTAAAACTCAATCGCGAGCAGTTGATGTTCTCTGAAGATCATTTGCCAGCGTGGGTGGATCAGCATCCGGTGGAAGCCAATCAAAATCTTTTTGCAGCTCCACAGGTTGATATGGCTTCACTCGAAAAACTGGGCGAAGATTTTAAACGCGCCTGTAAAGAATTCGAAAACAAAGCGCAGGCCAGTGCTGAGCCTGAAATTGTTCCCTATCAATTTAAAAAAGTGAATGATCACTTCTAGTCAAAAATTAAAAACACGCCATCAGATCAATGATATTCTCGCCGTGAAGGTGATCGAGCAGGTTGATGAGCGCGCATGGATCGTCAGCCTGCAAGGTGTTTTGATTCAGGTTTATAATTCGACAGACCAAAAAATAAACGAAGGCGATCTTTTAAAGATGCGTCTCATTTCCTTAGACCCACCTCAACTCAGCTGGACATAGCCCTCATCTGGACATTTTCCGAGCCGGCCTCATCATAGGGTTTGGAGGTTTTTATGTTAAAAGTTCGTAAGTCCAAAGACAGAGGCCACGCCGAGCACGGCTGGCTCGACAGTCATCACACCTTTTCGTTCGCCGGTTATTATGATCCAGAACACATGGGATTTAGTGATCTTCGCGTGATCAATGAGGATCGTATCGAAGGCGGAAGTGGTTTTGGCACTCACGGACATCAAAATATGGAAATCATTTCTTATGTGATCGATGGCGCTCTTGAGCACCGCGATTCTATGAATAACTCTACGATCATTCGCCCGGGTGAGGTGCAAATTATGTCGGCGGGAACTGGGATCCGTCATTCCGAGATGAACCATCTTAAGGATCAAAAAACTCACTTTTTGCAAATTTGGGTGATGCCAAACAAAGAGGGCTTAACTCCCAGTTACGGTCAAAAGTCGTTCGAGAGCGAGCTTCAGCAGAATAAGCCTGTGTTGGCGCTGTCGCCGGATGGGCGAGAAGACTCGCTGGTGATACACCAAGATGTTTTGATGTATGCCTGTAAATCGCAAGATCAAGGGCGGCAGTCTTTAAAAACTGAAAAACAGCGCAAGTCTTGGGTGCAAGTCATTAGCGGCACTGTTCGGGTGAACGGGGAAGCTTTGGACGCCGGCGATGGTGTGGCCATGACCGACGTTGATTCGATAGCGTTGGACTGGAATTCTGGAAGCCAGTTCTTGGTTTTTGATATGCCAGCTTGATTGAAAGTCCCGCGATTCTTTGCGGGACTCCTGTTTTTTAATCTGTATTTTTTACTGCCTCTTAAAACGCAACAGTCTTTTGAGGGGGAGTGTGGTAATTTGCAAATCCAAGGTAAACCATGCTTACGTCGCTCTTTTTTTTCACAATTTCGTTTTTTACACTGGCTCAGCAAGAGAATGTTGTTTCTTTGCAGTCAGAAATGCAGCGACACATCTTTGAACCGTTTGTCGGTACGTACAAGACGAGTTTTTTAGACAACAATGTCACGGCGGTGATTGCTGTCGAGAACAATAAATTTGTCTTTCACAAAGTGATGAATGGATATTTAAATACCAGTTTTGAATTTCCAATCGAAACCCAAGCGCAAGAAAGAAAGTACACTCGCAGGCATCCGACGTATCTTGAGACCATCCAATTTGCTTTCAGTCGCTATCACTTTAGTGCGATCATCGTGCAAGACACCTTTTATCGTCGCCAAGTGGCCCAGCACACCATCGAAGTGTCGCGTGATGGAAGCACCATGAGTCATGAGTTTCAGTATGAGTTGTACCGCCGCAAGCATTGGATTTTTGGACCATGGGTGTTGGATACCACAAATCATGGTCGAAGATACGCGACCGAACGCAAAGACCAATACATCAAGGTTTCAAATCAATCCATTCCCATCGAGGCCTTAAAACAAATGGCCGCCGACAGTTTTCGGGAGAGATGGTCTGAAGGATTAAGTCGCGAACAAGAAGATGAGCTTGAAAAGGAACAAAAAATCAGCGAAGCCTTGCGAACTGGGGAAGTCATTTCGCTTCAAGAGTACAAAAGCAGATGCACAGTGTTTTTTAAAAAGTAGCCGGTTCGCTTACTTTGCGCTTTCCTTGATAAAACGCGACATGTAGTAGCGCACCAGGAAGTCGATTTTGAGGGACTGATCATTGTAAGTCCAAACAAGATCCCCAAAAGGACCCCATTTTGCGATCAGTTGATCCTCAGAAGGATCCACTTCTTTGTCAGTGGTGGGAGCTCCAGGAACAAACGTGGCGCCCACATATAAAAAGCGGATGGAGATCAGGCCGGGCTTTTTTAGCGAGAAAATCAATTTAAAGCCATTTCGAAACAGCATAAAATCTGCTTCGGTGTTTGAGATCCCGTACACTTTAATCCGTCCGAGCGGTGAGCTCTTGAGTTGATTGAATGTGGTTACGGTATCGACAAAGCTGATTTTAAGATCATTCAAAAACTGCATGGATTCTTCGGAGAGAAGTTTCTGAGGGTCAAAACCAGCTGTAAAGTCGATCATTCCCGACTCTTCCATGTCCTGTTCTGCGCGAACCAAATCTTTGATCCAAGTGATTTTATCCATTTGATCTCCCCAAGCGCCAATAGCACAGAGCGCTATTTCTATACTATCCAAGGCAGGACTGATGTCAAGGGGCTG
>CAZOGU010000018.1:19104-47661 GCA_964579625.1 uncultured Pseudobdellovibrionaceae bacterium
TCGTTGTCGTCGTCTTTTTCGCGTTCGTCGGTGGGGGTTAAGGGGGTTCGGATCCCTAAAAAGTGCACGTCTTCAGCGATGACGAGAGTTTTTTTGTCCTGGGAGTTTTCGAGAAAGCCTTCTACAGCTAGCGGGACGCCTTTTTCTAAAAAACGTTCGCACAGTTCGGCCTTTTTTCCCCAAACAAGTACAGAGTGCCAGTCTGTTCTTTTATCCCAGTTTCCTTGATTAAAGGAAAAGCGATTGGTCGCAATTTTTAAGAAAGAAAAAGTCTTTCCGTTTTTATTTTTATGCAAAGCCGGTTTGCGAACCAAATTCCCTGCAATAAAAATTTTATTTATTCCGTTCATAGAGTCTCCTTTTTTTGCGCGTTAAATCGTGCGCGAACAGGAGTTCTGCAATCAGGGCCACTTTCCTAAATAGAAAGTGGCGTGGGCGTTTAGAAAAAGAAACGAATCTCGGAATTTAATTCCCGATTTAAAACTTAAACACAAAGAAGTAACTGAGATCCTCGGTCGCCAGATCGCGATTGTCGCCGCGGTAGATACCAAAGCTGAATGTGGCGGGGAGGTAGTAACCGATTGTGCAATCGATGTTGAGCTCGGCGCCGTAGCCGAGGTACCACTCATCACCAAAGCGCTGGCGAGGGTAGTTTCCAGTCATGTTGCTGCGCCGAAAACCATCCAAGCTCACGACATCGGACACCAAGGCACCGTGAAGTCGCTTGATAAAAAAGGGCACTGTGTCCCAACCTCGATAAACACGAGTGATTGGGAACCGATATTCCAAATTAGTGGCAAGCATGTTGTAACCTAAAATTGTTCCCGAGGCATAACCGCGGACGAGAAATGGTGGGATTAATAAGTTGTTAAAATAGTTTCCGTTAAGAGTGCTGGTATAAAATCCCAAAATGTCCTGACTCTTTCCAGGTGTAAGATTTAATTGTTGAGCCATGGTTCCGTTGATCTGAAAAAAGAGGGCGTTGTTTTCTGGCAACCAACGGGAGAAATAAGTTTTAAAATTGAGATTGGACTTTCCGTAGCCAATATTCCCCAAATCCTCGATATACGCCTGATGGGAGATGGATGCGCTCATTCCAGACATCGGAGAAATTTCGTAACCACGTTGAATGGCATTGTTAAAGCCAAGAGTCAGCGCCGGCCCACTGCGCTTGTAAATGGTGTTAACAAATTCCGTTTCGCTCCACCGCCAGCTCGTTCCCAATGTCCAGTTGCGAAACATAAATGGGATATCATAAGAGGCGCTCAATTGTCCGGAGGTGTCTTTCAGTGCAGTTTTGGTTGTGTAATTGTACCGATACACCTGGCTTGCCGCCACTCCCAGCTCTACGGGTGTGGTGTTATTCACATAACCACCGCTGATACCAGTTTTTTGTGTCAACGTATCCCACTCCGCCATTAACGTATAAGCGTGTTTTCCAAGCGGGTCACCCGCGCCAGTGCTGGCCTGAAAGCTGATCCCGCCGTCGATCACATTCCCAAAAGGCATCCAGTAGCGTGGGAGTAAATAAGGCCACGGCGAAAAATCATCTTCCTTTTGCGCAAAAGAAAAATTCGTCCCGTCTGATCTCACTGTGGAAGGGGAATCATTCAGCGGGAGAAGAGGAGAAACTTTGGGGGCTTGGGTGATTTGTTTCCATTCGTTCTCGGGTTGTTGAAAAACAAAATGGCCTTTTTCCGTCTGCTCCGAATAGTAAAGAGAGCCGTCCATCGGATCAATGTCGCCGTCGAGCACACGCGTTCGCGAGTTTGTGATGGGTTGTGAGATTTGAATTTGATTGGAATCCAAAAGAGACTGCACAAGATACAAATTGTCTACGCCAGAGGCGGAAGACGTGACGAGAAAACCGCGTGAGGATTTTCTTAAGGAGGTCGTCGCAATGTTTTCACTCACAGTCGTTACGATCTTTGTTGCGGGGTTGAGTGTTTTAAGGCTTCGTTTTTCGGCATGCTGTTCGATAAAAAATAATTTTTCGTCTTCCATCACCAGGCTATAAAGATTCGTTGCCATTCGCTCGGGCGTGTAAACGGTCGAGATGATCTTTTTTTGCAAATCCAATCTTGCTAAGCGCTTTGATCCTGGGGTGTTTTGTACAAAATAGATGGCATCACCAGCAGGTGTGAAGGTCATATCCCCTGCGCGGGCTCCGGCGGTGAGTTTTGAAGTCTTTCCCGTTTGCACATCGTAAGTTCGAATGTCGCTATACTCGTAAAATCGATTGTAGTTCTCCACGCTGTTATAGGCAATTTTTCGCGAATCTGGGGACCACGTCAAATCACTGATGTCCACGCCCAAAGCGATTTGTTGAGGCGGACTTTGCAAAAAACTTCTTTCCGAGCCGCGGCTGCGAAGTTGAATCGAAGAGGGAACATTGTGATCTCTTGAAATCAAAGCCAAATATTTGCCATCTGGAGAAAAAACAGGGCGAGAATTAAAATAGCCTTGTTGATTGAGAAGAGTGCCTTGGGTTGTTTTTGCAGAAGAGATGGTGCGCACTTGCTCGGAGGTGCTCTTTTGCAAGCGCAGATAGGCATCATCAAGTAATTCACTAAAATCATTTTGGGTGCGTCGTTCAACCGGGCCATTGATAAAATAAGGGATGCGCCGAGAATACGATTGATTGAGTTGATCGATTTTGTCGAGGCCATGAGTTTGCGCAAGCTCGTACATCAAAGCGCCGCCCAACAAATAGGCGCGACGACCTCCGAGCCAATCCGGTTCAAAGTCGTTGAGTGTGTCGATGGGGTATTTATTCCACGTATTGCTCAAGCTGATCGCGCGGGCCATGCCTTCGAAATTTTGCGAACGCAAACGTCCTCCGCGCGGAGTAAAATAAGATTCTGTAAAAACCGCGAGCCCTTCTGCGTACCAACGAGGCAGGTAACCGTTGGGTCGTACGATGCTACCAAAAATCCAACTCAGCGCTCTCATGCCGCCGTGCACTGGATATAAATTAAGAATGTGTGTGTACTCGTGCGCGAGGATTTCGTAGAGAGAATCATCAGTTTCGCCGATCGGGGAATTGGGAAGAGGAATCACTGGATAAATAGTGATCAGAGGATAAGGAAAAACCGTCGCAGACCCGTTAGGGCGATCCGTATAATCCGAAATGACGAATGTTGTTTTGTCGGGCACCTCGTGAAACAGGCTCTGGATCTCAGGAAACAGGCGACGAAAATTTTTTGCGTACTGTTCAACAAGACTGCGATGACGAGTATCGTAGATCCAAACAGCGTGGTCATCTTCTTGCACTTTCCAGCCAATATTCGGATCGACTTGCGCTGAGACAGATGAAAAAATAAGAAATAAAAAAAAGAAACTAAAAAATAAAGAAAGTGTTTTCATCACAATATTAGACGCAGTTTTATAAGGGAAATCAAACTCTCTTGACAACAGAGCGTAAAATTATCGACAATAATAAAGATTTAACAGAGGAGGAACTTAATGATTCGCAAAACACTTCTATCCGTATGTGCAATCCTGTTTGTGATTGGTTGCTCGAGCAAACCAAAAACACCAGAAGGTGGCGAGGGTGGGGTTCCCGCCGATGGCGCTCAGCTCAACGAAGCAGACATTCAAAACCGCGAACTTTCGCTGGACCCTTGTGGCAGCGATTGTGGTGCTATTCCCGGTTTAACCACTGTGAACTTCGCATATGACAGTTCGAATTTAACAGAGGACGCAAAAGCGATCTTGGCTAAAAATGCAGAATGGTTGAAAGGCAATCCCTCGATTGCTATTCAAATCGAAGGACATTGTGATGCCAAAGGGTCGGACGAATACAATCGTTCGCTAGGGGCTCGTCGAGCTGAAGTTGTAAAAGCCTATCTTAAAGGCATGGGCGTAGACACGGCACGCTTAAACACCATCAGCTGGGGCGAAGAAAAGCTTTTAGCCTTGGGTGATTCGGATGCTGACAACGCTAAAAATCGTCGCGCCAATTTTGCACCGACAAAGTAATAGGCCCGCATGGCTCGTAGTGGCTTTTATTTATTCTTAATTTTGGTGTTGGGCTCCTGTGTGAGCACAACACTTCCTATTCAGGAATACTCCCTTGCTAAAACAGCTTTTGACGCAGCTGTTTCAGCAGAATCCGCAAAATACGCTCCGCAGTTGTTTTATAGGGCAGAAAAAGCTTATAAAAGAGGCGAAGCTCTCTATAAAGAGCGAGATTATAATGAAGCTCGAAAACAGTTTTTGATTTGCCAAAAGCTTTCCGAACGAGCGGAAAACACAGCGCGACTCAAGCAGTTTAATTCTGCTGAAGAAGGTGATTATGAGTAAATATTCCTTTGTTTTAAAAATGATCTGTCTCACTTTTTTCTTTGTAGGTTGTTTGCAGACTCGCTCCAATCTGCGTGGAGGCACTTCCACGACGCCCGTCACAGCTCAACAGCAAAAAGCCGCCGAAGAAGCGATCAAAAAAGATGACACAGATAAAGAGTTTCGCGAGCTTTACGGTCGTATTGAGACGGTGGAAAAACAGGTGGCCGAAGCCAAAGATAGTGAAAAAGTAAAAATGCTAGAAACACGTCTAGCTGTGATGGAAACAGAATTAAATCTCATGCGGGCTACGGTATCAGAACTCAACGCCAAAGCGAAAAAAGACGCTCTTTTGATTTCGAGTGACGAGCGCGCAGCGACTCAACAGAAGCCGCAAGTCAAAAGCCCTCTTTTTGATGCAAGTAAACACTTTAACGACAAAAAATGGGAAGACGCCATTCTCGCTTACGAGGAATATCGAAAAAATAATCCCAAAGGAAAAGAATATCCCGAGGCGACACTCAAAATTGGAATGTGTTTTCAAAATATGGGTCTTAAAGATGACGCCAAAGTCTTTTTTAAGGAAGTCGTTGATAAATATCCTAAAACCAAGGAAGCGGATACCGCTAAGTCGAAATTAAAAAAGTTGTAGTCAATGGCAACAAATTACACGTTAGCCATAGAAACCAGTTGTGATGACACATCAGTGGCCCTCGTCAACGATAACGGGTTTGTATTATCGCAAATGACGGCCAACCAAGATTTAGCGCATCTGCCGTTTGGTGGAGTGGTGCCCGAAATCGCTGGTCGTCGGCATTACGAATCACTTCTGCCTTTGTTGGATCATCTCTTAAGCACCAATAAAATAGCGTGGACACAAATTTCGGGAATGGCCGTGACCAATCGCCCAGGACTTGTGGGTTCGCTGTTAGTGGGACTTGTTACTGCAAAAACATTGGCTCTTGTCCATAAGAAGCCATTTATCGGAGTTCATCATATCGAGGGACATGTGCTTTCGGCCTTTTTAAATGAAGAGGGCGAAGAGCAAAATCAACTTTGGACAGATCCGTTTATCGCTCTTGTTGTCAGTGGCGGGCACACGCAGCTCTATCATGTTCCGGAGATGGGTCAGTATCAGACTCTGGGGCAAACTCAAGACGATGCCGCAGGTGAAGCCTTTGACAAGTTTGCGAAAATGCTCGGACTTGGCTATCCCGGCGGAGTTTTGGTGGATCGCTATGCGCAAAAAGGAAATCCCAAAGCCTATGATTTTCCGCGCGGCTTAATTAAAGAAGATCACTATCACTTTAGTTTTTCGGGACTTAAATCTCATGCTCAAAGAAAAATTGCCGAAATCTCGCAAGTCGCACCGGTTCTCGAGGATTTGTGCGCCTCTTATCAAGAAGCCATCGTCGATGTTTTGATGTACAAGCTCGAAAAAGCTCTTCAGCACCTGCAAATCAAAAAGTTTGTGATCACTGGGGGCGTCAGTGCCAACAGTCGTTTGCGACAGCGCGCTCAGGAACTGGCTCAGAAGAAAAACTTCCAAGTTTTAATTCCCCCTCTTAAATTTTGCACCGACAATGCCGCAATGATTGGGCTGGCGGGAGCACTTCGACTCAAAAAAGGTGAAGTGTCTCAGCAAACTCTTGGACCTGTTCCGCGGGACGAGTTGCGATGAGTTCGATCTACGCTGACGAAATCAAACGAGTCAAAGACCTCCTGACCCTGATGGGTCGTGGGGCTAAAAAGTCTTTGGGGCAGAACTTTCTGGTGAATTCGCAAAAAATTGATCTGATTATCAAACAGCTCCAATTCAATTCTTTTACAACACTTGTCGAGGTGGGACCGGGCTTGGGAGCGTTGACTCTTCGCCTTCGAGAAATCGATCCACACACCAAACTCATCGAGATGGATAACCAATTTGCAGAGTATTGGAAGAGCCAAGGTTATAATGTGCTGGTCGCCGACGCTCTCCATATGGATTGGCAAACGCTCGATCTCAAAAATGCCACACTGATTAGTAATCTTCCTTACCAGATTGCGGCACGATTGGTGATCGAGCGCAGTGTAAATCCAGCGGGTGTGACCGCCATGATTTTGATGTTTCAAAAAGAAGTGGCGCAGAGGTTAACAGCCAAACCAAAAACCGAAGATTATAGTCTGTTGTCGGTGATGGCGCAGAGTTTTTGGAAGTTAGAGAATTTAACCGAACTGGGTCCCAATGATTATTTTCCGCCACCCAAGGTGGCAAGTCGTGTGGTGATTTTTCGTGGAAAAACAGAAGGACTCCCTCATCAACCGCAGCGCTATTTAAATTTTGTAAAATTGAGTTTTTCGCAAAAGCGCAAGTTTTTAAAAAAGGCGCTGTCTCGCCAATACGGGGAGGAGGCTGTTCTCAAGGGATTTGAGCAGCTTGGAATCTCGCCCAAAGCGCGTCCTGAGGAGCTCGATGTTTTGACATTTCAGCGCTTGTATCAGATCTTAGAGCCATGAAAATCATTGCCGATAACAAAAAAGCACGTCACGACTACGAGGTTCTCGAAACCTACGAGGCGGGCATGGTTTTAACGGGCAGTGAGGTGAAATCCATTCGTGGTGGAAGTGTGAATCTTAAGGATTCGTTTGTTTCTTTTCGTGGGGATGAGGCCTATTTGCAAAATGCACACATCAGTGTTTATAAGGCGAGCAGTTACAATAACCACGAGCCCGAGAGAGTTCGCAAGCTTCTACTCAATCGAAACGAACTCAATAAAATTTTTGGTAAAATTCGCGAACGCGGCCTCAGTTGTGTCCCGTTAAAAATGTATTTCAAAAACGGCAGAGTCAAAGTCGAGATCGCTCTTTGCAAAGGAAAAAAACAGCACGACAAGCGTGATGCGATCAAAAAGAAAGATTTGGATCGCGAAACGCAAATGGCTGTGAAGAAGGGACGCTAAATGAGTGTATTCTCTCTTTTTATTTTTTTAGCATTGTCTTCACAATCTCCGAGCTACGAAAACGAGATTCGCGAAAAAAACAAGGTCTCTGCTCAGACGCGCGAGCAAGATCAAAAGACATTTTATCAAACAATCAGTGGTAAAACCCAAGATGTTTTAAAATACATTCGAATGTCAAAAGAGTCTCTTCGTAAGCAACAGGACGTTGTTCGCAAAGACTTCGAAAGTAAAATCAAAAGCGAAATCGAAGAGTTTAAAAAGAAAGATCCTCGCGCAACCATTGAGCCCTTGCGCAAAGAGGCCAACGAAAAACGCCGCGCCCTTTTTGAAAAACTCAATACCGAAAAAAAATCCCTTGAAGATCAGCTCCAAGAATTTAAAAAATCCTTCGAAGATTTTGTAAAATCCCAAAAAGAAAAATTTCAGCAGGAACTTAAAATTCTTTCTGCAAAAAAAGAAGCCGCCAAACTTCCACCAGCAGACAGTCCGATCCAACAAGAGTTCCGCGAAATCCCAAATGGCCCAGCCATCCAGTTAAAGCCCGAGTAACCTAAAACCAATCATCCCAGGTCATTCGCTCCCGTCATCTTGAGCGCAGCGAAAGATCTCCCCTAGATCCTTCTCTTCGGTCAGAATGACGAGTTTATTTCGGTCAATATGATGGGATTTTCGCGTGTAATAAATTCAAAGTGATTTGAGTCTTTGTGGCGCAGTTGTAAGAGGTAATTGGTCGATGCATATTCCCTCCATCTCGGGGGAGAATAATATGCGTTTGGGTCTTCTTTTAATAGTCATCACATTCAATCTTCAATCTCAGGCCATTATTTTTGGCACAGACAATAGAAAAGATATCATTTTCGACACGCTTAAAAATCGCCAACTGGCGCCGGCCATTGCGATGTCTGTCGGCAATAACTTTGCAATTCCTCAAGCTGAAAACAAATTTAATTTGGATTTTTATTTGGCCACAGAGTCTTTCAACGTAGGTCTATGTCCCGAAGAAAAATTTTCGAAGCAATACGCCAATTGGCTCAATTGCACTGGTTTTCTTGTCACTGAGGATGTGATGGTGACAGCTGGACACTGCATCGTTTTTAATCACAGTGGAATTCAGCCGGTGCTTGTGGAAGATGGAGACACCTCGATGTGTCGCGATTTCTCTTGGGTGTTTGATTTTAAAGCGTCCTACACAGGTCAGGTTCCATTAATCGGTTACGATTCACAACAACAGATCGCTGGATGCCAGAAGGTGATCTATGCTCATATTACGCCGGATCAACTCAAAAAAAACGATGTAGAGATTGGCGAATACGGCTTAGATTATTCAATCATTCGCTTGGATCGTCCTCTGCAAAATCGAAAGCCTCTTCGCCTTGCCGCAAGTGGAACGCGCATTGGAGAGCCAGTCACTGCGGTGACATATCCTTCCGGGCTTCCACTAAAGGTGGCCGGTAACGCGCGAGTTTTGCAAAATCAGTTTGAAAACTATTTTACCGCCAACCTTGATATCTCCAGTGGGAGTAGTGGTGGGCCTGTGTTTAATCACAAAAACGAAGTGGTTGGCATCGTGGTACGTGCAAGCCCGGTTGAAGATTACATCTGGGATAAGAAGCGGGAATGCGCAACGTCTTACGTTTGCCAAACAATAGGTGCTGGTACTTGCAATGAAAAGAATGGCGAAGGTGGTTATCCCCTCGGAACCCACGTTCACAAAATTGAACCGATTTTAAAGAAGTTAAGAGAACTAAGGCTTCTCAAGACAGACCGTCTTGAGAAGCAAAAAGAAATACTTTAGTTGGCTAAAAGTGTGCTTTCGATCCAAGAGTTCAAAGCTGAAATATTTGTATAAACGCCAGAGAGTCCTGGGCGAGCGCATCCATAGCCCCAGCTGACAACTCCGAGAAGTACGGGTTGATTGGTGATAAGGTCATTGGCAAAGATAGGTCCGCCGCTATCGCCTTGGCAGGCATCTTTTAGGCCCTGAGTATAACCAGCACAAAACATTGTATTGTCTAGGTAAGGTGTTGAGCTTGGGCGAAAGCTTTGAAGCTGTTGTTCGCAAAGAGCCTGATCAACATAAGGAACATCAACCTTTTGAAGCTTCTGTGCTCCACCGTAATCACTCTCGTTTAAGGCTCCCCAGCCAGCGGTTGTCATGATGGATTGTTCAAACTCAGTAATAGAAATTGTGTTTAACGCCACTGTTTTAGCTTCTTCAAATCTTTCAATTTTTAGAAGGGCGACATCAGACGTCATTGATTTCGCTTTGTCAAAATCAGGGTGATAAACCGCTTTAAGAACACGAATGACTTTTGTTTCAGGATCTTTTTTAAGATTGAGTGTTTCTGCATAAACTTCATCGGGCACATAGCCAAGTTTAATACAGTGAGCTGCTGTAATGATCCAATCTTTGTTAATAAAAGATCCACCGCAATAGTGTTGACCATTTTTTCTCAGAGAAACAATAAACGGAACATCTGCCTTATTTGCATCCTCACCACCGACAATTCTTTGAACTGTCACCAAAGAAGCCCACGATAAGCTCGTTGCAAACAAAATAGAAATGACACTGACTAATGTTAATGATTTACGCACGAAAATCCCCCCTCCATGCTTATTAATTTGCCCTTTTTCCTAAAAGACGAGGTCCATCTAATGATATTTTAGTAAAAATTGCAAAACGAAATTTGCTATAGGGGGTATAAATTTAAATTATGTGATGGCGCATTAATAATGCGCAACATCAATTTTGATATTTGCTTATTTTTTGGAGTTACTGGGCCCATGTTGCTTAAGAGCTTCCATGCATTTCATCAGTAGAAGTTCTTTTTCATTTAAAAGTTTTTGCATGGCGGCCATTCGATTTTCAAAGTTACGAATGGCAACACTTTGTCGCTCGATTAAGCCTTCGATTTTAGCTTCTTCAAAACTTTGTGCCTGAATTTTTTCGCGCACACCGCGCAGTTTATCTTCGGTGTCTCGCCCTTGAGCATGAACGGACTTCTCCATGCGCGAAAGGGCCTGCGAAAGACGATCAAAGCGTTGATCAAAGGAGTGAACAAAATCCGTGAGCTGATTTTTAAACACTTCCATTTGATTATCATAGTTGCGAAGTTTGGCTTTGAGTCCTTGAACCTCTTCGTTGATTCTTTGCAGTTCCATTTGGGACGTGGGGCTGCCGTGAAGAGGCATCATCGGATGGGAGGACGTTATCGGAGCCGGTCTTTCACTTGAAACTTCATCAAATAGGCCCGGATTCAGCTTTTTATGCACTTTAACCCCTCAACAGCCAGATTTTGCTGGACGATGTCACCATCCTTTCTTAACCTGAAAGAGATGGATACTGTACTCCAGCTTGCCAGACATATATTGAGGTTTCAACCGAACAAAGATGCTGCGCGTCTCTGTTTTTATCATTTCCTTATTCATCACTGCGAACCTACCGACAAAGTCACTCCCGAGTTGATCGAGAACTTTAATCGTTTTGTCTTAAGTTTTGAGCACTGGAGAAAAAATAGGCAACAGCTTGTTCAAGAGGTGCAATATTTTTTGCATCACTTTTCCGAAACGTATCAGGTCAACTTAGCGTTTAAAAATATGGTGATGCCGGATCGTTGGCAGGTGATTGCCATCGAAAGTTCGATTGATTGTCTTAAGCTTCTCGAAAAAAAGTTTTCAAATCTCAATAACAAAAGTCGTTTGATTCCTGCACACAATAACACATTTATTCTTCTCGCCATGGATGATGCGGGCGCGGTCACGGTGACACATCTTAATAATTTGATGATGATTAATGGAGCTGGAGATTTAGAGCCTCTCAATCCACTTCTAAAAATTCACTACACACCCGAGCTCAGTTTGCAGTTTCAAAAGGTGCAGTATGTAGAAGTGGCTCCAAGTGTGATGGCGCGCTTTATGATTTTGGGGCCTGGACTTCATGGCTCTTTGATTCGCGGTTATACCTTTCAGAAAGCCGAAGAGTTTAAGGGCGGCAGCGTCGCCCAGTACCCACAGGTGTTCTATGCGATTAAACGACTCGAACAGTACTATGTGGACCGCAAATCAGACCCAATGTACTTGGAATTGACCCAACTCCTCGAAAAAGCGATCGAACTCGTCAATCTTCGTCACCCCGAAGCGTTGACCTTTGGGCAAGCAGCCCTCGAGCGAGGAGAGTCGGCGAAGGAAAATATTTTCCAAAACGACAATATGATTCGCCTTTTGACGCAAACTTTGCGATCTTCTTTGCAAAACAACCGCAACCTGATTATCACGTCCGATAAGCAAAGAGAGATTCCATGGCAGAAAGATCAACTTCTCATCGAATAAGGCTTAACAAGTACATTGCCGACTGCGGGATTGCTAGTCGTCGCAAAGCCGACGAAATGATCGAAAACGGCGAAATCACCATCAACGGAAAAAAAGTGTTCGAATTGGGTATTAAAATTGACCCAAAAGTGGATCGCATTTTGTTTCGTGGGAAACCGATTCAGGCACAGAACCGTTTTGTTTATTATGCATTTTACAAACCAAAGAGCGTGGTCACAACCACCGAAGACCCCCATGGCCGTTTAACGGTGATGGATTATTTTAAAAAATCCACCCTTCGTTTGTTTCCAGTGGGTCGTCTGGATTGGGATGCGGAGGGTTTACTCCTTGTCACCAACGACGGTGAGTTTGCGCAGAAGGTGATTCACCCTGACGAAAAGGTTTCTAAAACGTATCATGTGAAGCTCAATGGCATTCCCACCGACCCGCAACTGGATAAACTCCGTCGCGGTGTTTCGATTGTCGGTGGAAAAGTGGCGGCTTTATTTGTAAAACGACTGCCAAAAACGACGGATAAAAAAGCCTGGGTGGAAGTGGTTATTGATGAAGGTAAAAACCATCAGGTGAAGCAGATGTTTACCAAGATTGGTTTTGATGTGGTGAAACTTCGTCGCGTCGCAATTGGTGAGTTTCGAATCGGCAGCCTTAAATCCGGCGAATATCGCGAACTCACATTCGAACAAATGCATAAAATCTTCAAGCGTCGTAAGAGTAAAAAAGAAGAAAAACTGGTTGTGACTTAGCTGAGCAAAATGAGGAAACGCCCTAAATTGAGGCTTTCCTTGTTCCAATCAGAAACAGCGGCTGTTTCTATCTGAGATTCTCACTTTTTTTCTACAAAAAAGCTCCAATATCCTCAAGTCCAAAGTTGAGAGTGCCGAAAGTCTAGGTGGGAGGAATCTTTCGCAATAAAGGTTCCTATGGGGGGATAAATGAAAGCTCAATCGCTTTGGCAAGGTGCCATTGTCTTTACAAGTTTTATCGGTTTAATACTTATTGGGGCTCTTTTTTATAAGGCCTACAGTAAAAAGCCTCGCCGTATTGGTCCTCAGGAGACCTACGTGAAGCTGGATCCTTCGAAAGTGAACCAGATCAAAATTGTAAAGCCTTTGCGTGCGACCAAATACACTCGCGGCACAAAAAAATATGCCTACCTCGGGCGTTCGGTGAGCTCTTATCATACTGCCTCACTCAATGATTTGTTTGGCCCCTATGGTCCACTGAAGGGGCTTTCAGCAAGAGAGCGTTTTCAATTTAAAAAGCAAGTTGTCGGCTATGTGGATCATAAAGTTCGCAGTGGTGCCATCGATCCACGCAATCGCCACAGGTACATCGAAATGAAGGTCTTGGATAAGTCCCTAGAAATGATGGAAGCACGCGCCGAAAATTAAGTCTGAAACACTGCTGCTTGCGCCAAGATCTAGCGGCGCATACCCTCTAGACTCCATACCAAGGAGTCTTTCGTGCGCTATTTGTTAATGCTATCCACATCTCTTATTTGTTTGTTATCCTGTCAAACGATGAAATCAAAAACAGATCAGCCACTTTCACCACCACGTGCTCCGCAAAAACCCTATGCTCACAAGCTGCATGGAGATGTTCGTCAAGATCCCTACTTTTGGATGCGCGAGCGTGATTCAAAAGAGGTGTTGGAGCACATCGCTAGCGAAAACGCCTATACCAAACAGATTTTAAAACCCAGTCAGCCCATCGCTGAAACCCTTTTTAAGGAAATGAAAGCGCGTATCAAAGAAGACGACACTTCGGCGCCGAGCAAAAAGGGAGAGTATTTTTATTACACGCGCGTGCAGGCGGGGAAAGAGTACGCCATATACTGTCGAAAAAAAGGCAGCCTCTCCGCTCCAGAAGAGATCATTCTCGATGTTAACGAACTTGCCAAAGGCAAAAAATATTATTCCGCGGTTGTTGCTGATATTTCGCCCAACCACGAACTTCTTGCCTATGTGGTTGACGATGTGGGGCGACGTTTTTACACCATTTATTTTAAAAACCTAAAAACACAAAAAACGCTGTCGCAAAAAATACCCAATACGACGGGAAATTGGGTTTGGGCCGGCGACAATGATCACGGGTTTTACAGTCTGCAACATCCGGAGACTTTGCGTTCCGAAAAAGTTTTACGCTATCGTCTCAGCGAAAATCAGTCGCAAGAAGTCTATTACGAAAAAGATGATATTTTTAATGTCGGTGTGGGAAAATCTCTCAACGGCAAGACGATCTTTATCGAAACGAGCAGTGTGAATAGCTCCGAATATCGTTATGTTTCTGCGCAAAATCCAACGGCCGATTTTAAAGTGTTTCTCAAGCGCGAAAAAAACCACGAATATGATGTCGAAGATGGGGGTGATGGCTTTTACATTCGCACCAACTGGCAAGCCGAAAACTTTCGCTTGATGAAGACCGCTTATGACAACACGAGCAAGAAAAACTGGAAATCGGTCATCGATCATCGCAAAACCGTTTATTTGCAGTCGTTTGCCATTTTTCAATCGTTTATTGCCACTGAGGCTCGAGAAAATGGTTTAGCACGTATTGAGATCCGCGATCGCAAAACAAAAAGACAAAAGCTGATTTCGTTTCCAGATCCTGTCTATCTTGCAGGGATTGGTCTCAACGAAGAGTATGAGACGCAAATTTTACGCTACACTTACACATCTCTTGTGCAGCCAGATGCCATTTACGATTACGACATTAAAAAAGAAAAGTCCTCACTCGTAAAACAAAAAGAAGTTCCCACTTACAATTCCGCTTTGTACGTCTCGGAGCGCACGTGGGCGCGCGCCAAAGATGGCTCCCGCATCCCGCTCTCTCTTGTTTATAAAAAGTCGCTGTTTAAAAAATCACAAAACCCCATTTTGGTTTATGGTTATGGCTCTTATGGGATTTCGATGGAGGCCCAGTTCCGCCCCAATATTATCAGTCTGCTCGATCGCGGTTTTGTTTATGCCATCTCCCATATTCGCGGCGGGCAAGAGTTGGGCCGAGCATGGTTTGAAAAAGGTCGGCTCATGCACAAGAAAAACACCTTCACTGATTTTATCGACAGCACAGAACACCTTTTAAAGCAGGGTTATGGTCAGCCAGGGCATGTTTACATGCAGGGCGGTAGTGCGGGAGGTTTGTTGATGGGTGGCGTGATGAATATGCGACCTGATTTGTACAGAGGTGTTCACGCCGCAGTTCCTTTTGTCGATGTATTAACCACAATGCTGGATGCGAGCATTCCGCTGACAACAGGTGAGTACGAACAGTGGGGGAATCCCAATGAGAAAAAAGCCTACAACTACATCAAGTCCTATTCACCCTATGACAACGTCAAAGACCAAAAGTACCCGCATTTATTAATCACCACGGGCTATCACGATTCGCAAGTGCAGTACTGGGAGCCACTCAAGTGGGCAGCATCCCTTCGCGATCATAACAAAGCCGATACTTACATTTTAATGAAGACGGAAATGGGCGCAGGCCACAGCGGCGTCACCGGCCGATTCTCCCGCACGCGCGAAATCGCCGACGAATACGCATTTTTCGTTTGGCTCGAACAAACGAAATGAGTGATTACACCTTTTCGACTTCGCCGAGTTTGTTGAGATAAAAACGCTTGGCGATGGGGCTGTCGTCGTAGGCGATAAAAAAATCTCCGTCCGGCGAGCGCACAAGACCGATGGGTTCGATGAGGCGGGCGCTTCCAGGTTTTGAACCACTTTTGTAAGTCATGCGCACGCGAGTGCGAAGACTCATGGCTTCGATCAGCAATCGTAAACTTTTGGATTTAAATTTTAATTCTTCGACCGAATAGTCTTTCCAGTGCAATTCGCCATCTTGATTTTTAAAAACATCTTCGAGAGTTTTTAATTCCGCTTTTTGAAAACAATGAAGTGCCACTTGCAAGCAAGCCTTGGCATCATCAAGCGCTCTATGGGCAGCACCTTGAGGAATTCCTAAATGGGGAATCAACGTTTGCAATTTATGATTTTCCGAATCAGTAATAATATTTCGCGACAGGCGGCTGCTACATATCACAGGCAGTGTTGGGAGAGAGATCTGACACTCTTCAAAACCGGCAGTGATAAATCCCAAATCAAACGGCGCATGATGAGCTACCATATAGCCGTCTTGCACAAATTGACGAAACAGAGGCAGCACTTCTTTAAGTGGCGGTGCATCCTGCACCATTTCATTAGTGATCCCATGGATTTTAATGACTTCGTCGCCCATGCGGCGACGGGGCTTAATTAAGGATTGAAACTCATCAATCACTTTGCCATCTCTGTATTTTACAGCTGCGATCTCGCAGATCTCGGATTCGATGGGGTATTTGCCTGTGGTCTCTGTATCAAAACCAATAAAAGTCGAAGTCGCTATGGAATTTGAGCTGGTCGCATTCATCAAAACAATGTATCATGAAGGCCATGTTGAAGCTATCTGGAATGTTTTTACTAGTCGCCTTTTTTCTACAACCAACGTTTGCCTTTGATCTCAATCAAAAAGAGCAGAATCGTCCTTTGCAAGTCGAGTCTGTAACGGTGACGACACCTCTGGTAAAGGGTGGAGATCGTATTTCTGTAACTGTCGATGTAAAAATTGATAAGGAATTTTCTGTTTATGATGAAAAAATGAAGCTCTTTCCGTTAGAGCCAGATGGGATGCAGCTCGGCGGCTTGCAAATGACTCCAACGATCGAATTCGTCGACTTTTCCGGGCAACGTCATACGGGTTTAAGAAACCAAGCACGTCTGCAGTTTTTTGCCGAAATACCAAAGCAACTCGATCACCCTTTAGAGAAAATTATGATCGACTTGGAATACATCGCATGTACACAAAAATTTTGTCTTCCTAAAACACGGCAGGAGATTCAAATTCCTGTGAATATTTCCGGACCGCAAGTTGTTTCCACGTCTTCTATGATCGAAGAGCAAATCAGTAAAAATTTGTTATGGGCGTTTGTGCTTGTGTTTGTCTTTGGGTTTTTAACATCCCTCACGCCTTGTGTGTATCCACTCATTCCGATCACACTTGCTGTGATTGGTGCGCGCACAGCCCAGGCTTCAAAAGCCCAAGCCTTTGCGCTTAGTTTTGTGTATGTGCTCGGTATCGCTGCGACCTACTCTGTATTGGGAGTGATTGCCGCTAAAACAGGTGCCCTCTTTGGACAGGCGCTCAGTTATCAGCCTGTTGTTTTATTTTTTGTTGTGCTCTTTGTCCTGATGGCTCTCAGTATTTATGGATATTTTGAACTTCGCGTTCCTCATTTTATCACGCGCTCCTTTGAAAAAGCCGGTCCAAGTAAAGGTTTTGCAGGAGCATTCACTTCGGGACTGATCGCCGGAGTTGTCGCGAGCCCCTGTGTCGGGCCGGTGTTAGTGGGAGTTTTGGCTTACATTGCTAAAAGCCAAGATGTGGTTTTAGGTTTGAGTTTGTTATTCACCTTTGCCATGGGAATGGGTGTATTGTTTCTTTTTCTTGGAACGTTTAGTTCCGCTTTCAAAAAACTACCACGCTCTGGTGGTTGGATGGATTTAATTAAGTTTATCTTAGGAACAGCTCTATTGGTGGTGGCCCTCTCCTATCTTAAACCTCTTTTGATGCCGGAATGGTTTTCGATTTGCGTCGCTCTCTTAAGTTTTGCGGCGGTCTTTATTTTTATTGCCAAAGTTTACCCAAAAACGAGTCGAAAATCGATTCACCGTATGCCATTGGTTTTTTGTGCGCTTGTGGTTTTAAGTCCGATCGCTTCACAGTGGAAGCCCACGAACACGGAAAACTCCTCCAAAGCAGCACTTAAAAACGGCTGGCAGTATTATTCCGAAGAAGCCATCGCGAAGGCCAAGGCCGAAGGAAGGCAGGTGATTATCGACTTTTTTGCCGACTGGTGTGTCGCCTGTGTAGAGCTCGACGAAAAAACATTCTCCACTCCGCAGTTTATCGAGGCAACAAAAAACATGAGTCTCCTCAAAGTTGATGCCTCCGAAAACTTCCCAGAGCTTGCAGACTTGCAAAAAAAATACGAAGTCTACGGGTTGCCAACAATTGTTTTTATCAATAAAAAGGGCGAAATCGAAAAAGAAGCCACCCTCACTGGGTTTGAAGACATCGAACCATTTATGGTTCGACTCAAAAAAATTATGAACTGATTTGAGCCGGAGCTGATTCCATAAATTGGTGATTGGCGGAGCCGCGCGGGAGAAGAGGAACGATTTCTACCGGCATTTTGTCACTCACAGCAAGATTATCCATCATTAACTGGGACAGTGACTCAAGATGAACAAATTCATCACTCTTACGCAATTTTAGTTTTTGAGGTTTGCCAGAGATAAAGTTTTTTACAAATCGTTCAAAAGCATAAACTGGCCCAGCAACTCGGTGAGAGAGTGATCGTCCTATCAAAAACAGGAAGGCTCCGAAGGCCAAAGTGAAAGCAGTGTAGGTTTGCACAAAGGGAATCAAAAACTGATCGAGAAGTTTTTGGTTGTTGCCAATCAGATCGACAACCATAAAACGCAGAAACGTGTAGCTAAACACACCAGCAATCAAACCAAAACCAACTCCAATAAACATTAAAGTGAAACAATAGCGCAACTGAAACGCTGGATTGATCCAGTAGTATTTGCGAATATTGTTTTGTGGCCATAAAAGCTCACCGTCTTTAAGAAGTGCGGTCACTAAGCACAAATACCCAACCCACTGTAGCGCATCTGCGATATTTAGAACAGGCGAGTGCCATCCTCCAACTTTAAAATATATAAAATCAATCACATAACCTTGCACGGTACGATCAATCACATTGCCAATGATTCCACCCATCAAAGTCGACATGCCCACTCGGAGCATTAAAGATTTGATTGGCAGTAAATATTGAATAATCACGAACGTAAAAAGAAGAAAGGCTCCACCTGTAGATAGAGAAACAATTCTTAAAATGGGAGGAAGGCTTGAAAACAAACCAAGCATTGCACCTTTATTAAAGTGCAGAGCAAAACCAAGTGGGCCATAGTTGATGGCACCTGTGAGCCCAAGAGCCCAAAACTTTGTTAATTGGTCGATAAAGATCGTGGCCATCATCGGAGCTAAAACATAAAACCATTCGCGTTTCTTCATTCCACTAGGATAAGAGATTCACTCCGGAGCGTAAAATATAAAAAGGTCGTACTGGCCTAAGGGACACTCACTATTCGTTCGAATCGAAGCCCAAAACGGACATATTTCTTCCGCGCTTTTTGGCAACATAAAGGGCCTGATCGGCCACAGCTAAAAGCTCATCGGCATCTAGACCATGTTCTGGATAACTTGCGATACCTAGACTGATACTTAAGCGAAATTGCAGGGATGGAATAAGGCCAATTGATTTACGTAAAATTTCGGCAAAAGCAAAGGCAAATGGCGCCGGAGTTTTTGGAAGAATCACAGCAAACTCTTCTCCGCCATAGCGCGAGAGCGAGTAGTGCGGCTTCATTTGTTGCGCGAGTGTTTGAGCGATCACCGATAAAATTTGATCTCCTTTGGGGTGACCAAATTGATCGTTGAGAATTTTAAAGTGATCCACGTCAATCATAATCAGAGAAACTGCTGTTTTTGTCTGTTTGGCCTTATGGATTTCGATGCGAAGTTTTTCCTGAAAAAAGCGATGATTGGTTAATTCTGTCACGGGATCAGTGATTGAAAGCTCTTTGAATTTGTCGCGCTCACTCAAGAGGCGCAAAGTGCTCAGGGCTTCTTGCATATGAAGACGCAAAAGATCTGGCTCCCAGGGTTTTAAAATAAACTTGTGAATCAAATTCGATTCCACAAACGGTGAGATATCCGAGAGCCCCACATCTCCCGTCAGAAGAACGCGCAAAACGCCAGGATGTTGATCTTTGATCCATTTTAAAATCTCAAGCCCCGTGTGCTGAGGTAAATTGTAATCACAGATGACAATTGAAATCGACTTGGAAAAGGCCGCTTTTGCCATATCAAAGTTGGTCGCGAGGACCACATCAAAGATGTGACGCAGATCTCTTTCGAGCGCATCGAGGATATTTTGGTCGTCATCGATACAAAGAACAATCGGCTTATTCATTTGCAGTCACTTCTTTTTCGATTTGAAAGACAAACTGAAAATTACCGAGTGGTGAGGGAACAAAGTTTTTAATTTTTTTATTTACGACGGCCACGTACTGATCGTACCAAAGCGGGAGTACAGGGAGATCGTTGATAATTGTTTGCTGAATTTTTTTGTAATGCTCAATGCGCTTTGGAATATCTTCGATCCACTGTCCTTGCTCAAGCAACGGGTCCAGTTGGGGATTGATATAAAAAGCACGATTTACACCGGCGGGAGGAAGCTGTTGTGAGTGAAAAACGAGTCGATAATGATCTGGATCCCAAATGCCCACAAACTTCATCGTTGCCATCTGAAACTGCCCCTTAGAAACGTCGTTGTAGTAGGTGCCCCATTCAAAACTCTTCATCTGGACAGAAATGCCAAGCTTTTCCATCTGATGCGCCAAAATTCGTCCGTTTTCGATCGCATACTTTTGATTGGAGGTTTTCAGTTCGAGGACAATCGGTTTGGTTACATTTTTTAAAAGTTCAATTCCCTTTTGCACGTCAGTGCTAGGGAGTTGTATAGAGGAATCGTAGTAAGGTGTGCTTGGGACGACAAACGTACTTGCAGGTGTGGCGTATCCTTCCATTTTATATTTAATAATTTCGGCCCGATCGATGGCATAGTTGATCGCTGCCCTAACGGCTTTATTTTTAAGCACCGGATCACGAAGATTAAACAATAAGTATGTGACATTGGCTCCGGGCATATCAAAAACTTGGAAGCGGGGAGAGCTCTTAAACACAGAGAGCTTTGACAGCGGAATGTCTGTTTGCACCAGATCGACACTGCCTTTGTAAAGCTTTTGAAAGCGCGTGTTATCGTCGCGAATGACTTTGAAATGTAAGTTTTTAATTTTAGGCGCTCGATAATGACCAGGGCGCGCTTGCAGTCGAAGTTCATTTTCATTGGATGTGACCAATGTGAAGGCGCCACTTCCCATAAGATGCTCGGAAAAGTCTTTGTCGTATTTGATAACGTGTTTCTTTGGAAGAATTTGCAGGACCGCGAGGTCAAAATAAAACGTGTATTCAAAGCGTTCGACATGGATATCAACGAAGTGTTGCTGGCCATCATATTGGGCGACAACTTTTTTAATTTTTTTAAAAGCAGAAGCATAGGGGGAAGAGTCTTTTTGAAATTCTGCAAAGGAGTATTTGATGTCTTCACCCGTTAAAGGACTGCCATCCCAAAACGTGACCCCAGGACGAAGTTGAAAGTGAAAAATCTTATCTTTGTAGGACCAAGATTCAGCCAAATCTCCCGACACAGTGATAGGAGCGCCAGGCCCGTCGGCGTGCACGCGAACAAGAGCTGAGAATAAGAGCCCGCGCAAATTGCTACCCACAGAATCACGAGCGAATCTGGGGTCGAGTGATGGAGGTGCCGAAGGAATGCCAATGACGACCGTGTCATCGGGAGTTTGTGAGCGCTTTTTGCAACCTGTCCAGGACAGCAAAAAGCAGGCACAGAAAATAAGAGTGAGCAAAATACGTCCAACGGAGTTCACATTAAAAGCTTAGAACTCCTCCTATAAATAGTCACGAATTAAAGCAATGAATAAGTCTTGTCAGGGAAAGTGGCCTTGGCCATAATGAGGAAATGAAAATCGGTCTCCTTATCGCCTCTGTCTTTTTGATTTCAACAACGGTCTTCGCCGAGAGCGTTGATTCAATTCTAAAACGCAGCGGGATACCCACCAATACTTTTGCAATCTGGATCGAGTCCGCGCCACAACCCATCATGCACCGAGGCGATGTGACGATGACGCCAGCATCGTTAAGCAAAATTCCCACGGCCGCCGCCGTTTTAAGCGAATTGGGTTTGGGACATCAGTTCGAAACGAAAATTTGGGCGTCCTCTAAACCAGACGGGTCGGTGTTCAAAGGGGATCTTTTTCTTCAAGGTGGAGGAGATCCCGCCTTGGTCTCAGAAAACTTTTGGGCCATGATCAACGAATTCAAACGCACAGGAATTCAAAAAATCGAAGGTCAGCTTTATGTAGACGATTCCTTTTTTGATGAAGAGCGTTTTTCTGACTCACGACAAAGCGTTCGAGTGGACAGAGCTTACGATGCTCCGGTGGCCGCGCTGTCTTTTAACTGGAACTCCGTCAATATTTTTGTTCGACCCACAACAAAAGGCAAAGCCGCAGCTGTTTTTGCCGACCCCCTCAATCAGTATATCGAACTGCAAAATCAAGTCACAACCGGCAATAAAACCGATTTACGTGTCGAACGGAAATCAAAACCCAAGCACGATCTCATCATAGTGCGGGGAACAATCGCCGTCGACGCCGCAGAACAGGTCGTTTACAAAAGTATCACTCATCCAGAGTTCTGGGCCGGAGAAAATTTTAAGGCGTTTCTCAATCAGCAAGGCATCGAATACAAAGGAACGATCGAAAAGAAAATTGTTCCAAGCTCTGCACAGTTGCTTGTTTCGTATAAGAGTAAAGCACTCCGCGATATCGTGACCGACATGGCTAAGTTTTCGAATAACTATGTGGCGGAAATGCTGACCAAAGCCTTAGCTGATAAAAAACCCGCGCAACTCAAACAAGGGGTGGCGCGCATTCGTTATTGGCTCATTAAAAAAGGTTGGAAGGAAAAAAACTTTGTTTTCGAAAATCCATCGGGATTTTCTCACGACAATAAATTTCGGGCTCAGGATCTAGGACAACTTCTTGTAGACCTCAGAGATGATTTTTCCATTTCTCCGGAGTTTATTGTTTCGCTCCCTGTTGCGGGAGTGGATGGAACACTTAAAAAACGACTCAAAGATATGAGTGGCAGTGTGCGAGCGAAAACGGGCTACTTGGATGGCATTATTGGTCTTGCTGGCTACGTGCAAAAGAGCGGAAAAACCCGCGCTTTTGTATTTATGTACAACGGGCCAACCAAATACGACAGCCAAGTCCGCGAGGTTTTCGACGAAATTCTCCGTCGAGGTGATTTTTAATTGAGGTTATCAGCTTTCGCAATGTAAGGAAGATTGCGATACAGCTCTTGATAATCCAATCCATAGCCAACAACAAATTCATTTTTGATTTCGAATCCAAAATAATCCAAATGAACATCCGCTTTTACAGCGTCGGGCTTAACGAGCAACGAAACCGTTTTGAGTTTTTTAGGCTGACGAGCCAATAAACAAGTTCGGAGGTAGGACATGGTCAAACCAGAATCGACAATATCTTCGACCAAAAGAACATTCTTTCCTTCGAGCGGATGTGTGAGATCCAAAGTCACTTTCACTTCGCCCGAGGACTGCGTTTCGCCGTGGTAACTGGAAACTCCAAAAAATTCACAAATCACGTTGGCATCGATCTCACGAATCAGATCCGAGTAAAACATGTAGGAGCCCTTAAGAATGCAAATGGCAACAACGTCTTCGCCCTTAAAATCTTTCGTGATTTGTGCGCCGAGCGCCTTCACACGTTCTTGTAAAGTTTTTTCGTCGATCAATTTAGAAAGTTTTAATGGAATCATTGTTCCCCCTTATTTAAACAAATGAGTTACTAATCAATTCGCCCACGCCACCAGCGCCCGGCACAATATACTGTTGATCATTCAGTCCGCGCTCTTGATCCCAAAAAGTTCCAGGGATCGATTGTAAAACCTTCGCATCCGACAATCCGCGATCCACTCGCACGGTGTAAACGACGACATCAGGATGTGTGTTATGCATTTGTCGAATGTATTCTGGCGTCACAATCAAATGAACCGCAATCCATTTTTTGGCTTTGCCAGCCACATTTTTTTTATAATGATCAAGCACCGCAGTAAGCGATTGTCCCGTCGCCCCCATAGGATCTGGAAAAAACACAATCGATTGATTAACGTCCCCACCAATTTTTGAGCCTGCAAGATCGGTATGGGTCACGGTATTTTGCTGGTTGGTGACTCGCGAAGCAAAGATATGATCCTGTCGAACAAGCTGAGGGTTGACAGTGTGGCAAAGCAAATCAAAACCGACCTGGCTCGGTAGCATCCCGGCGCGCGCGATATCCACAATCACCGCTTTCTGTTTATCGTCCAAAACTTCGCCTTCATAAAGACAGTTGGGATGCATCGCCGTCATGCGTGTTGGTTTTTGAACTCGAACCCGCGGCCATTCATTATTGATCGCCTCAATAAAAAGAGTGCTATAAATCGTGGCAACGAGGCGATTGAACTCCGGCTGCACCGTTTCGGGCGAGCATAATTTGGTCAAAAGCGAATTGATCGCAGGGTGCCGAAGAATATGCACAGTGCCCGGATAAACATGTTCGATTTCGCAAGACTTATACCCCATGCGGTCTTATAGCTTGAGGTTGTCTTACTGGTCAAAACGGAAATCTGAAAAATAAGGGTTTCACGAAATACTCTTTTTTGGACACGCCCCTCCTGGGCTCTGCTCGCAATACATAACATCCTGTTGGCGAGAGGTCCAAAAAAGAGTATTTCATGAAACCCTTATTTTTCAGATTTCCTAACTCCCATTTTGTGTATTTCTCAGCTTTTTGTGGTTAGTCAGGAAGTTCGACGAGGAGGATGAGGTCGGTGTTGCCTTCGGTAAAGTCTTCTTGATTGTAGATTTTTAACGCGCGGTCTGCCTCGAAGATGGCACGTTCTTCTTCGCTAAAGGCTTTATCTTTGGGGAGGAAGCCCGATATAAAAGCGGAGTATTGGCTGTTGAGTGTCATTTCGCTTGAGAAAAGATTTTCGTCGCCTTCTTGCATCTTAAGACTTCCCCAGCTTTTGATTTCGATCTGAGTGCCCGCAACATCATTTTTTAGAGGATTGATCTGAAAATAAATACCGATGCTTTTGGGGCTTTCGCCGCTGCGCTGGCCTTTAAAAATACTGATGGCGTGTCCATCCAATTTATAGCGATTGACGGAGACGGAGCGCATTTCACCACTTCGTTTCAGAAGACTCAGCCTCTTCTTGGATAATATTCCACCGAAGCCATCGCCTGTAAACTGACTCGATGTGGCCTCTCTTTGTAACTCATTGAGAAGGTTGCGCGAGGCTTGGTAAAAAGAGACTTGCAAAGACTTGGGCGTTACTGCGGGAGCGGCTGTGTCTGATGCTTTTGTTCCGGCTGCTTTTTTAAGGCTTCGTTCGGGAAGAGGAACGGCTGGGGCCGCGAGTTCTGCTTTGAGGGGAGCGGAGTCTTGCTGAAGACGAGTCGCTTGGATATCCGTGTTCGCACGGGTGGGTGCGGGAGAAGATTCCGTTTCTGGGGTCGCTCCCTCGGGAGTGTCCAAAGGTTGGCTTGTTTGCTTTGCCACAGAGGAAATGGAAGTGGCGGTTATTTTTTTAGAAAACGAATAATCGTAAAGAACAAATGCAATGATCGCTATAAAAAGCACACCCACCTGAAAAACCTGATTGGTGATAAGATCCAGGATGGCCGAGCGTTTGGGCGCGACATAGGTCTTCATATTGATACCGCATTGGGCACAATAAATGTCTTCTGGCTGTTCAAACTGACATTTCGGACATTGAATCATGGAGGTCCTTCTCTAGGGCGTGTGGATCATCAAAAGTGTGTCTGTAGGATTTAAAATTGATCTGACTCTTCGTTGCTCGTCGTCTTGTTAGCGCTTTGCTAGCAATTCCTCCTCGCGCCTCGATTCAAATCAATTTTAAATCCTACAGACACACTTTTGATGATCCACACGCCCTGAATCAGACTAACATAGTGATTTCATATGGGCTAAAGAGAGTTGACGCTCCTCGCCTATAGTCCAACTGACAGACCGCCCATCGGAGCATAAACTGCTCAAAATGACAGGCTCCACTCCCCACATTCCAGTGATGCTCAACGAAGTGATCGAGATGCTCAGTCTTAGCACTTCGGCTCCCCAAAAAATGCTCGATGGCACCTTTGGCCGCGGGGGGCATTCAACGGCTTTGCTTAAAAAATTTCCGCAGCTTCACGTAGTTGGAGTGGATCAGGATCTGGCGGCGATCGAGCATGGAAATAAACAAGTGGCGACCGAGTTTCCGGGGCGGGTGCAGTTGTTTCATGGAACATTTGCCAAATACATGGAGCAAAATAAGGAAAGATTCGATTTGATGCTCCTGGATTTGGGAGTGAGTTCTCCGCAGATCGATGATCCGGAGCGAGGTTTTAGTTTTTATCACAACGGACCACTCGACATGCGCATGAACCAAAACCAAATGGTGTCGGCAGAAACCATCATCAATACATGGGATGAAGAGGATCTGATTGATGTATTTAAAAACTACGGCGAAGTGCATAGCCCTTATCGAGTGATTCGTGCGGTTTTGCACGACCGCGCCACAAAACCATTCACGACCACTCACCAGTTGGCGGGTTTGATCGAGCGCGTGGACGGCTGGCGACAAAAAGGGAAGCATCCGGCCACTCAGTATTTTTTAGGTCTGCGGTTGCGAATCAATCAAGAATTAGAAAGCGTTCGCGAAAGTCTACCATTGATGATCCAGTCTTTGGTCCCGGGAGGTGTGCTCTCGGTGATTAGCTTTCATTCTCTCGAAGACCGAATTGTTAAAAATATCTTTAAGGAACACGACGACTTCGGGTATCGTATTAATAAGAAGGTCCTTGTGGCGAGCGATGAAGAGCAAAAGCTCAATCCACGCTCGCGCAGTGCTAAGCTGCGAGGATTTAAACGGAGAGACGATGTCGAAAACCCCTAGCTTCCTCAAACCCTTTTTAAGTGTGTCGATTTTGTTATTATCTCTTTTTGCGGTTGTTTATATCAAAATGGAAAACCGCCGCATGGGTTATGTTCTTTTGGATCTTGCCGAAAAAGAAAAACAAATCACCCAAAAACAAAGATTGGCTCTCGTCAATTTAGCCCGCATGACAAGCCCCGAGCGCGTTCGTAAAATTGCCACAACACAACTCACGTTTCAAAACGCCAAAGATGGCCAAGTGATTCGTGTGGCCGGAAGTGGAAACGCTGCCGTTAAATAAAAAGAGATTGAAGCATGAAGCATCGTCTGTCGATTCTGTTGATCTGGTTTTTTGCGATTTGGTCGCTGCTTATTTTTCGTGGGCTACAGATTCAACTCTATCCCAGTCGCAATTTGGATCAAGCGAGCCACAAACAATACCAACGGATCGTAAAACTTTATTCCAAGCGCGGTGATATTTTTGATCGCAACGGTCAGGAGCTTGCGATCTCGGTTCCTGCGGCCTCTCTCTTTGCAGATCCACTCATTATCAAGCGTCCGCGGCAGGTGGCAAAAAAACTAGCGCAAATTCTACCGCTTTCGCAAAAAACAATTTACAAAAAACTCACCAAGAAAAATTCGCGGTTTGTTTGGATCCAGCGCTTGATTGACGAATCGGCTAAAAAGAAGATCCTCGCCCTTCAGGAAAAGGGTCTTGGTTTTAAAGATGAGTTTAAAAGAGTCTATCCCAATAAAAATCTTTTGGGTCATACAGTGGGTTTTGTTGGCGCCGATGGCCACGGCCTTGAGGGAGTGGAAGCTCACTTTGATGCGCGCCTGAGTGCCGAAGAAAAAGTGATGAACTTACCCAAGGACGCTCGCGGGCGATTTTTGGTCGAAGACGGCTGGCTGTTTATGCAAAACCGCGACGGCGAAGATGTTTATCTCACCATTGATGCCGACCTTCAGTATTACACCGAGCAAGAGTTAAAAAAGACGATTCAGCATCATAACGCCGAAGCGGGATGGGCGATTGTGATGAGTCCAAAGACCGGTGAGATTTTAGCGATGACGTCGCTTCCCGATTACGATCTCAACCGCTCTGGCTCCGCAGAAAAAGACGCTCGTCGCAATCGCTTGGTCACTGATATTTACGAACCCGGTAGCACAATGAAAACGATTTTTCTTGCCGCAGCTTTAAAAAATGGAATCATTCAGAGCAACTCGGTGATTGACACCTCAACGGGTAAAATCGAAATCGACAAGCGCGTGATACACGAATCGGACTCTCATCATACGTTCGAAAAATTAAGCACCACAGAAGTTTTAGCAAACTCTTCCAATGTGGGCGTATCAAAAATCGCTCTTAAAATGAAAGATCAATTGATATACGAGGAATACAAAAAATTTGGATTCGGCGAAAAAACCGGGATCGATGTTCTCGGAGAATCCAAAGGAATTTTTGTGAAGCCACCATGGCGCGACCATCAAAAAGCCAATATCTCTTTTGGGCACGGCATCGCTGTGACAGCACTCCAAATGGCCAACGCCTACGCGGCGATTGCCAACGGCGGAGTTCTTCAACAACCCACATTGATTCAGTCGCAAAAAGTGTTAGCCGGAGAAGAAAAGCTGACGAATGATTCTGCAGAGTCGCGATGGACTCGTCGCGTGTTAAGCCCCAAAGAAGCCGAGCGTATGAAAATGATGTTGGTGGCATCTACGGCAGACAACGCCACCGGCAAGGCCGCACGCGTGAAGGGGTTTCCTGTCGCTGGAAAAACAGGAACGGCGCAAAAGGTGGATCCCAATGGCCGCGGGTATTTAAAGGGACAATACATTTCGAGCTTTATTGGTTTTTTGCCTGCCAATGATCCTGAATTTTTAATCTATGTTGTGGTCGATAATCCACGAGATAACGGTTACTACGGTTCCGAAACAGCGGCTCCCGTCTTTGCAAAAATCGCACAATACGCCATCAACAAAAGAGGCTTAGCTCCGGTGCAAATCACCGAAGAGGATCTCATTAAACCCAAGGTCGAAATTCAAGAAGTCCTCACGGGAGTTGAAGGTGAAGACCTCGTACCCAACATGAAGGGCTGGGCTCTTCGCGATGTCCTTCGCTACGTGCAAAAAGAACATGTGGATTTAAAACTCGTTGGTCGCAAGGGTCGAGTCGTAAAAACCTCCCCAAGCCCGGGCGAGGGCTGGACCGAAAACAAAGAAATCAAAGTCTACTTGGAGTAGA
>CAZOGU010000019.1:0-46688 GCA_964579625.1 uncultured Pseudobdellovibrionaceae bacterium
ATTTGTTTTCCATGGAGAGGTGATCGGCTGAACAATCGAGAGCTGATGTTTATTGATAGGCATTCCAGTGTTGTCGTCCCCTTTTTGGGATTCCAGCGTCAGATTTGGGTTGCTCCAGGCCGTTTGAGAAGATCCTAGATTTTTCGTTTCCTCCACTTTGTAAGACTGCATTTGAACCGATAAGCTATTTTTAACGGCACGATCGAGAAGCTCATCAATCGCTGGCTTCACTGGCACCGTAGGCGTAGCCCAAGTGATAAAATAAAATAAAAAGACAAACATAGAAACCTTCCTCACAAAAGTTTAATAAATCGATCCCTTTTAAAGAAAACTATAAAAGAGTGTACGCATTCAATTCTTAGATTAAAGCTTTTATCGGAGGCCGAAGAAGAGACGAGGTAGTATTCGTTTTTAAAGAAAAGAAATACCCCGTGAATTTTTGAACGAAAAGAATATGTTCGGTTGTTGCCGCGAGGGGTGTGAGAAGTAAAAAAGAACAATGCCCAAAATGCGAAGAATCGCGGTGAGACGAGGATTCACAGTTTTGTTGGGGCGTGTGACGGTGATAGCCTTCAGAAAAAAGTGAAACCATCGTGGCAGAGCTATCTTGAGCCGTTGCATGAGCAGAGATGGCATCTTCTGCAAGAAGAGCAAACAAGACAAAAAGGATGATTCCAGAAACACACTTCATAGGAAGTAATTTATTCGTTACTGCCTTGTTGTGCAACTGTTTCTTCCCATTCCTTTTGGGTTGCTAAGTTGCTTTTAATTTCTTCGGCGTTCCAAATGCGTCCTTTATCCACTCCTGGGCAAATGCCAACGACGTCTTTTTTCCAGGCTTTGGCAGACATGGTCTCTGGCCAAAAAGGCCAAGTTCGGCATTGTGTAGGGCGAGATTTGTAAACAGTGCATCTTTTGTTTTTTAAGAAAACGCAATCTTCGCCATTGTCTTTGAGGTGAAAAAATCCATCGGTTTTATTGCAATACTGTTTGGTAAACGCAGCTGTCTTAAGCCCTAATTGCTTGGCCATTTTTTGACGATCTTCCTTGGTGACATATACAAAGCCATACTCACCGTGAGAGACGCAACAGTTTCCAGAACCTTGACACTCAAAACGAATTCCTTCGGACCACCATGGTTTTTTTGACATACAAAGAAGCTAAAGGTCTTTTTAATCAGTGGCAAGTTGATATTCGGCAAAGCTAAGTCGGTTGGCCACGGCCTAAGAGAGTTTGCTGCAATTTTAACTGATACACTTGGTTTAAGGCCGCCCCGGTCTCAGGACCTTCTAAAATAGCAAGAGCGTGGGCAATGGCCTCAAGTGTGGCCATTCCGTTTATGACGGTTTCTGTGCGTAAAACGGCCGTGTTTGCAGGCTCCTTTCTTTTTAAGGTCACGCGCGGAACGTCGACCAACTCCTTGTGGCGAGAGAAAACTTTGCTGGCCTGTCGCCAGTTCCCGTCCGGAACAATGAGTAGTGCAGGTCGAGAGAGATTTTTTACAAACGAAGAAGTGAGCTCCACAGCATCTTCGCTCGGAAAAAGAAAAAGAGGCTGATAAGGCATTTCTAGTAAATCACTCAGATCCAAAGCGTGATTTTTTTCACCTCGGATTCGCATTTCGCTATTGATGAGGCTGTGCATGGCCAGCCGACCGGTGTTAGTGGTTCTTTTGAGTTCTTTTTCGTGGATGACTAAGCAAAGCCGGGTTTTTGTATCAAGACGAGGAATTTGCTCACAGATACAGCGATCCTTGTGCAGGTAACAGGTTTGACAAGGATCTTTGGTTTTTCTCTTTCGTTGAAGCAACTCTTAAAACTTTGCGATCAACGCGGTCACGTGGCGGTAATCAAAGTAAATGGTGTTCGGAGACACTGGAAGGTTTCGATAGTAACCTTCGTAACCAAATTTAAGAGAAAACGTATCTGACAAAACGGCCAGCATGTACGGGCTAAAGTTGACGCGATAGTTCTCTTCTTCTTTGATATCAGGAAGATATTCCAACCATAATCCAAATCTGATTGATGGCGAATGAATGTAATCCACTTGCGAAAACAATCGAGCAAAGTGAGCTTCGCGAAAAAGTGGAGTCGCAGGATTGAAATCATCTTTAAAATCTTCCTTGAGGTATTGATAACCAAATTCCGAAAAGAATTTAAATTTTTCTGAAGAAATCCAAAAATACTTAATACCGACGTCGTAAGACTGGCCAAGATCAACCCCGATAAAGCGATCGCCACGAACTCCGGCTTGTGTGAAGACATTGAAGGTATCAGGAATATAAATATGTTCATATCGAAGAGCTGCAGACCAGTTTTCGGCAACCCCTTCGAGTTCACGAGTGGCTTGGTTTTGGGCTTTAGAGCTGAGATAGTGACCTGTGAGCTTTAAGATATCGCTGTTAAACTGATACCAAGTGCCTTGTTTACCACTAAAAGATTGCGATTTCGCATTTCCGCCGACGACGATATAGCCGAGTTCACTTTCGTGATGCAATCCCATCAGGGCCGCCTTTTCAGCAGCGGCTTTCGCAGCCTCATCTGCAGTTGGTTCGGTCGCGTTTGCAAAAGAGATTGAGAATAAACAAAAAATAACTACAGCTGTGCGTAACATAATACCTCCATTGAGGTATTAATTAATCATTTGAGGCTAAGGTGTAGCAACATAAATTATAAAGGATGCGGCTTCCCACGTTACCGTCCCAGCCATCCAATTCCTCCGGGCTCGGTGGAGACACTTCGCACAGATCAAATCCGACGATGGTTTTTTTGTTGCTCGAGACAAGATGAAATAATTCCAAAGCGTGATCGTAATCCATTCCTCCAGGAACGGGAGTTCCTGTGTGCGGGCAGAGAGCTGGATTCAGTCCGTCAATATCGAATGAGAAGTAAACATTTTGTGTGGGAATATTTTTTAACACTTCATTGCAGATGGAAAGCCAACTTTCGCCCTTGGCCATCCTTCGCTTTGTCTGACGATCAAAGTAAGTCAGAATATCTTTTCGTGAGTCAATAAAATCAGCTTCTTCGGGGCAGTAGTCGCGAATTCCAAGCTGAATCAGTTTTTTGGCTAAATTGTGTTCCATCACATTGCGCATAATCGACGCATGGGAAAACTCATAACCTTGGTAGGCTTTACGAAGATCGGCATGAGCATCGATGTGAATAATGGTAAAATCTTTTTGATATTTTTCGGAGATAGCCCGAATGGCGCCAAATGGGCTTGAGTGATCGCCACCGACCAAGCCAACGATTTTATTTTGCGCGAGAATGTCTTTGCTAACGGCGTAGACGGTCTGATGAAAATCAGCACCTTGTTTGTTGATCTGCTCTTGCATCTGTAAAAAACCACCAACAAGTTCATTGCCCTGTTCGAGATGATTTTTAATTTTAACCGCCATCGGCTTGAGTTGATGATTGAGTCTCTTCCAGGCTTCTTGGTTTTCGCGGTACCAGTAAATTCCTTTTTCGTAGGCGGTTCCGGTGTCAGCGTGCATGACATCGATTTGGCGACTGCATTCGTAAATGGCATCCGGCCCGAGAGAGGTGCCATTGCCATAGGAGGTTGTGACTTCCCATGGAACTGGAAGCAGAACCAGCTTCGATTCTTCAAAAGAAAAAGGAAGACCAAAAATTCCGGCAGAGGCAACGCCTGTGGCATTAGGATCAAATTTCATGAATGACTCCAGTAGTAATAGATCGCAAAAAACAAAACGATCAGAGTTGTAACACTCAACACAATTCTTTCAAGATATTTGTCGATGTAAAGTTTCACCGGCTCTCCCCAAATTTGCAGAGGAATTCCAACAGCAAAAAAGCGCAAACTTCGACCCAATAGAGAACCGATAATAAAAGTTCCCAATGGGGCGTGTGTGGCTCCACCAATCACCGCCATCACTTTAAACGGAAGTGGAGTGACAGAGGCCATGACAAGGGCGGCGATGGCATTATTGCCATAAACATCAACTACACTTTGATAAAGCTTTTCGGAAAAAATATAGCGAAAGAAAAACTCGTGACTCCACTCCCAAAAAAAATAACCAATGGCATAGCCCAGCAGGCCCCCGGCGACGGAGGCAATTGTATTGAGGAAGGCAATCCACAGAGAACGCTTGGTGTTTTGAATCGAGATAGCAATTTGTAAAGGATAGGGGGGGATCATAAAAAACGAGGCTTCGATAAAAGTAAAAAACATCATGAACTTTATAGCATGAGGATGAGAGGCAAAATCGAGGACCCAATTGTAGATCTTACGCATGTAGAGGTTATACCTTTAGGGGGAGCGAATGGCTAGTTGCCTTTTGATGACAGGTGTTATTGAAACACCCAACCAATGCTGACGCCTAAAGCGTCGAGGACAAAACTTTCACCGTCGATTATGCCGTCGACGCGAGTGATTTGGTAGTCGATGGCTGGGCGCAAAGCCGACGTGCGAGAAATGGGAATGTCGATGCCCACGGAGATTTTACCACCATATGAGGGTTTTAAATTTTTGTCTTCGATGCCAGCGGGGGGGCTGGCGAATTCGATGGATTTTAAACCGCCAATCAAATCGATTTCGAAAACGGGTTTTAAATAAGTGTCGTTGTAAGGTTTAATCGAAAGACCAAAAATAAGATCAGCGGACATCATTGTTGTCCCAATGGCGCTGCTATTATTGATATAACTGTTGGCTGCAGAGTACAGAAGTTGTCCGCCGAATAAAAAGCGAATTGGGTTTCGACTTTTGACAGTTGTCATCAACAAGCCTTGGCCAAAGCTCCCTGTCATACTTCCGGTTTCTTGACCGTAGTAAGCGTTAAATTGTCCCGCGATCAAAGATTCGCGACGTGGTTCAAGGCGTTGGCAGGATTCGCGATTGCCATACCAGTCATAGCAGCGTTTATCATCGCTGCCAAATAGGCCTGCCCAGGACGAAGAGACAAAGAGAGTTGAAAGCAAAACCAAGATAAAAAATTTCATGGAACCACCAATATAAATTCGGGTGTGCTGAGCATGCCTGATCCGAAGCTGTTCACATAAACTCCTGCTGTCGTGATTTCAACGATGGTATTGTAAACTCGGTCGACAACGAGGAGGTTGCCGCCGCTAGGTCTTTGAGCAATTCCACCTGGAGCCGCTAGGTAAGCCGTGTTGCTAAAGCTTGCGACAGGAGCTAAAGCAGAGCTGTAGATGGAAACTGTATCAGAGGTTCCAGACCAAGTTGTCGCAATGTTACCATTGCTCATCACGAAACAATCCATCGCGTCGGTTGTGGCGGCGATTCCAGAGGATCGTGTGGCGGCTTGCACGCCTGCGCTACTGTAAGTTCGCACAACATCCGTTGTGGTTGAGCAATGAACAAAGCCGCCGTTACTCAAAGCTGACAGACCAGATCCTGCTGTCTGGAGTGTTAGTGGCCAACCAGCAGCAACACGATTTCCATTGCTACCAAAACGTTCGATGGCGTTCGTTTCGGTGACAAGAATATCCTCGGAAGTGAGTTGTGTTATCCCACGAATTGTTCCCGTTAAATTGACGTCGAGAACAACGGTTCGATTGGAGCAATCGACGGCACTGATTCCAACGACGCGATCCACTCCATCCACAGCGACAAGGACTTCCTGCGTAGCTGCTGACCAAGTAATGCCGTACAAACTTTCTGTGGCGCTCGAAACATAATAGGCAATGGTTTTAAAAGTTCCATCTGAGTTAAGAACAACCAGAGCGTCACTTCCACTGTTGGAGACAACGATATCTCCGGAAACAATACAATTGGGCTCGGGCTCTGGATCGGGAGCTGGCTCCTCAGAATCAGTAGTGGCGGCGTCTGTTGTTTCTTCCGGACTGCAAGAGATATTGCTGGAAGATAAAACCAACAGCAGCGAGAAGAAAAATAGAATTCGCAGACGTAAACTCATGATCTTCTATCGGAAAATTTTAACAAAAAGTAAACACAAGCAAGACGAACGTCAGATAGAAATTTATCGTTTATTAAAAAAAATCACATCATTTCGAACTCCGTCATCTGAGCGGAGCGAGAGATCTCGTCGAGATCCTTCCCTTTGGTCAAGATGCGGGCCTTCTTTAGGCCAGGCCTAACGGCGCGAATTACGCGCCGAAGATATGATCTGGTTCTTCGAGGTAGGTGTAGCCCGACAAACCTTCTTGATAAAGCTGAATCAGCATTTTGGCTTCGTGTTTTGTCATCGTGTTACTCGCAATGCTGCTTTCGCTGGCTTTACGAATTTTATTGATGAGTTCTTCACGATTGTACTGAACATAACTCAAAACTTCGGCAACAGTATCGCCCTCCACCACGTGTTCGATTTGGTATCCATCTTGCGAAATGGAAACGTGAACGGCGTCGGTGTCGCCAAAAAGATTGTGAAGATCTCCCAAAATTTCTTGATAAGCACCCACTAAAAAGGCGCCCATGTAATAAGGAGTCTCGGCCTTGAGTTCATGCACTCGTAAAGTTGTTTTTGGAATGCCATCATCCAGTGAAAGGTACTTGGCAATTTTACCATCCGAATCACATGTTAAATCCACGAGCATGGTTTGCTTGAGTGGCTCTTCGGTGTGCTGATGAATCGGCATCACTGGGAAAATTTGGTCAACGGCCCAGGAGTCAGGTAACGATTGGAAAACAGAAAAGTTGCAAAAGTACGTATCCGATAAAACTTCGGTCAGATGATTTTTAATCTCTTCGTGATCGGTATCCGTTTCGACAAGTTTGGCCATTTTTGTGGAAATAGACCAAAAGAGTTTTTCGACAGTGGCTTTTTCCGCGAGGGAAAGAAGACCAAAAGTGAAAAGTTGAAGAGTGTTGTCTTTAAGATCATTCAGATCGTTGTAATATTCGCGCAAGTTGCTAAGAGATAAATTATTATAAATATCGCGCAGCTCGTGAACCACCTTATGGTCCGTCTCTTTCACTTCTGGAATCGGGCCCGGCTGAGCCACTTTGTTTACGCCTAAAACGTCAAACACGAGCACCGAGTGATGGGCCACCGTTGCACGGCCAGACTCAGTCACGATTGTTGGCATTGGTACGTTTTTTTCCTCGCAAGTGGCTTGCACCAGAGAAATCACATCGTTTGCGTATTCTTGCTCTGTGTAGTTGACCGAAGAGTCCGACAGACCCGTTCCGTCGTAATCGATCCCTAAGCCGCCGCCCACATCGAGATAACTGGGGTAGGCGCCCATTTTATGAAGTTCGGAATAAATCTGTACACCTTCTTTAAGGGCATTTTTAATTTGTTTGATCGATGGAATTTGCGAGCCCACATGGAAGTGAACCAGATCCAAACAGTTAAGAAGGTCTTCTTTTTTAAGCGTTTCAAAAGCGGTGAAAATTTCCGAAGTCGTTAAGCCAAACTTCGAGCGATCTCCGCCCGAATCCACCCAGCGGCCCGAACCCTTGGACTGGAGCTTTGCGCGTAGGCCGATTTTAGGACGAGTGTTAAATTTTTTCGCGGCCTTAATAATCATGGTGAGTTCTTCGAGGCGCTCGACGACGATGATCGTATTGCGTCCCAATTTGCGCGAAAGAACCGCGGTTTCGATATACTCGGCGTCTTTAAAGCCGTTGCAAATAACAATCGATTTTGGATTGTTGAGCATCGCCAAAACGACGAGAAGTTCTGGTTTACTGCCGCACTCGAGGCCCAGAGAGTGAGACTCTCCAAAGCTGATAATCTCTTCGACAAGGTGACGTTGCTGATTGACCTTGATCGGATACACGCCTTGATAGCGACCCTTGTAATTGTAGTCGTTGATGGCTTGAGCAAAACACTGATTGAGAAGTTTGATGCGCTCTTTTGTGATATCGGGAAAGCGCAGAAGCATCGGCGTGCGAATGCCACGCTCTTTTAGATCATTTGCGAGTTCGAGGAGGTCCACCTTCGGTCCGTTTTCACCGCGCGGGCAGATGACAACATTTCCGCGGTCGTTGATATCAAAATAGCCACGTCCCCAAGTTTCGATTCCATAAAGCTCTTTAGCTTTTTTAATAGTCCACAAGCTTGCAGCCGCGTCAGTGCTACTTTGCGATGATGTTGAGAATTTTTCCTGGAACATAAATAACCTTCCCCACCCCAGTGTTGCCTATGGCGTTTTTAACGGCGTCAATCTCAAGAGCCATCTGAACAGCCGTTTCTTGGTTTGCATCGGTGCTAATTTCGATAGCGCCCCGTTTTTTTCCATTAACCTGAATTCCAATACTGACTGTATTATCAATAGTCAACTGAGGATTGTAAGCGGGCCACGCGGAGAGGGAAGCGAGATCTTTTTCGCCCATTCTTTCCCACAGTTCTTCGCTCATGTGAGGAGCAAAAGGAGCCAGCAAGCTCAGGAGCGGCTTGAGCACGCGGCGGGAGTGGCTGCCGTGTTTGTAGACCTCATTCACGAGAATCATAAGAGCGCTGATAGCGGTGTTAAAACTAAAACTTTCGATGTCCTCGCCTACTTTTTTAATCGTTTTGTGGAGAGCACGCTCCAGCTCAGCAGGCAGCGGCTCATCCGTGACAAGAGACTGTTGGTTTTCGTCCACACACAGGCGCCACACGCGCTCCAAAAACTTACGCACACCAATAATTCCCGTTGAACTCCAAGGTTTATCGCGATCAAGAGGACCCAAAAATAAAATAAAGCAGCGAAGTGCGTCGGCGCCAAATTCTTCGCGCACGTCGTCGGGGTTGATCACATTGCCTCGGGATTTGGACATTTTTTCGCCGTCCGTGCCAAGGATCATTCCTTGGTGGGCGAGTTTCTGAAAGGGCTCAGGGTGGCTGACAAGTCCCGCATCAAAAAGGACCTTGTGCCAAAAACGAGAGTAAAGCAAGTGGCCGACTGTGTGCTCAGGTCCGCCCATGTAAAGATCCACGGGCATCCAGTATTTCTGCTTTTCGAAATCGGCCAGAGCATTGGGATTGTGAGGATCTGTGTAGCGTAAAAAGTACCACGAGGAGCCCGCAGAACCTGGCATTGTATCCGTTTCGCGACGGCCCGCTTTGGTTTCGACCCAGTCGGTGTTTCTCGAAAGAGGAGCCTGACCATCCTCGGAAGGCTCATAGTTGGGGACCGAGGGGAGGATCACGGGCAATTCATTTTCGGGAACTGTGTGAGCTTGGCCAGTTTTGTCAAAAAGAATGGGGAACGGTTCTCCCCAGTAGCGCTGACGACTAAAGAGCCAATCGCGCAGTTTGTACTGGAAGGTTTTTTCGCCGAGTTTATTTTTTTGCAAATAGTCGATGGCTTTTGTGATGGCCTGCTCTTTGGAAAGACCGTTGAGAAAATCGGAGTTGATCAAAACGCCATCGCCTTCAAAAGGAAGTGGTTCTGCGCTGTCCAAAACCCGAATCACGGGGAGGGAAAAGGCATTTGCAAATTCAAAGTCGCGTGTGTCATGTGCGGGCACGGCCATGATGGCGCCGGTCCCGTAGTCCATCAGAACGTAGTCGGAACTCCAGATCGGGATGTCTTTGCCAGTCAGTGGATGAATTGCATAAGCCCCCGTGAAGACGCCGGTTTTTTCGGTGCTGGCTTTGCGATCTTTCTCCGATTTGTTCGCGGCTTTATTGATGTAATCCTGAACGGCTTGTTTTTGCTCGGGAGAAGAGATTTTAAGGGTGAGAGGATTTTCGGGTGAGAGCACCGCGAAGGTGACGCCAAACAAAGTATCAGGTCGCGTGGTAAAAACAGAAAAGCTTTCGTTTTGATTTTTGATTTTAAACTCAACATTGGCGCCCACGGATTTTCCGATCCAATTGCGCTGACCTTCTTTGGTGCGCTCCGGCCAAGCAATAGGGTTGAGGTCTTCGAGCAGACGATCTGCATAATCCGTGATTTTGAGCATCCACTGCTTCATCGGTTTGCGAATCACGGGATGTCCTCCTCGCTCACTTTTTCCGTCGATCACTTCTTCGTTGGCGAGAACCGTTTTGAGAGCTGGGCACCAGTTGACTGGAGCCTCTTTTTGATAGGCCAAGCCCTTTTCGAAAAGAATTTTAAAAATGGATTGAGTCCATTTGTAAAACGACGGATCGCAGGTGGAGATTTCGCGCGACCAATCAAAACTAAAACCAAAACTTTTGAGCTGGCGACGAAAATTTTCGATGGCTGCCTGGGTTGTTTTTTCGGGATGCACGCCGGTTTGAATGGCATACTGTTCTGCCGGAAGACCAAACGCATCGTAGCCAATGGGATGAAGGACGTTAAAGCCCTTTTGTCTTTTGTAGCGAGCCACCACATCGTTGGGTGTCAGAGCCGCCATGTGTCCCACATGAAGGCCGGCCCCCGATGGGTACGGAAACATATCGAGTGCATAAAACTTTGGTTTTGGCGAAAAATCGATCGCCTTAAAGGCTTCGCTGGTTTCCCATTTTTTTTGCCACTTGGAATCAATCGTGCTGTGTTGATAAGACATGGGTTTGGGTATAGCAATCGATGGTCGGGGAGTCATGAAAAAAACGCTTCAAATTGAGAATGTTCCAGACTTTGGCCGGAATTTTTTTCCTCATCATTTCATAAGCTTAAACGTCTGGTGAAAAAGACCGATAGGAACACATGGTTGGTGCTCGTAAAGTATTGCACATTGATGATGACAAAGACAATTTGAAACTCGTTTCACGTCTTTTAGAACATGAGGGGCTTATTGTACGTCAGGCCACTTCGGGAATTGAAGGGCTGCAACTTCTTGGCGAATTTTTGCCTGATCTTGTGATTCTCGATATCAACATGCAAGGCCTCAATGGCTTTCAAACTCTTAAACTCATTCGTCAACGGAGCGAACAGGCGTCGGTGATTTTTTTGACCAGCAAGCGCGAAACCGAAGATGTGATTCGCGGGCTCGAAGCGGGTGCTTTGGATTACGTTTGCAAGCCCTTTCAACCTTTGGAACTCGTGGCGCGGGTGAAGAGTCAGTTGAATTTTAAAGGCATTCAAGATGAGCTTCGCATTGCCAACGAAAAACTACAAAATCTTGTCGACATTGATGACCTCACCGGCCTTTACAATATGCGCTCTGTTTACGAACGCCTCAATCAAGAGATCGATCGCGCTCGTCGTTACAAGCACAGTGTCGCCGTTTTTATGATGGATATGGATGATTTTAAACGAGTGAATGACAATCATGATCACTTGTTTGGTAGTTATGTGCTTTCCGAAGTTGGAAAAATAATCAAAGCCAATATTCGTTCCGTTGATTTTGCCGCTCGTTATGGTGGCGATGAATTTTTGATTTGCCTCACGCAAACGCAACCCATCGGTGCGGTTCGTTTTGCGGATCGTTTGCGAAAAAAGATTGCCGACAATGAGTTTGTGAGCGGTCCCGACCGCATTCAGCTTTCTGCCAGCTTTGGCGCAGCTATTCTGGAAAACGGCAAAAGCCTTTTGGACGCCCACTCCATGGTGCGCTTAGCAGATGCTAAATTGTACGAAGCCAAAGCCAATGGCAAAAATCGTATTGAGAGCGCTATGGTCAATGAGGACACACAATTCGACATCCGACAGCTACGCCGCACTTCCTAATTTTCATAGCAGCTGATCGTAGACAACTCTTGGGTTCTTCGTTATATCTCAGAGATGGCATTTGATCCTATTTATCTTACGGCGGCGACTTCTCTTCATCGTGCACTTTTACAACTTGGTGTCCAGGATGTGACTGTGGAAAAGATTGCGGGGGATTTTAGCACTCCTCCCAAGGTGGAGATGGGGCATTTGGCCTTTCCGTGCTTTCAATATGCCAAGACTTTGCAGAAAAAGCCGCCGGAAGTGGCGCAGGAGCTAGCGACGCTTTTGCAAAAAGACTTTGCAAAGGTGCAAGTCGCTGGCCCGTATCTGAATCTTTTTCTTTCGAACAAACAGCTCGGTGATTTTGTAATCGCGCCTCTTTTATCAGGTCAAACTCTGCAAGTTCCTGCACTCAATATCGCTCCGATTTTGATCGAGTACTCACAGCCCAACACACACAAAGAACTTCATGTGGGGCATATGCGCAATATGTGTTTGGGAAATGCGCTTGTGCGGATTCTTCGTTATTCAGGACGACCTGTCGTTGCCAACACGTATCCGGGTGACGTGGGCACCCATGTGGCCAAGTGTTTGTGGTATATGAAGTATCACAATCAGCAGGCGGCGCCGACCACAGGCAAAGGGGAGTGGTTGGGGAAGATGTATTCTCTGGCGCATAACAAATTGGAAGACGAGCGTGGAACTCCACAAGAGGAGACCAATCGCCAGCAGCTGACAGCTATTCTTAAGCAGCTCGAACAAAAGCAGGGTGAGTTTTACGATCTTTGGAAAGAGACCCGGCAGTGGTCCATTGAGCTGATGAAGGCTCTCTACGATTGGGCCGACGTGCATTTTGATGTTTGGTATTGGGAATCGGAAGTGGACTCGGATTCTGTGAAGTCTGCCCTGAAACTCTATGATCAAGGACTTCTCACTAAGTCTGAGGGTGCGATTGGCGTGGACCTTGAAGCGGAAGGACTGGGATTTTGTCTCCTCGTCAAGACCGATGGTAACGGGCTCTACGCCACAAAAGATGTCGAACTTGCGCGCAAAAAATTTGCCACCTACAACCCATCGCGATCGATTTATGTCGTGGACATGCGACAAGAGCTGCACTTTAAACAAGTTTTTGCCGTGCTTAAAAAAATTGGCTTTCAGCAAGCGGATCTTTGTCATCACCTTAAATACAATTTTGTCGAGCTACCAGATGGCGCCATGAGTTCGCGAAAAGGAAACATTGTTCCGATTATGGAGTTGATCCACAAAATGCGCGAACACGTGAAGACCAACTACTTGCAAAGATATCAAAATGAATGGACAGCTACGGAGATCGAAAAGACCGCAGATATGGTGGCTCATGGAGCGATCAAATACGGGATGAATGTGATGGATCCCAATAAAAAGATCGTTTTTAAAATGGAAGATTGGCTGCGTTTGGACGGGGAGTCTGGGCCGTACATTCAGTATTCTTACGCCCGCATACAATCTTTGATAAACAAAATTTCTCGCACCGAGAAATCACCCGATTTTTCCACGTTGGAAATGCCGATTGAGACAGAGCTTCTTTTAAAGCTTGCGCAATTTAATAAGACAGTGGAAAGCTGCGCACAGAATTTAAGGACGTCAACTCTCTGCACCTATTTGTATGACACCGCAAAACTCTTTAATAGTTTTTATCACGATTGCCCAATTGGAAAATTGGAAGATATAAAGCTGCAACAGGCGCGCTTAGCACTGGCACAATCTACAGGTGAACTTTTAAAGAAGGGTCTAGAACTTCTGGGAATCCCAGCACCGCAAAGGATGTAGGATTTAGTTTTGACCGATTTCGGAGTAAGGAGTGACGATCTCTACGAATTCGTTGTTGATATCACAAAGAACAACAAGACCACCGTAAACAGAACCGCGAACTTCAACATTCACTTTTACATTGCCGTTCTCGTCAGGTAATGCAGGCATCGAAGAAACGATCACAGAGAGTGGATTTAAATTTGATTTTTCGAGGGCTTCATCAACACAACCGGCCGCTTTTGCGAACACGTTTGAGAAGGTAATAGTAAGAAATAAAACAAGAGAAATGCGCATAAGAGAGTGATAGTCGATCTTGCTAAAATGAGACAGCTTTTTCTGGGGAGAGTGAAAAGTTTGCATGATCGTCTACTCTTTGCTCATACTGGCGGCTGTGTGGCAGTTAACTTGGGCTGTGTCCTTAAAAGTAAAGAGCTTTTTCTCCTTGTAGATCAAAATTAAATCGGCGGCGGCTTGTGAGACCTTATCAAACTCTTTGGTATTGATCGCATATCCAGCGCCGAGAACAACAAGCGCTGCGGACTGTCCACGAGCTTGGTCTTTAACTTGATCTTCCAAAACAGCCCGTGCGTGAGCTTTTGCATTTTGTCGTAGAACCTCAGTTCTAAGATTTGATGTGATGATTTCTTTGTGAAAGTTATAATTTAAAATAGGTGCGCTTCGGGACAATTTAATCAAAGAGCCAGAGGCAAAGATATTAAACCCAAGTAATGCGTAGTCGGTTAGAACTTGAGTTTTGGCGAGCTTTAGGTCCTCCAGAGTGCTGACTCCAGCTATCCACTCGAGGCGTTTTTCCCCTAATGAATGTTGATCGTTGTAGAGATTGTAACCGGCAACGGCCGTATTTGCTAATGCGCAACCAATGGCTATCACTGGATTAACAGTGGCAACAGCAATGGCAGTGCAACCAATGAGGAGAATGTTATACGAAAAAAAGACACTTTTAATCCAATCTGTGAAAATCTCAATACCCTGAGGATCGATTTTTAATTCTAAGCTCTGGCGAATTGCCTCTAGTTTTGGATTTTCCGCCACCATGGCTGCAACGACGGCCTGGTAAACCCACAGACCTTCAAGCTCTGATGGATTGTATTGTGTGAACTTTAAATAGGTTTGAGAAATATTGGCAATAAGAGTCTCATAAGCATCGATGACCTCTTGGTCTGTAGGGTCAGCACCAGTCACACGCATTTCAAGAACAACTGGCACTAACGTGATCACTTGTGCGAGCTGTTTTTGATAGTGTTCTGCAATATTTTTTTTCGCAAAACCACAATTCGCGGTTTTGTTTTTTACAAAACCCATATCTTGCTTATAGGTGGAAAATATTTTTTCGCGCTCTTTAGGAAAATAATAAAGAGAATAAGGAGAATACTCATTCTCAAGTGGAGTTCCTTCTTCTCTGAGGGCCCATGGGAGGTCACTATTAAGTGCATTAAAGTAGTTGTATTCACTGAGAGCGAAGTAAGTTCGATATTGAACATAGGCGCTTTTAACGGCGCTTAACATTTGAGCTCTTTGAGGACCTGAGTTCTTGATTTGATCAAACTGGCGCTGGGTTTCCTTTAAATTTTTGCCAATGATTAACGTTGCTTTATAAGCAATGTCAGTTAGGAATTGTTTTTCTTCAGGATTGAATTTTCCAGCGGAATACTTTTGGACATATGCAGCCGTACCAGGCGTAAGCCCACCCGTGCCCGCAAAAGCTGGAAGGCTCCATAAGTAACAAACCATAATAAGGAAGATAGACATTAAAGTCTTTACACGTACCACGAGCAGACACTTGTGCAAGCCAAGCACCGCCTCAGATCAAAGAGAACAGCTTTTTAAGACTCAAAAATGCCTAAAATAGGCTTTTTCAAGATCTGACATTCCGTAAAGTGTCACTCTGTCGAAGTTTTATACGATCAGAAAATTTTTACAAGAATGTGCTCTTTGAGAATACTCTTAAAGGGATTTGATTTGTTCGACCGTGAGAACAGATTTGTCGATCGTAAATCCTACGTCTAAAGCTCCATATCGAAGCCAGTAAATGTGTGATGTTTTTTCGAGATAGGCCAAGGGGCGGGGGTCTTCGCACAGGATTTCTTTGAGTTGTTTTTTAAAGATGGGTTGCTCATTATTTGGGATCAGACTCAAAACATTTCGTGCAAAGCGGACGCGAAGTTTTGGGAATGGATTTTTTTGAATCCACTTGAGTTGTCGCTCTTGGGGCCGATCAAATTCCGGGAGATAGGGTTTGATATCGTAAATTGGTGTCTGATCCACGAGATCCAAACCGGCCACGACGACTTGGTTTTTGTCGATGGAGACGATGCGCCCGAGAGAAAGTCCCACGGGATTGGGGCGATGAGGGGAGCGTGTCGCTAGCACACCCATTTTTTTTCCGCGCAGGCGAGGTGGGTGAACCTTTACGATGGTGTTTTTTTGGCGATTGAGGTGAAACCCAAAAATGACCCAAATGTAAGAGCCGATATCCAAACCCTCGAGCATTTCTCTTGGGACTTTTTTGGGATCGAGTTGCAATGTGGAAAACGTGTGTTTGGCGATTTGTGACTGACGGGGGGTCCCGAATTTGTCAACAAACGGAGAAGAAATAAGGCCAATCGTTTTTAAATTCATGATTTCCTCTATAAAACGCGGGGAATCAGAAGGCAATGGCTGTTCTTCTTTTGTTTTAATTCGTGACTATTTAGGGGTTGGGACCTACTCTAAAACAGATGAAAAATCATACTGTACATGGAATTGTAAAAAGACACCCCGATGGATTTGGATTTGTTCTCACAAAAGAAGAAGGGCATCCCGACGTCTTTATTTCGCGTGAAGACATGCAGGGCGTGATGTCCAACGACCAAGTCGAAGTTGAAGTCTATAAGTCGGCTAAAAGCGATCGATATTACGGCAAAGTGCTGCAGATCACGGCTCGTGCCGTCAGCCGAATTGTCGGAAAATACGAAAAATTGGACAACGGCGATGGACGTATTGTCGATGGCATCAATCAGTGGGGACAGAGTTTAAAAATTCCGTTTCGCTCCAGTCGCGGCGCCGTTAATGGCGATCTCGTTGCGGCAGAAATTGTCCAATATCCTATGAGTGGACAAGAGTTCATGGGTCGTGTTGTTGAAATCATCGGTGATGGAAACGATCCTCTCAACGATATCAAACGCGTTCTTCATTTGAGTAAAATTCCCAAAGAATTTTCTTCGGCCGCTCTCCGTGAGGCCGAAATGCTACCGGCTCACGTGCTGGATAAAGAAATTGTTGGTCGCAAAGATTTGCGTGATTTACCTCTCATTACGATTGATGGTGTCACGGCGAAAGACTTCGATGATGCCATCTATGTAAACACCAATGCCAAAGGTTTTCGCCTGTGGGTGGCGATTGCGGATGTCAGTCATTATGTACGGTCCGGTGCTCCTCTGGACGCAGACGCTTACGAGCGTGGAACTAGCGTGTACTATCCCAACTTCGTCGTGCCGATGCTGCCCGAAAAAATCTCTAACGAGCTCTGTTCTTTAAAACCCAATGTGGATCGTTTAACTTTTGTCTGCGAAATGCAAATCTCTTTCCAGGGAGAAGTTGAGTCGGCCGAAGTTTACGAAGGCGTTATGCATAGTAAGGCCCGCGTCACCTACGGTGAGGCCCAAGATATTTTGAACGAAGAAACAGAACATAAAAATCCTGATGTCACAAAAAACATTCGCACAGCCTCGGATCTTGCCAAAATTTTAATGGCAAAACGCTTTCGTGATGGATCTCTAGAAATCAATGTCGGGGAGACTCAAGTCGTTGTGGATGCCGCTGGTAATCCTACGGATATTATTCGTTCACAACGTGTTTTTGCGCACCGTTTGATCGAAGAACTGATGCTGATCGCAAACGTCAGTGTGGCCAAAATATTGACCAAAGCAAAGATTCCATCGCTCTATCGAATTCACGAAGTTCCAGACAAGGAAGACATCGATTCTCTGCAAAAATATCTGCACAATTTTGGATCGCAAAAAAAATTACATATCAGTGACCTCCAAAAAAAGCTGACGAAGAGCTTACAGGATTTTGAAAACAAGCCCGAGGGTCTTGTCCTTAACATCATGACCCTCAGAAGTATGAAGCAGGCCAAATACAGCCATGAAAATGTCGGTCACTTTGGTTTGGGATTTGAGTTCTACACCCATTTTACGTCACCCATTCGTCGCTATCCAGATTTGATCGTTCATCGTCTTCTGAAGAGCCTTAAATACAATGCCTATAAAAAAGAACAAATGACGGTGGAAAAATTAACCACCGCGGGAACTGTTTTAAGTGCCTGTGAGCAGCGCGCCGTAAAATCAGAACGTCTTTTGGTATCGATCAAAAAAGCGCGCTTTATGGAGCAGCATTTAGGTGAAGTCTTTGAAGGCGTGGTGAGCAGCGTTGTTCGTTTTGGTATCTTTGTTATGCTCAAGCAGTTTGATGTGGATGGACTTGTCAAAGTCGAAAATCTTGGCAACGATCAATTTGAGTTTGATGAGGACAACCTTATCCTACGAGGCAAAAAGACGGGGCTGATGTATCGCATCGGCGACGAGATCAAAGTGCAAGTGGCCCAGACCAATATCATCGAAGGCCAAATTGACTTTGTTCTTGAAGGGGGAGCGCTTGGAAAAGATCGTAAAAACGAAAAGCCAGCTCAAAAGAACGCTAAAAAACGCTTCGAGATTAAAAAACATATTAAGAGTTCTAGTAAGGCACGGTTTTCAGGACGTCGTTCAAAAAAGCCAGCTCGCTGAGTATCTACCAGGTCCATGGATTAAAGAAAAATTAACAGCCTTTAGCACACCTCAGAGATTGCGCCTGTGCTTTGAAGAGCTTGGACCTACGTTTATCAAGCTTGGACAAATTTTATCCACTCGCAGTGATCTTTTTTCTGCATCCTATATTCAGGAATTTAAAAAACTACAAGATCAAGTTCCCGCAGTGAGTTTTGATAAGCTCTCTGGGTTATTGACTGAGCAATATCCTCAGGGAACGGACTTAGTTTTTGAATGGATCGAAACCAAGCCGATTGGGTCTGCGAGTATTGCACAAGTCCATCGCGCCAAACTGAAGACGGGTGAGGCTGTCGTTTTAAAAATCCAAAAGCCCGGGATCGAAAAAATTATTTCCGAAGACATCGAAGTGATGCGGTTTATTGCCGACTATGTGGATAGCTCCATGCCAGAAATGAAGTTTTTCGGACTTAAAAAACTTGTTGAAGAATTTGCTTTGTCGATTCAAAGCGAAACACAGTTTATGATCGAGGCGAATTCTGTTCGTCGATTTTATGAAAACTTTAAGGGTCAAAAAAGCATCTTGATCCCACAACCATTTTTACATCTGTCGGGCTCAAAAGTTTTAGTGTTAGAGTATATCTCAGGTCAGCCACTTTCAGAAATTGAAAAGATCACAACTCCTGCGCAAAGAGAACAACTGCTGAAACAAGGGTTGCAAGCCTATTTCTCCATGGTCTTTCGTGACGGATTATTTCATGGAGATTTACATGCTGGGAATATTCTTGTTGTAGATCAAGAGCGGTTAGCGTTTATTGATTTTGGCATGGTTGGACGGCTTTCTAAACGTTTGCAGACAAGCATCGCCAATATGTTTTTGGCGCTCGCTAACGAAGATTACGATCGTCTGGCTTCGGAGTACGTCGACTTGGCGTCGCCGTTTGTGGCTGTTGATAAAGACTCGTTTTCCAATGATTTGAGCCGGTTGGTGTCTCCCTACTTTGGCCTGAGTTTAAAAAATGTAAACATTGGGAAAATTCTCCTCGATTCTGCGAATATAGCGTCACGCCACCAATTGTTCGTGCCCTCGGAGCTGCTATTGTTTTTTAAATCGATTGTGACGATAGAGGGGCTTGGCCGCACGCTCAAAGAAGATTTTGATCTTCTTCCCTTTGTTTATGATTATTCGTCAGAGATAGTAAAGCTGAAATACGATCCAGCGCTGATGGCGGCCGATTTAGGGGCTTTTTCGCGAGAGGCGACGGGTCTTTTGCGAGTTCTTCCAGGAGAAATTAAAAACTATTTTCGGAAATTGAATCATCCCAGTTATGCCCAAACAATTCATATTAAAAATTTAGACGTATTGGCTGAAGCACAAATAAAAAGTGCAAAGATTATTTTCTTTGCACTTGTGTTAGCTAGTTTGATTGTTTCAGCCACATTGTATGTGGCCTTGGTCCATTAGCCGATCAGTTTTAAAGCCAAATTGGTAATGTTATTGGCCTGCGCGAGAGACGCCGTCGAAGCCTGCAACATCACATTGTTACGTGTGAGTTCTGCAGTTTCTTCTGCGATATCTGCATCACGAATTCGTGAATTTGCAGCTGATAAGTTTTCATGGGCAATGTTCAAGTTATTGATTGTAGCCACGAGACGATTCTGGAAGGCTCCAAGATCTGCACGCATTGAGTTCACGCGAACCAACGACTCATCGATCACAGACAGTGTATTACGAGCGCCTTCTTTATCGGCAAGTGTTTCTGCTGTAAGACCCAAAGCTTCGAGTGTTGAATCGGCACTTGTTGCGTCAAAGGCAATTCGATCTTGGAATGGATCGTTGTGAACACCGACCTGAATTTCGTACATGCCACCCATACCATTGAGAAGCTCTTGTCCGTTGTACTCAGTCACTTCAGCGACACGTTGAATTTCTTTCTTTAGACCTTGAAATTCCATGTCGATAAATCCGCGTTCCACGTCACTGACTGTATCAGAAGCACCTTGGATCGCTAATTCACGCATACGAATTAACATATTTGAAACTTCGTTCAAACCACCCTCTGCGACTTGAGCGAGGGAAATACCATCGTTGGCGTTCCGATTGGCTTGTTTCATACCGCGAATTTGGGCGCGCAAGTTTTCGGAGATGGCGAGACCGGCGGCATCATCAGCTGCTTTATTGATGCGATAACCCGAGCTCATTCTCTCTAGATTAGTTTGCATATTGCGATTCGTATTGAATAGCTGTCTCTGGCTGTTCAGAGATGCAAGATTGGTTGATATACGCAACGACATAATATTCTCCTCTGTGCGCGACCAATCTTCCTTGAGGTCTTTTGTTAACACATTTATTCCTAATGATTGTGTCAACTTGTTGTTCAATGTATCCAATTGATCGGCACAGCCTGATACAATTTAAGTCTAGAATTGAGAAATTGGACCATCGTCGATGAAAAATGTTTCAATTGGGTATGATTTTTTATTCAATAATGAAACAGGATCTAAACTAGACTCAAGTGAGTTCAGCACACTTGAAGAAGAATGGTCTTTTTTAAACCTTCTTTTTGGGACACGCCCGTCCGGGGCTCTGCTCGCCAATACACTTCATCCTGAAGGCGAGAGGTCCCAAAAAGAAGGTTTAAAAAAAGACCATTCTTCAACAACGGCTTCACCAGTGTATAGAATTGGAGAATAATCGGACCTTTGTCTGTGGACAAACGCGGGGATTATTCCGACATCTCTATATATATGTGTAACTTATTTAAGTTTCGAACTTTGCAAATGATGGCTGTGGCAGGGCTCTGTTTGGGTTTTTCTGTGGCGTTTGCTGGGACCAAAAATAAGAAGGTGAGTGCTCGGCGTCCGGCTGAAAAGAAGATTGAGGCGTCTCCTGTTGTTACGGCTCCTTCGATGGATCAAAAGTCTGCCGATCTGCGGGCTTTTAATGCAACCTTGTGGATTGATCAAATCAAAGCTCCTATCAGTACGGGGCAGGTGCTTTTTATTGATTCTATCTTTGCTGTGTTCAAGCCAAAAAAATCCTTAAACATGAACGACGTTCATACCAATGTTTTATTACAAATCCATGAGCAGCACTCCGCGCAGGGCTCGCGAGCAACGATTGTCGATTACGATTTGCTTTCAGGGTGGATGCTTGTGGAGCTTAAAAAGCAAGAAATCGTCGCGCCAAAGCAAAAAATGGCAGACCACGAAATTGTAGCTCTGGCACTTCGTTTAAAGTTGATCGAATCCACTGAGCAGGGTCTACTTTTTGCTGCGATCAAAAAATTCGAACAAAATACGCATCAGCGAGGATTGGCTGGGGAAAAGAGTTTTCCAGAGATGCTTGAAATTCAGATGAAAAATTATGGGGATAAACTCACGCAAACGCTTCTTAAAAGCCAAAGAAAAGTGAGCTGGAATCCAAAAACGAACATGCCGCTTCCTTTTGTAGATACATGCGAGAGAGATTTGGCACTGCAAAAAGATCTCCGTGAAAAAACATCTATTAAAGGTAACTACTATTTAAAATGTTATTCGCTACTGCCAGAGGAAAGAACTCCGGCCTCCCATATTCGGCCCAGTTACGAGGTCTTTACTGGAGTTGTTGAGACGGATGAGCCCTATCTTAAAATTCAAAAAGCAGCAGGCGAAATCGACTTTATTCACGAGCACATACTCGCTGTTCACCCGGATTTGATTCAAAATCCTCCAAATTGTATGACAAATTGGATCTCTGACAGAAATGTTTTTGTAAAATCATGTGTCGAGCGCAATGAGCTCTTTAAGGGTCTCTACAATGGCGTTCATACATTTGGATTTTACCATGATAAAAAAATTATTTATAAGACAATTTCACTTCAGGCATTTTCCGACAGTAATCAAAAAGAAATTGTAAAAAAGTTTCTCAGTGAGATGAAAGGGAATGTGCTCTAATGAAGGTGACAGTTGTTGTTGAAAATAAACAAGGGCAGGTTTTGGGACAGTCGGTGACGACCAAAGAACGTATTACGATTGGTCGAGATGCCATTTGCACCATTTCTTTGTCTGATGAAAAAATAGCACCACTTGAAAATGAAATTTATCTTCTCAATGACGAATGTTGGCTGCAGGTTTCAAAAGATGGTGCGTCTGTCACCCTTAAGGGAAAGCAGTATCGCACCATAAAAATTGAAGAAGGTTCGACACTATTTTTTCGCAATTACACGCTGAAAGTGCTCTTACAGGCGTCTCAAGAAATCAATAACGAGGCCACGCGCGTTGTTGATCCGATCGATCTAAAAACGCGTGTTGTAAGTACCGACGACGCTATGACGAGAGTTGTGCAAATTGAGGAATCGACTCGAATTGTCGAAAGAACCGAAGAATACATTGGCAATTTGCCCACAGGGGACGAGAAAACTCGTGTTTTGGCCGTCGCTGATGAAAAAACCCGTGTTATTGATAACATCGATTTTAAGCCCAAAGCAGTCGTTTCAAATAAAAAGATTTCTTCCTACGAAAAAAAGGAAGAAGCGATGTCTTTTGGTTTTGAAGAGGAATCCGATGCAAATGATTTTCAAAACTCAGAACGGTTTGATCAATGGTCGAGGTCGTTGTCCCAGTTTAACATGAAAGATATTGGATTGACTGCTTTAGCTATTTTCGTTTGTCTGTTCGTCGGCAAATGGTTGTTTTTTAGTGGTGGAAGTCAGGACCTTCGTCTTGATAAAGTGGCATCCGAGCAAGAACACAAATTGAATCAAATGGGTTCTAAGAATAGCGATGTGAGCCAAACGAGCCCACGCCAAGATCCCGTTGATATACCTATTCACTCTGTAACGCGCGAAGAGTATATGCGTTCTTTGTCTAGCTTTTTCGACAAGCATTAAACAGTCGATGCCATCTCGCCAGACGTAAGTACGGGCCAGTAAGTTTTATTAAAAATCAATAATTAAAAAGGGTTAAGAATTTTCTGTTTTTGGCCGATTTACAAAATGGAGAATTACTATGCCATTTAATCATAAAAAGTTCGGAAAAGAATCGCAAGATTCAATGTGGACATCGACCTCAGATTTATTTTTGGGTTTGTCAGTTGTTTTTCTACTTTTGTATGTCTCTGCGAGTTTAAAGCAGGGTACGGAAGGTTTTCAAAAGCAACAGGAATACAAAGAACTTACAAAATTGAATCAAGACCTTAAAGAGCAAATCAAAGTCTACGATTCACTCAAGAAAAACTACTTGGAAACGCAAGCTTCCGAGGGCGAGAAAGAAACTTATCAAAAACTCATGGCGCAGTTGGATCTACTTCAAGATGAGGCCCAACAAGAAAAAGGCGCTTTGATGAAACAAGCCAAAGATTTAAATGATAAAGAAAAAGCACTCAATCAATACCAACAAATCGTAAGAAATATTATTAATTCAAATGTTCTTTCGAAATCACGTATTAAGCAGAGAGACACTTTAATCGATAAAAAAGAAGTGGTCATCGATCAACAAAATGTCGAGTTGAATACGCTCAACGAGCAGATCGATCAGAAGAAGCGCGAGATTGCCGAAAGCCAGAGAATTGCAAAAAATTTGGAGCAAAATCTGGGGCAGAGCATGAACGAACTGCAAAAAGCTTATAAACGACAAAAGATGACGCAAAAAAAGTTTATGGCGCAAAAACAAAAGCTTCAGTCAGAATATAACAATCGTTTGTCATCGTTAAAAGCAGCGAGTGAACAAGCCGAAGCTCAGCTTCAGTCGCTCAATCAAAACTTGCAGCAAACCAAAGGTGACCTAGAAAAAGCCAATCAAGACCTAAACCAAGCTAGTAAAAATATAAATGATCTTCAAGGGAAGTATGCTGGCGCCTTGGGTCAGGCCAATGAAATGTCAGGCAAGTACGCTCAAGCCAACCAAAAAGTATCACAACTTAGTGAGGATCTTGCAAGAGCTCAAGAGAATCTGAATGCCAAAAAGAAGCTTGCTAACAATATTAAAAATGCCTTTGCATCTAAGGGGATCTCGGCACAAGTCGATGAAAGAAGCGGAGACGTTTTGCTTTCTTTTGGCGAAGAGTATTTTGATACAGGAAGAGCTATTTTAAAGCCGGGAATGAAGAAGGTTCTAGAAAAAACAGTCCCTGAGTATTCGAAGAGTTTATTTCAAAACAGAGAGGTCGCATCGAAGATCTCAAATATCGAGATCATTGGTTTTGCATCTCCAACCTATAAAGGGAAGTTCATTGATCCAACGAAGTTAAGTGCCGAGGATCGTGGAGCCGTGAATTATAACTTAGATTTGAGTTATCAGAGAGCAAGATCTATTTTTGATCACGTTTACAGCCAAATGACTTTTGAGCATAAAAAAGAAATGTTGCCGCTTATTAAAGTGGCAGGTCGAAGCTTTCTTTCCAATAAAGACAGAAACGTAGCAACATCCGGGACCGAAGATTTTTGTGTTAAGAATGACTGCTCAAAGCTCCAAAAAGTTATTATTAAATTTAATTTGAAAGATTAGGAGAAGGTTATGAATGGTATAGATCACGGACTACACGAATTATTTAATCAGTTTGTAACTGTTGCGAAAGCAATTCACTTTCCGGCCATGGTGCTGATGTTCATTGCGGGATTTTTTCTGCGCTGGATGACATACAAAATGGTCTATAAGTATTACTATTTTGCGCGTGAATTTGAAAACCGTGTAACTCAGTTTCTTTCAGAACAAAGTCCTAAAAAGACGACTCAATACTCATTTTATGTGCTTTGTAAGAAGCTTCTTGAAAAGACATTTTTCGAAATCACTTCAGAAAGAGAAAAGCGTGAAAAAGGCGAGTTTGATAGAATCGTACTGATTGATGATCGCCTTTTCTTAACGAAATGGGGAGCGTCTTGGTTCGTTGTCAACACGCTGAAGCAGATTCGCTTTTTGCAATATGGAAGTACAGATCCAAAGCTGATTAATATCACCCGCACACTTCTTGGTAAAAACCCGGTTTTTACGCGTCTCTTTGGAGTGGTTCCATTGAGTGGTTTGAATGAATTTTTAAATATGTTACCTGGTCTTTTTGTCATTGGTGGAATTTTTGGAACATTCCTTGGTGTTATGAAGGGTCTTCCGGGTTTAAGTGCTATGGATTTAAGTGATCCTGCTACGACAAAAACGGTGATGGATTATTTCCTCGTCGAAGTTTCTATCTCGATGGGCGCTTCGGTCACGGGTATTTTACTAAGTGTACTTATGACAGTGGTAAATATCTCTTTTAATCCTGAAAGACTCTATGCAGATATGACTGAGCGTCTTGAAAACAATTTTGATCTGATTTGGAATTATGCCACAAACAATGAGGTTCCTTCAGATCTAAAAGCTTTTGATGAAAATCGCAGTCCAGAGGAAGTTTTAGCGGAGGCCAGTGTGCTTCAAGAATACAAAAAGCACAATGGGCAGTACGAAAATTTACCTAAAGGAAATAAGAGTGCTTAAAAAGTAAGAGGGAGATTCTTTGTTTTCCATTCGAATCAAGAAGAATAACAAATTCGAGGTTCATAAGTCGAAGAACCCAGAATTTATCATGGGCCGTGCCGCGGACTGTGATATCGTTGTTCATTCTGATGTGATCTCCCGCCATCACCTCAAAATCGCACTGACACCCGAAGAAATTTTCATCATGGATTTAAAGTCTGCGAATGGCACCTTTAAAAATGGGATTCGACTTGATCCAAACAAGCCCTATGTCATTAAAGAAGATGACAATATTCGTTTAGGTAATATGCCAGGCGAGATTCAAATTCATGATTTACGTCCGAGTCAGGAAAAGGTCCTCAAGGAGCCCACTTCAGGAATGAAGTTGGACGAACCACGTGTGAAATCGCAAGCTGATGAAGCGCCAGTGATGCCAAGGTCAGCTACGCAGCCTCAACCCAAAGCACAGGTGAGCAGCAAAATTGAAAACAAAGCGCCGATGCCGGCCCCTCAACCTCGTCGTGCACCACAAGATCTTAAAATAACAGCAGTGCCGCCGGTGCTTTCTCTTCAGGCTGTTAGTAAAAAAGTAGAAACCATTCTGGAGAATGCGAAAAAGAAAGCACGCGAGATTATTACCTCAGCCGAACTAGATGCTGATAAGACAATCACGAAAGCTGTCGAAAGTGCAGAAAACATCATCCGTGATGCCAAGGAACAAGCCGCGAAGATTGTGATCAACGGCGAAGAGTCTACAAAAGTGATTATCCAAAAAGCAAAAATAGATGCCGATGTCATCATCGAAAAGGCAAATGCTCAGGCAAAACAGACGATTGAAAAGTCGGTGATGGAAGCCGAATTGGCCATTTCCGAAGGGCGACGTAAGGGCGAAAGTCTCGTCAGTGCAGAACTTCTGGAAATTGAAAATCAAAAAATTAAGCTCAAACAAATTTGGCTCGAAGAAGAGAAGAAGCTTTGGGCCGAATTTCATCGCAAAAAAGAAGAAGAATTTAATCAGCATAAAAATTTGATTTTCGAAGAGAAAGAACGGGTACGTAAAGAGAATGATGAGAAACGGACTCAGTTTGCTAAAGAACTTGTCAAACGCCAAGAGACATTAAAGTCCGAAGAGGCTCAGTTTGTAAACAAAAAACTCCTCCTCCAGGATGAAATTGAAAATTTAAAGAAAAAAGAAGAGCAGCAAAAAAACGAATATGCTCAGAAGAGTCTCTCACTTAAGAAGAAGTACGAAGCCGAAGAGGCCAGCTATAAGAGCAAATATGAAGAAGAGATACTTAGTTTTAAAAACAAAGAAGACAAATTAAAAAGTGAATTCTCTCAGAAAAGTTACGGCTTACAAGCTCAGTTCGAGGAAGAGAAGAGCAAGGCCGAATTGGCTATTTCGGAACTTAAGAAAAAGTACGATGAAGAAATGGTCGAGTATAAAAAGAAAGAGATGGATCGAATCAATAACTATCTCAAACAAGAGCAGGAAGCCCTGCTGGAAAACAAAAAATTTCAGACCTACCAAACACGATATTCCCTTAAAAAAGCTGTTGCAGGTGCCCTGGGCAACGAACTTCAAAAAGTTCTAGATAAAGAGCAGCTGAGTCTATTGTTAGACAAAGTTTCAACAGAAATTGATAAGACAACGACGGAATTGGATGACAGTCAAAATCAAGAGGCACAGGCGATTGGAGTTCCTACCGTAAAAACAATGGAAAAAAGAAACTCCAAGGTGTCCGCTGTTGTGGGTTTGAGTTTGAGTCTGGTGGCACTGGGTCTGTTTACCTTTTGGGGTTCGATCTATGATTCAATGAAAAACAGCGAGTCTTATTCAAAGTTTATGTATGATAAGATGCAAATCGAAAGCGTATATGTGCCGATTCAGACCAATGAGTGGCGAAGTACTTACTTTGAGCGCGTGCTCTATCTTAAAGATTATGTCGACCTTAAAACCAATCAACTTTATATCGACAAATGGACTCAGCATTTGACCAATGTAGAAAACGCAAGATCTCTCAAGCTCACAGAAGACGAGATGATTCAGTTCCTCGCTCGCGAGATCAATCTCGTGAATCAGCTTGCTTCTTTGCAGAAAACAATTGATGCACGGCAATTGGATTTGGGTTTAGCCAAGCTTCGCATCGCCGAAGAAGAAGCCAACGTTGATTTTATACGTATTCTCAAATCAAAAGACAGTTTACTCAAAGTCGCTGTGTGGGAAAAACAGTTTGTTAACGAACACATGAATCGCATGCGCCAGCAGCGATTGCCCTCAGAGACAAAATAATCTAGTAAATTCAGCTAGTTAATTTTTAGGATGTAAGTCCAGCTTACCTACCTCCGTCTAGATTTATTAAAATGAGACAAAAAACCCTAAAGACTCATAATGAAACACCGATGAGTGATACAAGAGAAATTGCCCATAGAGTTATCTCTTAATGTATCAAAGGATGATACACGAGTATTTCAAGGAGGAAGTTATGGGTTTGCGTATTAACACAAATACAGCGGCTTTGAACGCACAGAGAAATCTGTACGGAACGAAGTTGGCTCTTGATAAAAGCTTGGAAAAGCTTTCGTCAGGTTACCGGATCAACCGCGCTGGCGACGATGCTGCGGGTTTGGCGATCTCAGAAAGCCTGAGAGGACAAATTCGTGGATTGAAGATGGCATGGAGAAATGCACAAGATGGCGTTTCGATGATTCAAGTAGCCGAGGGCGGTTTACAAGAAGTCAGCAACATTCTGATCAGATTAAGAGAACTTGGAGTGCAAGCAGCTTCTGACACTGTTGGACCCATCGAGCGACAACTCCTCAACGTTGAATACCAACAGCTTCTAGACGAAGTCGACCGAATCGCTGATTCTACAGAATTTAACGGGACACCGTTATTAAGTGGAACAGGTGCGGTTCTTGATTTCCAGGTTGGAACTCGAAACGATCCAAATATTGATAGATTATCTTTTGATGCCTCAAAAGCAGATGCCAACAGTGCAGCCCTTGGAGTCAATCTCACCACGGTGGCTGACAAAGCTTCTGCACAAAACGCACTTTCGGCGATTGACGAGGCCATTGTAGCAGTATCAGCAACACGAGCCGACTTCGGCGCCATGCAGAACAGATTGCAGTCGACAATTAACAACCTGTCGATCTCTCTTGAAAACATGGCTGCAGCAAATAGTCGAATCCGTGATGTTGATGTTGCGGAAGAAACGGCAGAAATGACCAAGCAGAATATTCTCATGAGTGCGGGAACTTCTGTGTTGGCCCAAGCCAATCAAACATCAAAATCAGCATTAGCATTATTAAACTCAGCGTTTGGTTAATCCCAAGCGCTGAACTTTAGAGAAACATTCCTGAGCCTTCTCCCCCTAAGAGCTGGTTCAAGGCCCGTCCCATCCTGCTCCTGGGGTTATGAATTCTTTCATAACCCTGGTTTTTAGCATTTCAGCTTCCAGCCCATTAAGTTCAAACAGTCAAAATTGCGACAGTCGAAGAGAGTGAGTGACAGAATCTCGAAGTCTAGATATTCAATAGTGCCTTTGTCTAGGTAAGTAATTATCTGAAACTAAAAGTAAAAAACGAATTAAAGAATCACGACAACGAATTCTTTTGGCATTGTTTATGCTTATGTTCTCTTTAGAATGAGAATATATTTAAAACAAAACCTTAGTCGAGTGAGTGAAATTGTTATCGCAGTTTTGATAACACTTACTGCATTTCAAAACCAAGCACAAGCTATAGAAAACACGGAGATCAATCACCTGAACGAGGTCACGCATCTCGAAATTCCAAATATCGCACCCGCCGATTATGTGATTAAGAAAACAGACGAGAAGATAGAACTCTCGGTGGAGGCTCTCTCCGAAGCAAATCTGCAAAAACTAAAAAATTATTCGGATCGCTTTATCCGTAAGATCGAGGTCAATAAGAATAATTCTCTCAGCAAAGATGTCATTACTTTTTACCTATCAGAAAAAAATCTAGAAATATTTGATTATCTCACAGATGCTCCATCGACGCTTTCAATCGATATTTTTGCAAAAGACGATTCAAAAGAACAAGATGCTGAGTATGAAATATCTCAAAAGCTTGAAAAAAAGTCTTCACCAGCGAAGAAAAACACTAAGCAAGAAGATTTTAAGGTTGTAAGTAAGGGGCGTGACATTGCGTCTGCAGAGTTTATCAAAACAATCGGACAAGTGACCATCACCGGCGATACGACAGATGTAAAAAAAGAAGCCGAAAAGGATAATGAAGAGTTAAAAAAGAAAAAGGAAGTCAATCGCGAGATGCAAAGAATCATCAGATTGGCGAAAATGGATACGGCAGATATCCTTAAGTTTGATACCGAAAAAGTCAATTTTAGTAAAGATTCTCTGATCGAAGGTACAAATCGCATCTATATCAAATATCCGATGCTGCTCTCAGAACATTCGACGATCTCTGATATCTTGCAGAGAGATATCCGCTTCGAATTCAAGCCATCACAAGATCCTGTGAGCTTGGATTTTATGAAAGTAAGAAAGTTTTATACCAATCGAGACTATAAATCTTTTCTTAAAGCAAAAAAGATTTTCGCAAAAAAACATCAAAGTTCTAAGTTTGATGAGATGATCAATTATATGGAGGCAGAAGCCTATTTAAAACTCTATAATGAAGAGGGCTTAAAAATATTCTTTGATCGGTCTCTAAAAATATACGACGCACTTTTAACAAAATACCCAGACTCACCGATTTCGGAAAGAACTCTTCTTTTAGCATCTTATTTGAGACTGAAGGATAAGAATTACTTTGATGCCTCTCGAAATTTGAAGACATATATTAAGTTGTATCCACAATCACCACTGCGTGAAAACATGGAACTCATCTTGGCGCAATCTCTTGTGCGTCTCCATGAATACAAAGAAGCCAAACAAATATACAATTCCCTTTTTAGCTCAACAGCTCCCGATGTAAAAGCATCTGCATATTACGAGTACGGCGATGCTTTCTTTGAAGCGAGAGACTACGAGAAGGCGCTTACAGCGTACAGTGAAGCTCTTAAAATGTTTCCAGCAGAAGACAAGTCATACCCAAATATCTATTTTAATATGGGAGAGATTGAATTCTTGTTGGGAAGATATAAAAACAGCCTAGAAGATTTGCGTAAATTTATTTCGCAGCATCCTCAGCACGAATACGCTTCATTTGCATGGACTCGCATGGGAGAAATCTTTGAAATGTCCGAGGTAGACCCAAAAATTTGGAAAGGCTACTTCAACGAAAGCTTTTTTAGATTTCAAAACAAACTCGGCGGAGCGATTGCAAAGATAAATCTTCTTTACCATCAGGCATTGACGAGCCCTCCCAAAAAATTCGAATATATTATAGATCAAATGAAGGCCTACGAGAATCAAATAGCTTTGCCACAAGCTAACGAGTATTTGCACTTCAAAATTTCGGATGCTTATTACGAGACTGGGAATTACAAAAAATCGGTGCAAGTCCTTATGGATCACTTCAAAACCGGAGATGTTCCTGAGCATGTAGAAAAATTCCATAAACGCATTGGTCGCGGACTCGCGGCACAGCTGCGAAGTTTGGTTGCGCAAAATAATATTCTCGAAGGGCTTAAGTTGTTCGACCAAACAGATAACTTATGGTTCAAAAAATCAAAAAGATTTGATTTTAGCTTTTATAAGGGTGAGCTCTTTCGCCACGCAAACTTGTATTCAAAGGCTCATTTAGAGTACGAAAAATACCTGGTTGATTTTGCCAATGTTAAAAATCAACAAGATTTAGATAAAAGCCAAAAAATGCCATATCTCGTTGAAGTTCATCTTCGCAATGCTGAAGCTCTTTTGGCTTTGAGCCAATCGCAAAAAGCCCAAGAACAGCTATCAAAAATAAATAGAGAGTCTCTCGCGCCAGAACTGCAGGATGAGTACTCTTTAGCTAACGCCCAATTGTTAGCTCAAAATGAAAAGCCTGAACAGGCCATCGAGGAACTTAAAAAGATCAGTAAGCCGACCGTAAAGCATCTCAGTTTCCTCTTGGATCAATATCAAAAAACAGGGCAAACAAATGAAGCCATTTCAACAATCGATCAGCAAATTGAAAAGCAAACGTTTTCTGAATTGGACCGCTTTCTTCTCCTTAAAAAGAAGGTCTCCATTTTAGAAGTCAGCAAGGATAAAAAGTTTCCAGAATTTTTAGCAAGATTTTACAATGAATTTAAAGATAAAAAATTTGATTTTGATCGAGAAAAGTATCTTCTTTATAGAAATCTTTCCGAACAAAATAAAACAAAAGAAGCAAGCGAAGTCTTTTCGAGAATACAACCCAATAGCTATTGGGCGCGCTTGGCCAAAGAAGTTCAAGAAGACGACCAGTGGTCCCAAAAGTATAAAAAATATGTAGATCGAATTCCAGCTATGCAACCAGCCAAGGAGAACTCGAATGGTTCAAACTAAAAACGAGCAGATGAGAAGCATTCTTTCGCTTCTCGACAATGTCTCTCAGGCTAAATCGACGGTTTTCATTTACGGCGAGACGGGCGTTGGTAAAGAAGAGCTGGCTCGATATATCCATCAGGCGAGTCCGCGAAGCAAAAAACCGTTTGTCGCTGTCAATTGTGCAGCTCTTCCAGGCGATCTTCTTGAAAGTGAGTTGTTTGGATTTCAAAAGGGAGCTTTCACCGGTGCTCATCAAACACGCATCGGTAAAATCGAATCGGCGGAAGGCGGAACTTTCTTACTCGATGAAATCAGTGAACTTCCTTTGGATTTACAAGGCAAACTCCTTCGTGTTTTACAAGAGAGAGAAGTCGAAAAACTGGGCACCAATGAAACCAAAAAAATTGATGTTCGTTTTATTTGCACCTCCAATCGTGACCTCAAAGAAATGGTTAAAAATCACCAATTTCGAAGTGACCTGTACTATCGAATTAACGTGGTTCCGGTAAGAATACCTTCACTGCGAGAGCGCACAGAAGACATAGAGCTGTTGTCGCAGTACTTCGTGGACATGACATGCGAAGAGAATGGACAACCTAAAAAGCAAATAGCCCCTTGTGCACTGTCTAAAATAAAAAAATGGTCTTGGCCGGGAAATATTCGTGAACTTCAAAACGTGATTGAACGCAGTGTTCTTGTTTGTTCAGAAATGACGCTCAAAGAAGAACATCTTTTAATCGATGGATTTTTAGAAACCCGCGCGTCCATGCTTCAGGCTGGAATGACAGTGCAGGAAGCAGAGAAGATCCTGATTTTAAAAACACTCGAGCATACGACTCAAAATAGAACTCAAGCGGCAAAACTGTTGGGGATTAGTATTCGAACATTAAGAAATAAGCTTAATGAATATAAGATGGAGGTTGGGTATGAATCAGATATTTGATAAAACCCTGAGAGCTCTTGCGACTTCGAACCAAATGCGCGAAGTTCGACAAAACGTTTTGTCGGCAAACGTGGCAAATGCGGAGACACCTGGCTATCATGCTCAAAAAGTAGATTTCGAATCAGAGCTCAAAAGAGCTTTAGAAACTGAAAATTCAAGCATAGAAACTCTGAAGGCAGACATCTATGACAACCCAGAAGTGGATGTTTCGAATGATGGCAATACAGTTGATCTAGAAAAAGAAATGGCCAGCATGGTAGAGAACAATGTGATGTATCGAGCTGCCAATCAACTTATCAATAAAAAATTAGCATCCTTAAAGTATGTCTCTTCCGACGGAGGTAGATAATGGATTTTGGTTCTGGTTTTAGAATTAGTAGCAGTGGAATGAATGCTCAGCGCGTACGAATGAATACGATCTCAAGCAACATTGCCAACATCAACACGCTCAATACTCCTGAGGGAGGACCCTACCGTCGCAAAGAGGCTGTGTTACAGGCTCTCCCGGAAGCCAAGTCTTTTGGCGAGATGATGTTGTCGGACCCATCCAAATCCGCGAGTCGTGTTCAGGTGACAGATATCCACGTAGATACGGGTGCGCCTCTCATGAAGTATGAGCCAGACCATCCCAATGCCGATGAAGGTGGTTACGTCGCTTACCCAAATATCAATCTCATGGAAGAAATGGCAAACATGATTCAGGCAACACGTTCATATGAGGCGAACGTGTCGGCATTGAACGCGACTAAAGACATGGCAATGTCGGCATTAAATATTGGAGAGTAATTTCTATTTTTAAAAATGGGAATTTAAGTTAAAATAAACGGAAGGATTAAGCCATGGACGGTTTATCGATAAAAAATTCCAACGTAAACCCAGGACACGCAAAAGTCTCGGGCCTTCAATCGCCTGCTTCAAAGCTTACAGAAAAAGCAGCTGGCGGTGAATCTTTTGCAGATACACTCAAAGGCGCCGTAGGCAAAGTGAATGAGTTGCAACAACAAGCCGACGTTAAGATGCAACAATTGGCAACTGGGGAAACAACCGACATCGCCGATGTTAAAATTGCCGCAGAGAAAGCGGATATCGCTCTTCGTTTAATGACATCAGTTCGCAATAAAATGATCGACGCTTACCATGAAATAATGAAAATGCAGGTTTAGTTAAGGAGATTCTGTGAAAAATTTATTGAATGTTTTAACATTGCAAATGAGAGACTTCTTCCAAAGTCTCACGCCGATCAAGCGGATCTCCGTGATCGCGAGTATTGCTGTGGCAGCAGCAGCCTTGATTACCATTTCGGTGATGGGTGCAAAGAAAGACTATGTTGTTCTATTAAAAGATGTAGGTCCCGAGCAATCCATATCTGTGATTAATATTCTCGACTCTAAAAAAGTACCGTACCAATTGGTCGACAGTGGAAAAACGATCATGGTTCCGAATAGCTTCTTACCTTCGACACAAATGTTAATCATGTCAGAGGCGGGTTCCGAGAAACTCAGTCACGGTCTAGAATTGTTCGACAAACAAAATTTTGGAACAACGACCTACGAACAAAAAATAAAATACCAAAGAGCTATTCAGGGAGAATTAACAAGAGCCATTAACACGATTGACTCCGTAAGTCGGTCAAAAGTGATTTTAGCAATCCCTGAAAAGAAAACCTTTTTGTCAGAAAATGTGACATCGCCGACGGCATCTGTGATCATTGAGCTGCATGCTGGTAAACTTCTCACTGAAGAACAAGTCCGAGGAATCACTTACCTCGTATCTAATTCCATAGAAAACATGAAGCCAGAAAACGTTTCGGTGGTGGATTCTCGTGGAAAAGTCCTCTCTAAAAAAGGAGACTCCTCTTTAGCCGATTCAGCGGAATTAATGGATTCGAGAAAGAAAATTGAAAACTATTTTCAGGAACGTATAGAAAGCATTCTCGCCAAAGTGGTTGGTGAAGGAAAAGTCATTGCAAGAGTGAGTGCGGACCTCAATAACCGACAAACTTCCAAAGTGGAAGAAATCATTGATCCAGACAAGGCAGCCATTAAATCTTCGCAAACAGGTCAGGAAACAATGGCCGGGAATCGCTCCAACCCAACAGGCGTTACGGGAGCCAGAGCCAATTTGCCGGGTGCCAACGATGCGGGCAATGTTGTCTTTAACCAAGACGTTAATAAAGAAAACAAGAACGTGGTTTACGAAATCCCTAAAACCACAGTCAACGTGGTTGAATCCGCAGGCGGAATCAATCGAATCAGTGTGGCGGTGATGGTTGATGGTGTTATGGCCGACATCAAAGAGGGCGACAAGGTTGTTAAAAAGTGGCAACCACGAAGCGCAGAAGAAGTCGCACGACTCGAAACAATTATTAAAAATGCGATTGGTTTTGACGAAAAACGGGGCGACTCGGTTAAAATTGAGTCCTTTGAGTTCGCCAAAGTTTCGATGGATGATGCCGATGTTATTTCGCGCGAAATCTATCGTCAAAAAATGATTCGCTTTATTTTAAGTTGGGTGCTTGCAGCATTGGGCCTTGTTCTGGTTTATCTGTTTGTCATTCGCCCATTTACTTCGTGGGTTACGGACAGCTTTCAAGAGTCTATTGAAGATATGTTGCCAAAAACAATTGAAGAACTCGAAGAGTTACAAGCCATTGATAACCGTCTTCCAGGTATGTCATCAGTTGTACCAGTTCTTGAGTCACCGATTGATCCAGAAAAAGCAGAAAGTGAAATTCTTAAAGATCGTATTATTAACCTCATAGAAGACGACACGGAAAAGGCCTCAGGTGCCTTTAGCTTGTGGCTCGTCAGGAGAGATATGTAATGGCTGCGAATAAATTAAAAAAAGTCGAGAGCATAGATTTTAGAAAACTCAAAGGATTCGAAAAAGCAGCCATCCTCGTAAATTATTTGGGGCCAGAGGCAGCAAAAGCTTTTTTTAAGAACATGGATGATACAGATCTTAAAAAGCTTTTATCTTTAATGACTAAGTTTCGAGTCGTGCCGATTGAAATCACAAAAAAAGTACTCGAAGAGTTTTATGAACTTATCAGTGAATCTGAAGATTATATTTTTTCTGAAAAAGTAAGCTCTAGAGAAACAATAACGGAAGCTCTTGGCGAAGAGAAAGCCAGGCATATTCTTGGACACATGGATTACGCTGTCCAACAGACACGAAGTCTCGAAAGTTTAGAAATGGTCGATGCAAAAACATTGACGAATTTTTTAATCAATGAACATCCGCAAACGATTGCCGTGATTTTAGCTCATTTAGAAATCGAAAAAAGAGGAGAAGTTTTAAAGCGTCTCCCAGACAATCTTCAGGGAGAAGTGGTTCTCCGTTTGGCAAATTTGGAACATGTATCGCCAGAACTTTTAGCAGAAGTCGATAAAGTGTTAAAAGATGAGTTAGCCAATGTTGGAACTGTGGACAATGCCCAGCTGGGAGGAGTTCAGGTTGTTGCAGAAATGCTCAACATGATGGATAAAAACACAGAAAAAACAATTCTTGGTGTGATTGAAGAGCGAGACAAGGAAATGGCAGATGAAATTCGTAAATTGATGTTTGTCTTCGAAGACATTACTAAAATTGACAATAAAGGTATTCAACTTCTTCTTAAAGAAGTTCCAAATGATAAATTATTGTTATCGCTTAAGACTGCTAACGAAGAAATTAAAGCCAAAGTTTTTGCAAATATTTCGAAACGTGCTGCCGAAATTCTCAGCGAAGATCTAGCGTCTATGGGGCCAGTCAAAGTGGCCGATGTCGAAGCAGCGCAAATGGAAATCGTCAATATTGCTCGACGTTTGGAAAACGAAGGCAAGATCGCTATTGCGAGAGGTGGTTCGGAAGATGTCTTCGTTTAAACCAGCAGAACCAGTCAAAATTGAAAACTATCAACTGCACAAGGTGGAGGAAGAGCCTTCACCTCATGCAAAGGCTTTTTTTGATTTAAACAACAAGCCAGATAAAGATTTTTTTCAGTTGAATCCCGAGATTTCTCATTTTATCGGTCTTACAGAGGCTAAAAACAATGAAGAAAAAAGAAAGTTTGACGCCGAAGTTTTAAAATTTGTTCAAAAAATAAAAGACAATGCGTTTCAAGAGGCTTACGAGCTTGGTCTTAAGCAAGGGATCGAAGAGGCGAAGAAAGAGACCTTTAACAATGCCAAACAAGATATTGCGGCGAAGCTCCGATCGTTTGTTGTTCTCTGCGAAAAAGTAAATCAAATGACAAAACGACTTTTTGAACAAAACGAAAAAGATATTATCGAACTCAGCTATCTGATGGCAGAAAAAGTAGTTCATAAAAATTTGCAACGGGAGCCAGAACTCTTTTTGAACGTTTTTGGCGATGTTTTAAGATCACAGGTGGTCACTCATATCGAGTTATCTGAGGACGACTATCAATTTTTCGAAGCCAATAAAGAAAAATTTGAAATCAATGTAGATCTTGCAGAAATCAAAGTCGAAATCAACAAAGACTTACAGCCTGGAGATGTCTTATTTTCGAACGACCTCGGAATTTTAGACGGAACACTTCAATCTCGATTTGAAATCCTCAGACAAATTGTAACTGGTTTGGAGAGATAATGCAGCTCAACTTGCGCCGCCTCTATCCACGAATTCAGGAGGCTGACCTCTTTAAGAAGTTAGGTCGAGTGACGGATGTGACGTCACAACTTATTCAAGGACATTTGCCGGATGCTAAAATTGGTTCTCTCTGCCGCGTGAGCACGGGGCTTCATACGGAACCCTGTCTGGCGGAAGTTGTCGGATTAAAAAGTGGAAAAGTTCTTTTAATTCCCTACACAAAAATTACTGGTGTGAGTATTGGCAATCAGATCGAGCTGCGCAGGCTAGCGGATGAGTGTGTTGTTGGAGATGAATTGATTGGTCGCGTGATAGATGGAATGGGGCAGCCCATTGATCAGTTAGGTGATTTAAAATGTCGCTTTCATCGACCACTTTGGAAGACCGCCACCAATCCTCTAGAAAGAAGACCGATTGATCAGTCCTTAGATTTGGGTGTGCGAGCCGTAAACTCTTTTTCGACAGTCGGACGCGGACAGCGTGTGTCCATCATGGCGGGCTCGGGTGTCGGAAAATCAGTTCTTATGGGTATGATGGCCCGTTCCACTGAAGCTGACGTCAATGTCATCGCAATGATTGGTGAACGTGGTCGCGAGGTCAAAGAATTTATCCAAGACATTTTAGGTGAAGAAGGATTAAAAAAATCGATTGTTGTCGCCGTGACGAGTGATCAAAGTCCGCTTTTAAGAATGCGAGGAGCGCAACTTGCAACAACAATCGCAGAGTACTTTAGCGAAAAGGGACAGCAAGTTCTTTTAATTATGGATTCCCTCACACGTTTTGCAATGGCCCAAAGGGAGATTTCTCTCCTCTCCGGCGAACCGCCAGCCATGAAGGGTTATACCGCTAGTCTTTATCCCACTCTTTCTCGCTTGCTTGAACGTGCTGGGAATTTTGAGTCGGGTGGGAGCATTACTGGTATTTACACCGTTCTCGTCGAGGGCGATGACATGGATGACCCTGTTGCGGACACAGTGCGATCCATCGTCGATGGACATATCGTTCTTACGCGAAAGCTGGCGCAGCAAGGACACTTTCCTTCGATTGATATCTTACAAAGTTTGAGTCGAGTCATGGACAAAGTGGTAAGTCCTGATCATCTGCATGCCGCTCGAAAACTTAAGCGTAAGATGGCAATTTATAAAGATGCCGAAGATTTAATCAACGTTGGTGCCTACAAAAAAGGAATTAATCCCGAGATCGACGAAGCCGTTTCTTGCTATGCGGAGTTAAATCGATTCTTGCGCCAAAGTTTAGAGAATAAATATAGCTTTCCAGAAACCATTTCCGAATTGCAATCCATTGCGATGAGATATTCTGGAGATGAGCGATGAAAAAGAATCAATTTCGCTTAAAATCATTTCTGCGAATCAAAGAATTCGAAGAAAAAAATGCGTGGAGCGAAGTTCTCCGTCAAGAAACTCGTGTTCAGCTGATAGTTCAGCAAATTGACCAACTTAAAAATCAACTCAAAGTAACAAGAACAAAAAGCAGCACTGTGGGCCTTGAAGATGGGGCTCAGCTGTATGAATTAAATTTAGCAAACGAATCCATATTAGGAACTAACGTGAAAATTGATCAGCTGAAGACGGAACAGTTTCGCGAAGAAAAAATTTTGGAGCGTCTTCGTACAAAACACATCGAAGCCAAAAAAGAACTAAAGACAATCGAAAAGCTCAAAGAAAAAAACGCACTCGAATTCAAAACGCTACGAGATAAATACGAAGCGAAACAAACCAATGAAATCGCCCAGCAAATGCACGTACGAGGAAAGGCAGAAAATGAGTAATTACTCTCATCACTTTAAAAAGCTTAAGAAACAAAAACAAAAGAAGATGAGTCTTGGATATCATTCCAACAAGGTCAAAAAAGACAATCCCTGGTTTCAGGCATTGGGCCTCATTTCTTTGATTGGATTCTGCCTAGCACTCTACGGCGTTCTCTACCCGGAGAATATCGAAAAAATGGCGCAGGTTAAAATCAGTTTCTTCTCCAAAGGTCTTGCGGCAGAAACGGCAAAAACAACCGCATCGCCAGCTCCAGTTGAGGAAAAATCGTCCCAGACTCCACCAGACCCACAAATCAATCAGGAGCCCGTTAAAGCTCCACCCGTTGATAAAAATGCGAGTCATGTTGAACAGTTGCTAGAAAAAGAAAAAGAACTTGTTGAGCGCGAAAAAAGAATCGTCGAGCTGGAAGAGAAATTGCAACAAGCTCAAGGAGAGATGGATAAGAAGTTAGTTCAGCTAGACCAAATGAGAAGAGAAATAGCGAGCAAACTGGAAACGCGCGTGAACGCAGATGAGGAAAGTGTGGATAAATTGGTTGGTGTTTATTCGAATATGAAGCCACAAAGTGCAGCGATCGTTATTTCGAAGCTTGATGAAAACTTAGCGATCTCAGTTTTAAAGAAAATGAAGAAACAAGATGCCGGTAGTATTTTAAATTTTATGGACCCGCAAAAAGCAAAAGTCCTTTCAGAAAAATACTCAGGCTACTAAGGAGAAGAATGATGATTTCAGCAAATGTAGGACCAACTGATATCAAATCATTAACGAACAAAAGTTCGAAGGCTACATCACGTGATGAAGATTCATCATTTCAAAACGAAATGATTGAGTCTGAAAAAAAGATGAAAAAGAAAACAAAGGTCGATGGCCGCGAAAACATGGGCGCGTCGGCGCAAAACACAGCGCATTCCCATTCGCCTAAAAATAAAGAGGAAGCTGCCCCTTCAAGAGCTAAATCCGGAAAATCAGCTTCCGTGTCAACACCAACTCAAAACTCAAAAGAACCAAAGGCACCTACAGCACAATCAGCTTCTCAGGGTGAAGCTGCAAAACAAGTAACAACAAATGCGGTGGCTTCAACTGAAGCTTCGGCCGAGGCAATGGCGGGACTTCTCGCCGAACAAATGAGCGGCCTCGAAGGTCAACAGGCAGTTTTAGCAGAAACAGCGACCAAAGGAGGCATTGATCTTAAAGGCCTTCAGCTCGTTCAACCACAGCCACTTCTGATGGGCGTTGGTGGAGAAAGCGAAATCTCTCCGGAGTTTATGCAACAGCTTGAAAATGTCACATCGACAATGCCTGTGCAAAGCGAAAAATCAACCGCTGATCTTTTATCGCAAAACCCAGAGCAGGGATTTACGAATTTGGATATGAGTTCTGATCTTGCGGCTGTTCAAAATATGGCAGGTAAAGAATCCGCAGCTACAAATCAAATTTTTGCCAATGTCTTAGACACTAAAATGTCGAACACGGATCAGGTGAAAAAAGAAAACATCGAAAACCTAGTCACACAAGCAAGTGCGATCCTTAAAGACGGTGGCGGAGAAATGAAGATGCAGCTTCGTCCCGAAGGAATGGGGACTGTCGATCTTAAAGTGGGTTTACAAAACGGACAGGTTTCTGTTGAAATCATAACTCAGGATCAAAATATCAAAAAAATGTTCGAAGACAGTGTGTTCGATATTAGAACAGCTCTCGAAACACAAAACTTAAAAGTGGATACATTTAGAGTTGGTGTTTCTGAACACTTCGATCAATCTTTGGCGCAACAAAATGCCAATCAATTTACAGAGCGTGAATTTGCAAGAAATTTTATGGGACAATTTAGAGACGATCGCCAGTCCTTAAGAAACCAAGGAATGGACAGCATGATCGAGAACAAATCGCCATTTTCTTCAAAGCCAGAGGGGCTATCCCCAGCGGCAGCGACAAAGAATGGAAATGGACGACTTAATATTATTGCGTAGGAGCTAAAATGAAAGTGAACACATCGGCCGCACAAATGATTTCGCCAACCGCCAAACAAACTTCGGAGCCTGGAAAGGCGCCCAAGGAGAGTTTAGGGGAAATTGGCAATCGCGTTGCAAATTCGGGCAAAGTCGGTGGCAGTCGCGTTGTTCAGGGCCAAGGGAATCCAAAATTGGATAAAGATGCATTCTTTAAGCTCATGCTGACGCATTTAAAAAACCAAGATCCAACCAGTCCTCTCAAGAGTCACGAAATGGCGGCTCAGTTGGCACAGTTTTCGTCGCTCGAGCAAATGTCGAACATCAATGAAGTCTTAAAAGACATGAACAAGGGACAAACGAATGTCGGTCAATTTCAGGCCTTGGATTTGATTGGTAAAACAGTGAGTGGTGACAGTGCGAAGATTGAGCATAAAAATGGTGATACTCTTCACGCCATCTCATTTAACCTCGCAGATTCTGCGGACGAAGTAAAAGTCGCGATTAAAGATGCCGAAGGCAAAGTGGTTAAAAACTTTGATCTTAAAAATCAGTCCAAAGGAACCGTCAAACTTGATTGGGATGGAAAAAATCTCGATGGTAAAGCTCAGTCCGCTGGTGTTTACAAAGTTCACGTGGATGCAAAAAAATCGACGGGTTCTAAAGTGGCTGCAGAAACTCAATTTAAAGGTCAGGTCACTGGAATGCAGTTGAGTGAAAGCGGCCCTATCGTATTTATCGGTAACAAAGCTGTTCCACTTAAGGAAATAAAACAAATTCAGATGGAAGAAAGTAAAAAAGCGCTGGGACAAACTGCGGACGCGGCGAAAGCCATGGCCGAAAATTCGGCGGCAGCAACGTTAGCGGGTGGAGCAACACCATTTGGTGGAAGCAACCAATTACCAGCTTCGCTTGCTGCATTTATGAATAAAAAATAGGTTTAAAAAGAGGGGGATCGAATGGGAATTATTAGTTCAATGCACACAGCTGTGAGTGGGTTGACCAGCAATGGTCAGGCGCTGAGCGTAACTGCCGATAATATCGCGAACGCATCGACAAATGGTTTTAAAACCAGTCGTGCGGAATTTATGGATATGATGAGTCGCAGTATCCAAGGCGCTCAAGGTGGTTTACAGGTTGGCCGCGGATCAAAAGTCGGTGCGATAACACCTGTTCTTTCTCAAGGGAGTATTGATAATACGGCCCGCGACACAGATCTCGCAATCAATGGAGATGGATTCTTTGTGGTCGATGGTCCCACAGGTCGTTCTTTTACTCGAAATGGTGAATTCCACTTCGATAAAGATGGTTTTTTAATCACCTCTGATAATTACAAGCTCAAAGGCTTTGAATATAACAACGAGGGCGAAGTGACGAACAAAATCGCCGACATTCAAATTCCAAGAGCACTAGTTCCCGCTCGCGCAACGAAACTCGTGCGTTTAGATATGAATTTGGATTCAAGAGTTCCTGCCAGCGAAGCCAAAGAGCTGAGCTTGGATGATCCATACAAGACCGCGGACTTTACGACAGGTGTTGAGATCCATGATAGCCAAGGAACAAAACATTTAGTCACTTTGGCATTTAACAAAAAAGCCGACGGTGCTTGGGACTGGAAAGCTTTGGCAAAATCCACAGAGATCGCCGGTGCCGACACAACCAAATCGTATGCCGAAGTGGCAGATGGTCAGTTGACGTTCACTCAAGATGGAAAGCTTGATACCGAGACAACCAATCAAAAGAATTTTAACTTTGCTGGAGCGATTCCAAATCAAGATGTCGTTTTTAATTTCGGTGATGCCATTCAGGCGGGTGGTTCGGGTCTTAAAGGTATTCGACAGTTTGGTCACGTTTCCGATTTAATGTCGTGGTCACAAGATGGTGCCGCCGCGGGGATGTTAACTGGAGTTAACTTTAGTGATGATGGTGTTCTTACGGCTCTTTATAGCAACGGCGAAGCCCAAGAGTTAGCACAGGTTGCAATGGCTCGTTTCGAAAACCCAGAAGCGCTTATCAAAGTTGGTAACAACAAAGTGAAGGAATGTCGTGAATCAGGCGGAGCCGCCATTGGCTTTCCATCTCATGGTGGACGCGGCCAGATTGTTGCGGGAGCTCTTGAGAGATCCACTGTGGATCTCGCTGGTGAATTTGTGGATATGATCAAAACACAAAGAAACTTCCAAGCCAACGCGAAGACAATCACGACATCGGATGAGATGCTCAGTGATGTGATTAATATCAAGAGATAAGATCTAACAAGTTAGATTTTTAAAGGCGAGCCCCGTGGAAACATGGGGCTTTTTTTATGGAAGTTACGTTTTCTTCAGTTTTTGAATATAGTCAGCAAGCGAAGCCTTGATTTCTTTACGCAGCAAGAACACGCCAATCAAGTTTGGAAAACCCATACCTAAAATCATCAGGTCTCCAAACTCCATCACTTGCGTAGACTGGGCAATAGCGCCACAAAATAAAACCGAAAGTAATAAAAATTGATAAATCCGTTTTTTGCTCTCTCCGAAGAGGAAAACAAACGTCCGCTCTCCGTAATAAGACCATGAAATAATTGTGGCATAGGCAAACATAAAAATAACGGCACAAAGAAGATAGGTGAACGACCAATGAGCGCCGCCATAGGCTTTCAGAGTGAGCGCGGACCCTTGATTTCCATGGATCAAATCAATGTAATCGGGATTGTTGTAAGCGCCTGTGATCACCATTACGAGCGCCGTCATCGTACAGCTGACGACGGTATCAATAAAAGGCTCGAGGAGTGAAACCATGCCCTCTTCCACCGGATGAGATGTCTTGGCCGCGGAGTGAACAATGGCCGCCGAGCCCATTCCAGCTTCGTTCGAAAACGCCGCTCGTCGAACACCCTGAACGAGAACGCCTAAGAATCCACCGTACATGGCATCAGGAGTGAACGCGCCCCAGATAATTTTCGAAAATGCCATTGGGATTAGAGTGTAGTTTTGCGCAAGAATCACGAGACTCATTACAATATGGAGACCGCACATGATCGGGACCACTTTTTCCGACACATTCGCAATGCGTTTAATTCCACCAACGATGACAAGTCCCACAGAAAAAACAATAAAAAGTCCATAAACCCAACTGTAGTCTTTAAGCCAAGGCATCACGGCAGACATTGCATTCATAGATTGGTTGACCTGGAAGGAGCCGCCCCCACCAAATGACCCACAAATGCAGAGAATCGCGAAAGAGAAAGAGAGAAACATGCCGACCCGTGGAAGGCCGTGCTTTCCAAAACCTTCGCGAAGGTAGATCATAGCGCCACCAACAACGTGTCCATCTTTACCGACGTGACGATACATTTGCGCAAGAGTGCACTCGGCAAACTTAGAGCTCATTCCAAAAAGCCCGCAAACAATCATCCAAAAGGTCGCTCCAGGGCCGCCCGTGGCAACGGCGATCGCCACACCCGCAATATTCCCTAAACCAACGGTCCCCGAAAGAGCGGTTGTGAGGGCTTTGAGGTGGGAAACCTCTCCCACGCTGCGGTTGGTGTCGTAAAAACCAAAGGTGATTTTGATCGCATGAATAAAATAACGAAAGTTAATAAATTTGAAGTAAAAGGTTAAATAAATAGCGGCGACAAAAAACCAAGCAACGGCCAGTGGGAGCGTGGCGCCCTCGATAAAAAAGAGGACATTGAAGAAAAAGAGGCTAGAGACCACTTGATTGATTAATTCAAAAACATGATTGATGGTTTGCTCAAAACTCATGGACATCCTTATGTTGAAAGAGGCAGGGATTGGTCATAACGGCCAGGGGCGCGATTGACAAGGTCTTTGTGCGAAGTTGTTGGGCATAGAGGCCAGTCGGAATGACAAACAAAAAAGCCAGCTCGAGGCTGGCTTTTTGAATTAAAACTTTTGGTTAAAATTATTTAACTAAAGTTTTAAATTCTGCACCTGGACGGAATTTAGGATACCAAGCAGCAGGGATCTTAATTTCAGCGCCAGTTTGTGGGTTGCGACCTTTGCGAGCTTTTCTTTTGGCTTTTGTGAATGTGCCAAAACCAACGAGTTTTACTTCGTCACCTTTTTTTACTGTTTTACGGATGATTTCGAGTGTTGCATCTAAAAGACGCTCAGCTTGAGCTTTTGTGCACTCAGTGTCGTGCGCTACTTTTTCGATTAATTCTGCTTTATTCATAAAGACTCCTTTTTGTTGGTATCACGTCGAAGGCGACGTCATTGCAGGTAATGATTCAAACTCCAGATAGAAAACGGGTCAAGGTAATTTCTTCAAAAAAATGAGAAGGAATCTGTTATTTTAAGATGTTGAAATGTGATTATTTTATCAGCAGATTTAGGCGAAAAACTAGGGCTATGGTGTCCCCCGACACAAAAACCCCACTCGTAGTGAGTGGGGTACACAAGGGGGTGTTTACATTGAATTATTTAGTCCACCAAATTATTTAATAGTCACGTTACCGAACTTTTTCGAATACTCGTAACCGTTCTCGTACCAGATGTAGTAGACGTCAAAGTTGTTCAGATTCACTTTCGACCCTGTCGTTGTCGTCAAGAGTGCGATAGCATCTGTTTTTAACAAGAATCGTCCGTCGTCCAATTCTTCCATATAGCCTTGGAATGGAATTTCATATCCACCGTACTGAGGGTCTACAACCCAAAGTCCATCCACAGGGTAAACGTAAACACCGTTTCTTTTCTGTTTTGGCAAGAAAGCCAATTCAATAAGAGCCGGATAGTTCACAAGTTCGCTGAATTCCGAATCCCCAGATCCGCAATCAGCAAGACTGCCACCAAGAATCCAGTTGATCAAATCGAGACGACAGCTGTAGCTGTAGCTAAACTTGTTGTCATATTGATAACCAAAGCTCGTATACAAAAAGTCTTTGTAAGTCGCTTTGTCATAAACGTTGACATAGCCATCATAGATTGTCGATCCGCTAGAATCGTCGTCATCATCGTTGTTATAATAGTTATTGCCGTCGTTATCTGTGTTGTTTGTGACTGGAGCAGAAGAAGTTTTCTTCTTACTGCAAGCAGTACTACTTAAGCCAACACTGAAAGCCAGTAGTAATAAGATTAAGACACGCATATAGTTTCCCCCTTAAAATTTATTCTCCTACCCACTACTATTCAGGATTCATGCCAAAAGGCCCCACAACGAAGGAATGCGCTTTAAGAGCGCGGATGCCCTTTAAATTGAATAAGGAAACAAAGCACGAAGTCTGTTTCGAGAGGTGAGAGAGAATTTGAGACACTTTGTTAGCCAGCTGTCTAAAACTCAGACAGCGTCATCATCCAAAGCGAGCCCACCATCCACGTCTCAAAATGAGACACTCACCAGAGCTAAAAAAACCAAATCTGACTCAGAGCCAAAAGAATAAAAAATATTTGACGCCCCTTTCTCCCTCTTAAAATCCACTCTCCTCATCAAAACAAAACGAGCAACGGTCGACCCTAGATATTCATCCAAAACCCCATGGCAAAGTCCCAATCT
>CAZOGU010000020.1:0-46187 GCA_964579625.1 uncultured Pseudobdellovibrionaceae bacterium
TAGAGGCGGTCGGTCTTGTGCTTGAAACCGGTAGTAAATGCGTGAACACCACAGGTATGAAAAACCAAAAATCTTTCGCAAACAAAGGCAGAACAATAACTACTAACGATGAGGGGCTTACTTGGTTAGCCAAGGGACTTCATGATAGGTTGAAGCACTATGGTGACATTGCAGGTGTCAATGGTGAAGCAACAGTCAAGATTTCGGTGGCTGAGGGAGATCTTCATATAGAGGTCGATCAAGACTGTACCTATGAAGGACTTCACAACTACAATAAAGGTGAGCTGACCAAAAGAGCCTGTGAAATGGCTTTAAAGTCTATGCTACTCAGTGATCTCATGTGGGTTTCTATTCCACGAAAGCCTGCACCTGAGGGAGTCATTATTTATGACAATACAGGTATCCTAAAGCAGTTTTATCCCTCGGCAAGACAGGTAGGCCCAAAAGAGGCCTCAGGCCTTCACCGAGAATACACTGAATTGTGGGAAAAAATTAGAGCATTACCTAAAGAAGAACAAATACAGGTTTATCGTTTCTTAGACTAAGTCCCGATCTATGCAGATTGACTTGTATTGAGGGCGGCACTTTGTTGGGTTGAGTGTCGTCCTCTTTTTTTTATTGAACTGAATTGGTGGCAGCCTTGTAGTTCTTTTTCAAATGAAGATTGGAAGTCTTCTGAATTGATAACTCCAAAACATTCAAAGCCTGCTTTTTGAAACGGCGATAATCTAGCTCTGAGCTTTTTTCACTGAGAGCTTCTAAAAGGTCTGAGAGGTCAAAGCAATTGGCCTCTACAGCACCGTCTTTTAAAACAATACGATCCATTAGTAGTGACGAGTCAGAATTCAAATTTTCTATGATTTGAGGAAGCAGATTTTCTTGAGATGGAGTCAGCGGGATTTTGATTTTGAGGTCTTGGGCTTTTGCCATTTGAACCCCTCGTACATTTGAACATTTGGGAGAAGCCATCTGGTTTTGCTTCTCAGTCTTTTCGGGTACTTAACCAACCTTTAAATGTTAAAGATTGGTTGCGGGGGCAGGATTTGAACCTACGACCTTCGGGTTATGAGCCCGACGAGCTACCAGACTGCTCCACCCCGCGTCAAATGAGTGTTTCTGTGTTCATTGTTATAGGTCTTTAATCAGAACCCGTCAACCTTAACGGTAAGCAGAAAGTCGTTTTATTGAAAATGATGGATTTTGAAAAAATCAGCAATTGTGCGGGTTTCGATAAGCTCTGTTAAAAGGTGTGAGCACTTATGTTTTACAAACTGAGGTAAAATCTTGCAGGTCTGAGAAAATAATTCAGCATTTTTGTAGTTCACAATCGAAATCCCAATTGTTCCTAGAGCCCTTCCGGATGGAGCAAGAATGGACTTTTTTGCTGTAAAAATATGCATTGGCTTCCCCGTAGCAAGTTCTTGAGAATGATATGTCGATGTTAAAATCGAATTCGAATTCATCGCATAATGATCGCTTTCATGCATCTGTATTGCACTTTTAGCATCAAATAGATCGTGAGCTGTTTTTCCTAAAACGCCGGCTGAGGTTTTGTTTATCAGACGAATGCCAGCGCGATTCATCGAAAGATAACGACCATGAAGATCTTTTAAAAAAATTGCGGTGTTAAATTGATCCAGTGTTGAGATTAAGTTTTCAGTTTCCATCATATTTTTTGGTCCTGAAAATGGATGCGGTCACGGATACTAAATCCAAAACCTACGTGAGGTGCTTGTTAACGAGGTACCAGATGTCGCTACTTTGGGTCAATCTTTGTTTCTAATTGCGGTTCAATCGTCCTCGCGAGATCTTTTTTGAAATCGCGCCTTAAATCGCTCTAATTCTTCTGCATAAGCACGCACTTTGAGCGTGGTGCCGTTTTCGTCAAAAGATTCATTCAGCACACGCATTCTGGCGCGGATTTCGCCAATCGCGCCTTGAATCTTATAAGGAATAAAAAGGGATTCCTCCACCATGTCTGTCTCAAAGGTTTCAATCAAATGAATTCGTAGTTTTGCAACATCTTTTGGATTTGTGGCAGAGAGAAAATACGCTTTTGGAAATTCTTCTTTTAATTTTGCAATGTCATCCTCAAGGAGACGATCCACTTTGTTTAAAACCAAAAGGCTTGGGATTTTGCTCGCGCCCACTTCGGAAAGCACAGTGTGTGTGACCTCAAGCTGGGCACGAAAAGTTGGATCGGAGGAATCAACAACGTACAGTAACAGGGACGCGCTCAACGCTTCGTCGAGTGTGGATTTAAACGAGGCGACCAAATCGTGCGGAAGTTTTTTAATAAACCCGACAGTGTCAGAGATTAAAATTTTAGGCACTGTCTCGGGATGGAGGAGGCGCACAGTTGTGTCGATGGTTGCAAACAGTTTATCTGCTACCATCACATCGCTTCCGGTAAGCGCGCGCATGAGAGAGGATTTTCCGGCGTTTGTGTAGCCCACAAGGGCCACGGAGATTTCTTGTCCACGTCGCGCGCGGCGAGTGTCTTGCTCCTGTGCAATCGCTGCGAGCTCTTCTTTGAGTTCTTTGATTCGATCGCGAATGTTTCGTTTATCAAGTTCGATGCTGGTTTCGCCGGAACCTTTACCGCCGCCGCCCTCTTGGCGATCGTCTTTCGCGCCGGTCTCTCGAATCCGCGGAGCCAGGTAGGCAAGACGCGCGATTTCCACTTGCAGCTTTGCGGCCTTGGTGCGTGCGTGACGGCTAAAGATTTCGATAATCACACCCGTACGATCGTAAACTTTCACGCCCGTGGCACTTTCCACATTGCGCAGTTGAGAAGGGGAAAGATCGCAATCAAAAATGACGACCTTGGCGAGCTCTTTGGGAGTGGAGGCCGCAGATGTTTCGTTCTCATCCACGTCGGAATCATCGGTGACATCGTCGTCAGTCAGATCACCGTCTTCATCATCAACATCTTCAAATTTTAAAGCGGCCTTGTGCTTTTTTTTAACAAAGCCAGGTCCAATCACACCGGCGCCACCGGTCCAACTGGCCAGTTCTCTTAGTTTTCCATCTCCCAAAACGGTGAGGCCTCTCTCTGTGGAGCGTTTTTGCACCATTTGGCCAATCACGCGCGCTCCCATCGTTGTCACGAGGCGCGAAAGCTCCGCGAGGGAACTTTGAACCTCAAGGTCACTCACATTGGGAAGTTGAATGGATACAAGCACGGCCGTGGTGTCTTTGATGGGTGAGGTTGAAATCATGCGGTATCATAACCGAGCAAAGCAAGCAGGGCAAAAGAAGATTGAGTCAAACAGATGAGGATGTGAGATAAATTCATCTTTACTTAGCGAAGGCTCTAGGAAAACATAGGCCTATGGAAATTCTATTCATAGCGGTGGTCGCGCTGCTGGTTTCGGGGCTGACCTTTTTTTCTGGATTTGGTCTGGGGACGTTGCTTCTCCCGGCATTTTCTTTGTATTTTCCAGTGCAAGTGGCTATCGCGGTCACAGCAATTGTCCATTTTTTAAATAACCTTTTTAAGCTCTTTCTCGTCGGACGACGAGCAAAGCCCGACATCGTTTTAAAATTTGGCATTCCCGCGATAGTGGCTGCCGTGATTGGCGCGTGGATCATGGGAGGATTGCTTCAACAATCGACGCTCTTTTCTTATGAAGTCTTGGGCCATCCTTTTCACGTTGTGCAGATCAAAGTGGTTATTGCCGTTGTGATGATCGGCTTTACTCTCTTTGAGATCGTGCCCGCGTTACAACGTCTTCAGTTTGAGGAAAAATATTTGCCTCTTGGAGGATTTTTAAGCGGTTTTTTTGGTGGGCTATCGGGACATCAAGGGGCTCTTAGGAGTGCCTTTCTTCTCCGTTTTAAACTCTCGAAAGAGGCTTTTATCGGAACGGGAGTTGTCATTGCTTGTTTGATTGATTTCGTTCGCTTTACTGTTTATTTAAAGTTTATGGACAGAGCTTTAATAGCAGATAAAAAAGAATTATTAATTGTGTCGATTGCGGCGGCATTTGCTGGGGCTTATTTGGGAGATCGTTTTTTAAAAAAGATGACTCTCGATGGATTGCAAAAAAGTGTGGCGTTGATGTTGATTTTATTTGCCTTCGCAATGGCTCTAGGGCTTGTTTAGATAAACGAGGGAGGACACATGTTTATTTACCCAATGGGCGCAATGGTTTTTTATGTTTTTATTTTAGGGCTGTGTAATTTTATTGTTCGTTCAAAAGCCATTCGCGCTAAAAAATTAAGTCTTGGTTATTTTAAAACTCATGATCTTAAAAGCTACGATGCTCCCGAGAACATTGTGCGCTTTGGTCGCCACTTTGATAATCAGTTTCAGGTGCCGGTGCTATTTATGTTCACGCTGCTTGCCGCGGGAATGTACACGCCGACGGACAAGGCTGTATTTGGTCTTTCGTGGATCTTTCTTTTGACTCGAATCATTCATTCGTGGATTCATTTAGGCAGTAACAATGTTCTTCGTCGCGCCCAGGCCTACCTTGCAGGATGGATTGTATTGATGTTGATGTGGGTTGTAATTATTATTAAAGCCTCTTAAGCTGCGCTCATCGTATCTGCGAGTTAATCTGTGTAATACTGCTTCTGATGCGGCCCCTTGGTATGAGGGCGAAGTTTGTAATGATGGCGACAGTTTTTGGAACACGTGTGATATTCTTTTTCTGTCTGAGATTTTTCTAGGCATTTGGCACAAATTTTAAATTCATGATCGCACTTAAGGCAAGTGAGGTCGATATCGGAAACATCTCCACAGTGCGGGCAAAGAGAAAAGTGTTTAGACGGCCTGAGCTTTTGGTCGACGGCCACTCGGGAATCAAAAACAAAACACTCACCTTCAAAACCATCGTCGGGACATTTTTCTAAATAATTTAAAATGCCACCTTCCAATTGGAACACATTTTTAAATCCCTGGGCTTCCATTTCGTAAATGGCTTTTTCGCAGCGAATGCCGCCAGTACAATAAATCAGATGCGGCTTTTCGCGATCGGTGTCGAGATTTTTAATTTTATCCGAAAACTCGACAAACTCTTCGATTTCTAAATCCAAAGCTTTTTTAAATTTGCCAATCTTAGTCTCGTAGGTGTTACGGGTGTCAATCACCACCACGTCTTCGCGATTTAAATACTCATTCCACTTTTCAGGAGACAGATGGCGATGTTCGCCCTTTGGCACAAACTCTTCGCGTTCAAAGGTGACAATCTCCTCGCGAATTTTTACATCAAAGCGCCGAAACGGTCGTTTGTCGCTGGTGCTGGTTTTAATCATGGAAGTTTGTTGGATGCCGAGAATATTTTGAATATCTTTGATAAAACCAGTTAACGACGCTTCGTTCGTAGCAGTGAGAGTCGTGTTAAAGCCTTCTTTTCCTAAAATCACCAAGCCAATTATGTTTTTTTCGGCCGCCGTTTGTACCAATTTTTGAGCAAAATCTGGAAGCTGAGTTTCATCCAAAATCTGAAAGGCGTAGAGTGTTTTGATAAAGTATTGCTGCATTGACTCAAGCTTTTAATACTTTTTTAGATGATTGTCTATAGAAGTGCTTCCTGGTATTCCTAACCCCCTTATGTCACAGCTTACGCACGACGAAATTAAGAAAAGACGCACATTTGCGATTATTTCGCATCCCGATGCCGGTAAAACGACAATTACCGAAAAGCTGATCTATCACGGTGGGGTGATCCGCGAGGCCGGAGAAGTGCGTGGTAAGGCGGGCACTAAGGCTGCGACATCCGATTGGATGACCATGGAGCAAGAGCGGGGGATTTCCATCACCTCGAGCGTTATTAATTTTGACTACAACAAGTTACGCGTGAACCTTCTTGATACTCCCGGCCATAAAGACTTCTCCGAGGACACATATAGAACCCTCGTCGCCGCCGATAGCGCCCTCATGCTGATCGACGTTGCAAAGGGTGTGGAAGACCGAACCAAAAAGCTTTACGAGGTTTGTAACTACCGTCAGATTCCCATTTTTACATTTATCAATAAGTGCGACCGTGAAGGCAAAGCGCCCTTAGAGCTTATCGACGAAATCGAAACCACTCTCAAAATGAAGTGCTATCCTGTTAATTGGCCTCTCGGTGTGGGCGAACTTTTTAAAGGAGTGTACGATCGCCTCGAGCAAAAAGTGTATTTGTACAAACGCGATGCGGATGAGTACAACGTGGTACCGATCTCCGACTTTTCCGACCCTCGTTGGAAAGAGTGGATGCACAGAGATATTTTTGAGCAAGTCGTCGAAGAGATCCAGCTGATCAATGCCGATAGCCAAGAGTTTGATGTGAACGAATTTAAAGCGGGTCGTCTCTCTCCCGCATTTTTCGGCAGCGCAAAAATGAATTTTGGTGTGGACTTGTTTTTGGATTATTTCACTCGCTGGGCGCCTTCTCCAGGAAGTCGTAAAACCAAAGACGGCAGAATTGTGGATTCGTTTGATGATTATTTTTCGGGTTTTATTTTTAAAATTCAGGCAAACATGGATCGCAAACACCGCGATCGCATCGCTTTTATGCGAATCTGCTCCGGCGAATTCACACGCGGCATGAAGGTGCAGCATCATCGTCTGGATCGCGAATTGCGTTTATCACACTCCAACCAATTTACTGCCCAAGATCGCGAGACCATCGATGCCGCATACGCCGGCGATATTATCGGAGTGAGTGATAGCGGAAATTTTCAGATTGGCGATACGGTCAGCTCAACAAAGTCTTTGCAGTTTGAGGACATTCCTAAGTTTTCGCCAGAAATGTTTGCAAAAATGACAGTCACGGATGCTCTCAAACGCCAAAAACTGCAAAAAGGTCTCAAGGAGCTTTCTGAAGAAGGCGCCATTCAATTATTTTTTGATCCCATTGTTGGAATGCAAGATCCATTGATCGGTGTGGTTGGGGAGCTGCAGTTTGAAGTGCTTAAATACCGTCTCGAAGACGAGTACAATCTCGAAACCAAAATGCATCGACTTACGTACACAGTGGCTCGTTGGCCCCGTAAGGACGATAAACCGTGTCGCCAGATCAATGGGGCAAATACGGTGTATGAGGATATGAACGGCCAGCCTGTGATCCTTGTCGATAACGAGTGGGATCTTCGCTGGCTCGAAAAAGAAAACACCGATGTGGTGTTTGGATCGCCGTTTAGCTCCGGGCTTAAGATTTAATCAATCTAAATCGCTCCCTCAGTGTGAAATTATTTCTCGTCCTCATTCTTTTGAAGACTTCTTCACACGCTGTGGTAATTCACCTTTTCTTAAATGAATACAGTGGGGTTATGGTGATGATGGGGATTGTTTCTTTTCTTTTAATTTGTTTATTTTCTGCTTCGGTGTGGTCAAATACACTCTTTGACGACTCACGTTTTGATAACGATGGTCTCGAAAAAAGTATTTTCAAAATCAAAGATTTGTCGCCCGTGGAGTTGGCACCATTTTTTGCCGATAAAAAAACTCAAGAGCTTCTCATAAAAATCAAACCTTATATCGTTGAGCTTTCTGCCACAGAACAAGGTCATTCGGGATCTGGAGTGATTATTGGTTGGAATGCTAAGAATCAACCGATCATTCTCACGGCAGGTCATCTGATGATGTACAGTCAGGTCGACCTTGCTGGCGTAAAGGGCATTGGTTTGGATCATCCTCGTGGAGATCTGCGCGGGTCCATCGCCGACGAAAAAACTCATGTCGTACTGCCAATGGGTTATAAAGAAAAACCACAAACTGCATTAGGGTGGTATGGGCTTCCCATATTTCATCCCACCTACTATGTGGATGAAACAGTCATCCTGCGCGATTTGAGTTTGAACTTTGGATATTACTTAATGACAGGTAGAACAGTAAAGCTGCCTATCGAGGGTGCGGCCAACTTGGATTCAATGTATTCGGTCAAAGAATCCCTCGCCGAAGGGTTTGAAAAACCTGCGATTGGACCGGTAAAAATAAGGTCCGTCCTTTGGGAATCCCAAGTTGTGGTCATGGGGCGCGCCGAATACGCTTCTGAAATCAAAGGGCCAACGGGTGAGCTGTCTTTACAAAAGAAAGCGCAGATGAGCTATTCGGTGGGATATGTATGGTCGCAATCGCAGATGCGTCGACTCTCAAATAAGTATCGTCTTGACCTTTCACCTAAAAAGCATTTTGTGATCAATGGTGATTTTGACAAACAAATGGTTGGTTCGGGTGTGTTTAATCAAAGCGGTGAGTTAGTGGGCGTTGTCGTTAAACTGCTTCGTGGTGAACGTGTTATCAATCATGAGAGTGCAGGCGCGATTGAACACGGAAGGTATCTTGGCGCTGTGGCGCTTAAGATTGAACATGTTTTTGAGCAAACTCAAATCTTAACAACTCAAACAGAGTTGCGTGATCGAGTGGAAAGATTTCGTACACAAGCGCCCGTGAGATATTGCTCACGATTTTTTGCTAAATAAATTTTTTCTTGCGTTATGAGGACACGCCCTAAACGCCAGTTGTTTTCTTTAAGAATTTTGTAAATTCTGTCCACGACTTTTTATCAGCGTCCGCATTGTAAGCAGCGCCTTTTGAATTGTCGTTTCCGGCCGCAGGAATGGCAAAGGCATGTACGGTCTTTTTGTAAGAAATAAATTGAAAGTTGACACCAGCGTCTTTCATTTCTGTTTTAAAAGCGGCGACTTCGGATGCCGGAACATACGGATCATCCGCTCCATGAAGCACAAGAACGGGTGCTTTGATGTTTTTTGCATCTTGTGGTGTGGGTGTGGAAAGTCCGCCATGAAAGCTCACTGTTCCAGCAAGTGCGGCTCCGCTGCGTGCCAGTTCGAGAGCGGTGGTACCTCCAAAGCAGTAACCCATGATCACAATTTTTTTGGAATCCACATTTGGCAAGCCAGCAACCTGGTTATAAGCGGCACGAATTCGTTCGCGCAAAAGTTTACGATCATCTTTGTATTTCGTAGCAAACTGCGCCGCTTCGGATTGATCCTTGGGGCGTACATTTTTTCCGTATATATCTACAGCAAAAGCCACGTAGCCCATTTTTGCAAGTTCATCGGCTTTTTGTTTTTGAAAGTCACTCAATCCCATCCAATCATGCACAATCAAAATGGCGGGTTTTTTCGTTTCGCTCGATTCATAGCTCAAATAGCCTTCTAGATCAGCAGCACCAGCTTTGTAATTCACTAAATCTTTATGAGGCTCTGCAAACACAAGAAATAAACTTAAAAAGAAATGTAACATAATGTCTCCTGCTGTTTTGTTATCATGAAATACGAAAACTAGCTTGCATCCAAATCTAAAAATAGTCGACAAAAAAGAAACTGACTGAAATTGGCGATGAGGGTATCAAGTGTCGTCAACCTCATCGAGGCCGGGGATTCGTTGGAAGGCGATGCGTGTAGGAGCGGCATCAATCTTTTGGTGAAGGGAAGCCACGTAGACTGTGTTTTTGCCGTAACGAGCATTGAGGGCATCCACAGCTTTAAAAGCTTTTTGAGCTTTCCCACTATTTCCAAAAAGTGACAACTGATGCTCGTGCTCAGAGACAAAATCCGAAAGAACCACCGAGGCCTTGATGGGTTTTTTCTTGGTAGGAGCTTCTTTGTAGAGGCGATTGATTTGTTTGAGCAGAAAGCTTGAATCTTGTGTGGCTTCAAAACGGATTTCTTCGTAGTGGCGATGTCCGTCCAGATATCGCACAGAGAGACTTAATTTTTTAGCCATCATTTTTTTAGCACGCAATCGCACGGCGGCCTTCCATAAAAGTTTGTGAGCCACGGTCAGTGCGCTCTCCGCAGAGCGTTCCTTGGGAGGAAGCACGTGTTGGTGGCCAATGGATTTGGGAGGCGCTTCTTTTCGTAAATCAATCCAACCGCCGTTGAGTAAAACGTGAAGACGCGCGCCATGAACACTTCCCCAAAGGCCGCGCATTTTTTGTTCGCTGCTCGAGAGCAGATCAATCATTGTATGGATTCCTTGGTGCTGTAGGCGTTCGTTCATCCTGCGGCCGATGCCGGGGATATCTTGAAGTTTAAGATCAAACAGTCGGTGTGGGAGTTCGAAGTCTTCGATAATGGTAAGGCCATCGGGTTTTTGCATATCACAAGCGATTTTAGCCACCAAAAAATTTGGAGCGATGCCGATGGAGCATTTTAAAAATGCTCCGACATCGCGAGCGATCACTTTTTTTATGTCTTCGGCCAATTTCGCAGCTTTTTCTTTTTGCTGTTGGGTGCCTGTGAGTTCGCACGCGATTTCGTCGATGGAGCAAACCGCAGCAATAGGCAAAACCTTATCTATCGCTTCGATGATTTTATGGTGAAAGACCACGTAGCGTCCATGGGCAGCAGGGACTAAAATTAAGCCAGGGCACATTTTTTTTGCATCGCCCACGCGCGTGTTGGTTTTTACGCCAAACGCTTTGGCTTCGTAGCTTGCTGCAATCACAGCTGTGGAATCGGCAAGCATGGGGACGACGGCCACTGGTTTTCCGCGCAACTCGGGGCGCAACTGTTGCTCACAGGATGCAAAAAATGAATTGAGATCGACATAAAGAGAGCGAAGATGGCGAGACATCCTGGTCATTATAGTGCGGACCTTGTAAAGCCTCCAGTGTTCTAATAAAAATTTGAATATTGTTGCAAAGCAGGGTAAAACGACGCTCATTTCGACTTCATAAGGAGCTTTGATGTTTAAATTTATCTTACTAATATCATTTACATTTCACTCATTATCCTGGGCCTATCAGGAGAGTGAGCAGCAATTGGGCGATATTGGCGGTGTGTCCGAAAAATACCTCAATTCGTCTATAGCGATCCTCAGCGGAGTGGGAACTTATGATAACACGGGAATCAGCTCATCACTGCCAGCGGGACCCCAGCAAGAGCTGGCCATTTCGTACACAAAACAGGGAATTGCTTTTTATCATGCGTTTCAATGGGAAGATTCCGTTCGATCTTTTTATGAAGCGCTTCGATTGGACGCCCATCTCGCGCGCGCTTATTTGGGACTCGCTTTAAGTTTTACGATGCTCAACCGCGACTCCGCAAAATTAGAAACTGTTTTGACAGACCTTTTAACAAAAGCTCAAAAATCAGCGACGACGACTCAGGACAATGATCAAGAACGATTGTGGGTTGATTCGATCAATTTATTTTTTCAGGCTAAATTTGGCATTGCCAGCAGTCCGTTGATTTCCAAAAAAGCGTCAGAAGTTTCGACACAGTCAGTAGGAATGCAACTTCAGGATCTCATTCAGGAGTTAACTCTTACTTATCAAGATCCAGAAGCTTATGCTTTTTGGGGTTGGGACTTAGGAAATCAAAACGCCCTCACCGAAGGAATTGAAAAATTTCCGAAGCACATGGGGATTTTACATTATCTCGTACACATCAATGAGAACACGGGAGAATATCAGGCCGCTGTTGATTATGCCAAAACGATGGTGCAGATCGCTCCCGAGGCACCGCACATTGTTCATATGTATGGCCATGTGCTCCCGATGATCGGCCGTTGGGACGAGGCTAATGAGTATTTTTTAAAAGCTCATTGTCTCCACCAGGCGGTGTTAAAAGTGACAGATCCACTCTGTGCGGCAGTAAACGTGGATGCGGCGGTGAGCACTTACACACCAGCGCCTCAAGAGTTTTGGCATTATTCGCACAACCTTCAGCTTTTTGGTTTTAGTTTAATGAGAACACGCGAGGTTATGAAAGCTGAAACGATTTTTAAAAATCTGTGTAACATGGGATCTTGCACGTCGTTGCTCCAGTTTTATCTCGGAGAAAAAATGTATGATAAAGCTTTATTGCAAATTTCTGCTATGGAGCCCAATAACGAAACGATGTATATGGGAATTCAGGCCTTTGTAATGATTGGCGAGCTTACGCAGGCCGAAGAATTTTTATCAATGAGTCCGCAAGAGTCGTCATTAGAGCGTTTTGTTGCGGAATTGACAGTGGCTTTCGCTAAAAAAAGCATAACATCTGTTCAGGATCAACAATTGCAACGCTTTTTGCAAAAAGCCACAACCAATCCCAATTTTGATACATGGTCTAACTTACTCCCTGTTCTCAGAAAATTGCATAATGCGGCGGCACAGTTCCAGGCTCCACAAACCAAAGCCATTTACGACGCCATCCAGAAAATCGATTCTGGTCATCCTTTGTAAGTTTAAAAAAAGTCAGTTAGGATGTGGAGACAATGTTACAGTCTCCACTCGTCGTCCAACATCTTGTTAAAAAATACGATTCTTTCACAGCAGTGAATGATGTTTCTTTTGAAATGAAAGCCGGAGAAATTTACGGCTTGCTCGGCCCCAATGGAGCCGGAAAAACCTCCATCATCTCAAGTTTGGTCACATTGCAGGAGCCCACCTCTGGGGAAATACTTATTTTTGGAAAAAACCCGCACCGTGAACCGCTCGAAGCCAAAAGACATATTGGTTTTGTTCCTCAGGAAGTGATTAATCACGGGTACTTCGATGTTTACGAAATTTTAGAATTTCAATCCGGTTATTTTGGGAAAAGTCAGAACAAAGAAAAAATTGAGTTTCTTCTGCATCGTTTGGGTCTCTGGGAACACCGAAATAAAAAAGTCAAAGCATTGAGCGGTGGAATGAAGCGCCGAATGTTGATTGCAAAAGCCCTTGTGCATGATCCAAAAATTCTGCTTTTGGATGAACCTACGGCAGGAGTGGATATTGAGCTTCGGCTTTCGCTTTGGGATTTTGTTCTCGAGCTTAAAAAGCAAGGGATTTCCATTTTACTTACAACTCATTATCTCGAAGAGGCGGAAGAGCTTTGCGATCGTGTGGGGATTTTACAAAAAGGGCAGCTTTTAGCTGAGGGGCCAACGAAGCAATTGGTGCAAAAACTCACGAAGCGCAAAGTTTTTTTAAAACTGCGAACAACCAGTCCTTTGGTTCACCCGCAGTTGATCGGCGTTACCGACAACATGTGGGAGTTTTTAGTATCGCCGGAAAAGGGAATTGGGGAACTGCTCGATGAGTTGGGTTTAAGCACATCTTCGGTGGTTGACGTAAAAATCGAAGAAGGCTCGCTCGAAGATGCCTTTCGTCACGTTTTGGGGACATTATGATTATCAACGAGCGCTGGACACCATTTATGACTCTTTATGTGAGGGAGCTGAAGCGCTTCCTAAAGGTCTCCGTACAAACGGTGTTTTCTCCATTGATCAGTTCTGGTTTGTATCTTTTGATTTTTGGTGTGTCGTTGGGTGGAAATATCGAACTTGGGCATCAGGTGTCTTATCTGGCTTTTTTAATACCGGGCTTAGTGATGATGTCTGTGCTTAATAATTCGTTTCAAAACTCTTCGAGTTCGATTGTCTCAGGAAAGTTTAGTGGCGATTTGGAAGACTGGAAAATTTCTCCCCTCAAGGAGTCCGAAATTTTAGCGGCACTGGCTCTTGGTGGACTCACGCGAGGTTTGGTGGTGGGAGTTGTGACCTTTCTCACTGGCGAAGCGTTTTATTATTTTATCAATGGTGAATTGTTAGCCTTAGAGGCGCCACTTTGGCTTGTTACTTTTTTAGTCATCGGTGGAGCGAGTTTTGCCTTATTTGGCGTCACTATTGCTTTTTGGGCTCGAACTTTTGATCAATTGAGTGCGGTGAATAGTTTTATTTTGCTCCCGCTTATTTATTTAGGTGGAGTTTTTTTCTCCATTGAAGGGCTCCATCCTTTTTGGAAGTGGATTTCACGCCTCAATCCACTTTGTTATTTTATCAATGGTGTCCGCTATGGAATGCTTGGCATTAGCGACGTGGATGTGATGGTGGCCTTTGTCGTGTCGTTGCTATCGCTGTTATGCTTTTATATTCTCGCCTATCGCACGCTCGCTAAAGCGAGCTATGCACGCTGGTAGTTGGACTAAGATCCTAACGCAGTGAAACGTGAGTGAAGGCTTTCGTGCCCCTACAATAAACAAGTGAAAATTATTCTACTCAATTCGTTTTTTGTGCTCGTTGCGTGTTCTTCTTCCGAAAAAGAACATCCGCGCCAGGGTGTGCGCTATACGATTGTTTGTAAATATCTTGTTCAACAATGTTACTACAAAGCGCAGGATCGATGCGAAGGGCGAGGTTATACTTTGCTCGATACGACGGAGACGATGCGCACGGGTGGACCCGAAGGTCGTTATCGCGAATATATCGCCAAAATTCAGTGTAAATAGAGGAGATTGTATGCGGATTGGATTACTGACAGGTGGAGGAGATGCGCCCGGCTTAAATGGCATTATCGAAGCCACAAGTCGTGCTCTTTTAAATAACAAATGCGAAGTGGTTGGAATTTGTGACGGCTTTGAGGGCGTTTTTGCTCGAAATACAATAGAAATCAATCATAACAACATTCATGGAATTCATTCCCAAGCAGGAACTTTTATCGGCACATCTAACCGTTCGGGAATTCAAGGGCGCGAGAAAGAATTTTTAAAAAAGTACAAAGAGCTCAAACTCGATGGTTTGATCGTGGCGGGCGGAGACGGGACCTTCCGTTGTTTAGAGCCAGTAAAAGATCAAGTTAAAATTATTGGAGTACCAAAGACTATCGATAACGATCTTCCGGGAACCGAAGCCACTTTTGGATACGACACTGCGTGCTCGGTTGTTTGTGACGCCGTGGACTCCTTGCGCGCTACCGCCCTCGCTCACCGACGGGTGATCGTGGTGGAGGTGATGGGACGCACAGCGGGTTGGATTGCCATCGGTGGTGGAATTGCTTCTTACTCGGATGCGATTTTTATCCCCGAAATTCGTTTTCAGGCGAAAAAATTTGCAAGCTTTTTAAAAGAACGAAAAAAATCTGTGCGAGGTCTGGTGATCGTCGCCTCAGAAGGCGTTGTGATCGAAGACTCTGTGAAAAGAAAAAAAGACAAGAGTGGCGCCTCAGTGGTGGTGCAGGATTATGGAATCGGCCACCGCCTCAGCCGCTGGATCGAAAAAACGGCGGACTGGGAATCCCGTGCCGTTGTACTTGGGCATTTGCAGCGCAGTCGCACGCCAACCACCACAGATCGCTTTCTTACAACAGCGATGGGGCTGAAGGCTGCTGAGCTGGCGCTAAAAAAAGGTTGGGGCTCGGCCGTGATTTATAGAGAGGGGAGAGTTACCAGTGCTCCCTTGCAGGCCGTGATGGGCGCACCACGTTTGGTGGATGAAGACCACCGTTGGGTGAAGATGGTACGGGGTCTGGGTATCTTTATTTAAATTGTAGCCGATACTGAGAGTATGATTTTTAACCAAGAGGTTCTTATGAAAAAATTGAGTGTATTGTTTTTTCTTTTTATCAGTGGATGTGTATCGGTTTCCGAAGAGAGTTTGTACGAAGCGATGAAGAAAGACCCAAAGCGTTTTATGGATACTTTGCGCGAGGTGGCCGAAGCTTCGCAAAAAGTGGAAATGGCACAAATGTCTAAAAACCGCGATCAGCAAGTGGAAAACGATTTAAAAAATCCTCGTCCTGTAAAGGTGGACAATGATCGATTGATTTTTGGCAAAGCCACAGCACCTGTGACGATCATCAAGTATGCCGACTTTCAGTGCCCCGCATGTCGCATGGGATATTTGACTCTCGAAGAGGTTAAAAAGAAATACAAAGACCAAGTCAAAGTGATTCACAAAAACATTCCTCTCCCAATGCATCCGCAAGCGCTGTTGGCGGCGCAAATTTACGAATCGATGCTGATTAAAGATAAAAAATTAGCGCTTCAGTTTTACAATCAAGCCTACGAAACTTTAGGGCAGTGGCATTCTGATGAAAAACTTTGGCAATTGGCAAAAAAGATCGGCATAAAAAAAGAAGTCGTTTTGGCCGAGCTTAAAAAAGGCGTGGTCGAAAAGCGTCTTCAGGAAGACGCCGAAGAGCACGAGCGTTTGGGTTTTCAGGGCACACCGATGTATATGGTCAACGGCGTAGAGATCCAAGGCGCCCCCAGTTTCCCCCAAATGTCCGCTCTCATCGACCGCGTGTTGAAGAAGTAAAAAGGTACTTGGTACTTTTTTGTTATTTGCGGCGGCGGAGTTCGATGTTTGAGATCAGGACTTGATATTTAGAGCCCGTGTCGTCGCCGTCGCACGAGATCCATAAGCCCAACACTGGAAGTGGTGTATCTAGGGTTTTGGTAAATTGAAAAGTACCATCGTCTTTAAGATGGGCAACGACCTCTTCCTTCATCAGTTCACTCAGAGGATGGGTTCGGCGTGTGCCAACCAAGCTTGCGTCTTGCGCCACTTCGTAAAAATAAATGGCATCAATGCCTTTCCCACCAGGAGCGATGCTGTGCAGTCGTTTGATCCAGCCAGGAGCCGCTACTTTTTGCACCCAGCTTAATTTTTTTCGACCTTCGACAACAAGGCCAAGGCGCATGATAAAATCATCACTTTTTTTAAGCCCTTGAATTTTTGGATTCGGCAGATTGAGTTTTCCAGAGACGAGTCGCCCTTCCACGGCGATTTTAAAAGCAGACTCTGTTTGAGGAAGCTTGTAAATTAAAGGGCTAGCGGAGCCATCAATCGAAAGCTGAAGCCCTTGCTTGGTAAACTCCACTTGGTTGGGTTTGATATTGCGAAAGGTAAGGACTTCCCAATTGTTAGCAGAAAATAGCGGGATCGAGATCAAAACGGCAAAAAGGGCTTTCACGAGCGGAAAGACTTTAATTGATCCAGCGTCCAGCTACGGGTGTTTTCGATATCCTGCACCGGGTGAAACTGGATACGGTCAATCATCTGAATCAGAGCCAGTTTTTCGTTCTTAGAGAGCGGGTGAGATTCTTTGTAGCGGTTTAGATAAAGCACGAGTTTACGTTTAAAATCGCCGTAATCTTTGACAAGAATGGATTGAACTTCAACGCGTAAATCTTCGATATTTTGAATTTTTTCGACCATGGAGGGAGAATAAGAGATCTTTTGAAAAGTGTCAAAAAAAAAGCCCGCTCCAAGGGTATGGAAGGCGGGCTGTTAAGTTAAGTGTCCTCTATTTTTTACAGCGTACTGATCAGATCGTTATGAAGATTGTTTTCTTCTTCATCTTTAATATTCTCTACACGACGCTTGATGGATTTGCCGTTTTTTTGATCAACGACTTTGATATATTGACAGTTTATAACGGAAACAAAGCCATCGGATTGCTTCGCGCACTGGCTGTAAACAGATCCACGAGCGCCCTTGTCCGTTTTAAAAGCCTTTTCGCTATTAAACTTTCCAAGTTCACGTTCGCCATCAATGGTGCTTTCCGAACAACTGCAACGAGCAATCATTCCCATCACTTCACTGCTCTTAGCCTGTCCATAAGAACAAACAAGAGTGATTAAACCGATAAATGCTATTCTTTTCATACGTCCTCCGTAGAAGTTCCAAAGCTATATGCAAACAGAGGTGCCTTTTTAGAACGAATATAGAGGGCTTTAAGAGCGTAAAATGTCACTTTTAACTCAAAAAGAAGCCGTGAAAGAGTGCCGGATGGAATTGTTCCTTATGCCATTCGCAAGAGGGGGTTGGTTAGAAATCTTTGATTTGTGCGACCCATGCGGGGTTGTCGATGAATGGGTTGCGGTTTTTTTGGATCTTAAAGACTTCTTCGTTGTGGAGATCTTCGTTTGAGTCTGTGGGATCGAGTTCGTGCCATTCGCGCAAGGTGGATTCTTGTTCGCTGTCGATGGCGATTTTGTAGCGCACGGAGAAGTAAAAGAGGGCTCGTGCGACATTCCCCTTGATGGAGTCGTGCGGCTCAAAGACGGTTCTTCCGCTTGTGCTTTTTCCTAGGGCTGAGCCTGGGCAGAGAGAGCTTGTGAGTTTTTCTACATATCCAAATGGATGATTGCTTCTTTGAGTATTTACATTGGCAAATTCTGGAAGAAGTATATGGAGATCTGATTTTTGCAAATCTTCGGGAAACTTTTTACTAAATTTACTTTGTGGCCAAGTGTGTTCGGCATTAATAACAGACGGATCTGGGATAGTCATTGGTGCGAGTGGATCACGGGGGCTGAGTTCTTGATTTGTAACTTCGATTTGGCAGTAAGCGGTCATTAAACTGTAGTTTGAATATGTCGTGCCCTCTAAGAAAAGATAACCAAATAAAAACTGACGAGCCTTTTTGTATCCCACTGAGCTGTGGCGGAAGCAGGTCTTTTTTATGCATTCGGAGAGGAGTTGATCTGACGTTTGCTCTTGAGGTAAATGGTATGAATCGAGAATGAGAAAAAGAGTGTCTTTAATATCGGTTGCTGAGGATGGTAGATTGTAGTAGTCGGGAAGACAAAAACCAACTGATGAGAAAAGAAGGATGCTGATAAACACGAATCTTTTCATAGACCTCCGTATCCATACGAGAGTCAGTCATTGACTCTTATATTAATGATATACTGAAGCGGAATTAAAAATATAGAGGGGGTATGGGATGCTGACAGAAAACAAACAATTGAGCGTGCAGCTAGTATCTTTCGATCATGTTTTTAAGTAGGGAGAAGCGCCCTTCTAGACTATAGTCTATTCGCGCTTTTTGGGCGGCTATCACAGCTTTCTGATTTCGATCGGGATCGGTAAGACTTGCGATCATTTGTCGCGCGAGAGTTTCATAATCGCCCGGGGGATGAAGCAGTCCATAACTTTCATCTTTAATAATTTCAAGAGCACCACCTGCGGCGGAGGCGATCATCGGCACTTCACAAAAAAGTCCTTCCACAATCACTCGTCCAAACGGTTCTGGTTCAATCGAACAATGAACAATCAAATCCATAGAATTGTAAACCACTTCGGGATATTTTTGAAAAGGCACAAAATGAATATTTTCATCTTGTTTAAGGGCGCTTACTAAATCACGCAGGCTTTGAGTATAACCCACTTCGCCCGACGTGTCGTAGATCTGTCCCCCGATGAGTAAAAAGTGACAATCCTTAAGATGGCGAAGAGCTATATTGGCTGCTAAAATAAATTCCTTTTGGCCCTTCCATCTTGCAAAAACACCAACAAGGCCAATAAGTCTGTGGGAGTGCGGAATTTTGAGTAAATCATGAAGATAGTGGTTCTTGTTTGGAGCATACTGGGTTTCGCTAAAGCCACAATAAACAACTTCGGTGGGAAGCTGAGGGAAGGTTTTAGAAATGGCTGCCGAAGCCGTAATCCATAAAATCTTTCGACTGTTTTTAAAGTGCATAAAAATATTTTGTAAGAGAGGCGAGGACATGAGATCGCGAAAATGAATAATAATTTGTGCAGAAAGAAACGGATGCAATAAACAAAGGCTAATATGACATTTGATCCCAGTAGAATGAATGGCGGAAAGAGGCTGTCTTTTAAGGCGCCAATAAAGACGACAAAGGTAGATAAAATATCCGGGCAGTCCTAAGAGTAAAAAAAGAATCTGCGAATTGAGGGATTGACGAGATAGCTTCAGCCAGAAGTAAGGAAACGAGAGAGTCGCATATTCAATTCCGTTGGCTTTCAGCTCATCGATCAGTGGGCCTTCACTTTTAGGAAGTAAAACATAAAAAGGTTTCGAGTCTTTTGATTTTTGATAGTACTTTAAAAAGTCGAGCAGGGAGCGTTCGGCTCCACCCAAATGCGAAGAAACTCCATAAAATAAAACTTTAGATGGCATGGATGGACTCCGCGATAATTTGAGCCGTGTGCGACCATGTTCGCTTTTGCACCATCTGTAAACCATAGGCAGAGGCGCTTTGAAGTTGTTGAGGTTGCGTGAGTAGATTTTCTATTTTTTGCTCAATCAATTTTTGATCTGTGGGTTCTACAAGCCATCCCGATTTGTTCTCTTCGATGGCATCGGGGATCCCGCCGCTTCGTCCCCCAAGGCTTGGAAGGCCGCAGGCGGCGGCTTCTAAAAATACAAGTCCAAAGCCTTCGACATCGGGAAGTTCTTCACGAGAAAGAAGCAAAAAGAGATCGGCTTGGTTGTAATGATTGATGATCTCCTGCTGCGAGAGCGGTCCTAAAAAAGACACTGTTTTTTCGAGGTTAAGATCTTGTACTAGTTTTTGGAGTCGTGGCAAATCGGCACCTTTACCAATCACTTTGTAATCGATATCGATGCCTTTTTTGAGGAGAGCGGGAAGAGATTTTATGACCATATCAACCCCTTTGTAGGGATTGAGGCGAGTGACGGTGAGAAGGGATTTTTTGTTTCGCAAGAAGCGCTCTTGCGGTGATTGACTTTGTTTGTAGGTGAGCAGATTGACGCCGTTATTGGCGACTTTGATTTTGTTTTCCGAAATGGACAGCAGCTGTTGAAGGAGGGCTTTGGTGTACTGACTCACCGGGAAAATTTTTGCACTGTTTTCAAAGGTCCGTTTTTTTAAAGATTGAAGAAGATTTTTTCTGAAAAGATGTTTGATATTTTTATCGCTATCAACAACCTCCATGGCATGTGCGGCGATAAAGTAGGGAATGGGGTTGTTGTCTATTTTTTGCGCAAGAAAAGTCGCTGTGGCATCCGGGAACCACAATGGGCAAAAAATAAGATCAGGTTGAAAAGATTTTTTAAGCTGAAGAATTTTCCACGTCCACTGAGGGAGCGATAAAACAGCCGTCTGAGGAGTGGAAATGCGGTGCACTTTCATTCCGCAAAGCTGGTCGTAAGTCTGGCTCTCGGCTTGTTGACGAGCTAAGATTTGAATGTCGCACTTGTATTCATCGCGAAGCACAGTCAGAAGCTCATGCGTGTAATGAGCGACGCCACCGAGCAGCGGTTTAAAGTCAAAGCTTGGCACAAGAATTTTTTTGCCGCCCATTTTTTTATTAAGTCTTGTTTTAATTAAATGCGCAATGGATAATTGATAAAATGAAGCAAATTAGACTTGCGGATTTTTTTTCGCTCTCGATCTTCTCACTCTCGGTGCTTATTTTTCACATGGTTGCACCAGAGCTGGGTTTTAAATCTTTAGCTTTTGCCACGTTTACAGTCGCGACGATGGTGATTATTTTAATCCCTGTTAAATGGGGATTGGTTTTTACGTTTTTGTATATTGGTTTGGAAGGCTTTTTAAAAGTGGTCTCTGGCTACCATCCGGTGATTCATGTGGGTTCGGATGTCCTCGTTATTTTTTTAACGTTAAAAACAATTTTTGAATCTGTCTTAGGTCAAACCAAAGACGTGCGGTTTACTCCGCCCTTTGCGATTCTCTTCTTATTTCACTTTGTGTGGGTTTTTATTACTCTGTTTAATCCCTACAGTTTGGGGCTGATCCCCTCTTTAGCAGGGGCAAAAGTCTATGTGACGATGATGCTTCTTTATTTTTTTGGTTATTCGCAAACACGCACACTAAAAGACGCGGATGATTTTTTAAAGCCATTAATGATCGTTGTTCTTTTGCACACTGTTTTTGGGATTTATCAAGGAATGGTGGGGGAGCAGAGTGTGCTTTCTCTGCATCCCGGCTATGCGGCACAAATGGACAAGTTTAAAAACTTAGCATTCCGCCCTTTTGGTCTCACGAATCTTCCTGGAGGGCCGGCTGTTTATTTAAGTTTTATGTTTCCGATGGCGCTCTATGTGATTTTTACGTTTCGCAGTTGGCTGATCAGAGCTACTTTTTCGATCTTTTTGCCCGCAGGAGTTTTTCTTTTTCTGCTTTGCCAAGTTCGTGCCTCGCTAATAAAAATGATTATTGGGAGCGTGCTATTCTTTTTAGGACTTATTTTTTATTCTTCGAGAAATCGTGGTCGGATGCAGTTTATTCTCATTTTTTTAACGATCATCACAGGCGCGCTGATTTACCTATTGCCGCAAACGTTAAATATCTACATGCAACAGCATGAGCTCAATTCAATGGCTGTGGATCGCAGTTTGACGATCTTTGATATCGAATCCGTATCGCAAGCTCGACGTGGAATCCTTCCGCGATTTTTAGCATATGCAGAAACGGCACCACTCGGTGCCGGCTTTTCGCGCATCGGTGGAGCTTCAGTAAAATTTAACCAAGAGCGTATGCAAGATGAGTTTTTTGATGAGAACTACTTTTTTGCCGATAATTTTTGGCTGGCTTGTCTGATTGAGCTTGGATTTCCGGGAATGATTCTTTTAACGATCCTGATTGGTTGTATTTGGTGGAAATCGTGGCGAACTGTTGTCCACTTGCAGGATTTTAAAAGTAAAACATTGGGGCTTGCAATATTTTCGGCAATGACGGCAATGCTAATTGGTCTCTATGGTTCGGAAGGAATTCTCTACAATCCCGACGCCTGTTTCTTTTGGTTCTTTTCCGGCGTGTTGATGAAGCTTCCTTACCTTGAAGAAAACAGCCTCACTACCTAGAGCGACTGGTAAAATTGCAAGTATTCGGAGGCCACTTGCGGCCACTGGTGGTCTTTGGCGGTTCGGATGGCTTGTTGCGAAAGAATTTGAAGCGTGGCTTTATTTTTTAGCAGTTCGCCCAGCTGTTGAGCCATGGTTTCCGGATCGAGAATATTCTCCAGCAGAATTCCATTTTTTTGATGTTCAATGAGTTCAGCCGCACCAGCACTGGGTGATGTCACGCAAGTGAGACCGCAGGCCATGGCTTCGAGGATCACAAGGCCAAAGGGTTCATAGACTGTTGGAAAAAAGAAGAGGTCGCTCGCCCAGTAGTAGTCGCGAATACTTTTTGAATGTTGAACAAAATGGACATAATCGGAGATTTTTTCTTCTTCGGCTATTTTTTTAAGATGTGAGATATCTCCTGCACCAACTGCGACATAATGAATATTTTCGAATCCCTGCGCTTTGAGGTAGCCAAGAGTTTCCAGAGCGAGAGGAACACCCTTTCTTTGATTGAGGGCGCCGGTGTGGAGAAGAACAAACGCATCATCCGGGATTCTGAGCTCGGTGCGAATTTTGAGACGGGTGGCTTGGGCCTCAGGTGATGTGGGGGAGCAGAAAAAATCTGTATCTACGCCATGATAAATGGTGCAGATATTTTTTTCCGGGATTTTAAAGAATTCAATCAATTCTTTTTTTATCGAATGAGAAACGGCGATGTATTTTTTATTTTTTTTATAAATCCGAGATTCAAACCAAATATTAAAAGTTTGTAAGAATTGGTGATAAATGGTTTTTAAAAAATTGGCATCGTCTTCAAGATCGTAATTATTTTGTAGGTCTTGCCAGCTTTTATGTAAAAACTGAATCTGAAACACATCTGGATTCCATGTTGCAGTTCCGGTGCTTTGGATAAAGACATTTTTTTTCTTTTTAAAGCGCAGAAATGTTCTTAAGCCGTAAGACAGAGCTTTGATAAATAGAGGTCGACGGAGTCCCGTGTACTTTACAAAATGGGCATTCGGCCATTTTCGCGTATCAATAAACTGGTAGGCGTGAATCTCAACCGGCAAAGATTGGTTTAAATAATAAAGGATTTCTAAATTTGATTTATCTTGGCCACCCCATGGATGGAGGTCATGAATGGCAACAACAAGTTTTTCCGGTGAGCTCATCTTTGTAGTCTATGCTGCAAAAAGAATTTTTCCAACTGGACCGTAACATAATAATTATTCCTAGCAATCATCTTTACCTCATTCCCAAAGATCGCCATAATCAATGAATGGCCGAGAAAAAAATTGAATTGTTGTCAGTGGGACATTCGTACGTGGTGGCCCTCAATCGCTCTTTGATGCGTGAGTTAAATCACCGAGGGCGCATCAAAGTGACAGTGGCGGCGCCTCGCTTTTTTGCTGGAGACTTAAGACCCATTGATATCGAAGAGGAACCCTCTGGAAGTGCCTTAGAAGTGGTTCCGCTGGATTGTTCCCTCACTCGCTACATTCATGCTTTTTTTTATAATCACCGGCAGCTCAAAAAATTGGTCAATTCGCGCAAGTGGGACTATGGATATTTGTGGGAAGAGCCATATATCTATTCCGGCTATCAACTCGGTCGCGCATTTTCACATCAAAAGATTCCCTATTCCTTATTTACAAATCAAAATATCGCAAAAAAATACCCGTGGCCGTTTTCTTTTTTCGAAAAGCAAACGCTCGATCATTGTGATTCGCTGTGGGGCTGTGGACCTCAGATCATAGAAACCTTTCGACAAAAAAATTACCGTGGCCCGGCAGACATTCTGCCTTATTTTGTAAATACCGATCGCTTCACTCCCATCGATCGCGAAGCTCAAAAACAGCAGCGACTTCGCTTTGGTCTAAAAGATGTCAAAACGGTGGGATTTATGGGGCGATTGACGCCCGAAAAAGGTATCGCCATTTTTTTAAATGCGGTCGAGCAACTTCCCAAACAGGAAGCGTGGCAGGTATTGATGTTGGGTGATGGCCCCATGCGGGAGGAAATTCAGCAATGGATTGTGCAGAAAAAGATGCAAGAGCGATTCTTTTTAAAGCTCATGAAGCATGAGGAAATTCCACAAATTTTACCCACTATGGATGTGTTACTCTGCTCAAGTCAGACAATGCCTTTTTGGAGGGAACAATTTGGACGGATGATCATCGAAGGCTTTGCGTGCGGTGTGCCAGTGATCGCCAGTGACTCGGGGGAAATTCCCTATGTGGTGGGAGAGGCGGGGCTCGTGCTGCCCGAAAAGAATCAAGACTTATGGAGCCAAAAACTGCGAGAAACCCTTTTTTCTGACGAGATTTTAAAGACCTTAAGGCAAAAAGGCTTTGTGCGAGCCGAAATGTTTTCGATCAAAAGCGTGGCGCAAAAAATCGAAGAAATGATCCTTGCTCGAACCGCTGCGATCAAGTAAGTACTGTCCCTTGTCACCAAAGAGGGGGCTTGATGTCAGAACCATTAAAAAATCAACATGTCCGTAACATTGCACTCGACGTTGTCTTGTCGATCCTTACATGCTTTTTGTACAATATTTATATTCAGTACAAGCAGTGTCAGGCGGTGAACGACATGCTCAAAGAGTACAAATACAGTTTTGTACATTGGCTGATCTTTACAATTCTCACATGCACCCTTTATCACATCTATCATGAGTATCGTAAAAGCTCCGACATCGCGATGGTGATGAAGAAAGATCCAGGCTCTCCGGGTTTGATCGCTGTTCTTTTGACGTTCTTTGGTTTGAGCATCATTAATGACGCCATTCAGCAGGCAGAGATTAACAGTTACTATGGTTCCAACGCTCTTTAAGCGACTTTATCAGGCACTTTTTATCGTCGCGGTGGCAACGTCCAGTGCGGCTTTTCTCAGTGGCTGGAGACCATCCATTTCAGCCATTGAAACGCTTTCACATAGATCCCCTGTGATCTGTGTGTTCCATTGGTTGACGAGTTTAGATTGCCCAGGCTGCGGTCTCACTCGCGCGGTGATTGCTTTTTTTTCCGGGTCAGTGAGTTTGTCTTTTTACTTTCATCCGCTGGGTCCTCTGGTGGGCTTTCTATTTTGTTATCTGTTTGTAAATTCCTTTTCTAAAAATTTTCGGTTCCACTTCGAAAAATTAATTCCCCCAAAGTGGTCAGTGAGTCTGTTGCTGGTTATTGTTGCATGGGGTGTTTTAAGAAATTTTTAAGTCGTATTTTTTATATTTTTTCAAGACCATGGACTAGCTCTGGATGGTTATTTTGAATCAACTTCAGTAAAATAAGAGTCATCAAGGAGATCAAGATGACATATCGACGAGTAGAAGGACTTCCGTGGCAGATGATCGACGACAAAGCAGTGATCCTAGACCCGCGCAATCAAAAGGTGCACGAACTTAACGAAGTGGGCTCCTTTATTTGGGAAAAACTCGACGGTGAAAATGATCCCGAAACCATTTCAAACTTACTTGTTGAGGACTTCGATTGCACTCTCGCCATTGTCGCAAGCGATATCCAAGATTTTTGCGAAGGCCTCGTTGCCGAAGGCATCGTCGAGCCACTCAACCCCATCACTCCGTTTTAATTTAGCGCCAAACGAAGGTTTTTTGTTGCCAGTTTCCGCGCCAGAGTTGGATGAAGGTTATCCACGGCGTAATAGTGTAATACAAAATCATTTTGCTCGCTTCGGTAGCTGTGAAAGCACAGCCATGAAGCTGTCTTGCGGTGTAAACAAGACTTAAAATAAAGATCGAAAAAATAACGATCAGCAGTTTTTGTGCACTCCAATCCGTTAAAAGCCAATACAATAAACCAGAGTGAATCACTAAAAATAGCCACTGAAAGCGTTGCAGGGCCTTCCAGCGATTTGTTTTAAATAAGCTTTTATGCTTTTTAAATAAATAGGGAAGAAGACGCGTGCGAACCGCATTAAAATAGAGACGATCCACATCGGCATCAGGCACAGGATGTTCAACCACGCATGTTTCATCAAAAACAATTTGGTGTCCTTGATCTAAAAAGGTCCACGCAAGATCCGTGTCTTCGAGATAAAAGGGGAAATTTAAATCAAAACCTCCGCATTTTAAAAACGGCTCTCGAAGATAAAACATATTGCATGTTTGATAGCCTCCCGATTTGGAAAGGCGTTGAAGTCCTTTATAGGTGTAGGTTATTTTTTTTGGTTTTGGAATTTTGGTAAAACCTTCGATGCCTTGGCAAGGAGTCTGTGAAATTCTTTTTTGAGCATTGGCGAGCCAGTTTTTATCAGCAACGCAGTCGTCGTCGACAAAGGCAATCCATGGTGCTTTGGCCTCTTTGGCGCCACGATTTCTTTTGTAAGAGGCACTTTTCCCGGCGTAAGGATCTTGATCCGAGGTGAGCACATGGAGCGTAAATTTGTAGGTGCTAAGTTTCTGAACTCCCGGATCATTGGGCGAAGGCACTAAAATCACTTCAAAGAGCGAGGCATCCAAGGTTTGTTGGTCCAAGGAGGCGAGTAAAGCTTTGAGCTTTTGCGGACGGTGATGAGTGGGGACAACGACAGAAAAAAGCATTCTTTGATTCTACAGAGGAAAAACGAAGAAAACACCAAGAAAACTCAAGACGAAAGGCTTGATCTTTAGTGCGGGAATCCGTTTTCGTCGATAAGCTAAAAGAGATTCATCAAAGGAAAATTTATGTCGTCGATCAAAAAACTATCTATTTTAATTCCGACGCACAATCGTCAAACTCTACTGGCAGAAACACTTCAATCGGTTTTTAATCAAACGGCGGGGCTCGAACAGGTTGAGATTTTAGTTTCCAATGATGCTTCAAAGGATGGAACAAAACAGTATCTGGATCACATTCAGGCCGAAAAAAAAATCCACGTCTTCCATCACGAAAAGAATCTTGGTGGCCCTGGCAATTGGCGATTTCTTCTCGAAAAAGCGCAGGGCGAATTTGTCTATTTATTAAGTGATGACGATACTATAAAACCCGATTTTTTAAAAAAATACTTTCAGATCATGGAAGCGCACCCACAGGTGGATATTATCTATAGCGGAATTGCTTACTGTGACGAAACCATGAAGCTCTTGAGTGAAAGCCAATTGTCCTCAGTCCCAGGATTAGTGAGTGGAGTGGAGCGACTTAAAAACCAGTTGGTGGCCAATCACATGGTGATGAGTTCCATCTACAGGCGCGACGTCTTTCTCAAGGCCGGAGGCTGGCAAGAAAAGTACGGCACCTGTTTAGATGCGGGTGGTTTTGCGATGATGTGCACGCAGAGCAGACAAACTTATTTTATCGAGCAGGCCTTGTTTCGTTTTCGTTTGGGAGCGCAAACATGGTCTTCGTTTCGTGTGGATAAACAAAAAAAACAATATCTGAGCTTCCGTTTGATCCTGGATGATGTAGTAGCGTGGGCAAAAACCAGTGATCCACAAAATCTGTCCTTTTACCAAAGCTGCTACGCCTCCCACGCGCAAGGTGTGTTGAACATGCTGGACATCAAGATGGTGCATGGCCAGCTGAAGAAAAAAGAACTGCGTGTGTTATTAAACGACCTTAAGAGCGTGTTTCCCGAAGTGCGCCAGCTGTCCAGTTTTTATAAAATGAGTTTGGTTTCCTACTTTGGCATTACTTGGTTAGAGACTCTTCGGTCCCTTCTTGGGAAAAAGAGTCTTTATGGCTCAAGTGTTTTTGAAAAAGAATTTGTTCCTCAAGGAGAAAAGCAATGGGTTTGATTGGATTGATTCCCGCAGCAGGAAAAGGCACGCGTCTTCATCCTCTGCCATTTTCAAAAGAACTCTATCCGATTGGTTACCATCCGGTGACGATCGACGGAGAAGAAAAACTTCGCCCAAAAGTTGTGAGCCAATATTTGGTGAATCACATGGTGCGCATGGGAGTTGAAAAAATCATTATTACGCTGGGGCCTGGTAAATCCGATATTATGGATTACTACGGATCGGGAAGAACAACCGGCTTGGATATTGTTTATAATTTCCAAAGTGTGCCACGCGGGATGCCCTATGCTCTCGATCTTTCATTCCCATGGCTGAAAAGTGATGATGTGATTGTTTTTGGAATGTCCGACACAATCATTGAGCCCGAGAATTCGTTTGTTAATTTAAAAAAAAGCTTCGAAACACTCAAACCGGATCTGTTGCTTGGTATGTTTCCAACGAACAATCCCAAAAAGTTTGGTATGGTGGACTTCGATTCGAATCAAGGAACTGTAAAAACCACAATCGATAAACCACAAAATTCCAAACTCACTCATATGTGGGGCTGTTGCATGTGGAACTATCGTTTTGCTGAATTTATGCACAACACACTCAAAGAATCAAAACCCGTCGAGGGAAAAGAAGTGGTTTTCGGTGACATTATCAATAAAGCTATCGAAAAAGGCTTACGTGTTTGTGGGCAACCTGTCGCCGAAGGACGCTACATAGATATCGGCACGATCGAGGATTTGGATCAAGCATTAAAACAATTTCATTTGTAAAATTACTTAAAAATCAAACCCTGGCCTGTTGGTAATGAGAGGACTTGTTTGCCATGTTTGCGGCAGAAGTCGTCGAAGCCGCGTTTTTGGGGTTCGTGGCCGATGTTGTTGTAATCATCGAGAACTACAATTCCACATGGGCTGAGCTTTGGCCAGAAGTGTTCAATGGCTGCGATCTCTGGGCCGACGGCGTTCATATCGAGAGATAGAAAGCAGATTTTTTCGCTCACGACTTGCGCGAGGGTTGCGGGAACTTCGCCTCTTACAATCATCACATTTTTAAAGTCGCGAAAGTTGTGTTGGACTTTTTCGTAACACTCTTCGTATTTGTTGCGTTGGGTTTCGTCGGGGCGAAGGCAATGCGCCGGTGTTCCCTCGTAAGTATCAAGTAGGTAGAATTTTTTTGGACTTTGTGGAGTAAACCCCGTGTAATGAATCGCCGCGCGTGCCATGCCACCTTTGTTCACTCCACACTCAACGAAGTCGCCTGGGAGATCTTTACAATGAAAGGCGCTCCAGCAGTAGATATAGGCTCTGTACTCTGGATCCACTTCGCCCCAAGCTCCTTGAAAAGAACCTGTCAATCGCGCCAGGCGATAGCTTTCCATAAATAGCGGGTTTTGCAAAGTGTCCGAATTGTGTTTGGTGTAGAGGCCATCTTTTTGAAACGTGAGAGGACCGCCAACGATTTCGAAAAACTGCGGGTAACGGTAATACCGATAGGCCCAAAGCAGGCGGGGACTGATGAATTTTTTTAAAAAATGGGTCATTTGTTTAAAATCCTTTTCATCAAAGAGTGAAGAGTTTGCCGAAAGAGATGTTTTGTTTCTTTTGTCAGGAGAAAAATATAACAGACGCTCAATAGAACGACAGTGAGAACAAAACCATAAGTCATAAACTCAATCCAACTCGCAGCATGGATCGGACCAAAATAAAGAACATAAAAAACAGATCCGCCGAGAGGAGGGATCAAAGGGATCGCCCAAGCTTTTGTCATTTTTAAAAATTGAATTTCGAAGGTCTTACAAAGAACTGACGACTTCCAAAACAAACTGACCCCGGCGTAGCCAATAAGTGTGCCATAGAGCGGTCCGGCAAGGCCTAGGACTCTTGTGAGCACAATCGAGGCAATCACATTCACGCTCCCCTGCACAATCGACATGGTCACCATTTTATTGGTGAGGTTGGTGGCAGCAAAACACCAAGACCACAAACTCAGAATCGAAAACAGAGCCGCATTGATCGCGGTGAGGTTCGAGACGGCAAGTCCTGCAAACGTGTGGGAACCTGTCCAAAGAGTCACAAAGGAAGGGTTTAGCAAACAGACAACAGATAGCAAAACGCCAGAGCTAAATGCGACCATTTCTGTAAGATTGAGTACGCGTTGATTAAAAAGCTGAGTCTTTCCCTGATAATGAAGTTCGCTGAGTGCGGCCCAGGAAGAGTTGCTCAAGTGTTGCAGCTGTTGCTGCATCATGCTTCCTGCTTTTTGGGTAATAAAAAATCCAGTCACTGGGCCCGCTCCCATAAAGAGAGAAACGATAATGTTGTCTGACATTAAAGAAATGCGACCGCAAAGTTCATTGATAAAATGACTCCAACGCTGATTTTTTAAGAGTGCGTGAGGAGGCTCGCCGGGGTTCTTATTGAGAAGATGTTTTAACACCTCGGGAGCCATAAAAATCAGTGAGACGAGGGAAACAAAAAGACCAATAATATAGGCCACGGCTTGCCCCATCAGTCCCCACTGCCAATGGGCAAACAGCACGGATAAAAGAATATAAACAACATTAAAGAGCACAAGCACAAGACTGACGAGATAGCCTTTTTGTGTGCCTTCGAGATAGCCTTTAAAAATCTGGCTGACGATAAATAAGAGCGATAACGACATAAAAATCGCCGAGTTGCGAATCTCGTTCTGCAAAGCAGGGCTGGTTGGAATGAGGGAGTTGATCCCCAAAATAAAAATGACAAAAAAGCCAATCTGCATCAAGAGAACGAAAAAATATTTTTTAAAGATGAGTTTCAGTGTGCCCTTGACGCTTTCTGCGCCTTCGGTGGAGGCTTTCGACATCAGAGTGAGCGTTGCAGAATAAAGACCGAATTCTAAAAGACTTAAATGTGAAAGCCAGTCCAAAAGAATACGGAAGGCTCCGAATCGCTCTTCCCCAAGAGCCGAAAGAATAAAAGGGGTGGTGATGAGGCTCAGCACTGTGCCGATGAGGTTCCGCGTAAAACTGGTCATAAAATTAAGAGTGGCTCTTCGGGAACGCATCGCTTTATTGATTGTAGGGGGCAATTGTTCACGAGGAAAGAAGTCGCTGACAGGCTGGACAATCGTCGAGAGTTGAGCTAATCGTGTCTCTGTGAAAGCGTCCTTTTATTCCTATTCTTACGATGATCTTACAGAGCTGTTTCAGAAGCACGGATTGCCAGCGCAAAGTCCGCGACAGCTGTTTAATTGGTTTTACAAAAAGAAAGAATCTTTCCCTTGTCTGTTACATAATCTTTCTTCAAAAACCATAACATTTATCGAAGAAACAATGAATTTTGATCTTCCGATCATTGCTAAAACGTATCTCTCCGACGACAAAACGGTGAAGTTTGTTTTTCAAATGAGCGATGACAAACAAGTCGATTGCGTGTTGATCCCATTTCAGAACAAATACACTGTTTGTTTATCGTCGCAAGTAGGCTGCCAGATGAAATGCGCTTTTTGTTTTACGGGTGAGCAAGGCCTCACTCGCCATTTGAAGACGGAAGAAATTGTTGGAATGTTTTTACAAATTCAAAAGTGGCTTATTGTTCAAAGGCCTGGCGATAGTCGCATTTTAAATATTGTTTTTATGGGACAAGGGGAGCCGCTTCACAATTTTGATGCGGTTAAAAAATCCTGTGAGATATTTTTATCGCAATTTGGATTGAGTTTGGCTTGTCATAAGATCACTGTTTCGACGGCCGGTTATCTTCCGGGAATTTTACGCTGGAAAAACGAGATGCCAAACGTGAATGTGGCGTTGTCTTTGCACTCGGTGATCGCCGAAAAACGGGACCGATTGATACCTTTAAATCGAGCCTATCCACTGGCGCAAATCATCCCTTTGCTTGAAGATATTCCTCAGGAAAAGAAACGATTCGTCACTTACGAATACTTGGTTCTTGACGGTTACAATGACAGTGAAGAAGAGATTCATCAAACCGGGCAGCTCCTCAAGGGAACAAAAGCGTTTATTAATCTGATTCCGTTCAATCCTTATCCGGGAGCTCAATTTAAGAGACCAAGTGATGAAAAAGTAAAACATCTGCAAAAAATTCTCGAGAGCTACAAGATTCCAACAACCGTGCGCACGTCCAAGGGGCAAAGAATTCTTGCAGCCTGTGGGCAATTAAACAGTCTTCAAACTGACAGCATTTGAGCGTAAATGTCTTCGATCTGGTTGACGGTGGTTTCTTCTCCACAGTGTTGAGCGAGAAGCTTTCGACCTTCCACTCTTAACTGCTCCTGCAGTTCGACACTACTTAAAATTTGCACAGTGCGATCGATCAGTCCCTGATTGTCCTCACAAAGACCCATATGGATCATGTCTTGAGCGGGGAGGCCCTCTGAGCCTTCGCTCGTTGTGACGACAGGAATGCCAAATGCGAGAGACTCCAAGACTTTCATTTTCATTCCACTTCCACGGGCGGGGGCATAAACCATCACCGAGGCTTCTTCGAAGTAAGGTTGAATTTCTGGAACATTTTCTAAAATTTCCACATTTGCAAGATGAAGATACTTATGCAGAGCCTCGCGGGCCGACCAGCCCACAATTTTGAGTTTTGCATTTGGAAGCCTTTGAGATATTTCTGGCCACAGATCATTTAATAAACGTTCCGCCGCCGAAACCGAAGGATACCAGGTCATGCTACCGATAAGAACAATCAAGGGGGCACCTTGTCGTCTTTTTTCTTTAGGAATAAAAGGATAGAGCGATAAATCTAAGGCGAACGGCACCGTCGTTAAAATCTTTTTGGGTCCCCATTTTTCGACGGCTGCTTGGAGGCGGGGAGTGCATGTTCGAATAAACCGATATTTCGAAAGAATCCATTTTTCAGCAATAAACCAGCTTTTGTAAAGGAGATACTCTTTGAGACCGCGTGCTTTGACGTATTGAAGATCAATGGATTGTAAAAAATGAACATTGATCAGGGCTTTATTAGCAAAGGGAAACCCCATCCAACCAGCCCAGGTTTGTTCAATGTGAATAATGTCATACTTATCGGGATTCATCTCTGCGAGTTTTTGGTAAAACTCGTCGGTAAAAATATAACGATGAGGCAAAAAAAGGGTTTTGAGCTTTCCGATGACACCCGTATTTTTTCCAAAGGGAAAGATAAAGAAGTTTTTTCTCTTTGAGAAAAGAGTCTTGGTTTTTTCGATGTCTTTCTGAACAGCACTGACGGTAAGAACATCGACATTATGTCCGCGACGATCCAATTCTTTCAGTAAGACATGAAACCATCTGCTTCCGGCGTTTGCAAAAGGAAGAGGAGGTTCAATGAGGACGAGGAGGATGGAAAGTTTTTGGCGTAACATAGTCTTATTTTTGTAGATCAAGCGACTTCGGTCAACACAGAAAGATTTCTCCTGGTCTGGCTTTTTATAAAACGCCATGCTAGCCTTATTTTATTATGAAAAAGCTAAAGGTGGGCATTAACGCACGAATTCTAGATACGCAACAATTGCGTGGATGGAGTCGCTATACGGTTGAGCTTGTTCGTGGACTTTTAAAAAATAATATCGAAGTGGTCTTTTTTTCCGACAAACCCATCAACACCTCTTTGGTGAGCGATCAAAAGCATCATGTGGTTATTCGAAAAGGTCTTAACTACATCGATTGGGAACAGCGAGTGCTTGCGGATCTCTGTGGAGAACAGCAAGTGGATATTCTCCATTGTCCCATCAATTACGGTTTGCCATACTTTTTAAAAACCAAAAAAATTCTCACTCTTCATGATGCGATCGAAAAGGCGTTTTATGGTCCTCGAAAATCATTTTTTCAAAAATTAAAGCCCACTGAACAAAAAATACGTTTGTTCCATCTTTTATCGCAAAAAGCCGCCGATCACATCATCACAGTGAGCGAACACGCTAAGAAAGATATTATTAAGTATTATGGAGTTGATTCCAAAAAAATATCGGTTATTTACGAGTCGGCGGATGACTCCTTTAGTCCTGCGAATATTCAACCTCTGGCTCAATTAAAAGAAAAATATCCTCTGTTTCGAGAAGAAAGTTTCTTTTATGTGGGGGGAATTGAAGATCGAAAGAATATTGCAGGCCTATTGCTAGCCTATTCTCTATCAAAGAAGAAAAAACCGTTACTTATCTGTGGAGGAAGTGAATCGCAAAGAAAGCTTTTTCTTGAGATGGCGCGGGGATTGGATGTTTTAGATCATGTTCACATGATGGGTTACGTTGCAGATTCGGATCTGCCAAGTTTTTATCACTATTGTCACTGTTTCATCTACCCAAGCGTCTATGAAGGTTTTGGTTTACAAGCTGTAGAAGCGATGAAGATGAAGAAGCCTGTCTTGGCTTCAAATAACACAAGTTTGCAGGAGATCGTTAATATTCCGGAGTGTTTATTTGATCCTAAGGATCACCAGCAGATCGCTGAGAAAATAAACTGGATCAGTGACCCAGTAACGGCCCAAAAAATGGGAGAGAAAAGTTTTAATAGGTCTCAGTTTTTTTCTTGGGATCGTTGTATTCAACAAACGATTCGACTTTATGAAGAGGTGCTTCTTGAAAGCTAATATGATCATTTTATTCTTTCGCTTGTGGGCCCAAAGTGGTTGGGCTCTTGGGTGGCTCTACCAAAAAGTAGATCAGTGGGCTCCCAGCTTTAAAGCAGCGGTCAAAACAACTCAACTTCTAGGTCGTGAGCACCTTGAGTGTCGTTTGAAAGATCATATTCAACGACAAATTTACTTTTTTGGCGCGTATGAGCCCATTGAGTCCTATCTTTTAAAATCACTGGTGCAAGCAGATGATATTGTGATTGATGCTGGTGCTAACATTGGTTTTTATTCCCTTTTGATCGCGCAAGGGCTCCAGACAGGGAGAGTCTACTCGTTTGAGCCTGTTCCTAAAAATTTTAAAATATTGCAACATAATATTTCTCCATCAATTAAAGAGAAAAATATATTTCTTATGAACAAAGGACTGTGGCATCAAAAGGAAACACTTCAGTTTTCTTTGGAGTCCGATATGGAAGACAATCTGGGAACTTTTACAGCAGGTTCTGTGAAAGAGGCCATGGAGCAGTACCAGTGCGAAGTGACCACTCTTGACGATTTTTGCAAAGACTTTCAGCGGTTGGATCTTATAAAAATGGATATCGAAGGTGCAGAGCTTTCGGCTTTAATGGGTGGGCAAAAAACAATTGATCGTTTAAAGCCCCAATTTTTAATTGAAATCAATGTAAAGGCCAGTCAACGCTTTGGATATGAGCCCAATCAAATTGCCGAATTTTTAAAAAAACTTGGGTACCAATTTTATCAGGTCGGTGATGTCGCAGAACGCAGTCGATGGATCAATGATTTTTCTCATATTCAACAAGCCAATGTGTTCGCGCTGAATGAAAAAAGAATACATCTCTTTCCAAAAAACTGGGATTCAAAAAAGATCAAAAAATACTTTATTGATTTACAACACTAGTCTGATAGATGCTTTCGAGACTCTCGATCATTTGTTGATTGGTATATAATTTTTGAAACGAAATCTTAGCTTGTTGCTGCATTTGTTTTCTGAGATCGGGGTTATCGAGCATCCACTCTATTTGCTCGCATAAACTTTGCGCAGAGCGTGGAGTGAATAAGCGACCGGTGATTTGCGAAAGGATGATCTCTTTTGGACCGCCCTCATTGGGGCCGATCAAAGCGGCGCCCACAGACAAGGCTTCGATCAAGGTGAGACCAAAAGGCTCCGGCTGCAAAGAGGCATTAATAACCACATCGCAAGCCGAGAAGGCCAACGCAACATTTGAGATAGGGCCTTCAAAAAAGACAGGATTTTTTTGCACCTGCTTTTTAAGATCTTCGACATACTCTTCGGAGTCAAAAGTCGCACCCCAGATAAAAATCGCAAAGTTCTTATCCTTCTTAAGGCGATTCACGGCATCCACTACAAGATGAACACCTTTCCACTTCTGCAGACGGCAAGCCATGGCAAAAATCACCGTATCTTGCGGTAAATGATACTTTTCAAGAAGAGTTTTTTTGAAGCCCGAAGTCTCAGCCGCAGTAAGGTAAGACGTTTCGACACCCAGATTGATTTTATAAACGGCTCTTTTTTGTGAGATTAAAAATGAAAATGGTTTTTCCAATTGAAGTTGTTTTTGTTTTGTAAATTCCGAATTTACAAGGACGGCTTTATGAGGGAAAAGTGCCGCGAGTTGATCCATCCAGCCCGAGGCCGGTCCGTGTTGAAACCACAGATGCGGAATCTGCATCCGATAAGCTGCAAATGCGGCATAGAGGGCTCCATAGGCCATCGTCGAATGAACTAAATCTACCGAGTGCTGTTGAATCACTTTTTGAATAAAGGTGTGCACTTGCCAAAAGGTCCATGGGCGGGAGAGGCGGGGGCGTTTGGGTAAGAGCTCGATCAAAGCACCATGCTCTGTGAGCCAATCAAAAAGCGGTCCTTTTTGAAAGAGCAAGTAGACGGGTTTTATTGTCTCTTTATTGTGAGAAATAAAAGTCGTCTTTAAAAAAGTTTCCGCTCCACCTAGACCAGAGGAGGGTGCAATATAAAGAATCGTTTTCTTCATTTTTTAACTCTACCTGATGTGTTTCTGGCCGTCTAGAAATTCAAACAGCTCTTTTGAAAGACGGCGGGTTTGCATAGAATAAAGACTATGTCGACAGCATTACAAACCCCTCCCTTAAAAAATGATCAACTCACTCCGGCCGTTCAACAAAGCTTGGGAATCAGCCACGAAATCATTTACGAAAAAGTGATTGAAGTGATTCGAAAGTACGGGACCGAAAATGGTCAACTTCTTGATTTTGGAGCAGGACAGGGTGATTTTTTAAAAAAAATGAGTGCTTCGGCGTTTCGTTATATGTATCACGGTGTGGACTTAATGTACTCCAAAGTCACCGGAGCCAATTGGTATGTTCAAGATTTAAATAAAAAATTGCAGTTCAAAGACGGGCAATTTGATGTGGTCACTTGCATCGAAGTGATTGAGCACCTCGAGAATCCTCGACAAATGGTTCGCGACTTGGCGAGAGTTTTAAAGCCCGAAGGACTCTTAGTTTTAACAACTCCGAACAACGAAAGCTGGCGAGCGATTATTTCGTATATTTTTCGCGGTCACTTTGTTTCCTTTACCGATAGTTCTTACCCGGCTCATATCACAGCACTTAATCAGACCGACTTGTATCGCATTCTCCAGGAATGTGGATTTAAACGAATGGAAGTGGTATACACCGATGTGGGAATGGTTCCGTCACTTCCAAACTACACATGGCAGAAGATTTCTTGGGGCTTTTTAAAAGGCCTTCGCTTTAGCGATAATATTGTGGTTGTAGCGCAAAAATAAGAGGGCCCGTTCTCGTTCCCTCATCACTCTAGGGACTATTTTGTTTGTTTATCAATAAGAACAGCACTTAAAATAATACTTGCGATTGTAGAGGCAAAAATAGCGAGAGTGAAAGTGTCTTGGCTAATCCAAGGTTCTTTTGCAGGGATTACAATAATATCTTCTGGCTGAAGTGAAAGATTTTGCGAATTTTCACCGTGGATCAATTGAGCTAAATCGACCTTAATACGTGTTTGTTTGTTGCCCTGTTGCCTACGAATCGTTACGTCGTCAATAATGGCATTATCATTGGGGCCACCTGCATAAGACATCAATGCCACAAGATCTGTTTTAACAGGGATATGGTGAATGCCTGGTTTTCTAACAGCGCCCCAAAGATTCACTTTCATCATGACAGTGCCAGGCTCTTGACCCGACATGTACTCACTGCCTGCCGTGAAGCGGCTGTATGAATCGTTTTGTAAAAGCTCAAAGCTTGAAACAAGATCCTTTTCGCGCGCAAGGGCAGGACTCAGAATTAAGAACGTGTAGCAAAAAACAGTGAGTGAAGAGACAAGATGTTTCATTTAGCTGGTTTTCCTTTTGATATTTTCTAAAAACTTTTCAATGTCTTTAGGGTCCACGGGGGCTCCAGGTATCGGGGCCAAATTGTTTTCGGCCTTTGTATAGTTATGATAACCATAGTAATGGAATCTTGAGGTGCTCACAATGGCTTTGTTGATGATCCCAAAAACTCTTTTGTAAGACACTTGCAGAAGCTGATTGTAAGCATCGTTCAAATAGACTTTTTTTGTTTCGCGGAAGTTGGCTAGCAATATTGGGATATCGCTGTAGCTGCTGACGATAGCAGCATCGACCGCTGCAAATACAGGCGGGCAATCGATAACGATATAATCGTATTCTGTTTTTAGGTAGCTAAGAAGAGCTTTGAACGTCTCTGCACTAATAATTTCGGTCGAATTAGCCGTGCAAAAACCAGCCGGCAGGTAGTCCATCTGCGGGAAAAGATCTTTGATGATGACGTCGTCAAGGGTCTTTGTCATACCAAGAAGGTCAACAAGACCGTATTGCGAATTTACATCAAAGTAGCCATTTTGCGAAGGTCTACGAAGATCCCCATCGATAAGGAGAACTTTGCGTTTGAGCTGTGATAAACAAACAGACAGGTTTGCACTGATAAAGGATTTTCCTTCACTCACGCTACTACTTGAAATGCTGATAATCATATTGTTCTTTTTGTACTTGTACTTATAGGATTCGAGGCGCGCTCGAATATATTTAAATGCCATTGATTCGATGGATTCAGGAGATTTTACGCAAACCAGTTTGTTGGGATGAGCAAAATTGGATTTTGACGCATTTTTTTCGACGAACGACGAAATCAGCGGGATCTCTCCAATAAACTCTAGACTGCAATCAACCAGATCCGAACGGTGTTTAATCGTCGGATCAAGGGCTTCGATTCCAATGATAATACAAACACCAAGGAATAAAGATATCAGTGCCGAAAAAGCCAATTTTAAAAGAAGATTCCCTTTGATATTGGCTCTTGGTAGCTGAGCCACTTGATCGACACGAACTTCTTTTTTCTGAGAAATTCTTTGAATATCAAGCTCGGTGAGTTTGTTTTTAAGATTGGTGTAGTTTTCGGTGTCGAGTTGAATGCTGTTCTCTAAAAGAATTTGTTTTTGTGCCAAAGTCGGGATCTTTTCAATTTGTAAACGGACTTCGTCAGCCACCCTGTTTAAAGAGGAAATCTTGGTTTTTAAGATTTCATTTTCTTCTTTAAGCTCGTTGATTTTTTGCTGGAGCTTTTGCGGGTTCATGTAGATGAATAAATTTTCTTGTCCAATGCGATTGGAATAAGATTTGTAAGCCGAAAAAGTTCTATTGATTTCTTTTTCGATATCTTTGATTCGAGATTCTTGGTTTTTGTCTTCCTGAGCAATAATGATTGCTTTTTCTTTTTTAAGCTGTTCGAGTTTTCTTTGAAGAATAATCGTCGTCTCTTTGATGCCATAGGCGGGGCTGCCAGCTTTCGAGGTACCGGTTTCCATATTGGCTTTTTGGCCGTTTTCGAAAAAGGTAATTAGTTTTTGATTTTCTTCGAACTGCAGCTTAGCGCTTTCGAGATCACCAGAAATTCGTGAATAACGCTCAGCCACCAGTGATGAGCTCTTGTCACTTGATATTAAACTATTTTTCTTTTTAAAATCAATGAGCTCGGTTTCGGTCGAGCGAAGTCGATCCTGGGTTTCTTTGATTTTCGTTTCTACAAAAGTTCGGATCTGTTCGATTTCTTGAATGCCACGTTCATTGGTAACATGAACAAACTCTTCAGCTGCAATATTTGCAATGATTTGGCCAGTGTAGGGCTCTAGCGTTTTTGCTCGGATAAAAACAAAGTGGCTGTAATCTGTATCATAGGCGATCATGCTTTTTATAAAGCCGACGATTTCTGTTGAGGAGTATTTATCGTTTGAGATTTTACTTTGTGGAGAAGAGTCATGGAAGAGCCCGAGAAGCTTTGATTTCCAAAATTGCACACTCACCAGAGAATGGTTCTGTACAGGCGCGAGATTGAACTTTTGAAAGTCCTCGTGAAATTTTAATTTTTGAGCTACAGACAATAAAAATGAATCTGAGCTTAAATAGCGCATATAGGTCTCGATGCGCTCTGCTTTATTCAGCCGTCCCACTTGGTGATTGAGGAGATACTCAGCGGCTGTTGGTTCTTCGAGTGTTTGTACAAACAGCGAAGCCGTGGCGGTGTAGGTTGTCGTTTGGAAGAAGTGTCCAAGAACAGTTCCCACTGTTGCCAGAAGAAAAGTGAGAAGGATAAAATTCTTTTTAGCCTTCAAAACTTCGATTGAAGCTACAAGCAGCGCTCTCTTTTCAGAGAACTCTTGGATGCGACTTGGATTAGCGGATTTTTTTTTGTGATTATCTGTATTTTCCATATCTTATCCTATAGTGACGGCCAATGATTTTCATTAGTAGAATGAATAACCAATCCTTATGGCTGGTCGATTTATTAATATTTTCTGGGAGTTGCCAGGCCGATGAAAAGTAAAGAATAATAAGTGAATAACCAACAACTCTTGCATTGCTTGAGTTATCGGATTTTATCGAGGATTTTTTAATAAAATTATGGCTTTAATACAAAAAAATAGCTTTCGATTTCTAAAAAAACCAGAGTACTTTTATCGACCCAGGCAGATTTTCAGTCGACTGCGTTCTTTTTTTAGACCAAAGACAAGAGCAGAAGTTACCGTGAAGATTCTCAATCAAAAAATGTCAGTTTCCTCAAGAGAGACCATCGGCAAATCGCTGATTGATTTTGGCGTTTATGATTTGGCTTTAACAGAAACTATTTGGAGATTGGTCTCATCGGGCGCGAAAGTGGCCGATATTGGCGCCAACATGGGGTACTTTAGTCTGGTTCTTGCTCACCGAGTGGGGGCTTACGGGACCGTTCACTGTTTTGAGCCGCACCCCCAATTGCAAAAAAAATGGCGCACTCATTTACGCAAATCCGATCAATGCAAATTTTATCCCGTGGCTCTCTCAAACAAATCAGGAGAGTTGGACCTTTATATCCCTCAGAACTTTGATAAGAATGAGGGTATAGCCAGTCTCGAAAAAACCACTGGAGCAATTACAATAAAAGTTCCAGTGAGGACTCTTGATGAGATCTTATCCGGAAAAAAAGTGGAGTTGATTAAAATCGATGTTGAAGGGCATGAGCTGTGTGTTCTTCAAGGAGGTCTCGAAACCCTCAAAGACGTCGAGCATGTTTTGTTTGAAGACTTTCAAGGATCGCGATCATTGGTGGCCGCATTTTTAAAAGAGCAAGGGTTTTCGATTTTTAGAATTTACAAGGGACTTACAAAAGTACAACTGCTTGATGCAAAAGAAGCGGATTCTTTGCCACTCTGGGAACCGCCCAATTTTATCGCCACTCGAAATGAACAAGATGTTCGTGAAAAGCTCTCTATGCCTGGATGGAAATGTCTTAAGATCCTTTAATTTTATCTAAAATCACATCGGCCACTTTTTCGATGGTCGATGCGAAGCCGTCTGCAAGTTTGTCTTTAAAACTCTTTTTAGCCACAAAAGAAACCTCTTTAATGTCACGGAGAAGGCTTTGTTGATAAAGGTAATCATCGCTCGTGCCGAGTTGATCAATCAGTTTTAATTGCAAAGCCGTTTGTCCGTACCAGTGCTCACCGGTTGAGATTTTTTCAATGTCCACTTGAGGTCTAAATTTGTGTATATGATTTTTAAAGAGTTGATGAGTTTCTTCGATCTCTTCTTTGAATTTATCTAAACCTTCTTGGCTGACTTCGCCCATGAGAGTGAGCGTCCGTTTAAATTTTCCAGAGGTGACTTGATAGTAATCCACATTATTTTTTTTAAGAATTTTATTAAAGTTAGGAACACTCGCAACCACACCCACAGAGCCGATGATCGCAAAAGGAGCGGCAACGATTTTGTCAGCCAAACAGGCCATCATGTAGCCACCACTTGCGGCCACTTTATCGACACAAACGGTGAGTGGGATGCCCGCATCTTTAATGCGTTGAAGCTGACTGGCTGCTAAACCGTAACCATGCACCATACCGCCAGGACTTTCGAGACTCACGATCACTTCGTCTTTTTTATCGGCGATCGTAAGGATGGCGGTCACCACCTCTTTGAGTTGATTCACAGCCGAGGCTTTAATATCTCCCTGAAAAGTAACATAATAACTGCGAGCTTTTGGAGCTGGGCTCTTTTCAATAGCTGCCTGTTTTTTAAGCTCTTTTTTATAAGCTTTTTTGTCTAAAAACGACTCGAGGAGAGAGTTTTTATAGTTTTTAAAGCGCTGGTTGAGGTCTTTGATCGTTATTTTATCGTCCATCTTTTCTTTGATGGCGAATGAAATAAGAATAAGGAGACCAAGTATAAGAATCGCGGCTTTGATAAAAAAACCGGCGACGTCGAGAGCCCAAGGCAAGAGAGTTGTTAAAATTTCCATGGCTTTTTATATTTTAGGTTCAAGCACTTTGTCGAGTTAAAATAAGAAGACTTTGGTCAGAAACAACTATTTTACTTATAATCAGAACCATAACTTCCGATAGTGGCTGGTATGTTTATTCAATTTTTAATATTAGGTATGGCATTTATATCCTCTGCGGGGACTCTCCAAAGTTATCTGGAGAGAGAGAAGGCCTTTTTTGAATGGAAGGCTTTGCAAGAGAAGTCGGACCTCATCAGAAAAAGTGCGGCCGAAAAGCAAAAAGAACAACGAATGTCGAGAGAACTTAATGCCATTCGTCGCCGCCAACAATTTCGTCGCGAGTTTCGAACAACAGCGAACCTCGAAAATGATCATCAAGAAAAAGTCGATCGTTTTGAGCAAAGTAAAAAAGGGGCTCGCGATATCTTTTCGCGCAACCATCGTGTTCTTTTGGATTATTACGAGAAGAATGTTCTGCCGTTAAAAAGCAAGGAGTACGAACTGGAAGAGTCTGATATTCAAAAGGATAAACAATGAGCCAAGAAGTTCAGACGATTTTTACTCTTGTGGTTATTTACCAGTTTAAACACTTTTTAGCAGACTATCTTTTTCAGCATAACTATATGCTCAAAAAGATTCGCCCCGATTGGGATTTTATTTGGCCACTGGCATTGCATTGCACCGTTCATGCAGTCTTCACTTTATCCATCTGTTTGTTTTATCGCCCAGAACTGTGGTGGCTGGCTTTCTTGGATTTCGGCATTCACTTTATAACTGACCGGTTTCGTTCGGGCCCTACATACCTGGGGCGTTTTAATGATATCAATCAGTCCATCTTTTGGTGGATTTTAGGTTTTGATCAAATGATCCATCATTTAACACACCTTTTGATCATTTGGATGCTTCTTTACTACTAGAGCGCAAACTAGATTTAAAGCCATAACTGTATTTTGATCTAGATGGACCTATTGTCATAGACCCTAAACATCTGGATAAGCACTATTTACTGGTCAGCTTTATTTAATATCGATCACTAAGGCGCCACTGAGCGCCTTAGTGATTTCTGCAACGCTGAAGGGCTCCTGAGAGCGTTTGAGGCAAGAGAGATTGATCCCAGTGCGTTCGTCTTCCAGTGTGATAGTGATTTGCTGAAAGCTCTGCATGTCTTCTTTGGATTGCGAGATCGATTTTACAGACAACTTCATCGCGTCGGAGAGGTTATCGATCCACATTTCTTTTTCGATCGAAGTGAGCGAGCAAAAAGCCAAACCCTTTTGAACTTTTTCGAGGATCTTGGGGCTTTGTAAAGAGTCGATCACGCCTTCTGAGATAACCACTTCGCGACTTTCCAACAGTTTTTGCACGGCAGACGTCTTCTTAACAGTGATTTTTATTCTGGCAGCCGGAACGTCTTGAATGGCTGTGGAGGCGGGAAGTTCTGTGGCAGGGGCGGATTCTTTTTCAGAGGGCGTCTTCAGCGGCGGAAGTGTGCCGTTTGGAACTTTGCCAGCGTTTGGAACGGGGAGGAGTTCAATCTCGTCTGAACTTGGTGATTTGTCGTCTTGTTCCTCTATCGCTTCTTCATCAACGACTTCAGGAAATCGTTCTTCGAAATCCTCGTCTTCCATTTCCTCAGTGTCTTCTTCAAAAGGAAGGTCTTCGGAAAAATCATCGGAAAAAGCTTCAGGAGCCTCGCGAACGTCCTTGTACTCGACGGCAAGTTCATCGGCTGTTTGGCAGTAAGAGGCTAAGTTTTGCGATGTGATCAGTAGCGTCTCGTCTTCTATGTCGGCCATGCAGCGGATCTGTGCGTGTTGGGCATAGAATTTTTGGCAAGAACGATCAAGAATAAGGATGTCTTTCATCCAATAGCTTGGAATTCTGGTTTGGCGGGAGCTCCACAATTCTTCCGTGGTTGATATGCCTTTAATGACTTGATTGTAATCTTTGACGAAGGCTTGGGTGCAAAAATCAACCGGAGCTGCACCCGCTTTTTTGTCAGAAGAGCAGCCCAAGAGAGCCATTAAAATAAAAGGAATCAAAAAGAAGATCTTGCTGGTCATAGTGCTCACTTTCGAGAGGGTGATGAGCACTTATAACGCATCGCATATAATTCTTCAAGAGTGTAAATAATACATCCTTTGGCTCTTATCTAGAGCACAGGACTAAAAACGGATGCTTTTGGATCTTCGTATTCGGAGTTTTTATTGTGGGTTTAAGTAGCTCGAGAATCTTTTGGTCAATCCCATCCGCTTGTATTTGAATCTGCGAAAAACTAGCACAGTCGGAGTCCCACGCATTTTGAATGTTGATAATCTGTACGGAAAGGAGAGCTAATTTAGCAATGATCTGCGTGGCCTCTTGCTGTAACGCCAATTGCTGTTCTTTGCTTTGATTGAGATTTTGTTTTTTTAATTCAAAAACTCTTTGTAGTTCGGTTAACTCTGTTCGGGTGGCAAGAAGTTTTTCATTTAAAGAATCCCGTGTCGCGATCAAAGGTTCGATTCCGTTTTCTTTGACGTAAGTGGACTTCTTTTCCATCAAGGTTTTAACTTCTTGCTGGGAGGTTTGGATGTCTACGGCGAACAGGGCGGAGCGGGATTGAATCTGTAAATCCAGCTCTTTAACGTCTTTTGTTAATCCATCATTAAGTTCGTTTTGAAGTTGAAACGATTTTTGACAGTCCTCAAGGCCCATCGCAAGATCCAGACAACCCACATAGTAGTCTTCCAAAAAAACAGCTTGTTGAGAGTTTTTAAAAAGTTGATTTACGGAGTTCATAAAAAGGAGGCTTTCATTGGTCATCTCGTTTTGGGCTTCTTCGAGTTGCGTCTTTGCTTCGGTAAGATCAATCGTTTTCATCATGGACTGACTGAAGGTATTCTCATTCTCGACGATCAACGATAAGAGTTTCTTCTTTTCGCAAAAGAAAAGTTCTTCATAGAATTCTTGGGAAAAAGTACCGGCTTCGATTTTTTGAGTGAGTTCCGGGGATTCGCAATCAGTGAGTTCCTGCGCTGTTTTTTGCTGGGCACTCCAACGCCAAGTAATCACTCGAAGTTGTTGTTCAATCTCGAGCAAACTTTCAATTTGTCGCTGTTCGAGGTTGAGATCACCTGAGATTCTATCCGCAAGGTAATCAATTTTGCTCATACTTTGAGTCCAGGGGCTCGTCTCGATGTTGATGGCTGAATCAAGAATCTGCGGTGAAAGCTGTTCTAAAAAGTCCATTCTCTTTCGTTCGTTTAAAAAATCACTGACAATAAGGCAATTGAGCTTTTTTGCATTTAAAGAATTCTCAGCCAGAGACTTCCAATCGCAAAGTAAATTCTTCCATTGCATTTGTAATTTTTGAACGCCTTCTTTGTGTTTCTGCGCAAACACTTCAAATTGCTTTTCGTGAAACGAAAATTCTTCATCATAACTTCGACTTTGTTTTTGGAGCTGACCCTCAGTAAAAACCAGCAAAGTAAAAAATTCGATATCTGTTAAGTCGCCAACCGCTGGAATTTGTTGAAGGCTTTGGATCATTTGTTCGCGTTTTTTGATTGATTCCTCTGCCATTGTTTTTTGCGAGTTGAGAGTCAAAAAGTGAGTTGTGAGTTTGTCGATCTTCTCTGTTTTTGCTAACAGGGCATCAAATTCGCCTCGGAGTTTTGCAAGTTGGGTTTCCATCGCTTGAAGGGCGCGGTATGTTTTTAGAAGTGGTTGCATCTCCGTGTTTTTTTTCTCGATCTCTTCGAGACTCCATGGTGCCGAAATCAGCTCCTGAGGTGCTCCAGAAGGTGTAAAGAAAGTCTCGGGGAGTTGATCTTTATACGTTTTGAGGAGAGCTTCAATATCACGCAGATAGCCACGAAGGGA
>CAZOGU010000021.1:0-9974 GCA_964579625.1 uncultured Pseudobdellovibrionaceae bacterium
CGCACCAAACTTGCCAACGACTTCGTGAGCAATAGTTCGTCCTTCCACAAGAACGATGTCTCGGAAGTTCTTCTTAGCTCCACGCGATGCTTTACCAATCGCCTCTGGAACCTCTCCCGACTTCCCTGTTCCGTAACCAACGCTGCCTGTTCCGTTACCGACAACAACTAGTGCAGCAAAAGAGAACCGACGTCCTCCCTTAACAACCTTAGCAACACGTCTTACGGCGACTACTTTTTCTTCAAACTCTGCAACTTCTTGCATTTCAATGACTCCTTATAGAGTTAAAAATTCAATCCACCTTCACGGGCTCCATCAGCCACCGCTTTAACACGGCCATGATAGATGTATCCGCTGCGATCAAAAACGACTTTTTCAATTTTTTTATCTTTGGCCTTCGAAGCCAAAAGCTTACCTACTTCAAAGGCAGCATCACGACCCGACTTCTCTTTGATATCCGCTAACGTGGATACAGTGAGAAGAGTCTTGCCTGTGACATCATCAACAAGCTGAGCATAGATGTTATTCAAGCTCTTAAAAACACACAAACGAGGTCTCTCGTCAGTGCCTTTAATCTTTTTGCGGATGCGTACTTTTTTAGTCGAGCGACCTTTAAGTTTCCGGCTATTTTTTTTATTTACAACAAGTCTCACACTACACCTCTTTAATTATTTACCAGCTGATTTTCCTTCTTTACGTCTGATGGTCTCATCAGTGTATCGAACACCTTTTCCAAGGTAAGGCTCAGGCGGTCTAAAACCGCGAATTTTTGCAGCCACTTGACCCACAAGAGCTTTATCAGCGCCTGTGACAAGAACTGTCGTTTGCTTATCAACTTTAATTTCAATGCCTTTAGGAACTTCAAAAATCACAGGATGACTGAATCCCAAAGAAAGCTCGAGCTTTTGTCCAGATATAGATGCTCTGTAACCAACCCCTTGGAGAGTGAGTGAGCGCGTAAATCCATCTGTCACACCGATCACTGCATTTTTCACAAGTGAGCGATAAAGACCGTGAAGGGCTTTTGTTTCTTTGGCGTCATTCTTGCGAGTCAAAACAACTTTTCCAGCTTCAACTTTGGCCTGAATTTCAGGACGCATTAAAACCGTCATTGATGTTTTTGCACCTTTAACAACCACTTCGTTTTTTGGCGTAATGGTTATATTGACTTTGCTATCAAAACTTACTGGGTTTTTTCCAATTCTCGACATATTTCACCTACCAAACGATGCAAAGAAGTTCGCCACCGACGTTCAGCTTCTTCGCATCTCCACCGCTCATGACACCCTTGCTTGTACTAACGATCGATAGACCGTAGCCGGATCTCACATTCGGAATTTTTTCTGAGTTTACATAATAACGACGACCAGGACGGCTCATACGACGGATCCCGTTGATTTTAGGAGCTCCACTCGCATTGTAGTTTAAATACACGCGCATAACGCCTTGTTTGCCATCTTTCACAACTTTATATTCGCTGATGTAATCTGTTTTTTTCAAAACTTCAGCAATGGCTTCTTTTTGCTTCGAATTCGGCACGTCCACTTTTTCGTGGCCGGCTTTTACGCCGTTTCGAATCACTGTTAAAAAATCACCGATCATATCCATACTAACTACTCCTCACGCGACCCTACATTGGGGTGCGAATTTTTATTTACCAACTCGCCTTTGTCACACCAGGAATCATCCCCTTCAGGGCCAGACCACGGAAACACAGACGACAAACTTTAAATTTGCGCAAAAACGCTTTTGAGCGTCCGCACAATTCGCAACGACTTTTCGCGCGAACTTTAAACTTCGGTTTTCTTTTAGCCTTAACGATCATTGCAAGACGAGCCACCGATTCCTCCTATTACTTTCTGAATGGAAAGCCAAACGCATCTAGTAGCGCTTTCCCCTCGGCATCATTTTTAGCTGTAGTACAAATCGTAATGTTCATCCCACGAGCCTTATCAACTTTATCATAATTAATTTCTGGAAATACTGTCTGTTCTTTCAGACCCATGTTGTAATTTCCACGGCCATCAAATCCACGTGATGGAAGACCGCGAAAGTCACGAACGCGAGGTAATGAAAGAGAGATCAAACGATCAAAGAAGGCCCACATTTTTTCTTTGCGAAGAGTGACAGTCACTCCAATGGGCATTCCTTCACGAAGTTTAAAGTTTGAAATCGATTTCTTCGCTTTTGTGATCAATGGCTTTTGGCCAGCAATCAAAGCGATCTCGTCTGCGGCTGTATTCAAAATTTTTGCGTTTTGAACGGCATCAGAAAGACACTGATTGATCACGATCTTCTCAAGCTTTGGAAGCTGCATGATATTTTCGTAGCCGAGCTCTTTTTTAAGAGCTGGTGCGATTTCGTTTTTATATTTTATGTACAATCTATTCATATATCACCAACCTATAGAACCTCAGGAGCTAGGGAAACGATCTTTACGAATTGCTTCGCACGAAGTTCACGAGCTACTGGGCCAAAAATACGTGTTCCAATGGGTTCTTTTGCCGCATTGATCAAGACAGCGGCGTTGTCATCAAACTTAATGCATGTTCCATCTGCACGACGAATCATTTGCACCGTTCTCACGATCACAGCTTTTGCCACTTCACCTTTTTTAACTTTGGACGTGGGCAGCGCAGACTTTACAGAAACAACGACGATGTCACCAACGGCCGCTGAGCGCTTTTTCGAACCACCAAGAACTTTAATACACATGACTTCTTTGGCGCCCGAATTGTCTGCAACTTTCATTTTACTTTGTTGCTGAATCATAATTACTCCTGGCCTCGGCTGGCTTTTTCGACAATTTCTGCCAACTTCCAACGCTTTGTTTTGCTGAGAGGTCTTACTTCGTAGATGCGAACTTTATCGCCTACTTTTGCTTCACCTTTTTCATCGTGTGCTTTAAACACAGATGTTTTTTTCAAAAACTTTTTATATTTTGGGTGCATCACTGAGCGATAGGTCATCACTGTGATGGTTTTTTGCATTTTATTTGCAACCACAGTTCCAACTTCTTCTTTACGACGACCTCTATTATTCACTTCACTCATGGAGTACCTCTTAATTTCGTAGTCAAAGCCGTTTTTAAACGGGCAATGTCTCTTCTCATTGCGCGAATGGCGACAGGATTTGTCATCTGTCCCATCGAATTCTTCATTTTCGCGTCGAACATTTTTTCTTTCGCTTCGCGAATTTTTTTATTGATCTCTACATTTGAGAGTTCTTTAACATCTGCAAATTTCATATTAAACCTCTCTCGCGATAAACTTTGTCTTGAATGGCATTTTGTGTCCAGCCAAACGGAACGCTTCCGCGGCCTGTTCACGAGTCACACCATTGATTTCAAAGAGAATCGTTCCTGGCTTTACAACAGCCACCCAGTACTCTGGATTTCCTTTACCAGAACCCATCCGCACTTCTGCTGGCTTCTCAGTGATTGGCTTCTGCGGATAAACGCGAATCCAAACTTTTCCACCACGCTTGATACTGCGGCTGATCGCAATACGACCCGCTTCGAGTTGTCGTGCTGACAACCAACCGTTGGTCATAACTTTTAAACCAAAATCACCAAAAGAAAGTGAATTCGCGCGACTTGCGAAACCCTTCATTTTCCCTTTGTGCTGCTTTCTCCATTTTACTCTTTTAGGACTTAGCACGACCTGCCTCCTCAGCTTCACGTGCACTTAGCACGTCACCTTTGTAGATCCATACTTTCAAACCGATAATTCCATAAGCTGTCAGCGCTTCCGCTGTTCCATAATCGATGTCTGCACGAAGTGTATGAAGAGGAACGCTCTTCTCGTTGTACCACTCTGTGCGAGCGATTTCCGCTCCATCGAGACGACCCGAAACTTGCACTTTGATCCCGCGCACACCGCTGCGAATCGCAGAGGCAATGGCTTTTTTCATCGCACGTCTCCAAGATACACGCTTCTCCAACTGCATTGCGATGTTTTCAGCAACAAGTTGAGCATCCATATCCGGTTTACGAATCTCTTGAATATTTACAAAAACTTCATTGGGTGTCATTTTTTGAACTTCGTCTTTTAACGAATCAATGCCAGCACCTTTTTTACCAATCACAACACCTGGACGAGCTGTAGAAATGATAATCTTTAATTTTTTAGCCGCGCGCTCCATTTCGATTTTGGCAACGCCAGCATGTTTCAGCTTCGCTTTGAGATAGCTTCTTAGCTTGATGTCTTCGTGCAATTGAGAAGCATAGAGAGGCCCGTCTGCAAACCAGCGAGAATCCCAAGTTCTGATAACACCGACTCTAAGTCCAATTGGATTTACTTTTTGTCCCACGCGATTACCTCTCGTCCAAAACGACGTTAATGTGGCTCGTTCTTTTCTTAATCTCGGTCGCACGTCCTTGCGAGCGAGGCATAAATCTCTTAATAAATGGCCCCTCATCAACGTAAATTGTTTTTACGTAGAGATTGTCCACATCGATCACTTGTTTGACTTCAGCGTTAGCCACTGCAGATTCAACAAGTTTCTTGATCATTTTTCCAGCTTTTTGATTTTCAAAAGTGAGGACGCGAATGGCTTCGTTGATCGCTTTTCCACGAATCATATCAGCAACCAAACGTGCTTTCTGCGCTCCAACTCTTGCTAATTTTAATCTTGCTTTTACTTCCATATATTCACCTATGCCTTGGATGGTCCGGCTTCTTTAGCCTTGTTTTCAGAGTGGCCTCGGAACATGCGCGTGTGTGCGAATTCTCCAAGTTTATGACCAATCATATTGTCCGTAATGTAAATAGGAACAAACTTTGAACCATTGTGAACAGCAAATGTTAAACCGACCATGTCGGGCATCACTGTCGAACGGCGCGACCATGTTTTGATCGCTTTTTTATCGCCTGTTTCTAAAGCCTTAACTACTTTTTTAATCAAGTGGTCGTCTATAAACGGACCTTTTTTTAATGATCTACCCACACACTACCTCTACTTTGCTTTTCTATTCTTAATAATATATTTGTCTGTCGATTTGTTATGACGAGTCTTATACCCTTTGCAAGGCTGACCCCATGGGCTCACAGGGTGATGACCTTTTCCGCGGCCTTCACCACCACCGAGTGGGTGATCAACCGGGTTCATCGCCATACCGCGAACTGTTGGACGTTTCCCTTTCCAACGATTGCGACCTGCTTTTCCAATATAAATGTTTTCATTGTCTGTATTGCCAACTTGTCCGATGGACGCTTTACAGTTCGTAAGAACTTCGCGAACTTCACCAGAAGGCAACTTCACCTGTGCAAATTTACCGATACGTCCAACCAAAGTGGCAGAAGCTCCAGCTCCACGACAAAGTTGTCCACCTTTACCAGGGCGTAATTCCACATTGTGAATAATTGTTCCCACCGGAATCGCACTCAAAGGAAGGTTATTTCCAGGAAGAATATCAGCTTTTTCGCTGGCGACAACAGTGTCACCCACTTTAAGGCCCACTGGAGAAATGATATAAGCTTTATCGCCATCTGCATAATTCACCAAAGCAATACGGCATGTTCTGTTAGGATCGTACTCGACCGCAACAACTTTTCCGGGAACTTCGAGCTTAAGGCGTTTAAAATCAATCACGCGATAGCGACGTTTGTGTCCGCCACCTTTGTGACGAATTGTGATCTGCCCATGATTGTTACGAGCAGCACAACGAGAAAGTCTTTGTGTCAACGATTTCTCTGGACGATCTTTGGTGATCTCAGAGAAGTCAAATCCCGTCATTCCACGGCGACCTGCACTTGTTGGTCTAAAAATCTTCACTCCCATGATTAGGCTCCCTCAAAGATTGAAATTTTTTGTCCTTGAGCCAACTTGACGAAGGCTTTTTTCTTATACTGTGGTGGACCAAATTTCGACTGCTGCTTGAGCCAACGCGTGCGGTAAGTGGTTGTGCGAACAGCCGCTACTTTTACGCTGAAAGCTTTTTCGATCGCAAATTTAATTTGATCTTTCGTCGCCTCTTTATCAACTTCGAACACGTAAGTGTTGTAGTCGCTGTAGGCACTTGATTTTTCTGTAACGAGTGGTCTTTTAATAATTTGATACATTATTTCGCTCCACACTTCTCAACAACAGATGGAATGCAGTCTTGAGTAAATACAACTGCGTCGTATTTCAAAAGGTCATACACGTTCACACCGGCCACTGTATTATAACGATAGTTTTTGAGGTTTTTAGAAGCTCTCGCAAACAACTCGTCTTGGTCTTTAGAAATCAAAAGAGCTTTGTTAAGACCAAATTTCTTCAGACGTGCTGAAAGTTCTTTGGCTTTTCCTTCTTTAGAGCTCATACCTTCGACAACAAAAAGTTTCTTCTCACTGTAAAGATACGAAAGAGCTGTCTGGAGACCAGCGCTCTTCATCGTGCTCGGAAGTGTGTAGCTGTAATCTTTTGGTTGTGGACCAAAAGCAGTACCCCCGCCGGGCATCAAAGGAGAACGGATCGAACCCTGACGGGCATTACCAGTTCCTTTTTGTTTGAAAGGCTTTTTACCACCACCACTGACCAAACCTTTGGTTTTTGTCGCGTGTGTTCCTTGACGGCGGCTTACGAGTTGCCAACGAACCATGGCGTGAAGAAGTTCTTTTTTAACTTCTCGCTCAACAAGTTGAGATGGAAGATCCATCTCGCCTACTTTTTTCTTATCCCAATTTAAAACTTCAATTTTTGCCATAATTTATACTCGCTGTTTTAAGATTCGCACGAGGCCATTGCGAGCACCAGGAACTGGGCCCTTGACCATGATTAATCCATCTTTTGCATTTACATCGACAATTTGAATATTACGAACTGTGATCGTCTCGTCACCATAGTGACCAGGACCTTTTTTACCAGCCATAACAAAACCAGGCCATGTTCTTGTTCCCGCAGAACCAGGACGTCTGTGGAATTTCGATCCGTGAGAGGCAGGGCCTCCAGAAAAGTTCCAACGTCTCATCGCACCGGAAAAACCACGACCTTTTGATTTGGCCGTTACTTTCACAGTGTCACCCTTTTGCAGAGACTCGATCGAAACAGAACTGCCAACAGCCGCTCCTTCTGGAACTTTGTCGGCACGAATTTCGCGAGTCAATTTAACACCCGTTTTGCCATTGGCTTTTTCGACGTGTTTTTGAATCGCTTTAGATGTGTTGTCTAATTTTCTTCCGAATTGGCTGATTTGAACAGAATTGTATCCGTCTTTTTCTTTTGTTTTTACTTGTGTCACTTTCCAAGTATCAACCTTGAGAACAGTCACTGGGATAATCTGTCCAGCCTCGTTATAAACTGAAGACATCCCAACCTTGTGAGCAAAAAGCCCACTGAGTTTAACTTCTCCAGCGGTTGAGGTCGAAGTTTCGTTCGACTCTTGAGGCTCAACTTGTGATTCACTCATTTATTACTCCTCGCGGGCTCTAGGCCCCGTGATTATTCTGCAGAGAGTTTAATCTCTACATCCACTCCGGCAGAGAGATCCAACTTCATCAATTGGTCGATCGTCTGCTGAGTCGGCTCTAGAATATCTAAAAGCCGTTTGTGTGTTTTCATTTCAAATTGCTCACGAGATTTTTTATCAACGTGAGGTGATCTTAAAACTGTATAGCGATTGATTCGTGTTGGAAGAGGAATCGGTCCGGCGATTCGCGCGCCAGTACGGCGAGCTGTATCCACGATCTCTTTTGTGGATTGATCGAGAAGTTTGTGATCAAACGCTTTCAAACGAATTCGAATCTTCTGACTTTGCATACGCGCATCCCTATTTTTCCCAGCAATTTCTGGGGTTTAGCCAACTTAAACCATTAATAAAACAATGCTTTTTAAATAGCGAAGGGGGAGTATGCACTGAAAACAAATCTTTTGTCAAAAAAAAATAATTTATTTTTTCGAAGTTTTTCTAGGGAAAATTACGGGCTTAAAACACCTGACCACAGTCCGCCAAAATCAGCTCCAAAGTGGCTCTTAGACCCTACCCAACTGGGTTAAAATCTCTTTTTGAACACGCTCATTGACCGCGTGATATTGGTAAAATTTCATCGAAAAAGTGCCTCGTCCCTGAGTAAGGGAGCGGATTCCGGTGGCATAACCAAAGAGCTCCGACAGCGGCACATCGGCCATCACAACCTGCAAATGGGAGCGGCTTGCCGTGTTTAAAATTTTACCACGGCGAGAGTTTAAGTCCCCGATAACACTCCCTAAAAATTCTTCCGGGACAACAACTTCGAGCTTAAAAATGGGCTCCATGAGTTGCGCCTTGGCTTTCAATAAAGACTCTCGAACAGCCTGAGAGGCAGCTATTTTATAGGCAGCCAGGTGTCCATGTTCCGCATCGTAAGGCATTGCAATAATTTTGACCTGAGTCGAAATATTTGAAAACCCGGCAAGGATACCACTCTCCAAAGCTTCTCGAGCTCCTTCGATCGCCGCGGCCTTTATGTCGTTAGGCAGCAACGCGTCCTTGACTAAGTTTTCCACAGAATTTTCCTGTGAATTTAATGGGGAGACTTTAACTTCCACTTCTCCCACCTGAAGCTGACCCGCCACTTCGCGCTCAAACCGCTTACGGGCCGAGGCTTCGCCGAGAATGGCTTCACGGTATGTCACCTGCGGACTTCCAGTGTTCACCTGAACATTGAACTCACGCTTAAGACGATCCACGAGAATTTCAAGATGCAATTCACCCATCCCAGAGAGAAGAAGTTGTCCTGTTTCGGGATCTGTTTTGAGGGAGCTCGAGGGATCTTCCTTCACAAGTCGAGTGAGACCTTCCATCATTTTGGTCTGATCGCCAGAGGATTTGGCCTCGACGACAATCGCGATCACAGGATCTGGAAATGAGATGGATTCAAGAACGACTTCTTTTTCGGGAGCACACAACGTGTCTCCTGTGACGGTAAATTTAAGACCGACAATCGCGCCGATATCGCCGGCCTTGAGTTGCTGCACCTCTGTACGACTGTTTGCATGCATTTTTACGATTTTAGCAACGCGCTCTTTTTTCTTTTCGCGTGGATTGATGAGCGTTGTGCCTACATCAATCACTCCCGAGTAAACGCGCACGTAACAAAGCGATCCTGCAAAACTATCGGAGGCCAATTTAAAAGCTAGAGCTACAGGTGGTTCTTTAAAATCTGTTTTGCAACTGACAAGTTTATCCAAATCACGAGCTGACTTGCCAAAAATTTCTCCACGATCCAGGGGCGAGGGGAGATAATCGATCACGGCATCCAAAAGAGGTTGCACACCTTTGTTTTTAAAAGCCGAACCACAAAAAATGGGAGTGACTTTAAGAGCCAAGGTGCTTTTGCGAATAGAGGTTTTAATATCTTGCGGAGTGAGTGCTTCGCCTGACAAATATTTATCAGCAAGAGCGTCGTCGTAGTCGGCGAGAGTTTCAATTAATTTATCGCGATACTTTTGCGCCTCTTCTTTAAACTCGCCTGGGATTTCAATGATCTCAAAATTTTCGCCCATGTTTTCGGAGTTTTTCCAGTAGAAGGCTTTTTCGGTAACAAGATCAATCATCCCCATAAAACCATCTTCGGCTCCCATGGGAATTTGTATGGCCGCTGGCACTGCCGCCAAGCGCTCTTTTATTGTCTCAATGCTCATCTGAAAATCGGCACCGACGCGGTCCATTTTATTGATAAAACAAATGCGCGGCACTCTGTACTTATCAGCCTGGCGCCAGACTGTTTCTGTTTGTGACTCCACTCCATTCACAGCATCAAACACTGCAACGGCACCGTCGAGAACGCGAAGAGAGCGCTCGACCTCGATCGTAAAATCAACGTGTCCGGGAGTATCGATAATGTTGATGCGATGATTTTTCCAAGAACACATGGTTGCAGCTGCGGTGATCGTGATCCCACGCTCTTGCTCTTGCTCCATCCAGTCCATGACGGTATTGCCATCGTGAACTTCGCCGATTTTATGACTTTTGCCTGTGTAGTAAAGAATGCGCTCGGTGGTGGTGGTCTTAC